>JAJCYM010000027.1 GCA_029262895.1 Roseivirga sp.
AGTAAAATAGGCTTGCTCAAGTTCGTTGCCACAGATAATGGTGTTTCCTTCCGGCAAGGATGGTTCCAATTGTTGATTGATTACAATGGGTAAGGTGACTGTATCCCCGGCACAGCCTAATGGGCTTATGGCTATTACCCTAGCAAAGGCATCATCGCTTGCACTGCCCCAGTCAACTATAATTTCGCTGCTATTATCACTGCCTATAATTGTCCCTCCTTTAATTTCCCATTGGTAATTGCTGCTGGCTGGTCCTTCTACTATATAACTGACTCCCTTAATATTAGGACATACTGACGATGGCCCCACTAATTCATCTATCTCCGCTCCTGTGATCTCAATGGTACGGGTAACAGTCTTTTCATTAGGATCACAGGCCACATCTCCCTTTGAAGCTCTCAAAGTCACCTCATAGGTACCAGGCTGTTTATAGGTGTGGGAAACATCCTGCCCTTCTGCTAGATTACCATCCCCAAAATCCCAATCGAAAGTACTGAACCTTGGACTCTGGCCAACGGGGACATCAAATTGTGCCATAAACTCCAACTCGGTGTTTGTGCAGGCCTGATCCTCAATAATACCCAACTTGTCTTCATTAACAATAACACTGACCTCCACATCCTCTAAAACAGCGTGCCCTACGGCATAGGCATACTGACCATCACCATATACATAAGCAATAAAACCGCTTTCTGATTGTAATGTATATTCCCTATCGCTGTTCAATGGAATTGAGGCATAAAATAAATCCCCATCTGGCACAGCAGAAAAGAGAGATGGATCAATGCCATTTCCATTCAAAGTAATCTTATTGACTCCACTCTTATCTGTAATGACATTTACATTATAACTGTGATTAGAAGAAACCTCATTAGTAGTATGAAATGCCTTAAAAGTGGCCACCTTTGAGAATTGACCCGCTGGGTTGAGCATGGTCATATGTATATTGGTAAATATTCCACTTACACCAGACTCAAAGAGGGTGTTGGGTCTATCGCAGGTCGCGGATCGACTTAGTTGGGCAACTTGAATAAGGTTGTTAGCCGTAACAGAAACCGCCTCGTTAGAATAGAAATGTTTGAATTCACCTTGATTCAAGGTAATGGGAGTATTCATTCCTGTGATGCTCACCTCAGTATTATCTTCGGAGGCGGTAACTTGCAAAACATAGCCCTCTCTCCCTGTAAAAGGAATGGCCGTGTACTTCGATGACCAGGCATCTAATGGGTACATTTGAGTATGAAAATCAGATGCCCCAAAACCAAAAGGAGCAGGAATAACTGTACCTCCAGAATTGCGAATTGCTGCTGCGCAACTTGGACCTTCTGTAACCATTGAAGTATTAACCCCTCCAAAAACGGCAAACTTCTTACAATTTCCATTGGAAGAAATTGATTCTATAAGAGATCCTGTCAAGTCGCCAATCGCCAATAGTTGGTAGACATCCCCCCTGTTTAAAAATATTGAAAAAGGCACACCAGCAGGTTTACTATCAACGGTGGTTGCCGAGGGCACGATATTCAAAATGGTCTCATCTTCAGTTGCAGTAATCAATAATTGAGAAGTACTGCCTGACAGCATGTGTCTGGCCGATTCTCTTTCGTAATAGGTGGAAACATAATATTTGGTTCCTAAGGATTCGGAGGGTAAAATCTGGGTCATATTTGGTGAAAAAAAACTCCCATTGTTTGAAGTGCTAATAGATGTATAAACGCTAATATTTGCATTGGAGGTAACATGAAATGCTTTCTGTTCCGTGGTAGCCCAGTTCAATGTTAAAAATCTACCGCTGTTTGCTCCGTCAAACGTGTAAGTAAATACTTCACCAGGAACAACCTCAAAATCAACTTTGAAATTATCACCAAAAAACTCAATTGTTCCTTGGGCTACCTGATTACTGGTGATATGCACTTTCCAAATAACCTGTGTAAACCTCTGACTGAAAGTTTGGCGCATAAACCCAAACCAAAAATCTCTTCCTTCAGTGGTTGTTTGTGCGGTAAGGGCCGAAAAGCCAAACAGAAAAAAGAAAGGTATGGCTTTGAGTTTTCGCATCTAAGGTCATGTCTTCTTCAGGCAATCCAACAGAAAAGAGATCAACCTAAATTTCATATAATCAACAACTTACAATCACCTATCACCTTACCTGTCAGAATAAAGTGAATTAGAAGATACTAATAAAAGTCTGGATTTATGTAGATGCCTAGGTTAAGGTCTCATGACCAAACTAGCTAGAAGCTTGCCTAATTCTTTGTGTATTTAAAGTTATGGGTCTTTAGATGTTGAATCAGGCCCCCAGCTTTGTAAATCAAGTCAATATCCATTTTTAAGATATGTTCACCTTTGGTAAGCTTGAATTCTGAATAAGGTATAAATGCCGAAATGTCGGAATAAATTGCTGCTGCGTGGCCGGGTGTAAAGGGTTTGAAAATCGCCAACTCTTCATTTTTGTTTCGGTATGAGGAATTTTCTGATTTAAGAAATTCATCATCCTCATTCTGAAACCTGATTGACATCGTAGATTCACGATCTTTCAAATTATAGACTGTGAAACTGGCATGAATACGCATCCCCTTAACTCCATTTTCGGTCACATTATAGTCTGTCCAATTCTTCTCAAATTTTGCTGATGGTTCTACGGCCTTTGCTCCCACGCCTTCATCCACCAATACTATGTCATTAAAATACCAGCAGCCATCTCCTTCGCAAGTCGCTTCGTTTAAGGAATAAATTTGGTCCAGATTGCTGAACTTGTTGAAATATAACGTGACGGACTTTGTTTGCCCAGCCAATATTGTAATTGATCCATAACCTCCGGGATCAGAACCGCCCCAACCTCTTTGATAAACAAGAAAGTGTTCGTTACCCTGCCGGTCCCTGATCACAAAGGGAGATTCTCCCCTTGGCGCGTGTAGGGTCCCATTCAAATCATCAGTTGGGCTAAGCTCCAAAACAACTTCAGTCCACATTTCAGTATTTTTGATACTGCTGATTTTTACGTAATTGTGAATGGTCTTTGTGCCTCTTATCTGTACAATTTTTTGGGCAACTAGCTGAGTAGAGCACGTGAGGAGTAAAATCAAAAAACACTTCTTCATGATTCTAAGTTTCGGTTTATGGTATTTGACTGACTCCCTTATCACCTCATTTGACCAATCTGACGCTCCTTTCAAGCAAGTTCTAAATATGGTATCTCCAAGTGGGGAAAATGTCGGCATGTTTTCCAGTATTAAAGTACTAAAAATTCTGCATTATGATTAACACTCACTAAGATTGACGGCTGTCAGGGGAATTTGGCATGGCATATAGCTAGACACCTATTATCGCCAACATTGTGAGATAAAAAGGAGATCATTCGCCAAACGCCACAGGTCTAAACTGCGTTTGGCGATGGGTATGAGATCATTTGATTTTCAGTAAAAGTCCCGAAAAACACTTGTGTCTTGCAGAAAAGGCCGTTGAAGCCTATGTCTGAACATACACAATCATCTCTTGTGATCAACTTGAGAAAACAAAGAGGAAATACAAAAAGACAGGTTTGAAACGATCTAATCTATCGTGTCTTCTTACCCTTGTTTTTGCCATCTACCCATCTGCCGGCTCTCACTTCGCCAAGATAGGTAACGACCTTACTCTTTTCGTATTGACGAATTGAGAATTCCATTTCCTCTCTTGTGTCCCTTCGTATCTTCACGCCAGAACTTGAGCCCTTGCTTTTAAGTTCAATGTAAAATCCTTGTTTTAACTCTGGTGGTTTTGTTGCAGGTCTTCCCTTCTTCTCCATATTTCTATACTAACAGATTAATTATCAAAAACCAAATTGTAATTCAATTTGCCCTTGGAATTGACTAAAAATATACTCTAAAATTGAATTAATTCTGAAGCCACCAATATCCGCAATTGTACCATGTCCTAAAACTATTGTTGCATATTTTTATTTTGGAATCAGTCTATTCACAAATTAAGCCTATGTGTCTTTCCGATCGTGGATATTCTACGGTTATCAACACTTGTTGCCTTGGCATATTGAGGCCAGTTACTCACCACCTCCTCTACCCTGGTAATCAATGCTATAGCCTTCTTGATAGATTGTGATTTGGCAAATTCAAGTAGGTCTGCTCTGGTAAAATTATCGCGTTTTTTCCCAATAGACATTTGGTGAAGGCTAGTCCATTCGCCTGAAGGATTAAATGCCCATGTAACGTCATAAGCCGGGCTCAGCCGCCACTCCCCATTTTGGGGTAATAAAAAGGCAATGTTCTTTGTATGATCATCTTGATTTCTTGCAATCACATTAAAGATCATACGCAAATACTGTTGCTCAAAATCCTGATAAGGCAAAGCCAGGTCTCGCATATCCGCAAAAGCATCTTCGTAGCCAAAGGCCCCCGGCAGATTAAAGTCGTAGTGCGCCATGGCGCAAAGCGTTTGCATATGCAATTTTTCTCCAGACGTAGTTCTATCAAACCTTTGCGTCATAAAATGTGCGCGCCCGTTCTCTTCCAGAAGCTGGCAAGGCATCATATTGATGCCACAGTCTTTTGCCATCAGGTGATAAGCCATTTCTATCCTGCCATAACCTGCCGGATCTCCCAAATTACTCTCATGCACCCCGTCAAATTTTAGCATGTAATACTCAAACCCTTTTGGCAGAATAAACTGACCTGATTTAATCTCGCCAGTTTCAGGATTATAGCCGATAATGGCTTTTGGCCGTTGCCCACCCGCTGAAGTCCCTACTCGAATCAAATCAGCCATTGTCTTTTCCTCGTCAGCCGTAAGGTTGAGGGCAATCGACTGTCGTTCCTTAAGCACCTTGTTAGTTAGGGAGAGTAATTCTTCTACTTCAATGTCCTCCGCCTGCCTGCCAAAAGGTGTGGTGGCCGGTTCAAACTCTAGGGCCCCCATTCCCCTTACCCCTACATAACTCAACTTCTCAATAGGATTGATTGAATTTGCCGACCTTCCTTGCGCAGATAACCATGATCTGATGATTTGAGAACCAAAAGCATCAGGCAAAGAATCAGAAAGCAAGCCCGGCAAACCACTGTAGGTTTCATGATTTAAGCTTGAGAATGAGTATTGCCGCTCACCCCTTTGCAAATCCCTAAGAGGCATTGTTAACGGAGCCAGATCAATGCCTCTTTTAATAAATTCAGGGGCAAATTCGAAAGTCGCAAAACCGCGCTCAGCATTCCACAAAACCGCACCGACCAATTGGCCCCAAACTTTTACCTGTACAACTGCCATACTCAGGGCTTTTTAGACCTTTTTACCCGCTGCATAGGCTGAATCTCCTGCTCCATAACCATTAGTGGGCTCTGCTCAATTTCAGGTAGAAAAGCATCTAACTGATCAAGAGACTTGAGCGCCCTGAGCACCTGGATAAGTATAGTCAGAGTAACAGACCTGCCATACTCCAGATTTTGGATAGTATTTATATTTACCCCCGCATTTTCAGCGAGTTCCTTCTGGGTGTACCTTTTATGTAGCCTCCGCTTTTTTATGCGTTTCCCCATTTCATTGACGATGGCCTGATCACTCATTCTTTTCCAGTTCATAACACCTAAAATTATGGGTTTTATATTCGATAAATGGATTTAACGCCTATTTTTATAGGTTTCAAAATAAAGATATCAATTCTTTTCAATATACCCAAATTTATAGGTTTTAAGTGCATAAATTAAGTATAACACCTATTATTATAGGTTTTTATTTCTAATGGAGCACTAACGTGACGATAACACATATGGTTTACAAAATCCCTCTTTAAGAGTCTTTCCATTTGTAGACAACAGTTTTTTTCTAATTTCGAGCAATTATGAAAAGTGGATTAGGCACTTTACGGATTACATTACTCATCATTACCGCAGTGGTGATCGCATACCTCTCCTACGGTATCTACCAATTTGAATCCGAAAAACGATTGATCAAAGACGACCTGATCGAGCTATCCAATGTCAAATACGGCCTATTTAATGTCGATCAATGGAAAGACATCCTGGCCGATGTCGTAGTCAAGAAGATTGAAGAATTCGACATCAGTGCAGGAAGCCGGGAAGACATGTCTCAGCAAATCACGGAATTCCTGACCACAACCATCAATGACTTCGAAAAACGGTATAGCGAAGGCAATTCCGGTTCGTTCAGCGGTTTCCTAAGGCGAAGTGTGGCCAACATCACCGATATATTCGGCCGCATGAAAGCCGATATCCCCATTTTCACAGAACAGATTGTGAATTTTATGGATACCCCTGAAAACAAAGGGCAAATCAAGCAGTTTCTTTTGGATGAAATAGATAAATATACCCAAGACACCTTTGCGGAAATAGATTATAGACAACGCGATAGTATTCTATTGAAATACGATCAGGCCAACATTGATATAGCCACCAATGCCCTCAAAACTCAAGTCAATGACTTAAAAGCACAAAGCGAACGATTAAAAACTGTCCTATTCATATTGGCAGGCCTTGCTGCACTCTTCACACTCTTTATAAAGGGCATCACAACCGCTGAATTCTCCCTGCTTACCCTTGTCAGTTTATTTTTACTTGGCGCAGGCCTGTCATTGCCAATGATTGACATAGACGCGCGGATTTCAGAGATGAACTTCACAATGATGGGTGAATCCATCCATTTTAGCGATCAGGTCCTTTTCTTTAAAAGCAAAAGTATTCTGGAGATCGTAAGACTGATGATGAGTCAAAATCAAATAGACGTTTTCCTCGTAGGCCTACTAGTACTTGCCTTTAGTGTACTATTTCCCGTTGCCAAACTTATTTGCTCCGCACTCTATATTTATTCAGCCCGCTTGCGTAACAAGAAATTCATCAATTTCATGGTATTCAAAAGTGGCAAGTGGTCAATGGCAGATGTAATGGTAGTGGCCATTTTTATGGCTTATATTGGTTTTTCAGGCATTCTGAGTGAGCAACTCAACCAACTCGGAGGCGTATCGCAATCCATGGAAATGCTAACCACCAATCACACTGAACTTCAAATTGGCTTTTACCTATTCACAGCTTTCGTAGTAATGAGCCTGTTGATTTCTCAAAGGCTTTCTAAGTTAAAACCAGCAGAGCTTCAGGCATAAAGCCTCAATCAAAATATGGTTGGTTATTAATTCCTTGCCAGGTTCTTACTCCAGGCCTCAAACAGTTTTTGCTGCTCAGCATTCATGACATCCATTTTCTTAATGACCAAATCCTTCTGATTTGACCCGGTAACTTCGATACCAATTTTTTCAAAATATTCAGCAATAGGATATTCCTCCGTACCCAATATGTATTGGTCAAAGAAAGCCCTTATTTCCGGGAAGGTCATTGCGGCAAAATCATCAAAGAAAGTGGCTTCAGAGATTGGCTTTCCTTTGCCGTATTTTGAAATCAGATCGAGAAGAACTTCTCTTAACCCAAATTGACCTTGGGAGAGCTCTAGTAGCCTGATGTCTAATAGATTACCCAGCAGAGAGCCTTTCATATATACATTACCATATTGCCGAGCACCTACTGAAGTAAAAGACTCTTGCGCTAACTTCTCCAAGCTCCAACTGGCATCAAAAAAGGTGTTGATAATCACCTTTTGCCAAACACTACCCTTTAGGTAGTCTTCCAGACTAACATCACCCGAACGATATAAAAGAATATTTGAAGCCCATTCCGTAATCCCTTCATAAAGCCATAAATGCACAGAAGGTGTTGGCTCTACAAAATTAAAAGTCTCCACGATCTCGCTGTGAATATTCAAAGGGGTCACAATATGAAAGAACTCATGAGAGGCAATATCTGTAACCTGTTGAACCTGCTGGGGTGTATTAAAATCATTTTCGATCATGGTATACTCCGAGCTATAAGAATGCTCCCAGGCACCTGTTGCACCCTGAGTATCAGGTGCAAAATGATAGAGAAAAGTGTAGCGATCCACAGGGAGATCGATCAAAAACTCCTTGGTAGCCGCCAACATGTTGCCCATACTCTCCAACAATCTTTCTGAGGTGATCTTATCGTTTTTGGAATACGTATATATTTCAACCTTGGTACTCGCCACCATGGTTTCCGCTTTAGTGAGCTTACCCAGAAGGATTGGCGAGTCTACCGCGTGGTCATAATCGTCTGCCTGCAACACTTTTCCTTTAACAGAAAGAGGCGTTCCCATCTCCCATCCCACTCTTTTTATCAAGGTCATTTCAATAGGGCTCTTTTGAAAGCCATGAAAGTAACCCAGCATAGTATGTGTGTTTATTAGTGCATGATCTTCCTCTAAAGAGGAACCTGCCATTGGGTAGATTGGATATTCGGAGACAGGCGTATCAAATGTTTCAGCCACGCTGTATCTAATGGTTTTGACCTTATTTGGTGATGCGATTTCATACTGATTGACAGATAGCTTTTTCACCCCCAATTGATTTCCTTTTTTGTCCAGTGCCTCAAACCCACTGACCAATCGGCCAATATTCATGGTTTGGTAGGTACCTGGAGCTGTCGAAGCGAATTGAAAGATTGTTGGCTCATTGGCCAGTTTACCTCTAGGAGTCAGCTCGATCATAAAAGTATCGACACTTTGCGTCATGTCGATTTCATATCTCATAGTTGGAAGTTTTTGAGCCGTAGCTGCGCTAATGGTCAATAAGGCGATCAATAGAGAGAGTGTTGTTCTTAACATTTGAATCTTTGATTGTTTTTGAATCTGGAAAATTAGGCAGAATCTGGTAGACATCTCTTTTAGATCGCAGTTTTTAGCGATTGGAAGAATAATTCGCAAGCACAACCAATATCAACATGCCCCTACGCTTAGACGCAGAGAAAATTATTTTTTAATAAGGGGGGTGGGGTGAATCTTCGCCTCCTGTATATACTCGTGTTCGGTCATTAAAACTTACCTAAAATTTAAACAAACAAACCTTTTAAATGAACACGATGAAAAGAACAAAAAATCTATTGATGCTAATGGCCCTGGTCTTAAGTATTGGTCTAATATCATGTGATGAGCAAAAATTGAACGAGGAGGTAACACCACAGGAGTTAAACTCTCAAAGGTCCAGGTTAGCCAATGCCAATACAAGGGCATTTGACGCCTCTAAAATTGATGATTGGCAAGGCGTAGACAAAGCTGATTTGCCACCTACTATTCAGGACTATCTGGATGAAAATTACTCAGGAGTTGGAATCTACGAACTCTGGCTGACGGATACAGGAGAATACATACTTCTTCTGGAAAATGATATGGTGTTAATTTTTAATGGAGGCGGTGAGTTTATTCTGGCCTTTGATCTCGCTGACATTTTGGGCGATGAAGATTTTGAGGGTGAAGAATGGGAGGATTGGGATGAAGTTAATCCTGCTGACTTACCGCAATCTATACGAGACTATTTGGCAACCAACTACCCTGACGCTACTATCGAAGAAGCATATGTTGATCCTGAAACAGGCGAATATATTGTGATTTTGGACACCGGAATTTGCGTGATTTTCGATAAAGACGGAAACTTTCTGGAGGAGATAGATGAAGATGAGTTTGGTGAGGAATGGGACGAAGTTGACCCTGCCGATTTACCACAAGCCATTAAGGATTATGTGACTTCCAATTACGCAAACGAAACTATAGAAGAGGCCGGTGTAGATGCTGAAACTGGTGACTTCATTGTTGTTCTTGAAAGTGGAATAATTCTGGTCTTTGATGCTGATAGTAATTTTATTGAAGCATACGATGACGAAGAATATGGCGATGAGGACTGGGACGAAGTTGATATCACCACCCTACCCCAGATAATTCTCGATTACATCGCCACAAACTATACTGACGCCAGTATTGAAGAAGCAGCGGTCAATACGGAAACAGGTGATTATGTGGTATTCCTAAATGATGGCACTGTGGTGGAATTTGATAAGGATGGACAATTCGTGGAAGCCTATGATGAAGAGGATGAGTATGGTGACTGCACCGAGGTAGAAGTTACAGATTTACCGGAAGCAATTCTCACCTACATTTCTAGCAACTATGCAGATCGCACCATTGATGAGGCATACTTTAATGAAGATGAGCAAATCTATTATGTAATTCTTGACAATGACACTGTCGTAGTCTTTGACAAGGATGGCAACTTCCTGGAAGAGGAAACTGACGGATAATAGTACATAATTCTTAGGTGAGGTCAATTTGATGATGGGTTCAGACCCAGCTTCAAATTGGCCTTTTTAATTAATTAGTATCGGAACCAAGCAACTCAGTTCATTCATGTGGCATCTTTAGACAAAACTTGCCAACAACATGAAACTGCTTATTACCTTTTTAGCGCTAACAATTGGTATTCAGGTCACCGCCCAAATAGAATTAAAAGGATGGGTAAAAAGTGTTGAAAATGCACCAATTGCTTACGCACATATAGGAATACCAGGCGGAAATGTGGGCACAGCAAGTGTCGAGGATGGCGGTTTTGAATTGCGAATACCAAAGGCATACGAAAACGACACACTTAAATTTTCAGCTATAGGGTTTGAAGAAAAATCAATTCCTATCTCTCAATTAACCACATTCGATGGTTTGACTGTTACCCTCGTAGAAAAGATCACAGCCCTTGATGAGGTAACTGTTTCCAACAAAAAGCTGAAACAAGGGACAATTTTTAAAACAGCAAAATCAAAGGGCGGGTCCAAGGTTTGGTTTGGCGACAATGGCGGTGGCACTGAGATGTTTACCAAAGTGACTATTCCCGAAAATCTTCATGAAATATCTCAAGTCAATTTGCGGATTGGTAAAAACACAATGGACACTTTTCGGATTCGATTTAGTTTCTACGAAGTGAATAGTGAAGACCTTCCAGGAAAGAGAATTGTTGAAAAGTCTTTTATTGTTGAATCAACAGTAAAAAAGGGAATTATCAAGTTTAAGCTTGATAGCGTTGGTGTTTGGGTTAACAAGGATTTCTTCTTGGGTTTTGAATGGATCATAAGTTCAAAACAAAGGGCGGAGCAACTCAGCACGGTCGTGGATTGGGCTGATTATGGAGCAACTCCCGATATAATGAGCAACAATACGCTGTCAGTGAATTCCGGGAAGGTCATTCAAATCAGAGATAACGATAATCTCTTAGTCAAAGAAATTCCCCTCACCAAATCACAGCGCAAGGAAATTCAGGAGAAGTTCAACGCAAGAAAAGTCACTTATCTGGATATGTCTGGCAGACACGGAAGCCTTTATAAGGTCAGAAGCTATGCAGATTATAGGGACTTGATCCATTCGCCTTATATCGAGATTATAGGCTATAAGATGGATGATTAATACCAGATTTTGCGACATTTTTCTACCTTGGACTAATGATCCCACAAGCAAATCCTGAATTGCTCAAAGACCTTGTGAGAATGGCAATGCCTTTTGGAAAATACAAAGGGAGATTGCTGTGCGACCTCCCCATGCATTACTTGGAATGGTTCGCCAATGCCGGTTTTCCTAGCGGCAAACTAGGCATGCTCCTGAGTACCATTTATGAAATAAAACTCAATGGACTAGAGCAACTACTTGAGCCCATTCGCAGATCGGTCAGAGGTTCTTAGCCAATAGCGCTTCAAGCTGTTCCGCGTTTACATTCTTCGCCAGAATCTTTCCTTCCCTGTCCAACACAACGTTCTGCGGCAGTGAGCTCACACTATAAAGGTTAGTGATTGTCTCATCCTTGTCCCAAATATGCCTCCAAATGTCAACACCATCTTTAACAATAGCTTTACTCCAGGCTTGCTCAGTTTCGTCCTGAGAAATGCTCACCACCTCAAAGCCCTGAGCATTGTATTTCTCATGCACCTTGACAAATTGAGGATTTTCAATGCGACAGGCCCTGCACCATGCTGCCCAGAAGTCGATCAACAGCACTTTCCCCTTGTACTGCTCCAAACTGAATTCCTCGCCTTCCCTATCCAAAACCGATATTGTTGGCGGGACCTTTCCTACGGAAACCACTTTTGAGCGGTAAACTTGTCTGGCCAGGGCTTTGGTCAAGGGACTGTCAGGAATCTTCTTTTTGAATGCAGCCAATCTGGTTTCAATAAAACCCAGCTCTTTAGTAAAGTCAGAAAATTGCAAGGCATAATAACCAGCTGGCCCCTCTCCTTTGTCAATGATCCATTGCCTGAATTCAACCAGAAAATCCTGAATTGCGCTTGCGGAACGACTTTGAATTTCTTTAAGTGCTTCTTGATCTCCGGAAGCCATGGCTGCGTCAGCATCTTTCTTAAGCTGTCCAAAATACTTTGCTTGCATTTCACCATTTTCTTCCTCAAACGAAAGCATTGACCCACTTTCAGGTGATCCCGAGATGTTCACCTCGTCATTCTCATAGTTCACTTCAATGGACTTTTCATTTGTCACAGAGAGCCTTACGCTTCGTTTGCCACCAAAATCCAGCATCACCAAATTAGGTGCCTGATACTTCAGCTTGACCTTGTACTTACCTCCCTTTGCAACTGCACTTTCCACTTCATCATAGGTCAGTGTTTTGTCATTGAATACTTTCAGCGCCACACTTTGGATTTCTTCGGAAATTCGCCCGGAAATCTCAACGGACTGACCATAGCCTGCTATGCTTATCATTACAATAGCAGCCAATAAATAAATTCTCCTATTCATCATTTTCAATTTTGAGTTTATGAGTGCAAAGAAATCAGGGCTGGCCGTGCCAGTCGTTCGACAACACGAATCCGAACGGAAATAAAATTTGAGAAATGAGTTCGAATACCTGCAAACAGAAATTCGAACCTCAAAAAACACTAAATGGACTGCTTCTTAAAGTCTGAAGGTGTGCTTCCGGTTTTCTGTTTGAAAAGGGTATTGAAGGATGATTTGGAGTTAAAGCCCACTTCGTACATGACTTCCAAAATGGTCTCCTTAGGATCAACCGGATTCTTCAATCTGGACTTGGCCAGTTCTATTCGGTAGGTATTGACGAAATCAATAAAGTTCTGGCCAAAGTGGCGATTGATCAGACCCGACAGTTTTCGAGCTGGCATTTCTAATTGGCTGGCCAATTCATTTAAGGTAAGCGCAGCATCTTTGAATGGCTCCAGACTGGCCATATAATTCTTAATTCTAATCAGTTCTTCATCTGGAATATCAGCCTCTTCTTTTGTCATGGATATTGGTGAAACCAGCGTCTCATCAGCCAGTGAGATTCCCTGAAAAATCATGGGCTGTTTTAACCCCTTATAAAACATTCCATTGATCAATATTAACAAGGACACATTAACCAGGGACAAGCCCGGAATAATGTTGATCTCCGCATAGAAATGTTGATAAATATCTATCAAAAATGTACATGTAAAAGCAATCAACATCCATTGTAGCCAGGAAAGGTTCATTTGAAAAATACTGGATTGAGTTTGTTTAACAACAACTCTATACCTGACAATGTCTCTTATGGCCACTGCCGAATAGGCGATCAAACTGATATATAAAAGCGAGCCAAACCTGGAACATAGTGCGTATCCAATCAGTGCAGAAATCAGCATGATAAAAAAGGGAATGGCATGCGTCCATTTCTTCTTATCCAGGCTAAACTTCTTGTAAATGAGACTTTGCGTATAGAGATATAATAGTGGTCCATAGGCAAAGCCAAAAAGACATAGATAGGGCTGAATTTTATCTGTGGCAAACCAGCTTCCCTCACCAAGCAGCACTGCCATTTGGGTTCCTAGCACAATCAACAAAGCGGCCAGCAGAAAGTTTGATTGTTTTTTAGGCCCTTTGCCGGTCAGCAAGATCAATGCGAACATCAGGCTCTGAAAGCTGATGAATAGAAAGGAGATTTCATGCGTATTAAGCGTCATACAAAATTTAAACCTAGAGCAATGGTTTAAATATAGAAAACTGAATGAGCTTTACGCAAAAGGGTCAACCCACAAAACAGCAGGACAGAGGCCTTGAACCAGACTCAGTTACTTGCCGCTGTCACGATTTTCATCATTTCGCCAATCTTGCTAGGCTCTAACCAGCGGGTAACTATGACCATGTCATTCTTTTGATCAACGACAACATAGTTACCTCCAAAACCGGCACCGAAGTAGATGCTTTCATCATCGACACCGCGCCATTTGCGCCTGCCGCGGTTGAGCCACCACATGTAGCCATAGCTGGCGTTCGGTTTGGACGATATCTGCACAGAACGAACCCAGTCTTTAGAAATTAATTGCTGACCATTCCAATTGCCTTCATTCAAGAATAGCAAACCAAAACGGGCATGATCCATTGCACTGATAAATACACCTCCACCTGAGTGGCCTCCACCAGTTACGGATTGCATTTTCACTCCATCAATATTGACCCAGGCATGGTCATACCCAAACCAACGCCAGGTAGTCGAGGCACCGATAGGGTCCATGATATGCTCTTTCAATACCTGTGGCAATGGCTTTCTCCAGACATGAAGCAATGAGTATGCGAGTAGGTTCACTCTGACATCATTATATTCCATAACCGTTCCTGGCTCCACCGGTTTAGCAAATTTCCAGTCGTCCAGTCCGCCATTACGCGGAGGGCGATCAGCCCAATCCTTCAATCCAAACAGCTCACCCGACCATGCCGAAGACTGGTTTAAGAGCATTTCCCAGGTCACCTTAGAGTTGTGTTCTCCAGCGTATGTACCATCCCAAACATAGTTTCCGGCTTTTTCGTGGACATCCCCTATCAGTCCCTTATCAAATGCCAATCCTGCTGTGGTGGACAAATAGCTTTTCGTAACACTATGGGTCATATCCACACGGTCTACATCACCCCATTGCGCCACAATGTAACCTCCCTTCAAAATCACTCCTGCTGGCCCACCTCTTCTGCGGGTCGGGCCAAGCAATTCGTGAAAGGGCTCGCTTCTAAACCCTTGATAAGAAGCGATTCGAGAATCTACTGAGCCTGAATATTCATTATCCTCAGCAAATTTCACTGCTTCGGCAATTTTGTCGGCATTAAGACCCAAAGACTGCGGAGTTCGAGTTTCCCACTGCCCACGAGGTGGAAAGTAAGACTGGGCCAATACGGTTTCGGCACTAATAAAAGCCGTAAGAGACAATAATAGGATGATCTTCTTCATAAGGTTGAATTTGAAACAGAGTTAATCAGATTAAGAAAAAATAACAAGCCCTGTTTTGTTGATGGTGATTCAATTCTCCTTCTTTACTCAAAAAATATTGGGCTTTTATTCAGGTATATCAATCTGGAAAAGGCAAGGTGGTTCAGCAACCTCCTTCTTTCTAATCAAGGAGGCTGCCTCAAAAGTTAATCACTCAAGTTTGTAACTTGGGTGCATGATTGCTTTGTTCCAAGTCACAGACTTGAAACATTCAATGAATATAATTTGGTGATGACCGGACTCAATTTCCTTTTGATACAACCTATTCAAACTCTTTTTAATAGAGCCAACAGGACAGAATGAGGTTAAAGGTCCCAATCATATATTATGGATAAGCAGAATTTAAAGACCAAGATAGAGGATGAGATCAAGAAAGTGTCCCTTGATATTGGGGAACTCGAAGAACAAACCCAACCCATTTCCCCTGAAAACTCTCTTGGTAGAATTAGCAGAATGGATGCCATAAACAACAAGAGCGTGGTGGAAGCTTCCCTGCGACAGGCCAGGAGCAAGTTTCAGAACCTTCAGGAGGCATTAGCCAAAATAGACGATAAGGACTTTGGCATCTGCATTAGATGTAATCAGCCTATTCCCGAAGGAAGAATTATGCTTATGCCTCATGTTAAGAAGTGCGTTAAATGTGCTTGAAAGCCTTGAATTGAGCAAATCAAATGATGGGCAAGAGTTTTGCAAAGGCAAACATTCCCTTAGTTTAGGCCTTCAAAGATTTTTTAAAATCCTGTGGTGATTTTCCAGTGTTCCTTTTAAAGGCTTTGTAAAAAGAGGTCTTGTTGTTAAAGCCCACCTCATAAGCTGCATCGATCACTTTCTTCTCTTTCAAAATCAATTCCTTCGCTTCCTCAATGCGATATGAATTCACCAACTCCGCGAAGTTCATTTCTGCTTGTTCATTAATTACCTGGGAGAGCTGATGCTGGGAAATTGAAAGCTGATCGGCAAGTGTAGTTAATCGAAGTTCCGGATTGAGATAAGGTTTTTGGCTTTCCAAATGGCTCATTAGTTTCCGATAAATGGCCTTACTCGCGTTGGGCGTCAGGGTGGTGCTCCGATACTTTCCATTCTTCAAACTGACGCCCCCCATTAATTGGCTACTGGCAAAGCCCAAATACCCTATATAATAGATGAACACCACCATAGCAGCAGAAATAGCATAATCCCATTGAATTTTAAAGATGCCTAGCACAACAAGAATATGATAGAAAACAAACATGATTGTATAGAATATAAAGATCACATTCGCTCTTTTTACCCAATGCACCTTGTCCAATTTCGGGTCGGCATGTTTCAGCTTGCGATAGACCAGATAACTATAAATTGTCAGGCTTATAATTTTAAGCAGAGGCGCCACAAAAGTGTTGACGGGGTCGTTGTACCAAGCCTCAATGGCAGCAAGTTTTTCTTCTACCGATGTGAGATAGTAATTCCCCAAGTAAATGAAATAAACGAGCCCTAATGTGAAATGAAGAGCATACTCACTCAAGGCAATCTTACGCTTCGAAACCGACTGGATTACATATAGATAGAATAAAGGTCCGAAAAACAGGCCGAATGGCAGGCTAATTCCCAATAACTGTGGCTTGACCAGAAAGTAATCTGTCCAGTAGAGCACACTGTCGCCAATGGAGATAGAAAAGAACAGAATCAGTATGGCCAGGTAGGGGTTGCCCGGGTTCAACTTTCTTTTGATAAACAGCACCAGGCTCAAAAAGAAGCCAACAGATGTGCTTATCAAAAAGATCAATGGCCAAACTGAAAAATTAAGTACTACCCCTTCCTGCATGATTCAATTTATGAATACGGCACTAATGTTCATCAAGATACCTTCGAGATAGTTAACATTTATAAAAACTGACGCATATGATCAGAAGCCATCATAGTTTTCCAAAAAAAGTCAATTATGAAAAAGACAACAATACTGATTATTGCACTGTTGGTCTGTGCGAGCCTGAATGCTCAAAATTTCGATGTCAAGAATCTTGAAAAGGCTAAAAGTATCATTCAAAAAGCCAATGATGTTGCGCTAGCCACCAAGACAGTGTCTTACAATTATACCTACAAGGGAGACGGTAAATACAATGGTCACTTTCGGGGCGCAGTAAAACTCAAGGGCACATTTCCGAAGTTCTTCTCTCATATTACGCTTGGCTTTTTGGATGAGAAGCAGCGCCTTTTGAAGACTGAAGAAATTGCTATTGCTACGATGAACATTGAAGCGATAGATCATGAATCCAAGGAATATAAGTATGGGTCAATGACCGGAGGTTCCAATCATTTAAGCTCCTACTCTTACTATGCAACGTTATTTCAATACCTCTCTCCCGAACCATTCAAAACTGAACTTAATGACCCAACTCTTAAATATGAAGGTCAGAAAACAGTCAATGGGGTTCAATGTAACGTGGTAAGCACCAGTAACGCCTTCAAGGACAGAATTTACTATTACACCGGGGTTGAAGATCACATGATTCACGCTCAAAAGTCAGTCAATGATGATCCTTTGGAAGGTGGCGGTTTCTACTTTGAAGTAAGCGCGCTCGCAGTAGATCAGCCCATATCGGAAAATGACCTAAAAATTGATGTTCCTGCTAACTATACAAGAATAGACGAGGACAATCGTGAAATCAAAGTTGGCATCGATGCCCCAGGCTGGTTTCTTAAAAACCTTGATGGAAAATCTCGTAGGACATTGGACTACAAAGGTCAGGTTGTGGTACTTGATTTTTGGGCAAGTTGGTGTAAGCCATGCTGGACAATTATGCCGGTGATAAACGACATTCAAGAAGCTTATGATGAAAAGGAAGTCAAGGTTTTTGGCGTCAACGTCTGGGAAAAGAAAGGATTGGATGTAAAGGCCTATCTAGATGAAAAGGGGCTGGTTCACTATGAAACATTGATTGATAAGGATGCGAGAACCGCTAAGAAATACAAAATATTGGCCTTGCCGCTTGTGGTGGTCATTGGCAAAGACGGAAAAATCAAATACATGACTGGTCAGGGGACAAAAGATTTGGAAAAAGAACTTAAGGCCGCAGTAAAGGCTGCCCTTGAGCAATAACCTTTTCAATGTTGGTTTTAAAAACACCTCTTCGCAGTGGGGAGGCGTTTTCTTTTTTATTTTCAGGTGATCGGCAGACATCTAGGCTTTCAATGTTCATCCCCTACCCCCTTCAAAAAGC
This sequence comes from Roseivirga sp., assembly GCA_029262895.1. Lineage (GTDB taxonomy): Bacteria > Bacteroidota > Bacteroidia > Cytophagales > Cyclobacteriaceae > Roseivirga. The sequence continues at coordinate 18,307 of JAJCYM010000027.1, forward strand.
TCCCCTCTTTCATTTCCTTTTCTACCCAAAGGGGGACTGGCCTCCATCTGTAATCCAGACTTCGCACATAATCAGAATATTTCTAATCTCCTTCAAAGCACCCAAAAAAGGGAACTTACCTTATGCAACCTTCCCTCATCACCATAACTTCCAAACGCCACGAACCACCAGACTCTGTGTCCCCTTGAGGGGACTTTAGGGGTGATTTTCCTTGATCCACTCTTCAATCTCCACTTTCACCCAACTAACTCTTTTCATCACATCTACATCATCAAAACGGAGTACGTGGTAACCCAACTCCTCAAGCCTCCTTGTTCTTTTATCATCTTTCTCATCTGCCCCTTCCCAGGCATGGGTGATTCCATCAACTTCAATAATTAACTTCAATTCCTTGCAGAAAAAATCAGCAATAAAATTGTCAATGGGCCTCTGTCTTAAGAATTGATAACCCATCATTTGCTTGGATCTGAGTAATTCGCACCATAGCCGGACTTCCGCCTTAGTACCGTGGTTGCGATGACTTCTGGAGAGAGCCTTCAGTTTAATGTTATAATAGTTATTCGCCTTACTCACTTTTTCTTTTTGATTTTATTAATGCGCTCGCCCTTTCTGGAAAGCAAGTACCACCATTCTTCCTTTTTGCTGCCTTCGGTTCTATAGGTTCTAACCGCACCGGCCCTTACCAAAATCTTCCGTAATTCATCGGCTTCATTGTCCCATCCACCCAGTTCCTTTTGAATAGCCGAGAAACTTCTATCCGTAAAACTCTGGTGTCTGAGCAATCGCTTGGCTGCGCGTTCGGCCATCACTTCTGTTTTATACATATTAAAATCCTGTCTCAATTTAAAGTAGGTAAATGCCGCTGTGATCAAGGCGGGTATGGTTCCAACCGCCAAAGTTTGAAGAAAAGTCATAATGCGCTCTATTTGTTCAAAATCAATTTTTGCTTTGCTATAATACAATATTATCAACACATAAGCCTAATTAGGGCAGTTTATGAGTGTTGTAATTCCTTTCTATTCACATTGATAATTTGTTTTTCAGCCCGCGATTTCTTATCTTCTAAATCCTTTCACCATTTTTTTAACAACCGTTTAACCAAGGAGGTACCTATGAATTTTACCGGTGTAAGTGCGCCAGAACCACCCAAAACTGTGAAAGAATACAGACCAATAACAGAATATATGACACGGGATGTGTATACCCTATCCCCTGACCAAAGTATCTCTGATGCCATGGACATGTTTTTGGAAAAGAAGATTTCGGGTGCTCCCGTTAAAGATGATAAAAACAAGATCGTAGGCATCCTATCTGAGATAGACTGCATGAAAATCATGGTAGATGAAGCCTACTTCAACTTACCACATGGGCGAATTTCTGTATCGCAGTATATGAGCCCCAACCCTCAGACGCTGACCGATACAATGGATGTATTGGATTGTGCTCAGAAATTTCTCTCTACGAACTTTAGAAGATTCCCTGTAGTAGATGTAAATGACAAACTTGTAGGAACGATCAGTCGCAGAGACATTCTTCGAGCCACAAGAGACATGAAAACCTCTACTTGGTAAAGAAACCAGTCAATTCGTAGGTACTCCAAAATACCACATCGAATTAATTTATGGCAGACAGCTTGATGCTGTCTGTCTTTTTTACTTTATTTGTTATACAAGTATTTATTAAATAAAAAAGTAATGAGTAGATCAATTGGTTCTTTAGAAGAGGTTATTCTCCTTATGGTCATTGTCCTTGAAGACAATGCCTATGCAGTAACCATTTCTGAAGAGTACAGTAGACAGTTTAGCAAGTCGATCACAATTCCGGCAATACATACTGTACTTAGAAGATTAGAAGAAAAGGGCTTAATCAAATCGAGGGTCGGTGGCTCAACTAACCTACGAGGTGGCAGAAGTAAGCGCTTTTATTACATCACGAAAGTTGGTTACGAAACTGCCAAAGAATTAAACGAGCAGCGTGCCATGCTTTGGAATATGGCTCCAAAACTTTCTTTCAATTGATGGAAAACCAACACCCTTCATTCAAGCCTCCTAAATGGGCAGACCGCTTTCTGAGATGGTACTGTGACAGTGCCCTGATCAATGAAATTCAGGGAGACTTGCATGAAGTATTTTATATCCGTAGTGAGAAAATTGGTCGTTTTCGCGCGCAATGGCTATTTATCTGGGAGGTGGTTCGCTCCTTCAAACCTTCCAATTTCAAACAAAACAACAGGTTCAAAAACTTAAATTATTTCAATATGTTCAGAAACAACTATATCACGTCAGTCCGGAGTTTAATGAAGCATAAGTTCTATTCCTTCATTAAAATCATCGGACTAGCCATCGCCTTAGCTTCAGTAATCCTCATTAGCTCGTTTGTTTATAATGAGTTAAGCTTTGATCAATTCCATGAGAAATCCGATCAGATATATCGCTTTTCAGAGCTCTTTAGTAATGAACAGGGTGTAGTCGAGGAAAAATCTGCCAGTGTCCCCTTCCCTTTTGGCCCTACATTTCAAAACGATTATCCTGAAGTAAAGACAATTCGGCTATATCAGACCTTTCAGAAGGTTCCTTTGCTTACCTACCAGGATGGGCAAAAGAGCTTTTATGAGGAGAAACTTTTTTTCACCGATTCCCTCTTCTTCGATATTTTCTCCTTTGAACTGGCACAGGGCAATCCGGAAACGGCACTTGACAATCCCAGGTCTTTAGTGCTCACCGAGCGTATGGCTAAAAAATATTTTGGGGATGAATCGGCCATGGGCAAAACAATCCTATTCGAAAACAGCCTTCCCCTGGTCGTTACAGGAATCGCGAAAAACCCACCTATTAACTCTCATTTCAAGTTCGACTTCCTATCAACCTTGATGAACATTGACGAGGTATTTCAAGCAACAGGCAACCGTTTTGGCGATAAAGGATGGTATTGGAACCCCTGTCACACCTATGTATTGATTCCTAAGGGAATGACGCAAGAGCAGTTGCAACAATACACTGACGAATTTATCCCCCGGCATTTTTCGGAGAGGATGGCGCCTTTTGTAGAGATTCCCCTCCAAAAATTGACTGACATCCATTTGACTTCAAGCCTGTATCAGGAGATAGAACCGAATAGAGATTATAAGTCAATTTATATCGCCTTAGCGATAGCAGCTTTCATTATCATCATCGCAGTAATCAACTTCATGAACCTCAGCGCAGCCAGGTCATCACAACGCGCCAAAGAGGTTGCGGTGCGCAAGGTAATGGGCTCCAACGTGAGGCAGCTTTTTGATCAATTCCTCACAGAATCATTGCTCACCTGCATTATATCCTTAATCGTAGCTGTGGCTCTTGCGGGTGTTTTTGTAAAGCCCTTCGAGCAGATCACAAATGCGCCTATCAATTATGAAATTCTCTTCAGTCCTGTTTTTATGGCGAGTATCCTGGGATTCACCTTATTCATTGGGCTGTTGTCTGGTGTTTATCCGGCCTTTATAGTCAGCGCGTTCAAACCCGTGGACGCTTTGAAAATTGGCAACATAAAACTCACCGGGAATAGGTCATCACTTTTATGGAAAAGCCTTATTGTATTCCAGTTTGCCATTTCAGTGATCTTAATCGTTGGTGCCATTATCGTTAATCAGCAGCACTTGTTTTTATTGAATAAAGACATGGGTTTTGATAAAGAACAGGTCGTAATGCTTCCCATCAGGGGAACGGGCATCAAGGCACAATCCGATGAATTCAAACAAGAGCTTCTGAGAAACAGTGATATTGTCAGCGCATCTGCTATGTCTGATATTTTGGGCAATGATGTTCCGCTCAGACCATTTCTTTTTGAAGGACAACAAAAGGGTCAAAATGTACCCGGGCTCTTTGCGGATTTCGATTTTATTAAAACCTTTGGCCTCAAGTTAAAACAAGGCCGAGACTTCGATGAAGCCCTTGAAACTGACAAGGAAACATTCATTATCAATGAGTCAGCTGCACAAGCCTGGGACAGTGCTGCATGGGAAGGGAAAGCCATTGGCTGGAGCCGTAAAATGCGCCCTGTCATTGGTGTAATTGAAGATTTTCATTTCGCTGACCTTAAACAGGACATCAGGCCCTTGGTCATTACCTACTCTCCTGGTTGGCATGCTTATATGGCCATTCGAATCAGGCCAGAAAATATATTCCAATCCATGCAGTCTATTGAAGGAGTATGGAATCAATTTGAGCCTGGTCGGCCCTTCACTCCTTTCTTCCTTGATGAGCGATTGAACAATATTTATGAAGGCGAGCAGAAAATCAGCCAAATGGTCGGCTATTTCTCGGTCATTTCCATCCTGTTGGCTGCCCTTGGTTTACTTGGTTTGACCAACTATTCCACCCTGCTAAGGGTCAAGGAAATTGGCGTGCGAAAGGTGCTTGGAGCATCAGTGCCAAGCATTTTAAGACTGCTCTCCAAAGACTATGCAATTCTGGTGATAATTGCCAACCTAATCGCCTGGCCGGCAGCCTGGTATTTTGCCCGGGAGTGGCTGGCCAATTTCACCTTTAAAATTGACCTGAACTTTTGGGTTTTTGTTTTTGCCGGCCTTGCCACTCTGGCCATGTCTATTTTGACCATATGCTTTCAGGCACTCAAGACAGTTCGTCTAAATCCATCTCAATCTTTAAGAAGCGAATAATGAAAAAATTAATCATAGCAGTACTCCTGATGCTACCAATGGCAGTCTGGAGCACAAATATCAAAGTAGAAAATGCCAAATTAAATAGCAGCCAAGGCACTGTAAGTTTTACCTTATCGTGGGAGAATGCCTGGAAAAACAGCACTAACCATGATGCGGCCTGGGTATTCGTGAAATTTGTAAACCCTAACACCAGTTATACGCATGGCACTTTGGCATCTACTGGTCACAAGGCTACATCTGCTAACGGGGCTCCACAAGCCTCTTTAGTATTACCTTCTGACAGGGTTGGAATTTTTGTAACACCTGGCCAGAATCATCGAGGAAACGTGACCTGGCAGCTGAATCTAAAGCTAGAAAGATCAGTACTGCAAAACCTACCTGCAAATGCGCAACTCGAGGTATATGCTATCGAAATGGTGTATATACCTAGTGGTGGATTCACGCTTGGAGACCCTGATGTCAGAGCCATAAATTTTGCCTCATTCTATAAATCTGATGCTGAAGGAAAAGCCTCAGGTTTATATGAAATCACTGCAGAAGATCAAGAAATTCAAGTTGGTACTGATGCCGGCAACTTATACTATCAGATCGGCCGGTCTCCCTATCGCGGAGATCAGAAAGGCCTTATCCCTTCAACTTTTCCAAAGGGAGTCAAACCTTTCTATATGATGAAATATGAGACCTCACAAGGCCTCTATGTTGATTTTCTGAATACTATCTCAACCAATTTGGCAGAAGCCCTTAGTCCTCATCAGGTCAAGGATTACTATACGAAACGGGGAACGATCAAATTTGAAAATGGTCGTTTTATTGCAGAAAGTCGCCTTCGCCCCTCTAATTATATCACTTGGGATGATGGTGCGGCCCTAGCTGATTGGGCTGGTCTGCGGCCTATGACGGAATTGGAATTTACTAAGGCTGCCCGAGGACCCGGAAAACCAATAGCCCATGAGTTTCCATGGAATACTGATAATGTAGCCGGCCTGGCACGAAAAGTCGAATTGACCGATGAATTGACCTTAACAGATAATCTCTCAGAAGCGAACATCAACAATCAAAATCGCCATCGGTATGGGGCATCTTACTATTGGGTAATGGATTTGGCCGGCAGCCTGTGGGAAAAATGTGTGACACTAGGTCATCCAATAGGTAGAAATTTCAAAGGAACCCATGGAGACGGTAAGCTTTCAGATGAAGCCAAAGCTACCAACTCAGACTGGCCAAAAGGCATCAACGAAGAAGGTGGTTATGGCTACAGAGGTGGTGGCTACTACACGCACGGCATGAAAACCAGCGAGTACAACCCTCATAGCCCAATCGCCTATAGGCCGTATGGCAGTTGGGCCGGTGGCAAAAAGTCCATTGCCTACAGCCAGCGTTATGTACGCACGGCTCCACAAAGATAATTTTCAGTTCAGTTTACCAATCCGGAAAGGGTGTGCGGTAATTTTCTTGCCAATCACCCTTCCGGGTTTCGCTTAAAAATAGGTGGAAAACCCAAATTGAAGCCCTACTGTCTTTACAGATGGATTGCCCAAAATATCCCTGGTCCAGTCCATTCTATAGTTTAACCTAAGTACTGTTTGTGGAGACGGCCTGAAGCTAACGGCCGGGACAATTGAATAGGTATGGTCAAAAATATTGCCTCCGGTTTCTCTAAAACTACCCTTGTTGTAATCAACATACTCAAGGCGTAAAGCGAGATTAAGTGTACTATTGTCCCAATCCAAAATGCGCTGATTCAAGATCGGATGAACAATATCAATAAAACCACCCCTTTGTCTATTGCCAAATTGCTGTGAAAAGGTAGCAGGCACATCAATGTTAGCCCAGGTATATTCTCCTATCAATTTGGTTCTTGAAAAGGGCAGTTTTCCATTAAAATCAATCGCAAAAATATCAAGGCGTCTTCTTTCATCCAGCTGTAAGCCGTCCTCTTCAAACTTATTGTATACTCCTCCCATCCAGGAAAAACCAATTTCTCCATATTTAAAATTTTTGATGGCGGTTTTCAATGTGAGCCAGGCCACACCATTTGAGCTTTCTTCAAAACGTTCTTTGTTCGCCTTGCTTTGCGGCAGCCAAGTCCTATTCTCTGCACTACCTATAATGCTGCCATCAAAGCCATTAGTCAGATAAGCCTCATAGGCAAAGGCCCAGCTGTTTTTAGCCGTCTTACCATAAATTCCAAAGCCGACATTGCTCCATGTTGACGGGATGATAGTAGTTGAGGCAATAGGCCTATTGATAAACTCCCACTTCGGTCCATCATGATTTTGATTGAAGGCACCAATCGGATTCATGATCACCCCTCCCCTAAAATTCAGCATGGGATGGAATTCAATATCGAATGCTGCAAACTCAATCGCAATTTCTGCTCCCCCTTCTTCCAATTCAATCTCAGTGAGAAATTTGATGCGCTCGGCAATTGTGGAGGAAATGAAGATGGTCAGCCTTGGAATTTGAAAAGAAAGCCCTTCGCTCAAACCATCAGAACCAAAATAGCTACTGTTGGCCTCTAAATAGCCTCCTAGTGCCACGGGTAACTTGTCAAAGCTGAGGAATGGGCGGTTATATACCGCATCCATGTTCAAAGCTGTCGTATCCACCTTGCCTTTGTCTGTTTGTGCAAATGTGCTGGTGCAAAACCACAACCCCATTACTAGTGTTAAAAATTTCTTCATTTCAAGAGAGACTTATAATGATGTGATTCTCGCGTAACTCTGTATTAAACGCTTTCAATTGTTCCTTTGCAGGGCCTTCAATTACGCCCCCTTTATTTGTAAACTCGCTGCCATGTGCCGGGCAGGCAATCAGGTCTCCATACACGTTGAGCTCTGTTCCTTGATGTGTACAGCGTAATAGCATTGCTTTATACTCTGTTTCAGAATACTTGTATAAAACCACCGGATATTTCATGGAGGCATTTTGCAATACCACATGTCGGAGTTCCTTGATCTTGCCCTTCCTTTCAACGGTAAAGCTACTCTTCGGCACGGCCATTTTCCCATCTTCAACGGGTAGCATTATTGCTTTGGCACCCGCACATCCGCTTAAGGCAAGGGATCCAACCATGATGCCCATACAGCCTAAAGATGATTTTCTTAAAAACTCTCCTCTTTTCATATTATAGACTCCGCAAAAAAGCGATGAGTTTTTCCTGATCTTCAGCACTCAGGTTCGTAAACTGATTCCTACTGTTTTCTGCCTCTCCTCCGTGCATCGCTATGGCTTGTCTTATGCTGGTTGCTCTACCATCATGCATTAAAAATATTTGCCCACCTTGCGAATTTTCGGAAAGACCCAGTCCCCACAACGGTGGTGTTCTCCATTCGCTGGTTAAAGCTGATCCTTCTGTATAGCCATCATCCAGCCCACTACCCATATCGTGCAACAAAAGGTCGGTGTATGGGAAAAAGGTCTTATTGCTTAAGGCGGCCACATCTGACACCGGTGTAGTCCATTGAGGTGTATGACAGGAGGAACATTGCGCTTGTGTAAACAGCTGTTTACCGCGAATAATGTCCTCATCAGTTTCGTTTCTCTGGATTGGCGCTTTAAGTGTCCTCAAGTAAAAAACCAGATTCCTGACTGTACTTGAAGCCACCTCAGGATCTTCAACATTATCAGGCGCTTGATTGGGTTTGTTGTAGATAGAAGGTTCTTCTGAATCGAATTCGCTGGTGATGCCCATGTCCTGCTTATACGCGTTTACCGTTTGGTGCAAAAGATTAACTGCAGCGGCTTTTTTGCCAAATCGGCCTATATATTGACCATTTAATTCTTGATGATGAGGTTGTGGAACAAAATAGTCTGGTGCAGTCACATAATTAGGAACACCGGAAATCCCATCTCCGTCCAAATCATTTGGGTCGGCATTTGACAAAAGTTGCGCATCGGTGAGTGCTTCCAAAAAACCCAAACCTGTATTTGCAGGAGGTGTGATTCTTGAAAAAACGACTCCAGCCGGAAGTTCTTCAGGTACGTGCCCTGGAATTGCACGGTTTTGCAATTGAGGTCCTCCGTTGTTTGAAAATGGATTCATACCAGGTGCGGCCTGTCCAAACCTTGTCAATGTTGTAAAGGGGTGCCCCTTTCCATCCCCAATGTGACAGCTCCCACAAGAGGCAGCTACAAAGAATGGCCCTAACCCAGTTTCAGGAGTGAATACCTCATCATTAAAGGCGATATCACCCAACAGGAACTGTAGATTCTCTTCATTGGACAGCCCCTCAACCGGCCCATCCAACAACTCATTCTCTTCTGGCGCGGGAGGAATCAATTCATCACAAGCAACAATGAAACAACAGAGTACTGCGGCAGTCAATATTAAGCGAGATTTTAGCATTACGAAATTTGATTTACACAATATTATAAAATATTTTTAGATAAGACTAAATTTATTTTTCTATCGGTCAAATCAATGACAATACGGTCAATGGCTGCAATGAGTAAAAACAAATGGCTAACAGCCATGATCTTTCAATACAAACCAGAATTGGTCACATTGCTTAGTGCAGGCACAACATGGTACAGCGGCAATAATTAAGTAAGAAGAAAAACAAAGAGGTAAGGTTGGATCAGAACTTAATCAGACACCTCATCAAAATTCGCTGAATAAATCCTGATCTATCCACTCGGCTGATTCTGCCGCCTCCCTTAAGTCATCTCTGAAGAAGTTGAAGACGTTAGAAAAAAGCGGGTCGCTGGGATCAATGGTACTGTTCATGAGAGCGACAATTATGGTTCCATTATCATTTACATAAAGCAAAGACATAGTGCCCGGCATTAAACCTGAATGATTCCAGTTGCCCGACTCTATAAACCAACCAGAGCCAAAGCCTTCACCGGAATCTTCCACCATCAGCTGTTGACTAGTTGAAGATATAATGTCTGGCTCGCGAGGATTTCCGTCAGTTGCTAAGGCAAACCGGGCCAAATCTACCACACTGGCAATCCAACCACCATGTGAGTCCATATTTTGAATATGCCCAATTCCTCCATAGGCTGGACGGACAAGCGGATCACCGGTATCAAAAACGGAGCGTGCATTGGCTGAAAAGGGTGTGTAATAACTCACCTCTCTCAAGAATCTGTCCTGTTCTAAGCTCCCCCCTATTCGAGCCGCAGTGACTTCGATAGGGTCTAAAATATTCGCTTTGACATACTCCTCATATGTCATTCCGGATTTGGCCTCAATGATTCTTCCAAGTAGCACATAGTTTACATTGTGATAGGCAAAAGTTGTTCCGGGAGTTGTAGTCAAATCTTGGATTGACCACCAATCCAAAATCACATCTAATGAAGGCGGGCTCTCCACCTGTTGTTCAAAGGCTATGTTTCCCTGATTAAACATAGGTTGCGGAAACAGGTCAATACCCGAACTGTGATTCAGCAGTTGCCTGACAGAAATGTCAACAATTCTTTGATCAATTTCGCTCACCTGGGGAAACTTGTTTTGTAAAATATTAAACATCTTCTCATCAAGATCCAACATCCCATCATCGACCAGTTTCATGATTGCCGTTGCAGTAATTGGTTTGCTCGCATCTGCAATTCTGAAAAGGCTGATTGGTGTAACTACCTCCTCGGTTAGGATATCAGCAACCCCATAACCTCTGGCCATTACCAGTTTGCCATCTCTTACCACAGCAAACGAGGCACCGGGAATGTTGAGCCCTCTCATAAAAGCAACCACATCAGCATCAAACTCAGGTAAGGAAGAGCCCGAAGCGTTAAATACCTGAAGAGGATACTCTGCACTGGTCAAACCATCAGTTGCCGTAATGGTGGTTACTCCGTGTTTTTTTGAAGTGACCAATCCATTATTGTCAACTTCTGCAGCAACACCATTTGAACTTGTCCATACCAATGTCCCAGCAGGTGCTCCATTTACAGTAGCGGTCAACTGCAGTTCGTTGTTAACACCAATGATAACATCACTCGGCCCATCTATTAGAATTACAGTAGTCGGCCCGTCATCTTTTTTACAACTGAAGAGGAACAGGCAAAGAACCAGCATCAGAACGGATGTCCTCAGATTCATTCTATTGATTAGTAGGGTGTTAATCGACTTGGGTGATGGCATTTAAAAAGATTTAACTTGTTCCATTTATTCAAACGAGTCAAAGAATGAAATAATTCATAACTTCTAACAAATAACAACTTAATGACGCAATCAACTTATAGAAGGCTGCTTTTTTTTATCACGGTGCTGACTATTGCTCAACTCTTACCTGGACAAACTCGTGTTTATGACGCATTTATCCATGGAAATAAGGTTGGGGAAATGAAGGTGGTTCGAGAAGTTAATGATGAATCTGAAAAAATTTCTGTATCCACATACATTGTGGCCCATATGATTGTCAAAATAAGAGTCGACTTTGAAAGTTATTCTACCTACATGGAGGGTAAACTGATGGAGTCGGAGGCCGTAACCAAAACAAATGGCCACATTCATTCAAAAGCTCACAGCATATTCAAAGAGGGCTATTATGAAGTCACTGTGGGTAAAAAGACTAAAAGAATCGATCGACCAAAATTATTTGGTGGTGATCTCTTCTATTTGGAAGAACCAGTCAATATTGATGAAGCCTATGCCTTGGCCACCGGGGATATGTTGGAAGTAATAAAACAGGAAGAAGGTGAGTATTACTTTGAACATGATGGAAAAAAAGAGCTACACAAGTATGTTGAGGGGCAGCTAAAGGAATTGCATCTGGAACATAAGCTCTACACCGTAATCTTCAAACTTCAGAACAATTGATGAATAGAGAATTAAGAATGTGGAATTAAGAATTACGAGTGAAGAAGATGGGATTTTGGATTTGAAAACTTATTGGAGCTCGAGATTAATCGCATCCAGTACAACCCTGGAAGATTCGGCCATTCGTTTGTATTCTGCTACTTTAAATCTTATCATACCCCTCCAAACGCTTATCATATTTCTAAAACTTGGGTCTGTGACTAGTTTCCTCTCTGAAAAGTCGTTATTAAAAAGTGCACTGGAATTTAAGGAGATGTAGTCACGGAGTTTTTCAGAATAGGCTATGTTGCTCTTGGACAAATAATCCGACTGATTATAGTTGCCCTCATAGTGACTAACAATCAGTTTTTTAAGCTTCGTATTAGGAATGTTATCCAGCTTTCCTGAGGACTTCAGTGTTTCATAAGTTGCAATAGTCAATCGGGAATTGGCCGACCCAAGCATTCTCCTGAGAAGCAAATGCAAACTATCATTTTTCAACTCTTCATTCCGTAGTTTTTCCAGGATGAAGTCGAGTTCATCAACCCTGTTCTGATTATTTGGAATTTGGCTACCCTCAAATGCCTTGATATCCCTTTCAAGATCATCAGCAACTGAACGCAGGGCAATGGTCATTTCTTTATCCTCCTTCAATCCCTCAGCATATTTGTCAATGGCAAATGCTATTGAAATCCCAATGACAACCACCAGAAGTTCTATAAAGTAATTTTTCAAAGAGGACTTTTTTTTTGACATCTGATGTCGATTTTAAGAAAATTAGTCAAAAATAAAAAGACCACAAAGCGCAGGCCTTGTGGTCGAACTTATCAGTTTTTTCTTAATCACTCCACAACTTCTCCCATATCAGAGAATTTTTCAATTCTCTGATCAATTCGGCTCTTTGGATCTATTTTGATTAGGCCCTTTATTTCTTCAAGAATTCTAGCCTTAAGTTGTTCATACATCCAACTAGGATCTCTGTGCGCACCCCCAAGAGGTTCTTTGATAATTCCATCTATCAATTTGAAGCCCAGCATATCTTCAGCTGTGAGTTTCAGTGCTTCAGCAGCCTGCTCCTTATATTCCCAACTTCTCCAAAGAATTGAAGAGCAAGATTCGGGAGAAATCACAGAGTACCAGGTGTTTTCAAGCATAAGCACTTTGTCACCAATGGCGATGCCCAAAGCTCCGCCTGAGGCACCCTCTCCTATGATTATGCAAATTACAGGCACTTTCAGCATAAACATCTCCTGGATGTTTTTGGCAATGGCTTCTCCCTGACCACGCTCTTCAGCTTCCAATCCCGGAAAGGCTCCCGGAGTATCAATCAATGTAACGATTGGGGTATTGAATTTCTCTGCCATGCGCATCAGACGCAAGGCTTTTCTATACCCTTCCGGATTGGCCATACCAAAATTGCGCATCTGACGCTGCTTGGTATTACGGCCCTTTTGCTGGCCTATAAACATTACGGTTTGCCCATCGACATTTCCAAAACCACCCACCATGGCCTTGTCATCCTTCACGGTTCTGTCCCCGTGAAGCTCAACGAAATCTTCTGTAAGGTTATAGATATAATCAAGCGTGTATGGCCTTTCAGGATGCCTTGACAACTGTACTTTCTGCCATCTGGTAAGATTGCCGTAAGTATCTTCTTTCAATTTCTGGATTTTCTTTTCCAGAGATTTGATGTCATCTTTCACATCTACATTACTACTTTCAGCCAACTGAATCATTTCATTCAACTTGGCTTCAAGCTCTACTATAGGTTTTTCAAATTCCAACAGCATAGGGTTAGGTTAGGAAGGTACAAAATTAATATTTATCTCTATCCGCCAACTAAGAGGGCCTTTTTTTTCATCAACCTACCCTCTATAGATAATTTGCTTATTTTAAAATATTAACTTTCTGATATGGACAGCAACCCAAACCTCGTCACCATTAAAAACACCCTACTCTTCTTTATGGCCATTGTGGTCATTCTCATTGTGAAAGAGTTAGCCGGACTGCTTATCCCATTGGCTTTTGCCCTCTTTATTGGAATTTTACTGCAACCCGTAATCGCCTATTTCGAAAGGAAGAAGTGGCCCTACTCTGTCAGTATTTCTGTGATTACCATTCTCACACTTGGTTTCCTTTTCCTGGTTGGCGCATTAGTAGTGGATACAGGCTCTCAAATTGTTGGAGAAAAAGACAAATTACTCGGCCAAATCAATACCCGGCTTGACGGGATTCTTTCACAAGTAGAGCACCTTCCTGGCTTTGATGCTATTGAAAGTGAGAGTGTCACTGAATTATTAGGAAAAGTAATGTCTCCTGAATTTATGTTGAACACTTCGGGGATTGTGGCTGGCCAACTCGGAACATTTACTTTCAATTTCATTTTAGCTGCTGTTTATCTGGTGGCTGTTTTAGGGAGTATCGTTAAATACGAAAAATACATTGGCTATCTTGAGGGCGATGATGACGTGGGTAAGCAAAAGCTACTCAAGGCTTTTGTTGAAGTCAAAGATGCCATTGTCAGCTATATGAAGGTGAAGTTTATGACCAGTTTAAGCACCGGGGTCTGCTTTGGTTTGATCTGTTGGGCATTTGGTATTGATTTCGCCTTGTTCTGGGGCTTCCTGGCCTTTCTTCTCAATTTTATTCCTACAGTAGGGTCTATTACTGCTACCATCCCCCCCATTCTGCTCGGCTTAATCCAGATCGACAACGGGGGCACTTATGGCTTCTTCATCATACTTTTGATTGCTACTCAATTTGTGTGGGGTAATGTTGTTGAGCCTATGGTTATGGGCTCTTCCGTGGCGCTGAATACCGTAACCGTCATTCTTGGGCTTGTGGTTTGGGGGTATATCTGGGGTGTTTCAGGAATGCTACTCTCAGTGCCACTTATCGTTTTGGCAAGAGTGATTCTGGCACAAATTCCTGATGCTGATATGTTCGTCAAACTTATGGGACGAAGTCAACTGAGTAAGCAAGATTAGGTTATTTCCACCCACCTTGACTTTCTATGTTTTGCGTCCTCAAAGTTTCAAAAATTATTAGGAATATTTTCTGTAAGGATGTTTGTAAATATTGTACAGAGTACTACTTTTGCATCACCTTAAACGAAAGGTATTATTAAGATATTGGAGCGGTAGTTCAGTTGGTTAGAATGCCTGCCTGTCACGCAGGAGGTCGCGGGTTCGAGTCCCGTCCGTTCCGCAGCAAAAGCCTCGCACATTGAGTGTGGGGCTTTTTTGTTTAAATATGGGCACGTCCCCCAGAAAGCCCCACGCATAATGACCCCGTGAGGGAAAACGGTATTCAAGGATGATGGCTTATTCGTCCCTTAAAAATCTGACGGGATTGATTTTGGATGTTCTTATCGTATGAAAACTCACAATGCTCAAGCAAAGTGCTGTAACGATAAGCACTCCTAATAGAAAGAGACTCAAAAACTGATTATCAAAATAAGCAAAGTTCTCAAGCCATTTCTGAATAACCAGGTAAGCAGGATAGGCCACCAAAGCTCCTGCTATCAGCACTATGATTGCGAAGTCTCTGGAAAGCAAAAGATATATATCGAAGGCCACTGCACCCAATACTTTTCTAATCCCCATTTCTTTCAGTCGGTTGAGTACCAAAATACTCATGAGTCCAAAGAGGCCCATGCCGCTTAGTAACAGCGCTACAACTGATGAATAGCCAATAATTTTTGTCACTCTGCCAAACTCAGCATACTCCTGCTCTATCCTCTCATCCATAAAACGAAAATTAAAAGGACGATCGGGAAAAACCTCATTCCATCTGGCTTCGATTTTTTCAATGGTGACAGTCATATTTTCACTGCCATTTAGTTTTATATAGGCATTCGCATGTGTATTCCTTGAAGATGGGCTGAAGTGAAGAACTAAGGGTGAAGACTCATGTAAAAGAGATTGAGCGTGGAAATCTTTCACTACCCCAATGATCTGTTTCTTTTCAAACCTATTATCAAAGGTTTCAGATTGCTGCAGAAGTTTATAAAGTGTTTGATTGACCAAAACAGAATTCAGGGCTTCTGAAGGTGAGTTTTCAAAAAACCTTCCACTGTCAAGTTCAATATTAAGGGTATTCATAAAGTTTTCATCAACGGAATGATACCACACATTAACTCTGGTATCAGGGTCATGTGGCGGGTTCCAGAAAAAACCAAACATGTTTTTTGTGAAAAGTGCTCCCCCTGTTAGCGTTATATCTCGAATATCCGGATCACTTTCCAGCGCAGATTTGAAAACATTGGACTTTCCAGCTAAATCCTGCACCATCACAACTTGCTCCTTATCAAAGCCCATGTCTTTGTTTAATAGATATTTGAATTGGTTTTTCATATTGATGACCAAAACGAATAAGAAGAGACCAATCGCAAACTGGGCTCCCATAATGCCCTTGATTAAGGTGGGCTTCATCTTATAGGCTGACCAGCCATTGAGTGACTCTGTTATTTTAAGTCTGCCGACAATCAATAGTGGATACAATCCAATTATAACACTAAGCAAAAAGCACAATGCCACGGAGAATAAAAGGAAGTCGTTGAATTCCTGAATCAGGTTAATGTTGGCATTGGTCAATTGATTGAAAACCGGTATAAGAAACTGAAGCAAAGTCGCTGCCACGAGTATTGACAAGAGAATTTGAATTGCCCCTTCCGTATAGAGTTGTTTGATCAGTTGGCCTTTCTGAGCCCCTAAAACCTTCCTCATTGTGAACTCTTTACCTCTCATGCCGAAAGTCCCCAGATTCAGGGTAATACAATTCACACTCACTACGGCTACTATCAAAATACCAATTGATAGTAATATCCAGGAATAAAGACGACTTCTCACTTGCAGGTGTTGATTGCCGGAAATCCCGGTGTCGAAATGGACATCACCCAAAGGAACCAAATCAAAGGACCTGACAGGATTAGTTTCCAGGAGTTTTCTTCGGGTTCTTAATATATCAATTGACTCCCCATAAATATTGTCAAGCTCATCGTTCACTTTTCCCTTCACCTGAGCAACGTCCACAGATGCATTTAACTCTAAAAATGTAGCATCGCGGTTTCCAGAATTAAAAATGAATTGCCTATCTGCCGAAATATCAGAAAAGCCTCGTTTTGAATGTATGGGAAATAGAAAGTCAAATTGAATGGAGGAATTCAAAGGCAGATCAACCACCGCTACTACCTCATAAATTGAATGGTCAGTGAACGTATTTTTATATGTTCCCTTACTATCCAATCGGTTAGTCATTGAAAATTTCTGTCCCAGAGCACTCTCAGCTCCAAAGTACTTTTGAGCCATTTTTGCCGAGATTATAATATTTGTAGGACTACTCAGCAGCTTACTTCTGTTTGACTCAACCATTGGAAATGAGAACATATCGAAAAAAGAGCTGTCGGCATAATGCCATATCTCATTGAGCCACTTTCCCTCATGCTGAATAAAAACTGCACTTGAACCAAAACGGGTGGAGGTTTTAACCTCCGGAATGACATCTGCAAGATGCCCTCCCACCCCAAACGCTACATCATTCACTCTAACGTTTTTTAGTTCATCGCTAAAAAAGCCCTTTTCGACAGAATAGTCATCTGACACATAATCCAGCTGATTGATTTTGTAGATAGCCTCCGCTTTATCATGGAAATTATCAAAGCTCCATTCATCTTTAACAAAGACAAATAAGATTAGACTGATGGCCATACTCACCGACAGTCCGATAACATTGATTAGGAAGTAGAGCTTTCTTCGGGATAAACTTCTAAGTGCGATTTTGAGATTGTTCCTGAGCATAATACAACATTCAAATTATGCTTTTGTATTGTCCATAACAATGCCAAGGACGTAATTCATTGATTATTAACTTATTAAAAAAATAACAAGCTCACCTATATATATGATTTGTATCGTTATGACACACCCATGATTCACATTGACACAGCCCATATCATAAAAACGATTCTCCTTCTCACCGTGAACAAGTGTTTTATATCCAAAAACTCAAGTTGTTTGACGAGTTAGATCAGCATGTACTTGGCGATTGCCGTAATTAACCATTCAAATCGCTAATTATGAAACAGTTACTCTCAATTACATTCCTTCTGTTAACACAGTCCTTTGCATTTTCTCAGGTTGAATCAAAGGATTATGAGCAGGTCTATAAAGCTGTCAATAGTTACTTCAGGGGTTGGGAAGCCAAAGACAAGGCATTGCTTAGCAATATCTTTCACCCAGAGAGTCAGTTGAAATTTGTGAGCAAGGATAAAAAATATCAAAGCGTGAAAATCGACCAACACATTATTGATATTACGAAGGCCGAGGCTGGTTTTTTACCAGCGCATGAAAAAACCGTGAGTAACATTCACATTTTTCAGGAGGGGGCATCAGCCATTGTGCATCTGCGATTCAAAACGTTTGAGGTCACTGATTACTTTCAGTTGCTTAAGATCGAAGAAGTCTGGAAAATTGTAAATAAGGTGAGCGTCTCAAAAGTGCTGTCTGAAGAAATTTCCGGCAAATAAGGCTTTGGGGTAACAGCCTATCTTCTTTCGTCTCGACAAAAGGGAGCTATCAAAGGTGTTAATCAACTTGCCTTGCTATATTGAGCCGTGCTCTCCCAACTCTCCCCTACGGACTGGTTAACCCTCTTTGCTGCCAGTTTTATTCTTGGCCTTTCAAAATCAGGGATCAAGGGCATTAGCGTCATTATTGTGGCAATGATGGTATTCGTTTTTGGAGCCAAAGCCTCCACGGGCATTCTTCTCCCTATGTTGATTGTTGGAGACATCATCGCCTCCATTTATTATAACAAACACACCAAATGGAAATACCTGATTCGATTAATGCCTTTTATGATGGTTGGCGTGGTGCTCGGCACATGGGTTGGTCATGGAATGAATGAGGACGTATTTCGCAAGAGCATGGCGATCGTCATCTTTGTTGCAGTCACTGTAATGTGGTGGTGGGATCAAAGAAAGTCTAAGCATGTTCCAGAACATATCGCTGTTGCCGGTACCATGGGTTTGATTGCCGGATTCACCACCATGGTAGGTAATCTGGCAGGGTCCTTTGCCAATATCTTCTTTCTTGCTATGCGGCTTCCAAAAAATCAATTTATTGGTACCACGGCATGGTTGTTTTTGATCATCAACCTTTTCAAAGTGCCCTTCCATATTTTCAGTTGGGGCACCATTACCTGGGACACACTTAAAGTAGACCTGGTCACCGTACCGGTAATCCTCCTTGGCCTTTTTGTGGGTATCAGAGTTTTGAAAAGAGTAAATGACAACATCTTTCGAAAGTTTATCCTGGTTACCACCGCCATTGGAGCAATTCTTATCTACTTCACCTAAACTCAAAACCATGAGCCATGGATGATGTACAAATTCACCTTTGACCTTGGCTAACATATAATTTCTCCCTGATTTTAGAGAAGACAACTCCTGCCTTAACTTTGGCGAGTCTACTTTAACTTGTGAGTCCGTTGGATGCAGTAATACCAATCATATATAGTTTAGGCTTTGCCCAGGGACTGATCATCTCAGTCATCCTGTTTTCAAAAGCCAAAACGCTTGATTTCAAGCTACTCTCACTTCTATTGCTGGTTTTGGCAATGGGCTGCCTATTCGATGATAATGTCTTATCATCGCAGGGTACCTTAGCCACATTAATTTGGAATGGCAATCAATGGCTTTACGGACCCCTGCTGCTTCTTTTTGTCAATTATTGGAGCACAGCTCAGCATCGGGTTTTGCGGGGTGATTGGTTTCACTTTTTACCTTTTCTTCTGTTCAAAATTGCGGTACTTGTCGATCATTTTATTGGTTTACCCTTCAACGCCAGTGTTGAACAAACTATCGGTTATGCCTTAGTACTTCAAGGTTTGACCTATAGCATACTTTCCATTCGGAAAGTTTCCAAAATCCCAAAGGACAACGACAAAAGGAATTTCATTCTGTTCTTAGCATTGTCATTTTTATTCGCCTGGATTATCTCTTTCATTGGTAAGACAAGTCCTGATTTCGAGAATATTTATGCGGTGGTCTACCTGCTCGGAGTTTTCGTTATTTACTCTATTAGCTATAAGTTATTTTCCACTCCTCAGTTCTTTAGCTTGCTTAAAGAGGACGAAACCTTACAAAGCGGAATACTTAAAATCAAAGACAGAAGTAAGGTCTTTCTAATCAAACACGAGGAAATTATCTGGCTGGAGGCTGACGACAACTATGTGAAAGTACATACCACAAAGGATCGATTTCTGGTCCGGAGTACTATGGCTGCCATGGAAGAAAAGCTTAATTCCCACAGCTTTCAAAGAATACATCGTTCCTATATCATTAACCTTCCCCATGTTGCCCAAGCCGACTTTTCTCAACCCGCCATACAATTAAGCTCAGGGAATACTTTGAACATCGGCAAGAAATACTTAGATGATATTCGACAGCAGTTCAAGAAGAACTAGCTCTTCATTTCGACAGATTTTCGCCACAACCAGACTACCTGTTTACCACATTTTCCCTATTTCGGAACTTCAGACAAACTTGCCTGCGTAGACTGCAGGTATGTTGAAAAAGTACATTAATCAATATCCGCTGCTCTCATTTCTGGTAGTCAATTATATCATATCCTGGGTATTCCTCTACCCAAGCTATCAAATGATATTAAATGCTGAGGACGGCATTCCACCCGCAGCCTTTATCGGATTAATTGGCGCATACGGTCCAACAATTGCGGCAATCATCATCACCTACACAATCGGAGGCAAACCGGCTCTAAAAAAGCTATGGCAAATGGTCAAGATTTGGAAGGTATCCTGGAAATGGCTCCTTTTCATTCTATTTGTTCCAATCTCCATTTACCTTCTCAGTACATCACTGTCCTTTGCCTTAGGCTATCCATCCAGTCCTTTCGATGCGATTGGGGGAATTTCTTCCATTCCAATTTGGTTGTTAGCCGCACTCCCATTTGGCCCGATGGGCGAAGAATTAGGTTGGAGGGGTTTCCTCCTTCCCAAACTTCTTGAAAAGCACTCCATGCTCAAAAGCTCGATACTTGTTGGCCTCGCTTGGGGGCTCTGGCATCTGGCATCATTCACCTTTCCCGGGGCAGCCATTCCAGACTTTTTGGAAGTCGGAGCCGGTTCCATAGCCGTCTACTTTGCTTACACTGTAGCCGAGAGTCTCATTTTCACCTTCGTTTTCTTTAAAACAAAGGGAAGTGTCCTTATGGCCATTCTCGTACATGCCTTTTTCAATGCAAGTTCCAATGTCAGTGCATCATCGCTCGGCCCCATTGACGCGGCCGATCACAATACAATCATCTATTATATCAGCATTCTTTTGACCGCTATAGTCGGATTCATACTGCTGAAAACGTTGAACAAAGGTAAACTTGATAACTTTCGGAAATCCCAAAACCAGCAACCTTGACTTACCTTTTGGGCTAAGGCACAAAAGCTGCCAGTGAGGCATCAACCGTAAAGTGAATGAGGATTAGAATTTCAAGTCGAGGTCGTTTAGGCGCCAAAAATCCAATAGCGAATAATAACCCGATAACGAAATATTGACTAAACCAGACCCAGTCGCGAAATGGCCCATGAATAAAGACAAAGCATAGCGAAGTAACCACCGCTGGAATCCATTTATTCCTCAGGACTTTCGAGAAAAAGGTTAAGCCAATACCCCTAAACGTAATCTCTTCACAAATACCAGCAGTCATAGAGACAAAAACAAAAAAGAGTCGTTCGCTCCAACTTACGGCTGTTATTGGGATGATCTGTCCCTGATTTGGAATGTCTTCACCATACAAAAAGCCAGGTGCCAACACGGCTGCAACGAGAAAAAACAAAACATAAGGAATAAGCCATTTCCGATTCCTAGAGAACCAGGAGACGTCCAGACCAATATCCTTCCAGGACACCGAACCTGCCTCCATTCTCGACCTGATGAATAGAAATATTAACCATTCGAAAATGAAAATAGTCGTGGCAAAACTCCACCACCACGCCCTTGTAGGGTCGGAAAACCAGTCTTGAGGGAGAAAGGGAACCAAGCCATTGGACCATAGAATTGGCCAGATTATGACCGGGGCGAGTATTAGAAGATAGTTAAGTTTAAAACGATTTTTCATGACCTTTTTTTGAGGCCATATTAGGACTAAGACTTCACCAAATATTGATGAATTATAAAATGTGAACTACTTTTTCAATGTCTCACGATAATCAGAAGGTGTCATGCCGGTAAACTGCTTAAACACCCTGATAAAGTTGGCTTGATTGGAAAAGCCTGAATCAAAGGCTATTGCCAATAGTTTTTCATCTCCATTCTCCTTCAAAAGATTTTGGGCCTCCTCCACCCTAAGTTCATTGACCAACCCTGAAAAATTTGTGTCAAACTCTTGATTGACCAGCTGCGAAAGTTGATGGGCACTTATCTCAAGTTCTTTTGCAAGGGATTGAAGCTTCAAGTCAGGGTCGAGAAAGGGTTTCTTTTCTTCCAGGAAGCTCACTAGTCGTTTGCTTAATTCCGGATCAAAGTCGGTCTTTTTCCCTCCATAGCTCTGCTGCCCGTAAGTCTGTTCTTCCTTTGAGAAGAGCACCCTATACGAAAACACATAAATCAGAAATGAGAAGATCAGAATCAAACTGTAATGTACCTCCAGGCGCCACTTTAAAGGGAAAAGAAAAAAGACAAATGAGAGGAACGAAATCACAAACAAACCGATCATTGAAAGCACCAGGGTATTGACCCTCTTCTCGATTTTCTTAAAAGAAGCTCTCGGTTCCTCGTATTTTATGAGCTGACGTTTGGAAAGGAGTATATATGCTCCCAGGTGAATAAAGAAGGCAATATTAAAGCCCAAAATACTTCCGGGAATTGTTTCCCCCTGGCCATAGAGGCCTTCAAGAATGTCCAATTTTATATCTCCGGCCAAAAGATAATAAGGGATAAAACTTATTAGCACACCAAGGGCTGGCAGAAAGTGCAAATACTCAATTTTTCTCAAGCCACCACCACCCAAATTGCGTTTGGTGAAAAACCAAAGAAAGGGGCCCAGCAAAAACATTAGCGGAACGTAGCCTGAAAAGATGTGAATCACATACCTGATATTACCAGAGAGTAATAAGGTGAACTCCAACAGGCAGTATGAAAAAATAGCTATGATAAGCCCAAACCACAAGTTGGACGTTTTATATCCACGATTTCTTCCGAGTAATATTGCGGATAGGAAAAACCCGTGGATAGAACCTATCCCAATGATTACTGCCCAAATACTTATCGAAACCTGCATCCAATTCTTCCTCCAAAATTATAATTCTCAAGGGTAGGGTAAAAATGGGCATTTCTGTATGTATCTTCAAAATGACTCAATCTAATGTTTCGAAATAATTATCAACCCTCTCACAGGCCCAGGAAAAAATCCATGCTTAGCTTTTACTCCTTTTTCCTTCTTCTCCTCTCTTTATCATGTGGCAGCGATGACCCCAACCCTGGCGGAGGCGCCATTGATGGTGTTGATATGGTCTTAAGGAATGGTGTGGTTTACACGGTTAACCCAGAACAGCCTACGGCCGAGGCAATAGCCATAGATAATGGACTGATTGTTTTTGTGGGCTCTAATAGCGATGTGGAAGCATTTATAGGCTCCGACACCCAGGTTGAAAATCTGAACGGAAAATTTGTAATGCCCGGCATTCATGACGTGCACATACATCCTCTTGAAGCCGCCTCAGGAAGCATTGTATTTCAACTTGATCCCAATGAGAATGACCCGGAAAACTTTGCAAGCGCAATTCGAACAGCAGATAGGCGTAATCCGGGAACGGGTTGGTTGATTGGTTGGGGTCACTCTCTATATACCTTGCTGGAAGCTAACAGGCCTGTCAAGGAGATCATTGATGATGTCGTGTCTAATCGACCGGTAATCATTATGGAAGAAACCTCGCATTCCATGTTTGTGAATTCCAAAGCACTGGAACTAGCTGGAATCACCGGGCTCACAAATGACCCTGTTGGTGGAGTAATTATGAAGAACGCTCAAACCGGTGAACCAAATGGTATTTTGATAGACAATGCCGGCAATCTGGTTATGGATATCGCCCAGACTCCGGATGCTTCTACCAGAAGCATGGATTATGAGGGATTGACCCAATATATGCTTCCGCTTTTAGCGCAAAATGGCATTACCTCGATTAGTGATGCAAGAACGTACTGGAAACGTGATCATCATCTGGTTTGGAAACAAGTGGAATCTGATAACCTTCTAACGGTAAGAACCAATCTTGGGCTTTGGGCCTACCCGTCTGAAGACGATGCCTCACAAATTGAGACCCTAAAGAACCTCTATAGTAACGACCCAAACAAGCTTTTAAAAATCAATCAGGTCAAATTCTACAGTGACGGCATTGTACATAATACTACTGCTGCAATGAAGTCAGATTATCTGATCGACCTTTTTGGGAAATCGACCAATAACGGACTCAATTACTTTACTGAGAGTCGTTTAGCCAGCTATTTATCAGCACTTGAACCAACGGGCTTTGACTTTCATGTTCACACCATCGGAAACCGAGGCATAACGGAAGCATTGAATGCCATAGAGCAAAGTGGCTCCTCATCAGGTCGACACCGCCTTACACATATAGAGGTTATGAGTCCCTCCGATTACAGTCGATTTGCTCAACTCAATGTTACAGCCGATGCTCAGGTAGCTGGCGATTTTTCAAAGCCATCGGAATGGGGGGAAAACGAAGAGCTGATTGGAGCGGTCAATTCTCAAAATATCATTCCACTCAAGAGCCTGAAGGCCGCTAATGCCAGAATAACCTTAAGCAGCGATCATGATGTAAGCACCTTAAATCCATTCGTAGGTTTGCAAAACGCTGTGACCAGGGCACCGCAGGAACTCACTTTGGAAGAAGCCATCAAGGCCTATACCATCAATGCAGCTTATGTTATGAGACAAGAGCACTTGGTGGGCAACCTCGAAGTAAGCAAAGAAGCCGATCTGATCATTCTCAATCAGAATCCTTTTGAGGTTAATCCCAATCAAATTGGCCAAATCAAGGTAGATCTTACCATGCTCAGAGGTGCTGTGGTCTTTAGGCGCTAGCCATGAATTAACGAAGCAGCTTGCTCCGTTCAGAACTCTTCGATTGTTCGCGATGGGCCGTTTTAGTATCTTCTGGCCTAAATCAACCCTTATGAAACGATCAATTATTGCACTGACCTTTCTTTTCATCTCTCTTCAGGGATTCTCTCAGGTCTCAGATCGCCTTGAGATGCTGGACATTTTCAATCTTGAATATGTCTCGGACCCTCAAATTTCACCAGATGGCAACAAGATTATTTATGTTAGAAATTTCAAAGATGTGATGACGGACAAGAATCTATCAAATCTATGGATTGTCAATTTTGATGGCTCTCAGAATCGGCCGTTGACCGATGGAAAGCAAGGTGATCGATCTCCAAGATGGTCTCATGATGGGAGTAAGATTGTTTATTTGTCTAACAAGTCAGGCAAGACCGAACTTTACCTGCGCTGGATGGATACCGGTGAAGAACGTGTATTGGTCAATTCCGAAAAAACTCCTTCCAATATTAGCTGGTCTCCAGACGACAGGTATTTGGCCTTTAATATGTTTGTGCCAACACAAAAGGCATCACCAATAAAAATGCCCCAGAAACCCAAAGGGGCAGAGTGGAATTCCCCACCTGTTTATGTCGATAATCTGAACTGGCGGAGAGATGGTGTAGGACTTCTGCCAAGCGGAAACCAGCAGCTTTTCACTTTGCCGGTATCTGGCGGAACACCAAGACAAATCACTTTTGGAGGGCATGACCATACCGGTCCGCAATGGGGAAAGGATGGCAGGCATCTTTATTTTAGTGCTAACCTGAGAGAAGATTCTGAATTGGAAATTCAAGATTCAGACATCTATTCTGTTTCTCTGACGGATGGAAGATTAACCAAACTGACAAATCGTTATGGGCCTGATGGAAACCCACGGATTTCTCCTGATGGGAACCAGATTGCCTATATCGGTTATGACGATACTTACAAGGGATATCAAGTCAGAAAGCTCTATTTGGCTGGAATAGATGGTTCTAACCCTAAACTGATCTCTGGCAACCTGGACAGAGATGTAGGGAATATACAATGGGCAAGTAATGGCAATGGCCTCTACTTTCAGTATGTGGATAAAGCGCATACCAAAATTGCCTATATCACAACCAAAGGAAAGGTAAACGATATCACGGAAGGCCTTGGGGGCATGTCGCTTGGCAGGCCATATACATCCGGAACCTTCACCATAGCAAGCAACGGTAACTATGCCTATTCCTGGGCAGAAACACACGAGCCATCAGACTTGGGAGCAGGCAATGGCACTACTAACAAGCGCATCACCAGAGTAAACGAAGATTTGCTTGACTATAAGAAGCTCGGGAATGTCGAAGAGATTTGGTACAAGTCGTCAGTCGATGGATTGGACATTAATGGATGGATTGTTACACCACCTGGTTTTGATCCGAGCAAAAAGTATCCTTTAATTCTGGAAATTCATGGAGGGCCATTCTCTAGTTACGGGCCGGTCTTCTCTGGTGAAATTCAACTAATGGCAGCAGCAGGTTATGTTGTACTGTACACCAACCCTCGTGGAAGTACAAGCTATGGTGCTTCCTTTGGAAACGAAATCGATAAGAACTACCCAAGTAAAGACTACGATGATCTTATGTCTGGAGTGGATGAAGTGATTAGTCGTGGCTATGTAGATGAATCTCAACTCTTCGTAACTGGCGGAAGCGGTGGCGGTGTATTGAGCGCCTGGATAATAGGTAAGACGAATCGCTTTAAGGCGGCTGTTGTAGCCAAGCCTGTAATTAACTGGTTTAGCTGGGCGTTAAATTCGGATTTACCTGTGGTGGGTACAAAATACTGGTTTGAGAAAAAGCCCTGGGAAGATCCCGAAACCTATATGAAGCACTCTCCCATTTCCCTGGTTGGCAATGTTACTACCCCAACTATGCTGCTTACCGGTGAGGCCGACTTAAGAACACCAATTCATGAAACCGAGCAGTTCTATACAGCCCTAAAACTTCAGAATGTCGAAACGGCTATGGTACGAATTCCCGGAGCTTATCACGGTATTGCGGCCAAACCAAGCAATCTGATCGCAAAAGTTGCCGCTATTCTTACTTGGTTTGATAAGTATAAAACGGAGTCTGTGCCAATTGATATTAAGAGATGAATTGGGTGATTCTCTCCTACGCTTAAGCTTCGGTGACTGAAAGGTGATTAGGTGGAAAACGAAAGTTTGAGTTAATCAACCATCCCAAAAATTGACTGCGGTCACAAGACCGGGCACAAAGCTGTAGATAGCCCCGTATTTTGTTTATATCAATCGAACCCGGATAATGCAATAGACTTTCTATTACGGACGTAACTCGCTTCGAATCAGACGCTACGCTTCGTTTGTCTTTTCACCATAGCGGTGCTATGCTTTCAAAGGCAAACATCCTGATTCATTGCGATTTACACCCTCATTACGATCTCTATTACATAAACCGGCCTGAACAAACATCTCTACGAAAATGAAATACCTAAAAGGAATCCTATCACTCGCATTAATTGCGATCACATCAAGTTGCTACTCACAGGATATCAAGAAATTCAAAGCCTTTAAATAGACTGCAGTACGGGAAACTTACCAAAATCGTCAATATGGTTCTTAATCTTTCAATTGATCTCGTAAATGAAAACCCAACATATAGGGTGACATCTTTTTGAACTTAAAATCGATTTGCATTATAAGCGATAGAAGCCGGAAACTATGTAACTTGAGATTGTTACATATGTTCGATATATGTTGGTATAGGGGACATAGATAGACTTTGGTGTTATAGTCTATAGCAGTTTGATTGACTTAAATTTATCCAGAAAACCATGAGTAGCATGAAAAAAATTAGCCTGGTTTCTAGTTGTTTACTACTCTCTCTTTTTTCTTGTGATAATGATGTACCCGAGGCTGCAATGCAGATATCCGAATTAGAAAGTGAATTTTTGGTTGAAATTGAAAGTTATCCAAGGGGTAAAACCTACCCACAGGGAACTGTCATAACAGTAAAAGACACACTATTAATTAGATTTGAACCCATTCCTGGTTCAAATACCGAGTTTAAGGCCGATGTATTTCCGGATGTACAGTTTGTCTTTAGCGAGCGGCTTAACCAAGAGATTGTTTTTGAAGTCAAAGGACACAACAAATCAGGTAGGTTTACTTTCGCACCAGATCAGAATGAAATCGAAGGAGAGTTTTCAGAGCCATACTATCCATTTCCAACACTCCCCAGTTCTTACAAATGGGTATTTAGATCCTTAGACTGACATTGTCATTTTAATTTTCCGCTCAGGGTTTGCCTTTGAGCTTCTACTCTTATCTGGTTTGACAAGTATAAAACGGAGTCTTTAAACCTGGGTCAAAATCAATCGTTTCTCAACACCTTCACAGGATTTGTTAGCGCAGCTTTGATCACTTGATGACTCAAAGTAATCAGTGCAATTAAGATCAAAACGGTCATAGGAAGTAAAAACAGGAATAGCCCCATCTCTGTGCGATAGGAGAAATTACTAAGCCAGTTGTCTCCCAAAAAGTAAACTAATGGCACTGCAATTAAGTTAGCTACTAGAATCAATGTGAAAAACTGACGAGAGAGCAAGATCAGCATGCTATTCACAGATCCTCCAAGTACTTTTCTTATACCTACTTCCTTCAATCTTGCTTGCACCGAAAAAGCAACCAAACCATAAAGACCGAGGCAAGCCAGCACTACCGCAAGTGTTGAAAATATGCCCACCAGCTTAGACAGACGAGTTTCTTGTTCATACATTGCTTGAATCCCTTCATCCAAGAATTTTGCATCAAACGGAACACCCTCCAACACTGAATTCCAATCGTCCTCCAATGACGAAATTACGTCTGACACTACCCCACCGCTAGCCTTTACCAGAATGAGATCCTGGATAGTAAAGGGCATCACAATGCCCATTGCCGAAATTGGGGAATGCAAGGATACGTAGTTAAAATCCTTAATCACGCCTATAACAACCCTATCTCTGTTGTGAAAGGTAATATGTTGCCCCAATGGTTCTTCCAGACCCATTTCCTTCACTGCTGTTTCGTTTAAAATCAACCCTTCCTCAGGGTCATTCGGATATTCTTTTGAGAAAAAACGACCTTCTTTCAATTCTAAGTCCATGACTTTAAGAAAGTCGTATCCGGTTTGATAATAATTTAAATGATGACTCTCACTGGCTGGAGCGCCTTGAAGCCGTGCTGGTCCACTGCTGGATGATCCACTGAATGTATGTGAAGTTGTAGAGACCATTGAGACATAGGGGTTTTGAATCAACGTGTTTTTCAATGATGCATAATCATCGCCTATGTCGGTACCTACCACCTTAAGCACCACAATATTCTCTTGATCAAAACCCAGCGACTGACTTTTCATGAAATCCGTTTGTCGAACGACTAGAAGACTGGCCATCATTAATCCGACAGAAACAACGAATTGAAATATGGTCAGTCCCTTTCGAACCACAGTTCCTGAATTGCCCGTTTTCAAATTGCCTTTTAGTGCTTTGATAGGGCTAAAAGAAGAAAGCATAAGTGATGGATAAAGTCCACCAAGGATTCCGATGGCTATACTTGCAAGCCCAAAAATTGGAATGACCACCAAGTAATCCATGAGAGATTTTGGCAACTCGATTTTGAGCAGGTCATTGAAAACCGGTTCAGCAAGAACTACCAAAACCAATGCAATCGACATACTGATCAGAGCAATGATCACGGATTCAATTAAAAACTGGTTCTTGATTTTACCTCTAACTGCTCCCATCACCTTCCGCATACCAATTTCTTTTCCCCTATTCAAAGAAATCGCAGTGGAAAGGTTCATAAAGTTCAAACCCGCTACCAAAAGAACCAGCGTAGCTATGCCGGTCAACATGTAAATGGTAGACTTGTCTCCTACCTTAATTGAATGGCCCACATTGGAATAGTCCGGATACTCCAAATACAAGTTGTGCAGTGGCTGAAGGACGGCAGCCACTTTCGTATCGGTTCGAGTATAATTGTTTTGATATAACTCTGTTATGTTTTGCTGTAAGTCGGTTGGGTCAATATTGGGTGATATTTCAATGTAAGTTTGGAAACCTCCCCAAGCCCAGCTATTCAAATCTGCCAAATACCCTTCTGGCACCACGTAGGTTGAAAAAGAAATCAGCAATTCAAAGTCTATATGCGAATTGGTAGGCAATCGTTCAAAGACTCCGGTTACTTTAAGGCTCTTTTCATTATCAAAGCGAATTAACTTACCTAGTGGGTTATCGTTTCCAAAGAATCTCTCCGCCAAGCCCTCTGTCAAAACGATGCTATTTGGAGCATCAAGAGCAGTTTCCGGGTTCCCTGACTTCAATTTGAAATCGAACATCTCCAAATACAGTGAATCTGCAAAAAAGCCGTTCTCAATGCTAAAGACTTTATCTCCAAGAGCATAAACATGCTCATCAGTAAATCTAAGTCGCGTTACTTTCCCTATACCTGGAAAGTTATCCCTTATACCAGGAGCAAGAGCTGGTGGGGTGCGCACCCAGTTAAATTTGTTACCCGAACGATCATAGGTATTGGCAACTCTATAGATGTTCTCACTATTAGAGTGAAATCGATCAAAGCTCAACTCCCTTTGAATGTAGAAGTAGATGATCATACAGCTGGCCAAGCCAATAGCCAAACCGAAAATATTGATGAATGAAAAAACAGGCTTCTTTCGGAGATTTCTGAGCGTAATCAGAGTATAGTTCTTGAACATGGCGGTATGATTGTGATTTGGTTGTTTATGAGTTCTTCGAAGTGTATGCCGATTAATAAATGTGAACACGTTGGCCCAATACCTTCTTCTCGCTTTAAGATAATGGCCCTTTCCCGCCTCACGATAGAACTGTTCCTGCAGATCACCGAGGATACTATCGGCAAGCTCATTCTTACAATAGTAATTGAAAAGGCGTGTTGCTAACCGAGGCGGCTTGATATCGTTTTTGGATTGACTCAAGCTTTATTGATGTCCAGCACTGTTTTAGGAATCTGCTGCCAGAGTTGATTTCGAGCCTCTTGAGCACTGATAAGGGCTTTCTTGCCAGCCATGGTAATGATAAAATGTCTTTTCTTTCTACCCCCTCTTAGTGTGGAGGTCTCCCCTATTCTTGATTCCACCAGACCTTTTTCTTCCAACCGGTAAAGAGAGGTGTGTACACTACTCAGTTTTACTGATCGCTTGAGTTGTTCTTCGATGGCGTCCGTTACAGATAAGCCATAAGCCTTGTCATGTTGTGCAGCCACAACAAGCAAAACGATCTCTTCAAATTCTCCGATTGAATTACGCATTAGGTTTTTACTATTTTGTAAAACAACTGATTTTACGAACGAATTCTAAGAAGGTTGTGAAAGAAAAAACGCTGAGGAAGTAATTACCTCACTCGCCACAGTTTACCTGAAATATTGGACCCACTCTTTCTGATTTTTCTAATGGTCAGAAACAGAATAATGGCCACCGATGCGAATCGAAAGATATTTGCAGTACCATCACCAATAGCAGAATCAGCTTCTACATTAAACAAGTCCCAATACAGGTTCATCAGAATGTGGGTGAAAATGGGCATCCAAAGATTATTGTCCCATTCAACATACAGCCAGGCAAATAGTCCACCCCCGACTCCCGTGATCAAAAATACACCCAATGTGCTCATTAGATCATTCCCTTGTGTGATATGGCCTAGCCCAAAAAGAACGGCAACAAAGATCATGGCAGGGAAAAACCCAATCCTAACCCTTCTGAAGAGTAAGCCAAACAGAAATCCCCGAAAGGCCAATTCCTCAACAAATCCTGCCATTAGAGAGCCCCTGAATATATTGGTCCAGGTAACCTCTGGATTTAATCCTAGAAAAACACCATACCCAATTAGCATTGGTGAGGTAAAAATCAAAGTGAGCTTTAACGCGCTAAGAAAGCCCTGACTTATGCCTAAATCTTCAAAAGCTCTAAAGGGAGCTTTCAGGTTAAGAAGTATAGTGAATCCAATCGCAACCAAAAATTGGAACAAATAGGTGATTGCGATCTTTGGGAAATCAGCGACACTTCCACCTAAGAGCATATCAATCAGGTTCCACGAAAAGGCGATTAACACAAAGCCAAGAATGATCACTGTGACCATGCCTACCTTGTTATTGAAAAATCCGCTAGAGCTTTCTGACTTCAATGCATTGTTCATATAGCATAAGATGCACTTTTGACGGCCAGGGTTGCCGAATGGTCAGAATTGGACCGAAAACATGATTCAGCCCCTTCTTATGACATCACCTTCTTGAGGGTTTGATTAAATATTTTAACCTCCTCAATAGTGCCCATGCTAATTCTGCACCAGTCTGTATATGGTGGAAATGGTCTACCGACCCTTACGCCATTATCAAGCATTTGCTTGTTGAAAGTTGTAATGTCGCGTCCGGTTTTAAAGAAGATGAAGTTGGTGCTTGACCTGATGTAATCCAGGTTCAGTTCATCCATAGTGGCATACATCAGCTCTTTACCTTCTCTAACTTTACTCAAACTAAAATTGTAGAATTCATCGTCTTTCACGGCCGTCATAGCCGCACTGATTGCCAGAATATTCGTGTCAGCCACTATGTTCTGTCTTAACTTGTTGGCTATTTCAGGTTTGGCTATTAAGTAACCAATCCTAAGACCCGCAAGGCCATAAACTTTCGAGAACGTCCTTGATACAATAACATTCTCGCCTTGCTTAACCAAAGAGATCATAGATGGATAATTCTTCTCTTCGATGAAATCGTAATAAGCCTCATCGCTAAAAACAATTGTTTTTTTGGAGGCAGAGGTGCAGAAATCCATCAACTTGTTTTTCTCCAACAATGTAGAAGTTGGGTTATTTGGGTTGCAAAGGAAGACCAATTTGGTCTTTGATGATATTCGCTTTTCCATTTCATCTACGTCATGAGTAAGCTTATCATCAAGATCAACCCAATTCACGGTTGCACCCCATTGTTGTGCATAGGCCATCATGGCCAGAAAGGTTGGACGCGCAGCTATAATTTCTCCTCCGTTGTTCGCATAGGTCAAACCGGTTACCTTCAGTCCTTCGGTTGATCCGCCAGCCATCACTATATGATCTTTCGGCACTCCTTCTTTTTGGGCAATCATATCTACGATCTGCCTTGAATAACTATCCGGATAGCGACACCCATCATCGAAAGCCTTGGTCATGGCGGCTCTCACTTTAGCAGATGGACCAAATGGATTTTCGTTGAAATTGAGTTGTATGGGGTCTGCAAGCGGACGAGGATTAAACTTTAATATTTCACTTGAGGTAAGTGTAGAGGCAATTGATTGTCCTCCAAGTAGAGCAAGTGCACCTGCGGCTCCTCCTCTTTTAATCCAGGCTCTTCTATTCACAATAGTCTAATTAGGTTGAGTAAGGAAGTTAAGGAATTATGGTTAAACCCCTAGAGTAGCTCTCCCGTAGCCAACCAATGCGCGCACCCCTCCGGCAACTTCTCAGCCGCCATGTTCTCGTATTTCTGAGAATCCTCTTCAGTCAACATATCCTTCCACCGTCCATTAACACCCTTATTTATGAAAGTTTTGGCACCCCCTTCCCAAAATGCACCTCCCAACGGGACGCTCATAGCGGCATTTGTCTTCATATAATCAAAGCTGCAATGTTCAAGAATGGCCTCCCATTTGGAGTCGTCAATGGCAATGTCAAGAAAAGATGCAATCTTTTGAATCTCACCTGGCATGTCACTTTTCAAATTAGAAAAATGAACAAACATTACATTCGGCAAGTTTTTGATCCTCCACCAGCTTTTTACATTCTCCCACATCGACCAAAAAGGATAACCATCCTTATCCAGCCACTCATGGTAATAATCAACTACAGATTCTAATGGCTTACCTATTTTAGGTCCAACCAGCCCCGGAGATTCGTTGAGAGCTCCATACCAATGTTCGTTTGCTGCAGTGTGGTGGTTAAATAAACTCCAAAGCACGTCTCGACCATCTCGGCCTATGTAGATATATTTTGCCTTTGGCGAGAATACCAAATTATCAACCGGTAAATGAGTTTTTATAAACCTTCGATGGTCTTGAGCAGCAACAGCAGGCATTTTTACGTGCTTCGGTGGCACTCTTAAATCGATCCAGGGAGACATTTCTGCCACTTCCATTCCCTCCTGACCATTAAATATCAGTTGTGATATGATTTGCTGCATCCATGTGGTTCCGGATTTGGCATAGGTGGATATTATGATATCATCATCTCGAAATTCAAAATCGTTCCACATGGTAGAATCGAAATGGTTTGAGTGTAATTCACCGGTTTTTTGTGGCCAATTGATGCTAGTGTCATCCATGATCTACTAATTTGGTTGAGGTTGAAGAATTCTATGTTCTTGAATATAAGAAAAATGTGAGTTTTTAGGAGGCAATGTCTTGTGTGCGGAACAATTGATTAAGATTAGGACAGTTGAATGACTTTTTGTCTGAAGCTAACCTTCATTTGTATCAAAGAGGATTGGATATTAAACTCGGATTTGGCGGAATACCATTCGGGTTTGCACCTATTTTTTAAATTGCAGCGTGTCTTACTCCATCAAAAAGCTTCTTCCCACCGACCTTTCGTTGGCTAAAACCTTAATGCAACAATGGGCAGAGGATGAGGAGGTACCAAACTTCAAACTACCTGGTGATGGCCACATTCAAGAACTTCTGGCAAAGGATGATTTTCATGTCTGGGTAGCTCTTGTCGACAATCTGGTTGTTGGTGGCCTCACTGCCTATGAACTGATCATGTTTGATGAAGAGAAAAAGGAGATGTTCTTGTATGAGATGGGCGTGATTAAGGCCCATCGCAAAAAAGGGATTGCCACCAGACTGATTGAAGTGCTCAAGCAATTCTGCTCTAGCCATGGTATCCCCGTAATTTTTGTGGGTACTTCCATGGACAATGAGGCGGCCAGGAGGCTCTACACAACAACTGGTGGAGAAATTGAAATAGGCCCCTGGTATACCTATAACTTATGAAAATCAGGCAATTAACTTAATCACCCGAAAGTAAAGAGATCTAGTCAGTGATCAGCTTCACATGATAACCCCTTTTCAAGTACTTTTCTCTATAGTTGTTATGCAAACGTTTGAGCTTCTTTTCAGAATCACCCTGACGCACAACGATGTACTCAAAAAGTGTCTTACCATTCTCAAATTTTAATTCGAGCTGTTCTTCAAAAGCCTTGACCAGGGCTTTAGTATCAATTTCACCATCCACAGCCTTGATAGTCTCTGACATAACATAAAAATTGCCATGAAATCCTTCCTGATCGATATCACAGGTTCGGCAAGTGGCTTCCATAAAATAATAGGCCTTCTCTACGTCCTTTGATGAATTTGACAAATCAATGGAAGATGGAGCGAAAAATAAAAGGGTAATAACTGTAGCGATTACTTTCATAGTTTTAGACAAGTTTCCAAGGGAAACTTACGAAACACCTATTGGTTACAAATATTTTTGTAAGTGAGCTCCAGAAGTTTTGCTGCCAATAAAATAAAAAGTACCTGAGGCCTTAAAAGGTAGCCATCAGGTACTGAATTCGTTGATCAAAGCCCAGAGACAGTTTGATCCGTTTTAGCAAAATCTAATTCCTAGCTCGTGCTGTGAAGAGCAACACGGTTGCCTTGATTATCAAGAAACTGGGCAATAAAGCCATACTCACCAATAGACATTTTGGGTACAATTGTTTTACCACCATTTGCTTCAATCTTAGCCAATGTGGCCTCAATGTCAGGAACGTGGAAGTAAACAGTAGTACCTTCAGCCGAAGGCACATAACCTTCAGATTTGATCAATGTACCCGTAGCACCTACACCATCGGGAGCACCTGGGAACCATGCCATTAGACTCGGACCCATTTCAGTAATGGTCATTTCTATATCGAAAACATTTTGATAAAAGTCTTTTGCTTTTTCAATATCTAAAGCTGGAATTTCAAACCAATTAACAGGATTCATAGTTTTAAGTTTTTAAGTGGATGTTCAATTTGGAATATGACGAATAAGATTCAAGTTAGGGACAACTATTGTGAAAGTATTGTAAATACCCGCCTCGCTATGGTCCTCTTAATGTAATGAATCGCATAACCAATCGTCTAGTGCCTAGACGATTGACAATCAAAATCCTGACAAACTAAACTAGATCAAATGACAGTCAAACAATTAGTTTCCGCCACAAGCATATTTACACTTTCCATCACTGCAGTTTGTGCCCAGACAATAATAGGCAAAGCAGAAGTTTTCGAACCCGGAAACATATCACTTGAAAACACCTCGGATGAATACATTTCTTTCTCTCCTGATGGTAATCTTCTGACTTTCACTCGTTCCGGACAGGATTTATCGCATAGGGATCGAAGAATCTACTTTTCTGAAAAGATGGATGGAAAATGGTCAACTCCTTATTTGGCACCTTTCTCCGGAGTTTTCTATGATCGTGGATCTTCCTTTTCTCCAGATGGAAACACGCTATTCTTTGGTTCTAATCGTCCAGGTAAAAAGGGGTTTGACAATGACGCTGATATTTGGTTTTCTTCTAAAAAATTTGATGGCACCTGGGGGGAAGCAACCCGAATGACAGATGTAATCAATTCAGATCGATATAACGAAGGTCATCCCTATTTGGCTAAAAGTGGAAACCTCTACTTTGTGCGTTACCGAAGAGGAGAAGAAACCGATATCTATGTAAGCAAATGGAGAGATGGAGCTTATCAGGAAGCTGAGAAGCTCAATAATTTCATCAATACTGAAGGCCCTGATTCACATTGTTATATTGACCCTGATGAGCGCTTCATGATCTTCACTCCCACCGACCGACCGGGAGGTTTCGGAGGTGGTGACATCTACATTAGCTATTTTGAGAATGGGGATTGGCAAAAACCAATTAATCTTGGTAATAAAGTAAATTCCGATTACTACGAATACACAGCCAAACCCGGTCCGGATAATCGCCTTTATTTTACACGTGCCGGCTTTGGCCAGCCTGAAAGGAAAGCTGCAGATATTTATGTAGTTCAGATCGGAAGCCTACTTAAAAAATAGTTTTTGACCATCTGAAATTGTTTTGGTCTCCCCTGTGCCAGAGAAAGTAAAGAGGAATAGGCAACACAGATTTCTGATCAAACAGAAACTTACAAGGTTGTGATGACCACTGAAGTATCCGCTTGATAAGGTGAACGGGGTACCTCGCTTGATGTTGTAACGAGGTACTCTCCCCCTTTAGTCCTTTAATTCTTCGAGGTATGTAATTGTGGTAACTCCGCTGGAGTAATAATAGATGGTAACTTCTTTCCCATTAACGGCAGTCATTTCTTCAGTGATAAATTCCTTTATCACCACTCCTTCTCCCCCTTCGGGAGTAACTGTAATTTCACTCGGAAGATCACCACTTAACGATTCTGCTCCACTCAAAATTCCGGTAACTTCCTTGGTACCTTCTTCCAATTGATCGGGTGCATCCTCACCTAAAAGTGATTCACACTCATAGACGATGTCCACTATTAAGTTTTCCAGTTCTGAGGTATAGTAAACTTTTACGTCTTTGTCTTTAAGGGCATACAAACCTTCAACATCCAATGGGCTTTCCTCTACATTGAAGCCAAAGCTATATTGTAATTTAATTCTTGTGAAGTCAATGGTCACAGAAAACATCGGATAGGCACCGTCCTCAATGTCAACGACCCTACCGATCTCCTGAATCTCATCATCGGTTGGTTCTCGCGTTTCGGTTTGTTCTGTGTTATCGGTTTGCTCTTTGCTTTTGCTTTTGCTCGTACAGTTCCAGAGTAGAACAGCGCTCAATAGCAAGAGAAGAACGGGGCGAAATTTGGTTTTAGATTGAAGCATATTGACTACAAGATATGATATCTCAGGTAAAATCCAGATATCTATTTTAACTTAAGAGAGTTGGCGAATTTCAAGGCCGCTTTATCATCATAATCTGATTTACCCATAGGATTTGATCTTGCCTTGACTGTGAGGGTGATGACCATATCTTCTAAAACGATTGCTCTAAAATGGTAGTCATACCTCACCGCTTTGAAGGTAATCATCTGGCCCTTATGTTTTTTGACTTTCCAGTCGGCTCGCTTCAATCCTTCAGTATAGCCCTGTTTATTCCCATGAAAATTGGCTACCATCTTTTTTGAGGCATCGTACATGGTGCCGAACTTAGCCAACTCCTTTTCCATAATGCCCGGGTCTGTTGCTTTTCTAAGTTCCAGGGTATATTCCATTTTACCGTCATCAAAACCGGCCATTTCTATTTCGCCTTCCGTTTGTCTGGTAACTTCAGACTCAGGTTCTCCAGGAAATCGAATACTAAGCCCACTAATCTGGCTCTTATACAAATTGGGCTTTGGGGCATTGCTTGAATCAAAAGCGAGAAGGATCGATGCTGTAAAAGCTATAGAAGTAATCAAAATCCGCATGCCTGAATATAGCAAAGGACATACCAAAAGTCTAATCTCTTGTAAGTTATGGAGACCTGCAATAGATCTATAGATTCCAATCAGCTTGATTGACGCTTTTGCCAAGCGGGACCAAAGATTTTATGAACTCAAAGCTCACCTTCTATTTTACCTTGCAGTTCATCCCTAAATAATAAGCACTTCAGCATCTTCAATGACCCCAAACTCCCATTAAGTACATATCGAGGTATAAATTGGGTATTCAAAAATTAGCATAAAATTATCCTACTATGAATAACCTAAGCGGAATTAAAAGCACACCTGCCATTGTCATTGCCTTATTGCTCCTTGCCGGATGTGGCTCATCAGACAAAAAAGAAGAAGTCTTTAGCCCCATTGGCAAATGGGAGTACAAAGTGACTACGGATGTGAGTTATGGGCACATCACCATTTCCGGGTCGCCTGGTGCCTATAAAGCCGTTATGACCACTGAGGTCTTTGGTACGTTGGAAGTAATGAACCTTGTAATTCAGGATGTTAAACTTACAGGTGACTTAGATGTCGGAGGAACTCCTGCTAAGCTCAAGATTACTTTTAATGGGGAGAAAATGACAGGGGCCGTCTCTGCCGGTGAGGACAACTTTCCAATGGAAGGAGAAAGAGCAAGCGAATAGCTCATTGAAGCACAACATTAAACCTTAACAAAAAGAGCAGGCCCATGGCCTGCTCTTTTTGTTAATAAGTCTCGGTCCGATTTAATCCTGGACGCCAAATCGTCTTTTCCAGTCTCCCTTTTTGACATAGGTCACTAACCCGCCAAAACCTGAATCAAGGCCTACTCCGGATTTAGCTTCTTTGATGGCCAGTGTATTGACATTAACCTCCCTACCGACACTTGTGACTACAACCGAGTTTGGTCCACCCAGTAGTTTCTGATCCTCGGAAATCCAGATATACCGCAGCTCAACATTCTTCATCTTTATCTTATAGATCTTTGAGGCACAGGTGAGCATATAGTCAAGGGCCGGTTGGCCATCGACCTTCGCTCCCATCAGCACTTCAAACTTAAGACCTCCGCTTTCCACATAGTGAGGTATGGTGGTAAGTTCTTGAGCCAAAAAGGGCAAGATTACCTTTTTCTTTTCGACCTTAAAGAATTCACTCTCCGTGAGAAATTCACTCACGTCACTCAGCTTGAAGATAAAAAGGGAGTCTTCAGTGATTTCACCCTTCCCGGCAAAGTCTTTTGAAAAGTACTTGTAGAAAAGGTCCGATTGATTTCTCAAATCCAACTCGCCTTTGGCGGAGGACAACTCTTCAGCAAATTCAACATTCATCTGCTCCACATTTTGGGCAGATAGGTTTGAAAACTGAAATAAAATGATTGATAGTAGTAGATAGAGGCTTCTCTGCCTCATTTTGAAGTAGTTATACATGTGTTTAGGTTTTGGTGAAAAGAAGGGCATTACTGCCTTTCAGCATATAAGATAAGGAATTTTAGGCGGATTCGGATTTTTTGGTGTTTTGAGGCTGACCAACAAGGGCTATTATGCAGAGCCTCTAAACCTTAGCACAAATCCGATTGTAAGGACAATAGCCACAAGCCTTTTGATCCTCGGTTTGAGTAAATGGAACAGACGGATTGTAAATTTCCTGTACTAGGGTTTTCAGTCGATCTTCAAAGGCCTCGATCAGGTCTGGCGTAATCGTCTGACCGGCTCTAAGCCATTGTACGCCCTGGTTCAGTTGGCGCATACCTAGGATGCCCACCTGACAGTCCCCAGAGAGTTCTTGGCTGGCCATTAAGCCATAGAAGTAGCCCTGGAATCCAGATTTCATATCCGGGTCGCTGAAGTAGATATCCATATACTCCTCAATCGGCTTTTTCAAATGGCCCATACCCGCCAGCTTTACGCGGCCGGTTTTGTAGTCTACAATCCGGGTAACCCCTTCCCGAGTATCAATGCGGTCCACCACGCCACTGAGTTTGACGGATTGCCCAGAGGGCAAGGAAATTTGATATCCAAAATCTTTACGCTCAAGACCTGTAATTGTGAACGGGGCCTGGGTCTGATCGTATTTCAATATTTTAAGGACTAATCGCTGCATAATCCGCTGCGTCAATAAATCCTTGCCTGCAAGGGCCTGATGCTCCTGGATGATCTTCTCCTCTTTCAGCACATCTTCCACTTTCTTTTCAACATGCTTCTCCAAGCCCTTAATATCCTCCCTACTGAGTTCCTTGTCTAGCCAGGGTTCGTAGAGTAACTCCAAAACCCGATGCACCACAATGCCGAAATTACGGGCATCAATATCTTCTTCTATATCCTCCGTTTCCCTAATTCGCAATACATACTGAAAGTAAAATCGAAGTGGACAAGTGATATAGGTGGTGAGTGAAGTGGGCGATAAAAATTTGCCCTCCTCGGAACCGACAAGATATCGTGACATATTTTGCAATACCTCATCCGTCTTCTGAATACTGATCTCATGGTCGGACTGGACTACATCAGATAGCTTTCCTGTATACTGTTGCTCATTAACCTGAATATTTGGGTGTTGCTCGTACTTGCGTAGCTGTTGCAAAATGAAACGGCTACGCTCCCCGGAGGAATCCTTACTTACCTCTGAGTCATAGACAAAGTGAATATTTTTGGCCCTCTGAAGCAATCGTTTAAAGTGATAGGCATAGATGGCGTCTTGCTCTTCGAAGGTGGGCAATTCAAAAGCCCTGCGCAAAGCATAGGGAATATAGGAGTTCATGCTACGCTGAGCGGGGAGCTTGCCCTCGTTTGCGGACAGTACTATTACATTCTTAAAGTCGAGTGTCCTTGTTTCCAGAAAACCCATAATCTGGAACCCCTCTACGGGTTCTCCCTCAAAGGGAATCTTGGCAGCTTTAAAATGCTCTCTGACTATCCTTTTAATCAGTCGTAGAGAGAGTTTTTCGGAGCGCTCCTTGAGATACGCACTTATCTTACTAAATTCCTTTAAGAAGAAGTATATAAACTCCTGATCAACAATACTTTGTTTCTCCTCTTTGAAGTGATAAAACACTTGTGTCAGGTAGCTGGTAATCTGTTCAAAAAGGCCTTCCCAGGAGGGCGCGGCACCAAACAGCTTCTTCAAGGCAGATGCTTCCAGGTGCTCATTCAATTCATTCAGACTTATCCTCGTCTTTTTCTCTTTAAGGCTCCACTGCAATACCTTTTCATATACCTGCGGTTCCAATAGAGATAAATAGGCATTGGAGAGCAGGGGCTTGAGATCATAAAGGTAAATCAGCGTTTCAGTTCCCTTCTGTAGAGATTTGCGATAAAGCTCAATGTAGCTTTCCACAAAGTCATAGGCGACCGTAAACTTCACAGGGTAACCCATTGTCACATTCACCTTGTGCTCTCCAAAGGGCAACGCATACAAAGCGGGTAGAAGCAGTTTTTCATCGGCCAGTACAATGGCCGTCTCCTCAGGTCTCCATCCTTCTTCCGCTCCCTTCGCTAGTAAATCAGCCCCTATATGCGCCTGTGCAACATGTTGCGGGACGGCTGCTATGGACACTGTCTTATTTTGGGTCAGTGAGTCTTCGATGAACCAGACCGCATCTGGCCATTTTTCACGGTACTGGCGTAAAAAGTTACCGGCTTCCTCTCTTTGATCTTCAAGGTAGAGCAGATCAGCATCCCAATAAATTTGCCCTATCCCCTTTTGAATCAGCTGATCGAAGATGGCCTCTTCAGATTTTGACAAGGCGTTAAAACCACAGATGTGATAAAATTGATAAGGATGCTCGAAGTTGGACTCCCCAATACCCTCGGCCAATTGTCGATAAAGAATTCCGCCATAGCAAAGCTGCTTTTCCGTGAGTACTTCTCCAAATTGAACGTACACTTGGCCAACCGCCTCCCATATCTTAAGGAACTCAGTCAGTAGCTTCGTTTTCTCCTGCTTATCTGTGATGCTACGGAAGTTGGAGACAATCTCCCTGAGCTCATCATTGAATCCAAAGACCTGCTCGATTT
Source organism: Roseivirga sp. (assembly GCA_029262895.1). Lineage (GTDB taxonomy): Bacteria > Bacteroidota > Bacteroidia > Cytophagales > Cyclobacteriaceae > Roseivirga. The sequence goes on from JAJCYM010000027.1 coordinate 60,314, forward strand.
CCTTGAGTTCTTGTAAACCGAAATAGATCTTTTTGGCATCCGCCATGTATCGATCGATCTCATCGTAGTCTTTAAGAATGATTTTGCCCCAGGCATAGAAGCGATCAAAATCAAGCTGCTTGTCCCGCTTTTGATAAATCTTAAAAAGCTCAAAAAGCAGAGTGAGTTCGTCTGTTATTGATCGTTTGGTCAGTTTTTCAATAAACTCCTCAATACTAAGTATAGTCGGTAAGAAGAAGTTCTCTCCAGCGAATGCCTTTAAAAGCTGCTGTTTGAAAAATACACCTCCCCGCTTTGTGGGAAAGACATAGCAATGGTCCTTTAGACCTGACAGGTCTTCAATGTTGATGCGGTCGACAAGCGATTGGTGGAAGGTTTTCACAAGACTACCTCCTCAATTTCAACGGAATCCACATAAACCAGATAACCCATAGTCTCAGGATAGCCCAGGGCGCGCAAGGCCTCCATATAATGTCTTACCTGCGCATGATGTGAGTCCGAGGGCTTTTCTTTCTTGTAATCCACGATAATGGCCTTGTCTCCTTTAACCATCACCCTGTCTGGCTTGAGCATTCGACCATCGAATTGGAGTTCACGCTCCGCGAAAACCTGATAATCTGATTCAAACCAGGACTTGATTTGGGCATTGTTCATCAGGTTAGAAACGCGTTCTTTGATATGAGGTAAGTCCGAGTCCAGTACCGAGCCTTCGAGCAACAACTGGTTGACCACAGCATCCATCTCATAGGCGTTGGTCATCAAAGAGAGCACTTCATGTACCTGGTTACCCAAAGAGATGTTCCTGGCATCCTCAGTGCCCTGCAACATAAAAAAGCGTTCTGAATCAGGTCGAATGGACAAATGATTGATGTAGGATGAGTTCGGGTAGGTACTTATCGATGCCATCTCCCCTAGTGCTTCTTTCTTGGAGGGTTTGTTATATATTGATTTATTTACATATTTTAATATATTGTTATTTTCATTTAAATTCATACCTAAAGACTCCTCTCCCATTATTGCCTCCAGGAAGTGGTTGATTTGATGAAATGAGCCTCCCGGTTTCAGCACCTTATGCGGTGCTGAAATGTAGAGTCGTTCTTTTGCCCGTGTAAAAGCCACGTAGGTCTTATTTAATGCATCCAGGACACTTTCCAACGTTTCCTCCAGAAAGGCACCTTCAAAATCAGTGTTCACCAAACCGGATTTTGAATAATTGAGCGGGACGAAAGAGAGATCACTGAGGTATTCAGGTACCTCACTGGTCCAAAAGGAATGCATACTGGCATTTGGTAAAAAGCTATAGTCAGCAAATGGTATATGCACTATTGGTGCCTCAAGACCCTTTGCCTTGTGCACCGACATGATCCTGACGGCATCTGTATTTTCATTTATTGAAATGGTACTCTCCTGTCCTTGTTCTTCCCACCACTCCAGAAATCCATGGATAGAGTGTATGCCACGCTGTGTCTGTTCTAACACCAGGTCTTGAAATTTCTGAATAAAAACATCTCCCTGGTCTTTAAAATTAAACAGCAGTAGCAATTGTTCGATCAGATCAAAAAGAGGCAGCTGCGCCAGTGTTCTGCGTTGATCCAAAAATGCTTTGGGTAAACCAAATTGAGTCAGGTCGTCCACATTGACGGCTCTGCGCATAAAATGGTGAGCATTTTCATTGCTTGTGAGTTTGGCATGCAAATGAGAAAGGTTTACCAGGCCAATGGCATCCTCTTCAGACTGTAGGAACCTAAGCGCTTCGATCATGAACCGGATAAGATCATTGCTCCCGAGCATCAACGAACGCTCAGAGACGAAAGGAATGCCGGCCTTCAACAAACAAGCAGCGATTTCTGGCATATCGCTATTCTTATTCACCAGCACCAAAAAGTCACTGGGGCCATATCCTTCTTTGATGTCATGATGTATGTTTTCAACCAGCAGATCTAAGGCCCGTTCACGCCAGCCTTTCTGACTTTCTTCATCGGGTTTAAACAAAGCCACTTCAACATGACCTCCCTCTCCTCGCTTGGCTACTTGTTTGTGTCCTTCATAGGCACTCTTTATAAAAGCTGTATCATCAACGTGCTGAATCTTTTCAAGTGATTCGGGAAGTAATTCAAAGAAGGCATTATTGAAAGCAACAATACCCTGAAGACTTCTGTAGTTTTCTTCCAGATTCTTATAGGTAATTACCTCTCTGAAAGTGTGCAAATCCTGCCCGATTTGCTCAAGCAACAATCGCATATTCCCTCCACGAAATCTATATATGCTTTGCTTTACATCTCCGACAATAAGAACTTGATTTCCAGAAGCTAATGAATTTAAAATTAAAGGGAGCAGATTGTTCCATTGAAAGTTGGAAGTGTCTTGAAACTCATCGATAAGGATGTGTTTAAAGAAGCTTCCTATTTTCTCGAATAGAAACGGTGCATCATCCTGCCTGACTATCTCGCGAATCAGCGCATTGTTGTCTGAAATAAGCATAATGTTCTGCTCATCCCTGTAGTCTTTAAGGTTTGCATTCAAAGCCTCAAGCAGACCAAACGCATAGATATTTCGAAAAAGTGCCTGAGCCGTTCGATAGCTCCGCTCATGCTTGTCCACGTAGTCCAGAATCTCCATGGCCAAATCCCCCAATCTGCCTCCGGCCAATTGATCCACCAGGGCTTCATTGTCCGCTTTCTTTTTGGCCCAACCCTGCTCACCACTGGCAGTTTTAATGAATCGACTACCAAGGTCGTAATTGCCTTTGGTGATTTTATAGAACGTATTGGCTGCTCCGGAAGCGCCATAGCTAAAGTCATTTACCGTAAGTCCACTGTCTTCAATCAATCCTATGGCGTCATTGGCCAGTGCCTCCATTCCCTGCCTATAGAGTTTGATTACCTGCTTGAGTTCGGTCACCAGCTCTTTCAGCCTATCAAGACTGATATCCACCTTGCTAAAACCTTCCTGAAATTGCTCTTTGAAAAGGTTTCTGCCCAGATCCAGGATATTGCCTTCCACATTCCAGGACTTATCATTTTCTATTTGATCAAAGGTGTATTGCTCCAACCAAATGCGCAATTCCTTATTCTCTGATAAGCTGCGAAACAGTTGGGCCACGGCTTCATCAAGGGCAATGGCCGTATTCATTTCCAGCTCATAGCTCATAGGGAGGTCAAGCTCTCTGGCAAAGGACCTTACTACTCTGGAAAAAAAGCTATCTATCGTACTAATCTCAAAGCGACTGTAGTTATGGATAATAAGCTCATAAGCTTCATTTGCCCGGTATTTGAGCAAGTCTTCTGTTAGTTCTCCTTCAAATTCTAAGATCAATACCTCAAACATATCTCCCCGCTCCCCTTTAGCAATTTGCTGCAGGTTCTCCAGCACTCTCCTTTTCATCTCTTCAGTGGCCTTATTAGTAAAAGTGATGGCCAGGATATGCTGAAAATCTTTGGGTCTTCGAAGAATAAGTTTGAGGTACTCTTTGACGAGTGTAAATGTTTTGCCTGATCCGGCTGATGATTTGTAAATGGTGAGTGGCACTCGATTCTTTATTGGAAACTGAATTAAACCAATCGAATTGAGTTAGGAAAGAAAGCCTCTCTAAAAAACCAAAATCCTCACCTTAAAAGTCTTAGCGTTCCTCTGATGGTTTCTTGAAAAGGTACTCCATTCAAGTTGCCTGAGTAAAAGACCATATAGCTATACTTACCACTCGGAACATCTTTTCCGTTTAATGTTCCATCCCAACCCACAAAGATATCATCGCCAACATATACGATGGAGCCCCATTGATTAAACACCTTGACATTATAATTCAGGTCACAATCAGTAACCGGTTTGAACTCGTCATTCTCACCATCTCCATTAGGACTGAAAGCGTTGGGAATAAATATTCTTGGAAAACGCTCAGTTACATCTACTGGCAAAGATGTCTCACAGCCGTTGGCATCAACAATTCTTACAGTATAGCTACCTCTTGAAAAATTCATCCCTTGTTGTATGTCCTCCGAGCTATTATTGCTCCAAAAGAACTGATATGGTGCTGTACCGCCTTTAGCGTCTACAAAAGCTGTTCCGTTACTGGCATCAGGACAAATCGGTTGATTGATCAAAGTCTCGAGATCGGGTTCTAGTAATAGTGGCTCATTCACCACAAACTCCTGACTAGTTTGGCAACCATTGGCGTCCACAACGGAAATTGAATAACTCCCTGCAGCGAGTCCAGTCACTAGGGGCGCTGGACTATTTCCGGAAATCACTCTTCCATTACCTGTGACCATGTAACTGTAATCGCCATTGCCATCACGGGTACCTCCTGCCATTGTCAGTAGCACCTCTCCATTTTCTTCCTGGAAACACCTGACAGGCAGTACATCCAAACCTGAAATGGCCAGAGTAGCTGGAGTGCCAACTGTGAAATTTACAAGAACTTCACAATCCAAAGCATCAAAAATTGAAGCCTCATAGGTGCCGGCCTCCAACTCATCAATAGTAAGGTCAGGAAGCGGATTGCCCATAAACTCAACGCGGTACCCCCCAGGTTTCCCCCCGGTTATACCAAAGTCTACCTTGCCATTTGAATCACCAAAACAGAGCACATCAGTTACGTTACCCACCACATTTATCTCCGAATAGACCGTAATATTCACTACTTCCGAAAAACCTTCACAATCGGAAATTGCGGGGTTGAATTCCCTATACCATAATTGGCCGGGAATGCCCACACCATCCCATTGTATGGTAACTGCATTGCTCGCATTGGGTGTCAAAAAAGTACCGCCTATGACAAACCACTCATATTCCGAACCAGCGGTTACGGGAGTAGAATATTCAACTGAATTAAAGTCTGTGAAGCAAACTTCTGCCGGTCCGGTAGGCAGAGCTGGCTCAAGTCGTTTATTAATTTTCACGGGAAGTGTGATGGTTTCCCCAATGCAGCCCAGATAGTTCATTGGAGTTACGCTTATAGAGGCATTGTCATTGGCGGCACCCCAATCCACTATGATCTGAGGTCCATTTCCACCACTGGTGATTGTTCCTCCAATTATAGCCCATTCATAAGTATTGTCTGCAGGTCCGGATATGGAGTATGTGACTCCTGATACATCCGGACAAACTGACCCTGGTCCTATAAAATCATTTGCTACCACATCAGTAATAGTTACAGAACGAGTTATTGATTCAGAAGTACCACAGGCTCCAGTGCCGCTTGAAGCGGTTAATACAATGTCGTAAACTCCTGCTTCTGCATAGGTGTGGGTAGCATTGAGTTCATTACCCGTAGAACCATCACCAAAATCCCATTCAAAGGTGTCATATCTTGGCTCCTGTCCAGCTTCGGTGGCAAAGACTGCGGTAAAAACTGCTTCTGAATTAAGACAGCCTTCATCAATGATTAGCCCGATGGTTTCATCCACCCCCTCCACCTGTAAATTCAAATTGGCCAGGCTTGCTCCAGCCGCGTATCCAAAGGATTCAATTACCCCAAAACCATACACATAACTTATAAATCCATCTGGGGCCGTGAGTGTATAGTTTTGATTTCCCGTCAGGCCAATTCTGGCATAAGACAATTCAGGATTGGAGGTCAAGGTATTCCAACTCGATTGACTAAGTGCTGCCCCTCCTGTAAGTGTAACAGAATTTCTTGAGCTTGTCTTGGTAATTATAGTGGTGTAGTAGTTGTTAATAACTGCGGATTCAAGTGTATTGAAAGTGACCTGATTCAACAGTTGTTCATTTGGACTGACCATCAACATAAACGGGTCACCTGGGCTATTCTGATTTAAATTTACCTCAGCACATTGGCTTTTGCTATACTGAACAACCTGTATCGGTTTATCAGCCGAAATACTCGTAGCACTGCTTACATTGCCCTCGACAAAGGTTCCTGCTTCAATAAGGCTGGCTTCAATAGTTCCCCCTCCATCGGTTGTAATTGTCAATTTTGTACTGGCTTCTGAAGCTATAATTCTGTATTCATCTCCATTAGAATTTCGGCCAAGGAATGGCACCAAGGTAAAATTCTTGCCCCAGGTATTTACCGGAAACATTTGCTCATAGAGGTGATCATTCGCTCCTCCACAATTGCCAATTCTTGTCCATTTATTTCCTCCAAATACGGCAAAATTCTTACATTCATTTGAATCATCGGAAGCCGATTTCACAAGACTTCCTGTCAAATCAGCCCGTGCCTGAATTTGAATGGTCTCCCCTCGGTTGAGTGTTACAGTGAACGGGACACCTAAGACATTTCCATCTAACGTATTCTGGCTAGGTGTAATTTCTATTACGGTACCATCCTCTGTGCCAACCACCAAGAATTCCGATTCAATATTATTTTGATTTGATTCTTCAAAATAGGCCGCCACTATATAGTCCTTACCCAATGTTGGTGTAGGAAGTATTACGGTCGCATCTGCACTCAGAGAGCGTTTATTAAACGCATACACACTTACATCTACATCTGAAACAATATGGATTCCCTGGAGTCTAACATTGCCCGAGCCACTTGCCGCAAATTGGTTGTTGGTACTATTTGACACGACATATTTAAATGTTGATCCGGGAGTGATAGAAAAATTTTGGGTGCTGCCATTCTGGAGCACATTAATTGTACCGGTGGCGACCTCATTACTTGTAATAAATATTTCTAAAGATGAGGGTTGACCCCCATCTGCGTTTTGCATAAAACCCAGCCAAAAATCCGTGCCCTCGGTAGACACCTGTGCATAACTGGAGAAGCCTAAAAACAAGATAGCTGTTAAAGACAGCCATACCCTCCTCATGAGCTGTGATTTTTGAACAAACAATTGAGACCTAATAAGCTTTAAAACTGCAAGAAGCCAAAAGGCTACCACAATTTAAGAGATATCTGTTTTGAGACTAAAATTCGGCTAAAAGGTTTAGACTTTTTTTGTCTGAATCAATACGTTTTCCGCATATGTGTTTTCAGGGAATTTGGATTATTTTGGCCTTATGCACTCCTGAATGTAGCTTAAAAAGTACATGCTTAAAAGATTGCTTGCAGATAGCTTTTTGACGCTACCCAACCCATCACATACTTATGTGTGCTCATGGTGGTTTTTGATCCACAGCTGGCATCTCAACCTAGCTCGTATACAATGATAAAATTTGAAGCTGTTATCTGAATACCCGCACGGTGCCTTGGATGGTCTCTTCAAAGGGAACCCCGTTAAGAGTACCGCTATAGAATACCTTGTAGGAATAAACTCCGTCAGGAACGTTTTGACCTTCCAGGGTAGCATCCCAGCCATCTAGTATATCGTTGGTGGCAAAAATGACTGAACCCCATTTATTGAATACTTGCATACTATAAACAAGGTTGCAATCCGTAACGGCCATGAATTTGTCATTTTCTCCGTCACCATTGGGGCTAAAAGCATTGGGGATAAAAACACGCGGAAATCTTTCCTTAACATCTACATCAAGCGATGCTTCACAGCCATTAGCATCTATTATGGTCACAGTATACATGCCCTCTGAAAGGCCTGTAGCTTCAATACCCTGCTGCTGAGGTGAGGTATTCCAAAAGAATTGATAGGGCTGAGTGCCGCCTAGCGCATCGATGCTTACAGTTCCATCTGATGCTTGAGGGCAAATGGGCAGGTTAATGAGTTTTTCAAGGTCAGGCTCCAAAAGTGCGGGTTGGGCAACAAAGTAATTCGCAGAGGTTATACAACCATTAGCATCGGTTATCTCAACAGAATAGTTTCCCGTAGGCAGACCAGTCATCCTGGCATCAGAAGACGTTCTATCAACAGCATTGTCATTGCCTACATGATGATATGAGTATGGTGCCGTGCCGCCCTGAACCGTCAATAATACCTCACCATTTGACTCCTGAAAGCAACGAACATCTAAAACCTCCGGAGCACTTGTGACCTCCAGGACATCAGGATGGCCTACAACATATTCTCTTTGAATTTCGCAACCAAGCTCATCTGCTATTGTGACAGTATAGGTTCCCGAAGCCAAACCAACAGGTGAGAGTGCGGTATCTCCATTGCTCCATAGAGCGGTATAGTTACTCCCTTTCCCACCGGAAACACTCAACGTTATACTTCCGTTGGCATCTCCATTACAGAGTGCATCATTGATTACTTCAGTAGGTATAATTTCAGAATAAATCGTCACGGCAAGCTTATCCGAAAACCCTTCACAATCCGATATATTAGGATTGAACTCCCTGTACCACACTTCTCCTGCCCCTACTCCATCCCATTGAATGTCAACTGAGTTTTGCGCATTGCCATTCAGAATGGTGCCATTTGTAACAAACCATTCATACTCAGATCCAGCGGTTTGAGGAGTAGTATAAGTCACTGAACCAAAATCAAGAAAACATACCTCTGCCGCCCCTTGCGGATCTATAGGCTCAAGCCTCTTATTTATTTTAACATCGTATTGAAGTGTATCCGCAGCACATCCAATTGGGTTAGTCACTGCCAATTTAAGCCAGGCATCATCACGGGCAGCACTCCAATCCACTTTAACACTTAATCCCGCATCTGAGCCATCAATCACTCCTCCAAAAACCACCCACTTATAAGTATTTTCGGTACTCCCGGTTACGGAATACTCTACACCCTCAACATCTGGACAGACAGACACAGGACCCACAATATCTCCAGATCCTACCTCCGTCATTTCGAATTCTCTGGTGGTCACTTCAAAATTACTGCAAGCCCCTGCTCCCTTCGAAGCTGTTAGCGTGATGGTATAGGTTCCAGGGTCAACAAAGGTGTAATTCACCTCTTTTCCTTCTGCTGTGCCTCCATCACCAAAATCCCAATTAAAAGTATCAAAGCGGGGTTGCTCCCCAGCAGGGGTTTCAAAGAGCGCATCAAATGTGATAGGCGAATCTTCACAGCCTTGTTGTGCAACTATCCCAAGCTGCATATCTTCTCCCTCAATGTCCAAATTCAAGTTTTCCAGACTTGCTCCAGCAGAATAACCAAAGGATTCCGATGGCCCATAGCCATATACATAAGCAATTACCCCATCAGAAGCAGTAATGGTATGTGAGCCTGCACTGATTTCAAGTTCTGCATATTTAAGATCAAGCTGTGGAAAGAATTTATCAGAAACATTAACTCCATCTAGCATAATATCATCAGCCGCATCGGATACCGTGATTAAGGTCAGGTAATACTGGCTAATTTGCTGGACATTAAATGCACTAAAAGTAGCCTGTTTTACCCTTTGCTCGCTAGGACTTAGCATAATCATAAAAGGGTCTGAGTTAACCACACCATCGCATTGAGTGCTTCGGCTAAATTGGGCTACCTCCATGGGCTTGTCGGAGGAAATTGTTCTAATCCCATCAAGTGCCTTGTTTATGAAAACCTCTCCTCTGTTCAATGTAAAATCGGTTTGGCCTGAAATTGACACCGTGGTATTATCCTCAGCAGCGATAATTTTCAAAAAATCTCCTCCGTTTCGGGTTTGATAAGGGACGAACAAAAATTCTTTGCCCCACGTGGAAATAGGGAACATCTGCTCTAGTAAATGATCTCTATTACCACCGCAACCACCTACGTTTGTGAACTTATTGCCACCAAAAACCGCGATCTTTTTACAGGTACTCCCGGCTCCTGCAGGTGATATATTTCTCACATAGGTACCACTTAAATCTCCCTCCGATTTCAATTGAAGGGTTTCACCAGCGTTCAGCGTGATGGTTTGAATCTGACCTGCTGCTAAGCCTCCATGGGTGGCTGCACTGGGTGTATATTCTATTTCAGTATTATCCTCTGTAGCTACGATTAGTAACTCTGCCTCAAGAGAACCTGCAACCCGATCTCCCGGAGGTTCAACATGAGCTATGACGAAATACTCCTGACCTAATACATTTGTTGGTAAAATGACAGCCGCATCTGCACTGAATCGCCTTTTATTCAAAGTATAGACTGTAATATCCTTGTCAGAAGTGACATGTATCCCCATACCGTGAACACCCTCAGTTGTCGGCATCAGGCTCAACGGAAGATCTACTCTTCCAGTGACATTGGGCTGAACCTCCACATCTAAGGTGAATCCTGCCAAAGGCGCTGAAATATTAACGGAAGCCCCTGTGCGCGAGCTGAGATAGAGTTCTATGCCCGATGCATTGTCATTCTCCATAAAGCCAAACCAAAAATCCTTTCCCTCTGTGGTGACCTGGGCGGCCAATTGGGAAACGCTGAAAAACAGCAATAGCAAGGTAGTCTTGAGTTTAAACAAACTAGATTTACAGGTTTTAGAATTCGCGAATATAAATACTTGTCTGGTGAGTTTCTAATTAAAAAACTCAAGAAGGTGTTCAACCTTACCCTTGAACGAAAAAAATGTCCTAAGGAACATATATATGTATACGAAAATCTATACTGTGCCTTTTACAAGGTCAATGTGAAGGTATTGTAGTTACACGATCTCCAGTCGATTTATGAATGCCAAAACAGATCGGAAAAAACCATATTAAGTAGCTCATGACCACAGGTCAATCAGCTCACGGATGGTTCAAAGAAATAATAGTCAAGATAAATGATATGATTTGCTATATCGGCTTGCTTGATAAATCAATAATCAGTTTTTTTGAGCAAAATTTGATGGCATGGAAGTTAAAGGAAAAGTATTAGAGATTTTTGAGGTTCAGCAAGTGAGTGCATCCTTCAAAAAAAGGGAGTTTGTTTTGGAATATGCAGATAATCCGCAATACCCCGAGTTCGTCAAATTTGAATTGATTCAAGATAAGTGCGATCTGCTTGATTCTTATCAGGTAGGCCAGGAAATCAATGTTTCATTTAACCTTAAAGGAAGAAAATGGGTCGATCCTAAAGGAGAAGCCAAGTATTTCAACTCTCTGCAAGCCTGGAGAATCAATCCAGCCGAAGCAGCTGCGTCACCCGCCCCGGCTGCAGGAAATACTGCACCAGCTCCTAAAGCAGGTGATGAGCCGGAATGGCTCAATTCAGATGACAGTGATGACCTGCCATTCTAGGACGTGGTATATGATGCCCTTATAGTCGGAGGAGGAATTGTTGGCCTATCCACCGGTTTAAACTTATTAAAGAAAAATCCTCACTTGAAAGTACTCCTTTTGGAGAAGGAGTCAGGCTTAGCTACTCATCAAACTGGTAACAACTCTGGTGTAATTCACTCTGGATTATACTATAAGCCAGGAAGTCTAAAAGCCACTAATTGCATAAATGGTTACCACAAATTGCTTTCGTTTTGTGAAGAAGAAGGCATAGAATATGACCTCTGCGGAAAGGTGGTCGTGGCCACAGATGAGTTTCAAATTCCACTTTTAGAAAACCTGTATCAAAGAGGCTTGCAAAATGGGCTTTCTGATATTAAACGCATTTCCATAGCCGAACTCAAGGAGATTGAACCGCATGTTAAGGGCATTGATGCCTTAAAGGTCCCGCAGACGGGCATTATCAATTACAAGCTGGTTGCCGAAAAGTACGGAGAGAAAATCAGGCAATTCGGAGGTGAAATTAAACTTGGTACCAAAGTTCTGAATATCAAGCTAGCTGGTGGACATCAAATCATAGAAACTTCAACAGGCAACTTTAAAGGTAAGCTTGTCATCAACTGTGCAGGTCTGTATTCAGATAGGATGGCTCGCAAGACATCTGATGACATCAACCTGAAGATTATTCCTTTCCGCGGGGAGTACTTTAAGTTGAAGCCAGAGAAGGAATACCTCGTAAAACATTTGATCTACCCCGTTCCTGATCCGAATTTCCCATTCCTGGGTGTGCATTTTACACGGATGATGGAAGGAGGTATTGAAGCAGGTCCCAATGCTGTTTTGGCGTTCAGACGAGAAGGATACAAAAAATCCCAAATCCACTTAGGAGAACTGGGTGAGTCATTGATGTGGCCTGGCTTTCAAAGGGTAGCGGCCAAATATTGGAAAACTGGCTTTGGTGAAATGTACCGTTCTTTTTCAAAAACTGCTTTTACCAAAGCATTGCAAAAGTTGATTCCGGAAATCCAGAAAGACGATTTGATTGATGGAGGTGCTGGAGTTCGTGCACAAGCCTGTGACCGCTCTGGTGGCTTGCTTGACGACTTTGCAATTTTCGAAGCCAAAGGGGCTATCAATGTTTGCAACGCCCCTTCCCCTGCTGCCACTTCCTCCTTAGCAATCGGAGACACGGTATCTGATTTGGCTATTAAAAGACTCTGATAAAGGATTATTTATTTCTGGGCTGGGAATAGAATAAAGCATTAGCTTAGACCTATGAACAAATTAGTCCTCTGTCTATTAGCACTCAGCTTGCTCGCCCCGACCAGGTCACTTGCACAGGATTACACCTTTTTATCTTACAACATAAGATATGATAACTCAGGCGATGGTGAGAATCAATGGAAACTGAGAAAAGAAAGTGTGGTTGCGCTGATTGAGCGCCATGCCCCTGATATTTTTGGAATACAGGAGGGCTTGCACAATCAAGTGGCCTTTCTCGATGAGCAACTGGAGGATTTTAAATTTATTGGTGTTGGCCGCGATGACGGTAAAACGAAAGGTGAATACAGCGCTTTATTCTACAATAAGAATCGTTTAAAAGTAACGCTGCAAGGTACTTTCTGGCTTTCTCCTACTCCGGATAAAATTTCTGTGGGTTGGGATGCCGCTTTAGAACGGATATGTACTTATGCCCAGTTTGAAGACCTAAAAAACAATAAGAAATTTTGGGTTTTTAATACTCATTATGATCATCGTGGAGAAGTAGCTCGTAGCATGTCGAGTAAACTAATAGTTGAGAAAATAAAGGAACTGACCAACCCGAATGAACCTCTAATACTTATGGGGGATTTTAATTCTCTTCCGGACAGCAAAGCCATTACCACCTTGCTTGGTCATTTGGATGATGGGGCTGCCGGTATAGCCATTGGCCAATATGGATCCGTTGGAACATTCAATGGGTTTCAAACTGATGCTTCTTTGGAAGATCGCATAGACTACATTTTTATTAAAAACTCAAATGTCTCAAAATACTCGCACATCGCTGACAAACGAGACAATGGACTCTGGGTATCCGATCACCTGCCGATTTTGATCAAAGTCAGGTTTTAATCCTATTCAGCTAGAGCATCATGTAGATTGTTGTCCTCATCAACTTTTCCCCGTCTATAAGAGCACTTATTTTTGATTTAGCCAGTATGCGGGGAACAACTTTATGATCTCCCTTTTCGAAAAAACACTTAATTCTATGTCTTCCAGACTCTGGTTTATAATTCTAGAATTAACTAATTTGTGTAAAATCTGTTTTCATGTCTGGGTTCCGAAATCCTTTAGTTTATAGCCTCAGTTTAATTTTGTTGCTTAGTTCACATTTTCTTTTTGGGCAGCTTAAGACCATAGTCAAAGTCCAAAATCATTTAAGACAAGGAGAACATTTAGAAGCCTTGGATCTAATTAATGAAGCCACGGAACATGCGGAGACCATGAATAGAGCTGATACATGGTATTATAGAGGGTTGACTTTTGAAGGCATCTATAGTGAGCGCACTAAAGTCGGTTATGATAAGGTAAGCAATCCACTTTTTGAAGCTGCTCATTCTTATAAGAAAGCCTTGGGTTTGGAATCTGGAAATATAGGTGGTCATGACGTAGCAGGAAGGTACCAAATATTGTCAAATACCATTTTTCAAGAAGGCGTAAATCTATACGATCAAAAGGCCTTTCTTTCCTCAGCCCATTATTTCGAATATTGCGAAGAAATTAAAGCAACCAATGGAGAGATTGATTCTTTAGCAATTTACAACCAGGCACTGGCCTATGAAAATGCTCGTATGTATACAGAAGCTGTCTCTGCTTACCAAAGGTGTGCTGATATAACCTATAGACCAGAATTTTCTTATTTAAGCATTGCCTCGATTTATAACCGGTTAGAGGATGATCAAAAAGCGCTCGAGGTCATAAAAAAGGCGCGTGCACTTTACCCTAATCACATTGATTTACTTACCAACGAGATCAATTTGTTTTTGAAATACGGAAAGTATGAAGAGGCCTTGGAAAATTTAGATTTGGTCATTGAAAATGGTGGCGCAAATCAATTCATCTATTTTGCACGAGGCACCATCTATAACAACCAACAAGAGATAGAAAAAGCAGAATCAGACTATTTAATGGCCCTTCAAATTGATTCCTTGTACTTTGACGCCTTATATAATCTTGGAGCCCTATACTTTAATTACGGAGCAGACATATTTAACAAGGCCAGTGAATTAACGGATGATACGGCTTATCAGAAAGTCAAAAAAGAAGCTGAAACTCAATTTAACAAGGCTGTTCCTTTTTTAGAAAAGGCGAATGCGGTAAAGCCCACTGACAAATCTACAATCCAATCATTGATGCAGTTGTATCTTCGAACCAAACAGGAGTCTAAATACCTGGAGATGAAAAAGAAGCTGGAGGGCAACTAGCCAAACCCTCTTAAACTCACTGTTAACGTAATAGGCTTTCTATTACGGACTTAACCTGCCTACCGGCAAGGCAGGCTCAATCGAATCAACCATCATGCCTGCGGAAATTCCAAGCATAAAATTCCAAATTCCAAAACTAGCCCAATACGATATCCTTTCTTTCGCTGAAGTATGAAGCGTCTTACATGCAGTACGGACAAAGCTTAAGACATACAACCTGTCGGGTTCCTGATCTCTGCTCTGTTTCCTGATTTCTGTTCCCCAGATCTTAAAGGCATGCAGGTTCGCTTCGTTTGTCTTTTCACTGCGATTCAAGCACTCATTACGACCTCTATTGCATTATCCGGGTTAAAAACTCCAAAGCCCTCTTCTCCGCATAGGTGAATTCACTTCCAGACTCCACAAAGCCAACGTGGCCTCCCCTTTTTGGAGTTTCCAGAAAAACATAAGGACTCGTCTCAGCGAGTTGATAGGGATAACATTCTCCCTTCAATAAAGGGTCGTTGAGTGCATTCAAAATTAGAATGGGTGTCTTTATCTTCCCGATAAACGGTATAGGATTACAGTGCTCATAAAAGTCTTTCGCACCCTTAAAGCCATGAATTGGTCCGGAAAAACGTTCATCAAATTCATAGGTGGTTTTGAGTTTTTCGATTCCTGAAACATCAATATCAGGAAACTGCCGTGCTTTCTCTACAATCTTGGCCTTGAGCCTTTCAACAAACTTCTTTTCATAGACCCAATTGCTTCGGAACTTTAGGGTTTCCACGCTATCTATTAGTGAGCACGGCACCGAAATGGCTACAGCTTTGGTTAGCTTTTCTGGCAAAGGAAATTCCTGATGTTCTCCCAAGTACCTTAACGTCTGTCCACCTCCGAGACTAATTCCGGCTAAAGCTATTTCTCCGTACTCCTCTTTTCCTGCAGCATGGTTTACAACAGTTCTTAAATCGTAGCTCGCTCCATGATGGTACAAAATGCGCTGCCTGTTCATTTCTCCACTACAGGTTCTGTTATTCCAAGCTAGTATATCCCATCCGTTCTGATTAAATAGTTTTGCAAGGCCCATAACATAATGCCTGCCGGAGTTGCCCTCAAGTCCATGGGAAATAACCAGCAACTTATTGTTGCCTGACTTAATCCAATCAATATCCAGGAAATCATCATCAGGCGTATCAATTCGCTCTCGCTCATAATTCACTCCGCTGACTTTCCGCCTCAAGCTCGGCACAATGGTTTCCAAATGTCCGTTAATCAGATAGAATGGTGGTCCTTTATAGGTTGAAGAAATAATTGGCATGCTTAATCAGTATATTCGAATGAACCGTTTATATGTTGAGTCAATAGATTCAGCCGGAAATTGTTTTCAATATACAATGTGAATCCTATTTTCGGCCCTGAATAAAGATTTGTATGCGCCTAAGGTTTTCGATCTATGTATTTCTGTTATCACTACTTGCTCTACCAGGGGCATTTAGCCAAAACATTCAGGTAGTAGATAAGGGAAGTCTGAACCCCATACACCTGGTTACTATTAGGTCATCAAATTCTCAACTAGGTGCCATCACAGATGAGAACGGACGTGCGGATATTTCAGCATTGAAAGATGCTCCTTTGCTCATCTTCAATCACCCTTCCTATCGTGAACTGAAGTTTTCATTCGAAACTTTGCAAACCATGGGCTTTGTAGTACAAATGGTGGAAAGTATCACGCGCATGGATGACGTGGTAATATCAGCCAGTAAATGGGAGCAAAATAAAAATGAAATCCCCAACAAAATCTCAGAGGTAACTCGAGCCGATATTGCCTTTGCCAATCCAGCCACCACAGCTGATGCGCTGGCCCTATCAGGACAGGTATTTATTCAAAAAAGCCAGTTGGGTGGCGGTAGTCCGGTAATCAGGGGGTTTTCCGCCAACTCGGTGCTCATAGTTGTGGACGGAGTTAGAATGAACAATGCCATATTCAGAAGTGGTAATCTTCAAAATGTGATTAATCTGGACGCCAATATTCTGGAAGGTTCGGAAGTGGTCTTCGGACCAGGTTCAGTGCTCTATGGCAGTGATGCTTTGGGTGGTGTGATGGACTTTCACACCAAGGAGCCCATGTTTTCAGAGAACCTGCAAACGAGCCTTTCGGGACTTGCTTTTGCCAGGTATAGCAGTGCTACCCAAGAAAACACCGGACATTTACAGCTAAATTTCGGAGGCCCCATCTTCTCAAGTTTAACCAGTCTTACCTTCAGCGATTTTGGAGATTTACGTACCGGCAACAGTCGAACAGATGAGTTTCCTGATTTCGGAAAGCGCCTTGAGTACATTGAGAGAATTAATGGTGAAGATGCGGTGGTCACCAACAGTGATGTCAATCGTCAGGTTTCCTCTGGTTACGATCAGTTTAACCTGATGCAAAAGTTCAAATGGCGACTGAGTGCCTCGGACATTACATATGCTGCCCATGTAAGTAAATCATCTGATATCCCGCGCTATGACCGACTTATTTTGAGAGATGGCACCGGCAATCTAGTAAATGCTGACTGGCGCTATGGCCCACAAGATTGGCAAATGCATAGTCTGAAGATTGGCCTTTTTAATGCTAACAAGTTTTTCTCTGAGGCCAAACTCACTACCTCTTACCAACGCATGGAGGAAAGCAGGCATAGTCGTGTTTTCCAATCCGATGATTTGCTCAGCAGAAAGGAAAGAGTTGATGTATACGCATTTAATGCAGATTTCGACAAAGAAATCAGTGAGGACAAACAGTTGTTTTATGGATTTGAATTGATTCAAAACGATGTGAAATCCGAAGCTTTATCAACAAATATTGTCACAAATGTGGTTTCTCCAGCCAGCACCCGATACCCCGATGGCGGCAGTGAATACTCCTCCGCT
This sequence comes from Roseivirga sp., assembly GCA_029262895.1. Classification (GTDB taxonomy): domain Bacteria; phylum Bacteroidota; class Bacteroidia; order Cytophagales; family Cyclobacteriaceae; genus Roseivirga. The sequence continues at coordinate 77,639 of JAJCYM010000027.1, forward strand.
GCCGTCTATGGCAGCTATAAATGGAAAATCAATCCGAAACTTATAATGAATACCGGCTTGAGATATAGCTATGTGAAACTCAATTCAAAATTTGAAGACAAGACTTTCTTCAACTTTCCTTTTGACGAAATCAAACTCTCCAATGGGTCGGTTAATGGCAGCATTGGATTGGTATATCTACCCAATGAAAATTCTAAATTCAGCCTCCTGACATCTTCTGGGTTCAGGGCTCCTAACATAGATGATGTTGGAAAGGTATTCGATTCAGAGCCCGGTAATGTGATTGTGCCTAACCCCGATTTAAAGCCTGAGTTTTCCTACAATTTTGAAGCGGGTTTTTCTCAAAGGTTGAATACACAAATCAGACTTGAATCTGTTTTCTATTATTCAATACTTCGTGATGCTCTAGTCAGAAGAAATTTTACCTTTAATGGCCAAGACCAAATTCTGTTTGACGGCACCTTAAGTCGGGTACAGGCAGAAGTCAATGCCGGAGAAGCGTATATCCTGGGCTTCAGTGCAAGCATGATTGCAGACTTAGGTAACAATATCTCTTTCAAGGGGTCGGTCACATATACTGATGGAGAGGATACCATCGATAACCTCCCACTCAGGCATGTGACTCCAGTATTCGGTGAATTCTCAGTCAAATATGATACAGAGGTTGTGAAAGCCGAGTTATTTTCCAGGTTCAGCGGTGGAATTGACTTTGCTGATTTGGCTCCTTCTGAGCAAAACAAAACTCATCTTTATACCAGTCAGGGTGCACTTCCATGGAGTACCCTAAACCTGAGGGGTTCATATAGTATTAGCGGTATTTATGACATTAGCATTTCACTTGAAAACCTTCTTGACACTCACTACAGGCCGTATTCCTCTGGTATTAGTGCTCCGGGCTTCAATGCCATCATTTCCCTGAGAGGACGATTTTAGGGATATGATATTTTAACAACCCCGGACTAACACTCCTTAATTACGTTACTGCAGAGGTTAAACATCTGCATATTTATCGGGTGTTTAGAAAAAAGGTCTGAGGGGTCATATTTTTTTTAAGTCAAAGCTTTTCCTGCCTCAACAATTCGCCTAAATTCACCTCAAATTTTTTATAGATGCACGTAGGGATAGCTGGTAATATTGGTTCAGGCAAAACAACACTTGCCGAAAAATTAGGGAAACATTACCAGTGGGATGTTCAATTAGAATCTGTTGAAGACAACCCCTACCTCAAGGATTTTTATGAGGACATGAATCGGTGGTCCTTTCACCTTCAGGTATACTTCCTTAACAGTCGTTTTAGTCAGGTTGCCAGAATCCGAGAAAGTAAAAGAGGAACCATTCAAGACAGAACTATCTACGAGGATGCTTACATCTTTGCGGCCAATCTTCACAAATCAGGATTCATTGTTGAACGAGATTATCAAAACTACCTGGCCTTGTTCCATTCTATGATCAAGCATGTTCAGCCACCCGATCTGTTGATTTACCTCAAAGCTGATATCCCGAAATTGGTAGGCAACATAGAAAAACGCGGACGGGAATATGAAACGCTGATAAGAATTGAATACCTCAAAAACCTCAACCAGCACTATACTGATTGGATAGGGACCTACACACAAGGCAAGTTGCTGGTGATTGACGTAAATGATCTGGACTTTGTGAAAAACGTGGAAGATTACGCCTTTATACTTGAAAAAGTAGATTTTGAGGTCAACGGGCTGTTCAGCTAAAAACGAGAGTTAGGGATAAGAAGTCTCCTCCCTTAATTAAGAACCGTCATCTCGCAGTCCCGAGCTTTAGGGACGGAGAAATCTTTTCACGTTTAATGAGTGAACCTGGCTTTCACTGATATTAATCTTCTAATATTTCCCAGGTATGATCTGCCAGTAGTTTGACTGTGGAGATAAAACGTTCGAATGGTTTGCTTCTGCCCCACTCCTTTGGCCCAACTAATGAGAGTAAATCGGAGCCATCTTCACGCTCATATAGATAGTACACTTTTCCGATAAGTGGTTCAAAACTCATCTTTGCCTGATAAACTCTTTCCGAAATCTCAACTCGCTTTTTAATCGTATTTACCTGCTCCGCCAATAGCTTCATTTGATCATAAATCTGCTTCACTTGCATCTCCGTCTGCTCGTGCATGGCCGCAACTGCCCTGCCCTTTAGCTTACCCTTGTCCTCCGGCTTGATCACAGCCCCTCCAACGGTATGTGGAAATTGTAAGGAACCTGGAGAGTCAGTAGTCATTTCTCTCATTCTATCCAGATCTATTTGATCCAAATCTATCTTCGTGCCTTTCCCGCTTTCACTCATAGGGTGTCACGTTCGATTAAGTTATCAACTGCCGTGGTATCACTGTCCTTTTCCTTCGAAGGAGCAATAGATTCTTTTAGCAATTTCTTTGAACCCGGAAAAGAGGTTTTTGTGGAAATATCATATCCGACAATCAAAGTGCCCACAATAAATAGGACACCCACTATTACAAAAATCTTTTTGGATCTTTTCATGCCTCATGGATTAACAACTATTGAGAATCAAAGTTAACTTTAATCGGCATTTTATTTATGGACGAAACGGAAAGCGTTACCGAACAAAGGAAAATTATTCATGTGGATATGGATGCTTTTTATGCTTCTGTAGAACAATTAGATAACCCAGACCTCAAAGGCAAGCCGGTAGCTGTTGGAGGTAGCCGGGAACGAGGAGTGGTGGCTGCTGCCAGCTACGAAGCTAGAAAATTTGGTGTCCGCTCCGCCATGCCGTCAACCACGGCCTATCAAAAATGTCCTTCCATAATATTTGTAAGGCCAAGATTCGAGCGCTATAAGGAAATATCAAATATTATTAGAAGCGTATTTTATGACTACACTGATCTGGTAGAACCACTTTCTCTGGACGAGGCCTTTCTGGATGTAACAGCGAATAAAAAAGGGATGCCGTCTGCCACATTAATCGCTAAGGCAATACGAGCGGATATTCTGGAAAAAACGGGATTAACAGCCTCAGCTGGAATATCAGTAAATAAATTCCTGGCAAAAATTGCCAGTGACTATAACAAGCCCAATGGCATGACGCTGATAGGTCCGGAAAAAGTAATCGAATTTCTGGAACAGCTCAACATCGAAAAATTCTTTGGTGTGGGCAAAGTCACCGCAGAAAAAATGAAGAGTCTGGGCATTCACAATGGTGCCGATCTTAAGAAATGGACTGAGGAAAAACTGAAAGCTCATTTCGGTAAGGCAGGAGGTTTTTATTATCGAATTATCCGGGGAATTGACAATCGTCCTGTCAACCCCCATCGCATCAGGAAATCACTGGGTGCGGAAAACACATTCGACTATGATTTGATTGAACTTGTCGATATGAAGATGGCCCTGGAACCCATTGCACAAACTGTAATGAAAAGATTGGACAAAGCCGAAGCTTATGGCAAAACCCTGACTCTCAAGGTTAAATTCAAAGACTTCACTCAAATTACCAGGGGTAAAACCAGCGCCAATCCAATCTCTTCTTATGATGAATTGATTAACACTTCATTCGAACTTCTTGAACAAATTTCATGGTCAGAATTTCCCGAGGGAGTCAGACTTCTGGGTATTACCAGTTCCAATTTTGAAAATACAGAGGAAAAAGACCCTACTCCGGGAATGCAACTCACAATAAATTTTTAACGTCTAAAGTTTTGAGCGCTAAAATGGGCTAATTGTCTTAAATTGCGCTTTCAACATTTATTTGATGAGCAAATTAATTATCGGTAGTCACGAAGAGTTTGCCCAACACATTGGGCAAGAGTTGGGAGTTTCGGAATATTTGAAAATCGAGCAGGACCGCATCAACGCTTTTGCTGAAGCCACTATTGATCATCAGTGGATACATACTAACCCTGAAAGAGCTAAAACCGAAGGTACATTTGGGGGCACCATTGCCCATGGTTATTTGACGCTTTCAATTCTACCCTATCTATGGGAACAGGTGGCCGAAATTCGAAATATTAAGATGATGATTAACTACGGGATTGAAAAACTGAAATTCAATCAACCGGTCTTGGTGGATAGTGAAGTTCGACTTCGTGTGAAACTGGCTTCCCTTGCAGATTTAAGGGGCATCACCAAGTGTCAACTCAATGTAAGGTTAGAAATCAAAGACAACCCTAAGCCTGCTTTTACTGCGGAAATGATATTCTTATATCATTTCATTCAGCCTGATACCAAATCAAATATAACCTGACGGATACAAATCATTTCTTACCGCTAGCTCTTCGTTGAAAAAATCAGCCATAGCGCTGCTATGCCCTCATTTTTCGCCTTAATCAAGCGATAATAATTTAATTTCTATTCGCGCCATTTCATAATTGAATTGGTATTCGTCAGGACTTCTTTCTGATATAGACCACCTTTTCCAATTCACAAACCACCTCTCCTTCGAGGTCAATAATTTGTAATGGAAAATGAACATCCTTTTTCCCCAATTCATCAACCTCAGCCTTGATATTGGCTACTTGATCGGCTGTTAGTTCAAAAACACATCGAACAGTTCCCCTACCCGGCTTTTTAAATCGAATCGTGCTGGCCTTATCCCAAACGATATAGTCGCGCCCCAGCAATTGCACGAGCATCAGCATATAGAATGGGTCTGCCATTGATGATAAAGAACCCCCAAAGTGGGTACCTACATAATTCTTGTTCCACCAGCGAAGCTTCATTTCAACCTCAATCCGCTTGAAATCAGCAGAGATATACTTCAGCCTGATGCCTGCCCCAAGGTAGGGCGGGTAATAGCTAATCAATTTTATTTTTTGAGCCCCTGAAAGTTTGAACATGGACAAGTTAATTATGTATTTTTGGCACCGAATCTAATCATTATACATTTATGACTGCTGAAATACATACTGAAAAAGGGCTAATGAAGGTTGAGTTTTATGAAGCCGATGCACCTAATACAGTTAAGAACTTTGTGGACCTGTCCAAAAAAGGATATTATGACGGGCTTACTTTCCATAGAGTACTTCCAAACTTTGTAATCCAGGGAGGCTGCCCTAACGGTACAGGAGCTGGGGGCCCAGGCTATTCAATTGATTGTGAGCTTGATGGCGAAAATCAATACCATGACCGTGGTGTACTTTCCATGGCACATGCAGGAAGAAATACAGGTGGCTCTCAATTTTTTGTTTGTCACAGCCGTGATAACACAGCCCATTTAGATAGAAACCACACCTGCTTTGGTAAAGTAGTTGATGGCGTTGACATAGTTGATGAAATCAAACAAGGAGATAAGATTGAGAAAATAGTGATCATCGAAAATTGATTCTCTAAACAAAAATAAATTATTTAAAGGAAGCCTGGCTTCCTTTTTTTATGCCCAAAACCTTCTGAATACTAGGGTATATTTTTAGCTTTGCCTGACATTTTTTAATCACCCAAAACCATTTTCCATGCGTCAAATAATAGAGTGCGTACCCAATATTTCCGAAGGCCGTGATGAAGCCAAAATCAAGGCTGTAACTGACGTTGTAGAAACGGTTGAAGGTGTCAAACTGCTTGACGTAGATCCCGGAAAAGCTACGAACAGAACTGTAATTACATTCGTAGGAGAGCCTGAGCAAGTAATTGAAGCGGCATTCAGAGTGATTCAAAAAGCTTCGGAGGTCATTGACATGAGCAAGCACTCCGGTGAACATCCGCGATTTGGAGCCACAGATGTCTGTCCTTTGGTACCCATAGCCGGAATCAGTATGGAGGAAACTGCAGCTTATGCACATAAACTTGGAGAACGTGTGGGCAAGGAACTCGGTATCTCTGGCTACTTTTATGAAAACGCAGCCACTTCTGATCAAAGACTAAATTTGGCGGAGGTTAGGAAAGGAGAATACGAGGCATTGGGCCAGAAACTAGTTGACCCTGACTGGAAACCCGATTTCGGTCCTGCCGAATTTGTCAAGGCAAGAACTTCAGGTGTAACGGCCATCTCTGCAAGAGATTTTCTGGTAGCCTACAATGTAAATCTTAACACCACTTCTACTCGAAGGGCCAACGCAATAGCTTTCGATATTCGCGAAGGAGGCAGGGTAAAACGAGAGGGTGATCCCATTACCGGAAAAGTGGTAGAAGATGAAAATGGCGAACCTGTTAGAATCCCGGGCAAGCTAAAGGCTGTCAAAGGGATTGGCTGGTATATTGAAGAATACGGCATAGCCCAAATCTCATATAACCTTACTAACATCAACATTACCTCCATGCACGAGGCTTTTGATGAGACCTGCAAGTCGGCAACTGAACGTGGTTTAAGAGTTACCGGTTCTGAATTGGTTGGCCTGGTACCATTACAAGCCATGCTTGACGCGGCCGACTTCTTTCTCACCAAACAGGACCGATCACTTGGCATTTCAGAAAGTGAGAAAATCAAAATTGCTGTGAAATCGCTGGGGTTGGACGACCTAAAGCCATTTAACCCGCAAGAAAACATCATTGAGTACATGCTTGAAGACGACAAAGGAAGCAGGCTGATTGATATGGACCTCGTTGCTTTCTCTGACGAAACGGCTTCAGAATCGCCTGCTCCAGGTGGTGGTTCAATCGCTGCCTATGTGGGAACCTTAGGTGTCGCCTTAGGCACAATGGTCGCAAACCTATCTGCCCACAAGCGGGGTTGGGATGACAAATGGGAACTGTACTCCAACTGGGCTGTAAAAGGTGAAGCTTATCGAAAGCAACTGCTTCACCTGGTAGATGAAGACACCAATGCCTTTACCAAAATAATGGATGCCTTTGGCTTACCAAAAGGATCTAATGAAGAAAAAACGGCCAGAACTCAAGCCATTCAAGACGCCACCAAATACGCCATTGAGATACCCTATAAGGTGATGGAAACCTCCTTTAATTCCATGGAAGTAATGAAAGCCATGGCTGACATGGGACTCAAGGCGTCTATTTCAGATGCCGGAGTTGGCGCACTTTGTGCCAGAACTGCGGTGAGAGGAGCTTACCTTAACGTCAAAATCAATACAGGAGGCCTGAAGGATCAGGCATTTGTTAATGATATACTTGCCAGGGCCCAAGAGGTTTTGGATTCTGCCGAAGCGCTGGAGAATGAGATTATGACCGTTGTGGAGAGCAAACTGTGATTGTGGATTTGGGGATTAGAGAATTGGGAAATTAGGGGATTAGTGTCTAGTCCTGAAATAGGTTTACACATTAAGTAGACTTATGAGAAGATGCGTTTATCACACAGAAGCCTTTATGCACTAGCCTCTTCTTTTGCTGAAGCATGAAGCATCTCTTGTCAATGCATCTTTCAAATCATAAAATCTAGGGCCTGAAATCAACACCCTTTTGACCTTATGTGCTAATGAAGCCTATTCCATCCTTTTAAGTCAATTTTCTGATTCTCTAATCTCCTGATCACTTTTTACTCGTTTTCACAAAATCCGCAACCAAATAACTTAAGGCTTTTCCCACCTTTAACTTGTCTTCTGCAGAATTAGGTGCCGCTTCTGGCAAATGCAAGTAGGCTGCTTTCAAACTCTTTGCACATTTACGAATGTAGTGCCTCGCCTGCTCCAGCGAAAAACCGCTTGAGCTTTGCGCGCTGGATGGCATATCTCTGATTGCATCCATATCCAGTTCAATTCCGCATGGTACATGATCATCAAACACGTAATCTATTGCCGTCATTAAGTGCTTATCCAGATAGGTAATATCTTCCAGAAACTCATATTTCACATTCCTGGTGTTATCCATTACCCTGAGCATATTCTCATTGTTGTAAGACTGATGAATGCCGAAAGCAAAGTATTTATAGAGGTAGTTGGCTTCTTTCGCATAAGAAAAGCCATTGCCGCTGTGTCTACCTTCCAGTACTCTGAAGTTGGCATGTTGATCCAGATTAATAGCATTAATCCCTCTTTTTCGACCCAAAGCCACAGCCGCCCCTTGTAGTAAAGGAAAGGTATTGTTGTGCCCTCCCCCAATCACAATAGGTATCATACCACTCTCAAAAACGGATTGGGCTAAAGGCGCCACCATTTCATCCAACTCCGCGCAAATAATGTGGAGCTTTGTATAATAATAATCCGAGTTAGTTTTAAGTGTTACAGCACGCTTCTGAAGTTTCTTTGTATCAATCTGGCCGAGCAATAACATGTCTGAACCATCTAAAAACCGGTTACTTTGAAGGCTTAGGAAGTGACTCAAAAATGCCTCCCAGCCATTCTCTGAACCTGCTTTGCCATAGCTGGCCAAAGGGCCTATACTCTCAGGAATTCCAAACAAACAAAATTTCACCCCCTGATCAGCATAGCGTTTTAAAGCCTTGACCGTTTCACCCTTTCTGAGCGTACAAATGCGTTCTCCAATTTTCGTTTCTCCCTTTCGGTGAGTAACGTAGGTTTTTAAATCGTTCTTATGGAAATAGTCCATGGGCAAGAGGTCTCATCTCGTTGTTTCAGTAAATTAGTTAAAAAGACTTTAGCTGTCTGAATTTGATATTTTTTTAATGATTTGATAATTAATATCTTCACCGAAACCTTATCCAGTAACCGATGGAATACACCCCCGAGCCGGTCAAAATTTTTGTTGTTGAAGACGACCCGGTTTACCAAAAACTTGTTCAATACATAGCGGAACTCAATCCCGACCATATTGTTAAGGCCTTTTCCAATGGCAAAGATTGTATTGAACAACTCCATGAAAATCCTGCGGTGGTCACACTCGATTATTCCCTCCCTGACATGACTGGCGCAGATGTGCTCAAAGAGCTCAAGCGCAGATGCCCAGACACCAATGTAATCATCGTTTCTTCTCAGGAAGACATTAATACTGCCATTGAACTACTTAAAGTTGGAGCTTACGACTACATCACAAAAGATGACGAAACCAAGGAACGTCTTCTAAACGCAATCAACAATGCAAAAAAGAACGTTGCATTGGTTCAACAAATTGAAGAGTTAAGAGAAGAGATTGGCGAGAAGTACGACTTTGAGAAGAGTATCATTGGCGAGAGTTCTGCCATCAAGGGCGTATTTAACCTGATGTCAAAAGCCATAAAGACCAACATTACAGTGTCTGTTACGGGTGAAACAGGTACCGGCAAGGAAGTGGTGGCAAAAGCCATTCATTATAATTCTGAAAAAAGGAAAACGCCCTTTGTAGCTGTCAACATTGCGGCAATTCCTGATAATCTTATAGAAAGTGAGCTTTTTGGTCATGAAAAAGGTGCATTTACTGGAGCCATAGCACGAAGAAAAGGGAAATTCGAGGAGGCTGACGGAGGCACAATCTTTCTTGATGAAATTGGAGAGATGGACATGAACCTTCAGGCCAAACTACTTAGGGTATTACAGGAAAGAGAACTCACCCGCATCGGAGGAAACGAAGTCGTCAAATTTGAAACAAGGGTCATTGTCGCCACACATAGGAATCTTGCCGAGGAGGTAAAGGCTGGTAACTTCAGGGAAGATTTGTACTATCGCTTATTGGGAATACCTATTGAGTTACCTCCGTTAAGAGATCGTGACAAGGATGTCTTACTCATTGCACGTCACTTTCTTAGCACCTTCGCAAAGGAAAATAACCTGGGAAAGGTGCACCTTACAAAAGAGGCTCAGACAAAAATTCTAGGTTATGGCTGGCCGGGTAACGTTCGGGAGCTTAAATCGGCAATCGAGCTTTCAGCGGTTATGTGTGATAGCAATGTGATTGAGGAAGAGGACATTAGCTTCAACAACCTCCAAAAGGAGGGCAACTTTACTTTTGAAGAGCTGACACTGAGGTTATATACTTTTAAAATTATCCGGCATTTCCTGGATAAGTATGACGGCAATGTTCTCAAGGTGGCCGAAAAGCTGGATGTGGGCAAATCAAGTATTTACCGATACTTGAAAGAGATGGAGGAAGAAGGCCTCTAATTCAGTTTTTGCCTACCTCTTATAAGATTTCGGCTAATTCATAAATCAGTTTTACTTATTTTTCAACAAACATTTTGATCATGAAAAAGGTTATCTTCTACGCTATTCTTGGATTTCTGGCTACACCAGTTCTGGCACAGCAATCACAACTTAAGGACCTTACCGTTGAAAAAATCATGCGCGACCAGGCACAATGGATAGGCACATCACCCTCCAATATTAGTTGGTCCAGAGACAGCAAAAGCATTTATTTTGATTGGAATCCCGAAAAGGAATCGAGCACCTCAACCTATAAAATAAGCGTCAATGGTGGCACTGCTGAAAAGGCCGATGACAGACTTGAAGGCTTTCCTAGAAGCTTTAGTTACAACAAGGATCAGTCGAAGATGGTCTTCGCACGTGGGGGCGACATTTACATTATGGATGTGAAGTCAAAAGAAGAAACCCAGCTTACAGCTACCGAAGACAGGGATTCAAATCCCACATTCCACAGCAATGAAAACATTATTGTATTCACCAGTGCCAACAACCTCTTCTACATTGATACCCAGAGTGGCTTTATCAAGCAGCTGACAAATTTTGAGCTCCCAGATAACTCAGCAAGCCCAAGACCCAGCACCAGCAGCAATAATAGCCAGGGCAACAGAGACCAAGACCGTTGGATTAGAACCGATCAACTCGTTACATCACAGATACTGCGTGAACGCAGAACCAGACCTCGTAATAGGGGTGCATTCCGACAATTCCGACAAGAAACCAATAATGACAACTTATCTTCGATAGAAGTTGACAATGTCAGAAACCTACAACTTTCTGCTGATGGGCGCTTTGTGAGTTATCAGATTTTCAAACAAGGAGAAAATCCTGGGAAAAGGACGATCGTTCCCAACTACGTGACCAACACCGGCTATACCACAAACATCAATGCCCGATCTAAGGTAGGCGGTGACCCTTCCTATATGGAAATAGGCATTTATGATATAGAAAATGATAGTGCCTATATAATCGATACCGAACAAATTGAAGGCATAACCGATCTTCCAGATTATATCAAAGACTACCCAGACAAAAGCTATGAAAAGAAACCCAGGACAATTTCGGGGAATACAGTCATGTGGTCAGCAGATGGCTCTTACTGTATTCTACACTATGGTTCCATAGACAACAAGGATCGCTGGATATTGCGTCTTGACCCTGCTACAGGGAAAGTGGAAACGGTTGACCGACAAAGAGATGAAGCCTGGATTGCTGGCCCTGGAATTGGAAGTGAATTTGGGCGAGGCACACTCGGCTTTATGCCAGATCAGGAAACCATTTACTTCCAATCTGAAGCCAGTGGCTACTCTCATCTTTATACTTATAATCTTAAGAGTAAGACCAAAAAACAGCTGACTGATGGCAACTTCGAAGTCTACAGCCCTACCCTTTCGAAAGATGGAAAGACCTGGTTCTTCACGGCCAATATGAAGCATCCTGGTGTCAGGCACTTTTATTCTATGCCAGCCAAAGGAGGTAAGATCAAGCAAATCACCAAAGAAGATGGTAACAATACAGTGACCATGTCACCAGATGAAAAGCACTTGGCCATCCGCTATGCGTATTCCAACAAACCCTGGGAGCTCTATGTTATGGAAAACAAGGCTGGTGCCACTCCTACCAAGCTGACAGAAAGTTTAACAGATGAGTTCAAAGCTTATGCCTGGCATGAACCTGAGGTGGTCACTTTTAAAGCTGAGGATGGTGCAAATGTAAATGCGAGACTATATAAACCCGAAAACGCTAATGGCGCTGCCGTAATTTTTGTTCACGGTGCGGGATACCTGCAAAACGCTCATAAATGGTGGAGCAGTTATTCCAGAGAATACATGTTCAACAATATGCTTATGGCCAAAGGTTATACGGTGCTCGATATAGACTATCGTGGAAGTGCTGGCTATGGCCGTGATGTAAGAACCGGTATATACAGATACATGGGAGGAAAAGACCTTTCGGACAATATTGATGGGGCCAAATACCTGATCGCTGAACATGGTATAGATGCTCAGAGGATAGGCATGTATGGAGGTTCCTATGGTGGCTTTATTACATTATTTGCGATGTTCAAACATCCAGATGTTATTAAGTCTGGGGCTGCATTAAGGTCAGTAACTGACTGGGCCCACTACAATCACGGCTACACCTCCAATATTCTTAATACACCGGTGGAAGATCCCAAGGCTTACAAGCGTAGTTCCCCAATTTACTTTGCTGAAGGTCTTCAGGGTAATCTATTGATTGCACACGGCATGGTGGATGACAATGTGCACTTTCAGGATGTGGTGAGGTTGGCCCAAAAACTCATAGAGCTTGGCAAAGACAATTGGGAAATGGCCGTCTACCCACTGGAAAGGCACGGTTTTACCACACCCTCCAGCTGGACTGATGAATACAAACGAATTTTCAAGTTGTTTGAAACTACCATTGGAAAAAAATGATGTACATCAATTCTTGAAGAGTTGATTATTTAAATACCGAACATTAAACAATCCCTATGAAAAAATTTGCAGCCTTACTTCTGGCACTGGCCTTCGTAGCCTGTCAATCCGCTGATTATGGAGAAAAAGGCCCTGAAAGAGGCCTCGTAACCGATAGGGCCATGGTCGTTTCGGCCCATCCGCTCGCTTCTCAAGTAGGGAAAGAGATCATGCAAAAAGGTGGTAACGCGGTCGATGCAGCCGTGGCCGTGCAATTTGCACTCGCTGTGGTATATCCGGGAGCTGGCAACATTGGTGGTGGTGGTTTTATGATGACCCGCATGGCAGATGGTACTACAAACGCACTGGACTATCGGGAAAAGGCTCCAATGGCAGGTGGCAGAGACATGTACATAGGAGAAAACGGTGAGGTGATTCCTCAGTCAAGCACCAGAGGCCATTTGGCCGCGGGCGTACCGGGTTCGGTAGCAGGTTTTGAAGCTGCACATAAAAAATATGGCGAGCTACCTTGGCCCGATCTGGTTCAGCCGGCTATAGACTTGGCTGCGGATGGTTGGAAATTGACCGCCAGAGAAGCACGGAATCTTAATGGCAACCGCCAGAACTTTGAGAAATACAATACGGTAAGGCCTGACTTCTTTTTAAAAGTGGGAGACGAAGAATGGCAGGAAGGAGAAACGGTCAAAATTCCGGAGCTGGCAAAAACATTAGAGCTGATTCGTGACAATGGTCGTGATGGATTTTACAAAGGTGAAACTGCCCGACTTATAGTGGAGGAAATGAAACGAGGAGGAGGCATTATTTCTCTTGAAGATTTGGAACAATATGAAGCTGTCTGGCGGACTCCTATTTCAGGAAAATACCGTGGTTATGATTTCATCTCTATGCCCCCACCCTCCAGTGGTGGAATAGCACTAGCACAATTGCTACAGTCTGTAGAGCCGCATGACCTATCAAGTTATGGTTTCCATTCTGAGAAAAGCATACACCTGATGGTAGAAGCGGAAAGAAGAGTCTATGCTGATCGTGCCACTCACCTCGGGGACGCTGATTTTCACAAAGTACCGATAAGAGGATTGTTGGATAAAAAGTATCAGGCAAAAAGAATGGAGAGTTTTAACCCAAATAAGGCCACTTCCAGTGAAGAGGTGAGTGCAGGTGCCCCCGCCCCGCCAGAAAGCGAAGAGACCACACATTTGTCAGTGGTAGATGCAATGGGCAATGCTGTTTCGGTAACCACCACACTTAATGGTGGTATGGGATCCAAAGTATTTGTTGGAGGTGCTGGGTTTCTCTTAAACAATGAAATGGATGACTTCAGCGTAAAGCCGGGCACTCCAAATATGTATGGATTAGTAGGCGGTGAAGCCAACGCTATTCAACCAGGCAAAAGAATGTTAAGCTCAATGACGCCTACCATTGTTGCCAAGGGCGGCAAACTTTTTATGGTTGTCGGAACCCCTGGGGGATCGACAATTATTACCTCCGTATTCCAAACCATAATTAATGTTATCGATTTTGGAATGGGCATGCAGGAGGCAGTTTCTGCCCCGCGTTTTCATCACCAATGGCTGCCTAATGTGGTCATAATGGAACGGGCCGGCATTGACAGTACCAGCAACCTTCTCAGCAACCTGGAAGCCATGGGCCATCAGTTTACCAGTACCGGAGGCATGGGCAGCGTAGATGCAATTCTGGTACTCCCCAATGGAAAATTGGAAGGTGGAGCCGATCCTCGGGGTGATGATACTGCTCGAGGTTATTAAGACTAAGAATAAAAGTCTATTCAAAGATTTAAAGGTTTCAGCTTATGCCGAGACCTTTTATCATTTTAGCAAAATCGGAAAGTGGTTCAGTGACTATCTTGGGGTAACATAAAGTCAATCCTCATGCGCACTATTTTAATGTTTATCACTTTAATTTTCTCCTTTGCTCTGCAAGGACAATCTGATTTTGACAGCAAAAAACTGGATGCCTATCTGGACCTGTTGGAAAAAAACAACAAAGCCAACCTAACGGTCGCCATTTCAAAAGGAAATGAACTTATCTATGAAAAGCATGCGGGCTTTCTTTCTTCTAAGCTTGAAAAACGAATCGATTCCAACACGAAATTCCGTATAGGATCAATCTCAAAAACGTTTACCGCGGTTGTCATTTTTCAACTGATCGAAGAAGGGAAATTGGCTATCGACACCAAACTGAGCGAATTCTATCCTGATTTTAAGAATGGGGACAAAATCACCATTGCCGAACTCTTAAATCACAGTAGTGGCATACATAACTTCACCGCAGATCCGGACTTTCCCAGCTATGCCGCCCATCGCAAAAGCAAAGAAGAATTGCTGGCCATCATGCAACTTATGCCTTCCGATTTTGAGCCAAAATCCAAGACTTCATACAGCAATAGCGGCTATATTCTCCTTGGCCTTATTATTGAAAAAGTTTCGGGTAAGACCTATACTCAGAATGTTGAAGAAAGAATTATCAAGAAATTAAGTTTGCCCAACACCGCATACGGTGATAAGATAGAATTGGAGAAGAACGAGGCTGAGTCCATGATATTTCAGGGTGGGAAGTGGATTCAATACCCGCTCGAGTGGGACATGAGTATTCCCTTCTCAGCAGGTGCCTTGGTGTCTACGCCAGGAGACTTAAACCAATTTATGCATGCCTTATTCAATAATAAGCTTGTTTCGGAAGTGTCCATCAAAAAAATGCAGGAGGTAAAAGGAAACCTTGGCCATGGTATCTTTCCCGTACCCTTTTATGCAAGATCAGCTTTTGGCCACAATGGCCACATCGACAGCTTTGATTCAGGATCGTACTACTTTAAGGACGATGATGTGAATTTCACTGTTTTGACATCAGGTATTACCATTGGCTACAATG
The DNA here is from genome assembly GCA_029262895.1 of Roseivirga sp. Taxonomy (GTDB): domain Bacteria; phylum Bacteroidota; class Bacteroidia; order Cytophagales; family Cyclobacteriaceae; genus Roseivirga. Next base: position 92,903 of record JAJCYM010000027.1, read on the forward strand.
ATATTTTAGTGGGTGTTTTGAGCATCTATTTTAACATGCCTTATGAACTACCTGACTACAGTGCCAGCCCCATTGAACTTGCGGCAGATAAACTTCCTGCCTACGAGGGAGATTTTGCTTCAAATATATTTCCGTTGGATATAATCGTTAAAGTCAGTGGCAGTACGTTGACAGCCCAGGCCACTGGTCAAAATGCTTTTCCCCTAACCCCATACAGCAATATCGAATTCAGGTTTGATGCAGCGGGAATCGTCCTATTATTTGGTGGAACAGAAGATGCTGTTGATTATAGTTCTTTTGTGCTAAAACAAGGTGGACAGCAGTACCCTTTTAGAAAGAAGTAGATCGTATGATTAGTCATCGGGTCACTTAAAGTGACCCGATGACTTGATTTCTGTTGATTCACTATCTTGTCCCTCTGATGGTAGCAAAAAAAGAACCCAAGATATTTCAAATGTCCTTAAGCGTAACCGAGGATCATTTAGATGAAATGAATCATGTCAATAACGTTCAATACCTTCAATGGATTCAGGATGTGGCCAAGGGACATTGGGAGCAAGAAGCCAAATCCGAATGGTTGGAACAATATGCGTGGGTAGCACTCAGCCATCATATCGAATACAAGAAAGCTGCTTTCCGAGGCGATCAGCTCAAGGCCATGACCCATGTCCATGAATTTTCCGGACCCAAAAGCCATCGCCTGGTCCGAATCATCAATTCTGATACCAACGACCTGTTGGTCCAATCTAGCTCCTGGTGGTGCATGATTGATCGGAAGTCAAACAAACCAATCAGGGTTCCAGAGGAGATGGCGAATAAATTCTGACAGAACATCCTAAAGGCCCGGTCGGCCAGACCCGACAAGTCTGACCCAACCAGAACTGTTGATTACCAAGGCCTGAAAGGAGCCGGCTTGATCCCATTAATTCTTAGATAGACAGTAGCCTGGGCACGATGATGCGTGATATGATCCCTTATTGAAATATAGATCTGACGGTTATCTTTCACAGGCGCCCCTGGGAAAAAGGCAAAATCGAAAGTCTTGTTCAAATCTTTGTCCGTCATCTTTTTCAGTATGGCAATCGCATTGTCTATTTCTGTTGTGAATACCGTAATTATCTCCTGCTTTGACATAGCCTGTTTTTCAAATTGAACAACGGCCCCAAATTCCTCTTGTGGAGAGGTAAATTCTCCATTGACTATTTTCAGAAATGCCTTCAAAGATCCTGTGATGTGCTTAAAGAGCTCGCCATAGGAACGTGCTCCTTCAGCCGGCCTGAAATCGAATTTATCTTCCGGCATTTGGTTGATAACCTGAAGTGTATAGTCTTTCTGGCTGCTTAGCACGGCAATCATGTCCTCAACGAAATCTGCTTTGACCTTCCCCTCCTTCACAGGGTCATGCGTGATCTCAGCCATACCAATATTGAAAGTCAGGAAGCACAGAATGGCAACAATTAAGTAATTAGATTTTTTCATCTTTAAATTGGTTTGATTAGTTCAGCTCAAACCAACGTAAAGGCAGTGCAGATTAGAAAAGAAATGGACGTGGATACGTACGGGATGCTAAAGTCGAACCTATTTCAACGTGGATTGCAGGTTCATGGCATTCTCTCCGAGCGCTGTGTTTCTTTTGATAAACTCTCTGGGCGTGGATTGCGTCAATTTTTTAAAGGCAGTATTGAAGGTAGTCTTTGAGTTAAACCCCACTTCTTGCGCAATAGCCAAAAAGGTATAATGAGCATATTTTGGTTCCTGTGCCAGCATGATAAAGTCCTTTACCCTATAACTGTTTACAAAGTCAAAGAAATTCATGTCGAAACCCTCATTAATAATTCTGGACAAATTGGTGGTATTCATGCTGAACAAAGTTGCCAGATCATTCAAAGTAAGCCTGGCATTTAGATAAGGCTTCTCAGTCTTCATCAATTCATCCAATTTAACCTTCAATGTTAGAACGTCTGCATCGCCCATAGCCGAGCTTTTATACTTTTCATTTGGCTCAACAATTTGGAAGATCTCTGGACGAATCACTGCAAAAAAACCAAGCGCATAAACGATAAAAGTTAAGGCCACCCAGACATAGTTGTAAAGCTGAATATCAGGACTTCCAGTACCTATCATCGATACGGAAAAAGAGATTACCCAAATCAAAATGCCCGTCTCAATCAAGCCAAGAATCACATGCATATAAGTAATCTTCGGTAAAAATGAAGCGCTCTTCAACGATTGCTTTTGGTAGGCAAAAAGTCTTTGATAGGCAAAACCTATATACACGAAATTGAAGATAAAGCCGGTCCCCAGCATAATGTACATTGGGGTCAAAAGAACACCGCTATTCATCAATTCCCAAAGGGCCTGTGGCGATCGTGCACCTATAAACAACATCAGTGCAAAATGAAGTACGCCAAACACATAATGTGGCCAAGCTCTACTGAGCTGCTCTTTTTTACCTCGTGTGAGCTCCCGAACGTACAGATAGAGGGTCGGCCCTAAAATAAACAGGACAATATCCGGCACCATGAAAATTTGTGGAAACTGCCGAATGATATTTTGTGAGAATGATATCCTGGAAAGTAAAGCAGCCGAAATCAGAACAATTAAAAAGGACAGGTACCGATTGGCAGATTTGTTACCACGCTTAATCAAGCTAAGCGAGATCAGCAATAGGATGCTCTGCACCACCCCTCCTATTAATAATAGATCAAACCAATTCACAAGGCCAAGTTCAATTTTATTTGTGATATATACGACTGATATCCGGTCTGGTTAAACCCGGATAATGCAATAGATTTCTATTACGGACGTAACTCACTTCGAATCAGTCGCTTTGCTTCGCTCGCCTTTGCACCATAGCGGTGCTATGCTTTCAAAGTCAAACATCCTGATTCATTGCGATTTACCCCCTCATTACGAACTCTATCGCATAAACCGAGTTGTCAAAAGTCTTAATAATTACTTAAACCACTTCCGTAAGACCTCTGACGCTTCTTTGTCTCTGGGTGAGTAATTTGGCACCTCACCTTGATTTGGTCTGGGAGACCAACGCCAAACAAAAACTCCTTTCATCCACGGCTCCTCCCAAATAGATTGGAACATGCCCTCATAAGCAACACTTTGTGCTTTAGGGTTAGGGTAGCCTAATAAGCCGGTTCCTGAGCCCATTATCCATGGTTCTTTGCCAGCATAATTCTCACTTTCATAACCCCATTCGGTAAATATGATTGGTCTTTCAAATTCTCTGGCCAATGATTCCAAACCTGACTTCTTTTTATTCCAGAAATTTAAAATGGTAGTCAATTGTGGCGATTCTTCATTTGAAACGGGGAAATAGGCATCTACTCCTATGTAATCCAATTCATCCCAAAATTCGATTTTATCATAGCTATCCCAATTGGCAGCATAAGTAATTGGGCCATGATAAACAGTTCTCACTTTTTTGATAAGTCTTCTCCAAAAATCCGGTTTCTCCAATGCCGTACGTTTCATTTCGGTTCCTATACAAAATAAGTCCAAATCCAAAGAATCAGCGATTATGGCATATTCCATTATGAATTTCTCGTAGCCTGATTCAAAAAGTTGCCAGTCATTCTCATCCTTAACCATAAATTCTCCTCGCCAACTTCCAGTTCCATCAATTTTATTTTCCTGGGTCGAGATATAATCTCTGAAGCTGTTTGAAAATTGGATCCGAGAAAGACTGTCTTCAAAATTCATATCCGGTCGTTTCCAACCTGACATGTCCCAACTGACATCCAAATGAGGCTTGAGCATTACTTTCAGACCACTCTGTCTTGCCAAAGCGATTCCTTCTAGGGTTGCTTGTGTTTTTTCGCCAAACCACTGTCGCTCAAAGTCATAGATGACCTTTAAACTTTGTCTATACACGGTAGCTTCTGGCACAAAGGCAACAAAATTGGCCCCTACACTATCCATTGAGCTAATCATCTGGTCTTCCAATGGCCCGTTTGGGGGTCCGGTAAAAACCAGACCATTGATTTTTCCGGCAATCGAATCTTCAAAAGTAAGTGGCTGATCACAGCCAATAACCATAACACAAACCAGGAAAAAGAAGACTATTCTAAACATGTCTAAAATTAAACGTGGATGTCACAGCACAGTATCCGCTGCATGACATTTCCTCTAATTGCCATCTGAGGTGGCCGGTTTCAAAAAACCTTCAGCTGCTTTCTGTCCCATGAGTTTTGCTATACGTCTAAAATGCTTTTCGATTCGGTTTTCATGAATTAAGCTTGATTTATGAATCGCTGCATTTTGTCATTGGCTCTGTTCTTTTTTGGTTTGAGCCTATCGCTATCCCAAACACTCCCTGAACCCAAACTACTTCTGGAAGCCATGAGCGGATCATTTCAATGGGAGATGTACGATAAGAATGACAAGCTCCTCCGTTCGGGTTCAAAAAAATCTATCCTAGTATTTGACGGTATTCTCCTAAGAAGTGAAGAGATGTTTGAGGGATCACAGATCAGAATGGAAGGCATGTTTGGTTATAATGAATCGAAAAGGCAGTTTTTCACTATAAGTGTTTTTAATGTCGACCCGGGTCCTCATTTGTCCTATGCTGATTACAGTCGAGGAATGGAGCATCTGAAGTTTGTCGAAAATGATTCTACTCAGACACAACTCAGGTTTATTGATCAAAATAAGCATTACTGGATTTCCTTTAAGAAGAAAGAGAATCAATGGAATAAGCACCTGAAAATCGTTTTCACGAGAAATTAGCTAATGAAGCAAGGTGTTGAGGTGTTGAGGTGAAATTAACCTTTTGACTATTTTCAAATCGATCAATCTTCAAATTGACTAATTTCGACTGTACTCTTAAACCCTACCTAAATGCTCAAGAGATCATTCCCTATTATTCTAATTGCCCTGTTTCTTCTTTCCTGCACTGATGACCCGGAATCAAATTCAAATATCACGGCCTTTGTAGGCGCAACAATCATAGATGGCAATGAAGGTGCTCCAATACCCAATGGGGTGATGCTCATGGAAAACGGGCGGATCAAGGCTGTTGGTACGGCTAAGGCCACCAAGGTGCCAAACGGCAGTCGGGTTGTCAATCTCGAGGGTAAATTTATTATGCCCGGATTAATCAATGCACATGGGCATATTGGTGGAACTGAGGGACTACAAGGCGGAAGGTATTCCAAAGAAAATGTTGAGAGGGACTTGGCTCTAAACGCTAGATACGGAGTGACTACAATTGTGAGTCTTGGAGGTGATGGGCAGCCATCCATTGACTTAAGAAATACCCAAAACAATGATTCATTAAACCGAAGTAGACTTTTTGTAGCTGGAACGATTGTAACTGGTGACAGTCCTGAAGCAGTGAGGACCGTGGTTACACAGAATGCGGCAAACAAAACAGATTTCATAAAAATCAGAGTGGATGATAATTTAGGCAACACTCAAAAAATGAGTCCTGAGGTCTACGCTGCTGTTATAGATGAGGCGCATAAAAATGGGATTCCGGTAGCCTCTCACCTCTTCTACCTTGCTGACGCCAAAGGTCTTCTTAATGCTGGCACTGATTTTATCGCTCATAGCATCAGAGATCAATTGGTAGATCAGGAATTGATTGACCTTATCAAAGCAAAAGACGTTTATTACTGCCCCACCCTAATGCGCGAAGTGTCAACCTTTGTATATGAAAGTGAGCCGGATTTCTTTAGCGATTTCTTTTTCCTTGGAGAAACCGATCCTGAAATCATAACAGCCCTAAAAAGTCCCGAACGTCAGCAGCGGATTCAGAATAGTGCAAGTGCAAAAGCCTACAGGCAAGCACTCGTCATCGCTAAGCAAAACCTAAAAATCCTTTCTGATAATGGTGTTAAGATCGTAATGGGAACCGATGCTGGTCCACCAGCCAGATTTCAGGGCTATTTTGAACATAAGGAATTGGAGTTAATGGTTGAAGCCGGCCTTACGCCTACTCAAGTTATTGCCGCGGCCACCGGGAACTCGGCCAAGTATCTGGGACTGGAAGAAATCGGTTCATTAGAAAAGGGGAAGTGGGCGGATTTTTTAATCCTTGACTCTAATCCCTTGGATGACATCCGAAACACACAGAGGATTCAATCCGTTTGGATTGCCGGAAACCAAATTCCACTTAAGTAATTGGAAATCTCTAGTTTTTGGTAACTACAAACTCCACACGCCTGTTGAGTATTCTTGCCGAAGCAATAGAATTATTAGCAATTGGTTTGCTTCCGCCATGGCCTATGGCTGTTATTCTGGAGGCTGCAATGCCCTTATCGACCAAATAGGCCATCACTGTTTTTACTCTGTCTTCGGAAAGCTTTTGGTTGAGTCTTCTGTCACCTCGATTATCAGTGTGCCCATCCAGACGAATTTCCATGGACGGGTTCACATTCATTAGACTTACCAACTTGTCAAGCTCAGTGTAGGCGGCCTTAAGGTTGGAAAAATCGGCCTTTGCCCGTTGAAAAAGAACATTTTCAATTTGAATAGTGGTTCCAATTCCCTTGGGTGTCATCCTGAAACCCTCAACCGAATCGAACTCATTGTCAAGACCTTGAGGTGTTGCAGCAGCAATAAATTGCTCTTGATAGACCAGATAACCCTCAGCTTCTATGCGCACCGTTACGCTCGTTTTTTCGATAAAAGACACCACAAACTTCTTTTCCTGATTGGTGACATCAGCCAAATTCACAACACTTTCATCAACCCCATAGGTGAAAACGGCCGTGGCATTTTTTATTGGCATATCCGTTTTAATGTCCAGAATTTGCATGGTCATAGCAACAACAGGGGGGCCTGTTTCTTTTAGTTCTTCAGCCGGAATTTCACTCACAAGCTCAATTTCCTGAAGCGCTTTTTCCGTTTGATTTAGAGGGCTATTGAAGATATCCCCAAATCCCTCACTGTTCTGCGTAGTAGACAAAAAGGCCATATCTCCCTCTGTGGGTATATAATAGCCAAGTTCTACCCCCTTAGTATTGACAGAGGAACCCAGGTTAACCGGCTTACTCCAATTGGTCCAGGATTCGTCAAGGCGCTTTGTTACAAAAATGTCCCGGCTTCCAAAACCTTGATGACCATTGGAGGAAAAGTATAAGGTCTTTTTATCTGCAGCCAAAAATGGGGACCATTCCTGAGAAGCCGTATTAACAACGTTTCCTAGATTTTTGGGCTGACTCCAATCTCCATCTCCCTGTCTGAAAGTGACATATAAGTCTTCATTGCCATAGGTTTGGAAGGATTGTACGGATAAAATCATTACCGTTTCGTCCGGAGTAATGTACCCACTGATGTGCTCAGACTTGTTACTAAAAAATCGGATGCTAAGCCGCTGCGGCTCATCCCATGAAGTACCATTCCAGGATGCCTTTGCCAAGCCAGAACGCAATGTACCCCTGCCAGTAGAAGGATCCTTATCGTAGTAATTTAACAGGTAAATCGTATTTCCCTGGCTTGAGAGCCCAACTACGCCATTCAGGCCAGTATGGTTCAGGTTGGAGCCCCCATGTTTGGCAATAGACCAGGAACCATCGGCCTTTTTTTCTGACCACCAAATATCTCCCTGGTCGACAACCCCACCTACATTTTCAGGATGAGCCGAACGGGTAAAAAATAATTTAGTACCATCAGGAGAAACCACAGGGTTTTGCTCGTCATAACCACTGTTTACACTATCAATTTTTGCATGACTGACTTGCTGTGCAATGGCCTGATAGCCACTCACTAAAAACAACATCAACAAAATTATACCTCTCAATCTTTTCATCAGGGTTTATCGCCTACAAACATCAATAGCCTAACGAAGAATGGCCATTTTATGATGCCAAATTCACAAAACATTTCCGTGAATTATCATGCAAACAAAGTTATTTATGAATTCAAAAACAATTAAGAAATCGCTCAGAAAAATATCTCCTGGGCTAATCGGTAGGTATTGGCATGCCCTTCTACGATATGACTGATCTTTTCGGAGTATCCTCCACCCATTGCAGCTGCAATGGGCACGTTGTTTTTATGGCATAGATTGAGTACAAGCTGATCTCGTTTTCTGCAGCCATCAATAGTCATCCCTAATCTACCAAGCTTATCCGTAGCCAACACATCTACCCCTGACTGAAAGAAGACAAACTCAGGCTCAACTTGATCAAACAAGGCCTTCAAATTTGCTTCCAAAACGGAAAGATAGGTCTTGTCATCAGTACCGTCTGCCAGCCCAACATCCAGGTCCGATACTTCTTTATGCATTGGATAGTTCTTAGCACCATGCATGCTAAAGGTGAAAACCCTGGAATCATCACGAAAGATTTGCGCAGTTCCATTGCCCTGATGAACATCCAAATCAACCACCAAAATCCTCTTCACCAAGTCCATATTCAGCAAGTGGTGTGCCCCCATGGCAATATCATTGAGCAGGCAAAAACCCTCCCCTCTATTCGTAAACGCATGATGAGTGCCGCCAGCAGTGTTCATAGCAATGCCGTATTTCAATGCATAGGTCGCCACCTCAACAGTGCCCTGCATAATTGTGACTTCACGGTTTACTAGTTCTGGAGAAAGCGGAAAACCCGTCTTGCGTTCTTCCGCCCTGCTCAGGTTCTGGTTTTTCAACTTATACCAATACTCCTGATCATGTGTTTTGAGAATTTGTTCTTCTGTTGCTTGTCCGGGTTCAAAAAGACTTTGCTCTGAAATGGTGCCTTCATAAATCAGTTGCTGCGGTAGCAAGGTGTACTTTTCCATTGGAAACCTATGGTTCGCAGGCAAGGCATGTGCATAAACTTCGGACCAGGCTATTTTAAGCATTTGACAATTAAAACGCGGCTGGTGAGTTTATTTGATTTCTTCGCGAATCATGTTGGCCAGCTCAGGTAAATCTCTCATAATGGACCTGGCCTCTGGTGTACTAGAATTGACCTGATAGCAAATGGAGAATTTATCTTGCTCAAAGTAAATCATGTTGGTTATATAGCCAGGCATAAAGCCACTGTGTCCGAAGGTCCGGCCGTTAGCTGGAGTATCCCGAATGTGTACGCCTAAGCCCCATTTACCCCCGAGTCTGCCGGCATCTCTCCCATCAAAAAACTCTTCCAGCAAAGCGGGGTTGAACATTTTCCCTTCATAGACCAACTTACCCAGTTTGGCGAGGTCATGGCTGTTAATCACGAGTCCACCCCCGGCCCATTCAAATTGAAGGTTATATCGACTCTTCCCTTTTTCATCTAGCGCCTTTCCCGGAAAGAAGGGATCATTCTCTCCATTATAGCCCTGAGCCAGGCCTTTATACTTTCTTTTATTTTGAGGAGAGACATATTTCAGACCGGCCTTCTTTAGCACGCGCTTCTCGACTTCCTTATACAAATCATTTCCCGTGACTTCTTCAATGATCATGCAAAGAACAATGTAATTGGTATCAGAGTAGGCGAAGCTCTTTCCAGCTTCAAAAAGAGGCTTCTCATCGAGCACATAACCAACCAATTCTTCCGGAGCCCAAACCTTATCTGCATCCTTAGTAATGTCCGTCTGAAAGGCCTCCGCGAATACATACCTGGGAATTCCTGTACTATGTCTCATCAGATTTCTGATAGTCAGGCTTTGCGCATTGGGTAAACGAGCAAACCATGGTTTGTCCTTAAGGTAGATCGAAATTTTTGTGTCTAAACCGAGTTTGCCTTCTTCAATCAATTGCATCGCTACCACCGAATAGAAAACCTTACCCGTGCTTCCTCCAAGCATACGGCTAAGTGGCTTCATTTCTTCCTGGCTTTCCTTGTTAGCCCAACCGGCAGAAACAGCTTCTGTGCTACCATCGGGTAAGGAATAGGCAAAGGTGACCCCGGCTGCCTGAGCGTTTCCATAAATCTCATTGAGCTTGCTCTGAACCTTCTCTTTAAGTTGTGATTTATCTATAGACTGAGCATGCAAGCTCAAAGTCGATACTATTAGTATGGCAAGGATTAGTCTTAGTTTGTTCATTGTGCAAAATAAAAAAGGCCTTGGCATGGCCTCAGGTTGAACTTGCTAAATCAACGGTTTTCAATCGTCATCCTCATCCAATTGGAAAGAATAAAGCGTTGGATCTAGCTTTAATTGATCTGTATTAAATTCTTCTATAAACTTTTCGATAACTGCTGCGTCAATCTCCTCAACATTAAGTGCTATATCCAGTCCTATCCCAAAGTCAAGTTCTGCATCCACTTCAAGTTGTTCCCTTACCTTAACTGACTCCTCCTCTTCCAGATCATCCATCACCTCAGCCATAAACAGGCCTATTTCCTCTTCTTCAGCATCCGTGAGTTTGGCATCTTCTTCATCCATTCCCTTGTAGTGTGGAAACTTCTCTTCCGTTTTTTGCTCTGCCAATTCAAAAATCTGGCTGTTATGCAACATCCTCAGCGTATAGATAGCCGCATCATAAATCACCTCTTTATTCTCATGCTGCCCCAGAAAATAGACATTTTGATATTCCTCAGAATTATCCTCAGTCTCAACTGTCACATAGTTCCTACCCGATTCCTTCATCTGGCCTTGGAGCTTCTGAATTTCTTCGGCATTAAAGCCCTTATTTGATTTGCTCATATATTTTACGCTACCCGCTTCAATTTAATGTTTTGGATTGTACTGATCAACCAATACAATACTTCTGATCTGATTTTTAACTTCGTTTACTCTATTATGAAATGCGTTTGGCACGATATTCAACTCCCGCATATTTTACCGCATTCAAGTAGTCCTTCTGAGGGGCAATAACGAACATTAGAGATAGCGGTCTTTTAAAATTTGGATATGATGTGCCGCATGCCCGGCAATAATACCTGCCAGCCCTTTGGTGGTAACTGGAAAACCGCTGGCTTTACCCACCTGGGAAAGTTGTACTTCGTCAAAGCTCTCCAAAAGTGCCAGAGTGGCTAAACGCACTGCTTCAAATTCATTGATCAGGCTTTCAAAAGACCTGCTGCCCGTATTAGCCGCATTGGCGTAATCATCTTGATCCATGCCCGGCAGTTCCTGCTTTTCTCCCCTTGAGATTGCAAAGGCTCTATAAGAAAAAACGCGTTCAGTGTCCGTAATGTGATTCAAAAGTTCAGCTATGCTCCACTTGCCTGCTGCATAGCGATGGTCAGATTTTCCCTCAGGCAATGACCTCATCAGGGCAGGTAATTCTTGTGATTGTAGCCTTAAAAATTCAAGCACATCATCCTTATCAATTTTGGAAACATAGGTCTCATAAAACGGATTGTATTCGTTCGCTGATGGTATACTGATCATGAGATTTATTTTTTATTTAAAGGAAAGCATTTCCATATCACTTACAAAGAATTTCCCGTGTCAAAATCCTTGACCAGTAGTGATGATCTGTGGTTTTCTGCCTATCACATATTTATGTGTAATTAAGAAAAACACCGTAGCCTTTCGCCCATAAGGCCGTTTTTTATTAGCTATCTATATTTTTCAATCACCACTATGAATAAATCAACGCTTAAAACTCTCATCACAACCGCTCTAGTAATTTCAGCAATCATTTTTGTAAGCAATTCTGATTCGGAGACCAATGAATTTGAAACCCTGCAAAAACTCAAAACTACTACTACTGATCATGTGGAAGGAGAAAATCCGGGTGCATTTTATGAAGCACTGGCTTTGCTTAAAACAACCAAAGAAGGCAAAACCTACGGGCCTAATTATAAACAGATTGCTCTTGACGAAACTCAGAAATTCAAGAACATCAGGATTGCTAGAACTCCGGGAATAGAAGGTACTCAGGGTGAACCACTGAATTGGAAGGTGATTGGCCCTGGAAACGTTAGCGGCCGTACCCGAGCGGTAGTGGTAGATCCGGCAGACCCCTCCGGCAATTCATGGTTTGCAGCAACCATTGGAGGTGGCGTTTGGAAAACAACAGACTCAGGCCAAACCTGGGAAAACAAGACCCCGGATATACTTACACTAACCACCACCACACTGGCCATTGCCAACTCCAATCCGGATGTAATTTATGTCGGCACAGGCATGGGCTATGGTCGGATTGTTGATTTACCTGGCAGTGGTATTTGGAAATCGACAGATGGCGGTGAAAGCTGGAATCAATTGCAAAGCACCGCCAATAGCGAACTGTTCAATGCGATCAACAGAATTATTGTTGATCCTAATAATGAGAATATTGTATTGGCCTGTAGCAATGGATTCAGCAGCCATTTGGGGCCAAAATCAGCCGTCAACGGCACCTATGGTGAAGACAGGAGTTCGGGCATATTCAGGTCCACGGATGGTGGTGCTTCCTGGACGCAGGTTTTTGATCCGGATTCAGAAATTGGGACAAACACGGATAACAGGGTCCAACAGCTTTTAGCAGATCCCACTGACTTTAACACAATCTACGCTACAGTCAACGAGGTTGGTATAGTCAAATCAACTGATGCCGGCTTAACATGGACCGTTATCACAGACAGCTTTGCACCATCAGGAAATATTGGCGTTCCGGGAGGAAACGGTTTTGGTCTGGAAGGAATAAGCATAAGAACTGAAATGGCCATTGCCCCTACTGATCCCGACCGACTTTATGCAGCCGTTGAAAGGCCACAAGGACAAAAACCCGTGTTCTTTATGTCAACAGATGCGGGAGAGAGTTGGGCAGTCGTTCCGGATACCGGAAGCGACCCAAATTGGTTTCATGAGAATGCAGGAACAGGAAGAAATTCCGCATGGTTTAACAATACCATCTTAGTAAGTCCCTATGATGAAGATTTAGTCTTCGTGGGTGGAGTTAATCTATATAAAATTAACATAGACCCAGCAAATGTAACCAGAACCACACAGCCGATTGCTTGGTGGATACCCAATAATCAGGGTTTACCTGTAATACATGCCGATTATCACTTTATCTCCAGTATACCTGTTGATGAAAATGCTGGAACCTTCAAGTTAATAGTAGCTAATGATGGTGGTGTGGGGTTTTCTGAGGACAATGGAGTTAACTGGACACAGCTTACTGGCCTAATTACAACTCAGTTTTATGGAATAGACAAAAAGCCTGGGGAAAATGTTTATGTGGGAGGAATGCAGGATAATGGGACTTGGCTATCTCCTAAGGACCCAGCCACGCTCTCACAATGGACGGAAGTTGGAGGTGGTGACGGTGTAGAAGTGGCATGGAATGGCAATGACCCTGATCAGATCATCATTGGAAGCCAGGGTGGTAATCTGTCAAGATCAACGGATGGTGGAGCCACGTTTGCTGCAATTCCAGCGGCAAGGGCAGGCGTCTCCCCCTTTATCAGTAAAGTAGCAAACAACAAGACCGATCCGGAATTGGTATTCACGGTTGGTCTAAATGGTGTAATGCGATCAGATAATTTTGGTGAAACCTGGACACTCACGCCTGTTACGGGTAACTGGTTAGGGTATAGACCATTTGATAATGTAGAGATCTCCATTGCCGACCCACGCACAGTGTGGATATCTTCAAGGATGGATGTTGAACCTGCATCAGGCGCTAGAGGAGGCATTCATATTTCAAGGGATGGCGGCTTGAGTTTTGAAGAAATCTCAACCAATTTTCCAGCGAATGTGACCGAAGCTTCAGGAATAGGCACTGACCCATTGAATGGAGGCACCGCCTATTTTCTATTTTCGGAACCGGGAGCGCCAAAGGTGCTTAAAACTACAGATTATGGACAGACGTTTACCGATCTCTCAGGATTCAGCGATGGTGCAGCCAACAGCGGATTTCCCGATGTTGGTGTCTTCTCGTTGTTAGTAATGCCATATAACACCGACATCCTTTGGGCCGGAACAGAGATTGGGTTGTTCATTTCAGAGGACGGTGGGCAAACCTGGTTAGCAGCCGACAACGGTATGCCTAATGTGGCTATTTTCCAGATGTCAATTGTGGACAATCAGGTTTTAGTAGGTACACATGGCCGTGGCATCTGGACAGTAGAAATTCCTGAACTGGCGGACTATGTCCCTCCTGTTTCAATACTCACTCCCCGCTTTCAGAACCTGGCAATGTCACCTGAAGGAAATGGTTATCGCGTAGATGTTGAATTGCGGTCAGCCTATGATTCCACTCATCTCCTATTCGATGGCCAATTATTAAAATTTATCGGTGCCAATTCAGAACCAGGCTTTAATCCGAACTCATTTGAAGCAACTCAGGACAAATCGATCAATGTACAGGTCATAGGTTATAAAGACGGAAGTCCGTACAAGTCCGGTATTCAAACGTTAAGAATATTTCCTTTTGTTCCGGTTAATGCCTTCTCTTCTGAGCTTGATCTCCCTTCAGATAACAACAGCTTCGTCAGCACAGGCTTTAGAATCAGACAGGAAGCAGGATTTTCGACCAGTGCCTTACATTCTACCCATCCGTATCCAAACGGTGCTGAGCTCATCGCCATGCTCAAAAACCCGATAATTGTAGCGAATCAGGAGGCTTTCATGTTTTTTGATGAAGTAGTTCTGGTAGAAGAAGGCGTTGTCAATGACTTCACCAATGCTCAGTTCTTTGATTATGTGATTGTAGAAGGCACCAAGGACGGCCTAACCTGGCTCCCGCTTATTAATGGATACGATTCCCGAGCAAACGGCAATTGGTCAGCGACCTATCAGGCAGGTATAACTGGAGCCAATTCTACCAGCACTGGAAGCGAGGCAATTTATGCCCAATCTGCGTCCATTGATCTGTTGAGTACTTTCACAGCAGGTGATCAGATCTTTATTCGATTCAGGTTACTCTCAGACCCCTTAACCTTTGCCTGGGGCTGGGCCATAGACAATATCCAAATTCAGGAGACCATTACGGGATTTCAGGAAGAAGTGGAACAAGGAAATTTGGCCGTTCAATCTTACCCAAACCCGACCAAGGGTGATGTCACTATTCGCTATTTCCTTCCCAAACCAGGCCCTGTAAACTTAAACATTGTAGATATTAAAGGGCAACCTGTGCTTAGCGAAGCCTTTGATTTTCAAAATCCAGGTTTTAATGAGTACCACTGGAATTCAAGTGAGCAGACTCCAGGCATATACCTGATCAAAATTCAGACACCAAGTGGTACAGTGACCAGTAAGATGATGAAAATTGAATAGTGTGGATTAGGACTCATCAGAATCCATAAACCATTTACTGTACATGATGTAATTTGGGGGTGTTAGATCAATTACCTTCTTCATCCGTTCATCTACGTCTTTAACCTTTTTTGCCGGAGTTCCTGCATAAATCACACCTGGTTCTACTATTGTATTGGCCAACACAACGGCTCCTGCTGCAACGATTGATCCCGTTTTAATCACTGCCCTGTCCATCACAATGGCACCCATACCAATCAGCACATTGTCTTCAATAGTGCTGCCATGCACAATGGCGTTGTGTCCAATACTCACATTGTTGCCCATCGTGGTTTCAGAATAATTTAAGGTGCCATGGATAACAGCACCATCCTGAATATTGCAATTGTCGCCCATTTTGATAGCACAAACATCACCACGCACCACCGCATTGAACCAGACACTGCAATTGTCGCCCATGATCACCTCGCCCACCACGGTTGCATTTTCAGAGAGATAACAATCTTTGCCAAAGACAGGATGCATTCCTTTAACCGGTTTAATTATGGCCATAATTCGAAATTATATATACTTAAACTTAGCATGCTCCTCGACTGATTAACCCCGCTCTGATTCAAAATCAAATCTCTCCTTTCGGTTGTTTTGGGATTATGTCCGAAGAGCAATGACAACTTAATTATTCTAAAATGAAACTTATCAAATTGACTTTAATTTATTCTCCTGAGTATAATCCCTTGGGCTAATTCAGGAGACTTTCCTGAAGAATACTATGAGTGCTGCAATTTCAGATGCAAGAATAAATTGACCTGTTTTTTTATACCTTTCACCCGCTATCTTTGCCGCATGTTAAATAGCCTATGAGGACAAAGGCAACATTTCAAATCCAGGATCAAATGACCTTCATCAGGAAGGCACTTTGCTTTGCGGATCAATTCAGTCACTGTGCCTTTTATCAAGGCAATGGCATTGCCTATCCCCATGATTCCTTTCCCACATTGCTTGCTATCGGAGCAGAGGAACTCTTCGATGTTGATAAGGATTCATTTTCAGAGCTGGCACAATTCCACCAGGGAGAATGGCTTTTTGGATACCTTGGCTATGATCTCAAAAATCAGATTGAAGACCTTGAAAGCAGTCATGCCAATCATACACAGTTCAAGAATATCTCTTTCTTCAAGCCCCAAATTCTAATTGAATTCAACGAAAATACGCTTGAAATCGAAGCAGAGGTGCCTCAGCAGGTTTTTGAAGCTATTCAACTGACCCAAATTGACACAACCCAATCAACTCACCTTGGTCCAATTCAGGCTAAGATCAACAGAAATCAGTATGTAGATACTGTCCAAAACCTCAGGAAGCATATTGAAGAAGGAGACATCTATGAAATCAATTTCTGCCAGGAGTTTTATGGAGAAATCCATTCTCTCAAACCGCTCGACTTGTATTGGGCATTGAACGAAAAGTCTCCGACACCCTTTTCTACATTTCAAAAATTTGATGATCAATATCTACTCTGTGCCTCGCCTGAACGCTTTCTTAAAAAGCAAGGCCAGCAGCTCATCTCCCAACCCATCAAAGGGACTATCAGGCGCGGGACTAACCCCGAAGAAGATGCCCAATTGCAATACCAATTACGGCATGATGAAAAAGAGCTGGCAGAAAATATGATGATTGTGGATTTGGTGAGGAATGATCTGGCCAAATCATCTCAAATCGGAAGTGTTCAGGTAGAAGAAATGTTCGGCATTTACGCCTTTCAACAAGTACATCAGATGATTTCAACCATCACGTCTCAAGTGAAACCGGATTTATGCTTTTCAGAAGTGTTGAAAAATGCCTTTCCAATGGGCAGCATGACGGGAGCACCCAAGGTAAAAGTGATGGAGCTAATAGAGCAATACGAAATGTCAAAAAGGGGAATCTTCTCCGGGGCCGCAGGCTACATTACGCCAGAGGGTAACTTTGACTTCAATGTTATAATTCGGAGCCTGTTTTTAAACATGAAAGACAACCTCTACTCCTTCCAAGTAGGTGGTGCCATCACTTATGATTCCGTACCTGAAAAGGAATATGAGGAGTGTCTGCTAAAGGCCAGTGCTATCAGATCAATACTAGGCAGTGAATAGACGGCCAGATTTGCCAGAACCAATTTAATCTGGTCACTCAGGTAAAAAATCCCTATTTTGTTTCTCAACGTATTAAGAAATTGATTTTTTGACGAAGTCCCTTATCATATTTTTAATGGTTCTCACCTGTGTCCATATCTTCACTTTTGTGAGACTTTGGAAGTTTGGACTTATGAAGAGAAAACAGAAATGGATGAATACATTGCTGTGCTTGGCACTACCCGTTGTATGGAATTCGGTTGTTTTGATTATCTCTGTAAGAAAGGGGCCCTTAGTGGTTACTACAAAGAAGGACAGAAAATCTGGCTCAGGTACAGATGGCAATTCCCTCACCACCTATTATCACTGATGAAGATCAAATAATGTTTACCAGGAATATCCTTATACTGTTTCTTGGTGATCGCACCAGCCCTAATTATTTGGCTTTTGAAAAGCAAAAAATATTAATACCTTTTCAGCTATGAAGAAGATTTTTTTAGCCCTATTTCTACTCGCGCAAGGGGGCATACTATCTGCGCAACTACCCGCTCATATCGAAGGAAAAATGACTTACCCGGTTTTGGACTTTGATCCCTGGGTAGGTGTAATGAAATCCAAAGCCAAAGCTTTGAAATATGACAGAGATTTAGAATACAAAGTGGTAGTGGATGTAACAGACGCTATCAAAGACTCCACTCGAATTATCAGACCATTTACTGAAGTTGCGAGAACGTACAATCTCAATATTGCTAATGGTGTCCCTAAGAGGAAAATGAATATGGCTGTGGTGATTCATGGCGGTGCCATCCATGCCATACTCAACGATGAGGCGTATCAAAAGAAGTTTGGCACCCCAAATCCTAATATCAAAGCCATAGAAGCTATGAAAAAAGCCGGCATTGATTTCTACGTATGTGCTCAAATTCTAGGCTTTTGGCAAGTACCCGAAGAAAACGTATTTAAAGACGTCAAAATAGCCCTTTCAGCAAAAACAGCTTTGATCACACTGGATCAAAAAGGTTATACCTATATGAATGTTAATGAGAATTAGCTCCGAAGAGAGCTAGGTTTATCTTGCCTTAAGTCGGTTGAGATAACGGACCACAAAGCCAGAACCCGTGGTGTCGGCTAGTGCTTTTATTCCACCTTCTAAGGTATTGATAGCATCGTTGACTTTTCCCAGGCTGTCATAAGCCTGAGCCATATGGTAAGAGCCTCTTAAGTCCGGCCCCTCGTTTAGCTTGTGTTCCCAAAGGGATACAACATTATTAAAGGCACCCTCTTCCATAACCCTTCTATGAAGGGAGTACCATTCTCCCATGAAGACATTATAATTAGCAGTATCCGACTTAACACGCTCATATTCAGCCAGTGTTGCTTCAACATCTTCAGTCTGCAGCTTGTCAAATAAGACATCCGACAGAAAGAGTTTAGGCTCTTCAACTTTCAGAAAATCTAAGTCAAAATGTAATGTAGCATTTGGAGGGACTACTCCGGAACCCTCTGCGCCATATCCCAATTCCGGTGGAATAATTGCCAATAAACGATCACCCTTCTTAGCATACATCACCACCTCATCAAACCCGGCAATCAGAGAAGTTCTTTTTGCATAAAAATCAAATTGCGATTGATCCGCTGCATAAGTAGACCAAATGGTATCAGTATTAACAATTAGATTGATATGAGAAACCACATGACTTCCGGTATCAACCTTCAACCCAGTGCCCTTATTCAGGTAAATAAACTTTACTCCGCTTTCCAGAAAAGTGGTATCACCTACTCCATCACCCGAGGATGAGCCGCCAGTGCAAGACCAAAAGCCAAAAAGGGATACCATTAAAATAACTGCGAATAAGGAACTGGATTTTCTGGACATGGGGATAGGTTAAGGTTGATTTATGTTTTGAGAATTCAAAGATAATGAAAACCCAGTTAGATTGGCTCTCACAAGCAAACGGCCTTACCAAGGCTAAATCAAACTCTGCCAATCTGTCACAATTACTTCTAAAAGCCTTATATTTGCGGCCTGAAAGAATAATACCGGAAAGGGCTGAATGGAGAATTTGATTAACGACATTGACATTTTAGATCGCAATAGCACGGAAGCTACTGAGACGGTCAAAACGTCTAAGGAGGAAAATACCGGCAAGACTAAGAAGCTTTATATTGAAAGTTATGGCTGCCAGATGAATTTCGCTGATAGCGAGATTGTTACGGCCATTATGAAGGAGAATGGTTATGACACTACCTCTGAATTTGAAAGTGCCGATGTCGTCTTTCTCAATACCTGCTCCATTCGCGAAAAAGCAGAACAAACCGTTCGCAACCGTCTGAATCACTTCAATGCCATCAAAAAGAACAAACCCGATATGACCATTGGGGTTTTGGGCTGTATGGCCGAGAGGCTAAAAGAGCAATTGCTGGAAGAAGAGAAAATGGTTGACATGGTGGTCGGCCCAGATGCTTACCGTGACCTACCAAAGCTCGTAGAAACGGCCGAAGACGGCCTTAAGGCAGTCAATACTTTCCTTTCTCGAGAAGAAACTTATGCCGACATCTCTCCTGTCCGATTGAATTCTAATGGGGTATCTGCCTTTATCTCGATTATGCGCGGCTGCGATAATATGTGTTCTTTTTGCGTGGTGCCCTTCACTCGCGGAAGAGAAAGAAGTCGTGATCCGCACTCTGTAGTTGCGGAGGCGCAGGACCTTTTCAATAAAGGCTATCGCGAAGTCACGCTTCTTGGTCAGAACGTGGATTCCTACAAATGGTCAGATGAAGAAAACAACAAAGCCTGGTTAGAGAAGAAGGAAAAAAAGGGAGAAGAGGTGGCTGTGGTCAATTTTGCTCACCTGTTGGAAATGGTGGCAAAGGTATCACCCGAGCTTCGGGTAAGGTTTTCCACCTCTCACCCAAAAGACATTACTGATGAAGTGCTTCACACCATGAAGCGCTACGAAAATATTTGCAAATACATCCATTTGCCTGCTCAAAGTGGAAATTCACGCGTGCTTGATCTGATGAATCGAACTTACTCACGCGAATGGTATATCAATCGTGTAGACGCTATCCGGGATATTTTGGGCGAAGAATGTGGTATATCATCCGATATGATTGCTGGCTTTTGCACGGAAACGGAAGAAGAACATAAGGACACTATCACTTTGATGGATTATGTGAAATACGACTTCTCCTATATGTTCTTCTATTCGGAAAGGCCGGGTACGCTGGCCGCCAAGAAGTATGAAGATGATATTCCATTGGAAACCAAAAAGAAGCGACTTCAGGAAATCATTGACAAGCAACAAGAAATCTCATTAGAGAGAAACAAATTGGACCTGGGCAAAGTCCATAAAGTACTTATCGAAGGAACATCCAAAAGGTCGGATGAGCAGTTTCAGGGAAGGAACACAGCCAATAAAGTGGTGATCTTTCCGAGGCAGCATTTCAAGAAGGGCGATTACGTGAATGTGCTTGTAAATGATTGCACAGCCGCTACCCTTTTTGGAGAGGCCCAGGCATAAATTTAGAACACAAGAATTTGAATAATAGCGAAGTACTAAGCATAAAACAACGATTTGGGATTATTGGCAATAGCCCCCAACTCAACCATGCCATCGAGGTAGCCGCGCAAGTGGCTCCTACTGAGATGACTGTATTGATTACCGGAGAAAGTGGTAGTGGAAAAGAATCTTTTTCAAAGATCATCCATCAGCTGAGTGCAAGAAAACACGGCAAATCCATTGCCATTAACTGCGGTGCCATTCCCGAAGGAACCATCGACTCAGAGCTTTTTGGGCACGAAAAGGGTGCCTTTACTGGCGCTTACGATTCTCGAAAAGGCTATTTTGAGGTTACTGATGGTGGTACCATCTTCCTTGATGAAATTGCTGAAATGCCACTTTCAACCCAGGCCAGATTACTGAGAGTACTCGAGAATGGTGAATTCATTAAGGTGGGTTCTTCTAAAGTATTAAAAACGGATGTCAGAGTTGTTGCCGCCACAAATGTTGACCTTCACAAAGCGTTGGAAAAGGGCAAGTTCCGAGAGGACCTGTTTTATCGACTGAGTACTGTTCCAATCTTTGTTCCTCCCCTACGTGAAAGAGGTAATGATATTGATCTTTTGTTCAGAAAATTTGCCTCTGACTTTGCTGAAAAGTATAGGGTAGATTCTATACGACTTGATGAGGCTGCCAAGCAAGTTTTACTGCGCTATCGTTTTCCAGGTAACATTCGTCAACTGAAAAACCTTGCTGAACAAATCTCTGCATTGGAGATGGACAGAAACATTACAGCTGAGATGCTTCTTAAGTATTTACCGCAGAACAGAAGCACTGTGCCGGCCATTTATCGAGGTAAAGATAGCCCTGAAGGGGAAAACATCAACGAGAGAGACCTGCTTTACAAGGTATTGTTCGATATGAAAAAAGACATGCACGAACTTAAAAAACTTGTGCATGACATGATTCAAAACGATGATACAAGCACTAGTACTCTTGAGAAGCATGCCAATCTGTTTAAAAACATGGATGAAAACTATGAGCCGCAACTCGTAGAACCAACACCAACTGAAGAGCCGTACTATCTTGAAACCAAGCCTGTTGATCCATCAACTTATGAGTTAGAAAAAGTGGAAGATGTAACGCATGAAACGGAAGATGAGTCGTTATCTATTGAAAAGAAAGAAAAAGAGCTAATCATAAAGGCGCTGAAAAAGAATAACAATAAAAGAAAGTACGCAGCACAGGATTTGGGGATTTCGGAACGAACTTTGTATAGAAAGATAAAGCAATATGAAATTGAGTAAACAGCTTTTCTTTGCACTAGCGATATCCACAGCAATCACTGCTTGTGGTGTTTATTCGTTTACAGGAGCATCCATTCCTGCAGATGTCAAAACTATTTCTATCGCCAATTTTTTCAATGATTCTAACGGAGGCCCACCTAACATGGAGCAGACCTTTACTGAAGAATTGAAGGATGAATTTCAAAGAAATACCAACCTGGAACTGATACAAAATCAGGGAGATCTCCAATTTGAGGGGGCAATTACTGATTATAACCTTCGTCCGCAGTCAATTGCATCTTCTGGCAGTAATCAGCTAAACGATCAATCCGGTTTAATGCGCTTAACCATTTCAATTAGAACCTCTTTTCTGAACCTCAAAAAAGAAGAGGATAATTTTGAAAGAGTTTTCTCCTTTTATGCCGACTATGACCCTGAAGCCAGTACTTTGGCGCAGATCGAAGCCGATTTAATTGAAGAAATATTCGCGCAGATTATTCAAGACATTTTTCTGGCCTCTGTTGCCCAGTGGTGAAAATCCTTCTATTTTAGCTTTCTAATTTCTGTGGAGTGGATAGACCCGGGTTCAACAATCTTCTTAACGATATAAATAGCATTGATCAAATCAATGTAGAAGAGCTTGAAGCACTCAAAAAACAATACCCCTACTTTCAAAATCTTCATTTCCTTATTGCCAAGGCCTATCAAAAAACCGGATCTGAAAAGCTAAAACCAGCGCTGAACAAAGCCGCCATATATTCTGTGGATCGCGCTTACCTGAAAAAGATTTTAGAGGGAGACTATGAATTCATTCAGATAATAAAATCAAAACCTGACGCCACTCCGAAACCTACTACACCATCAAAGCCAATTCCTAAACAAGAGGCCGTGGTGATTTCAAGTATGGTGACTCCAAAAGAAAGCGTAAAGAAAGCGTCTCCAGAACCACCGGAACCAAAAGTACAGCAGAAGAAACCTGAACCCCGACCAACCGGAAAGAAACTTGAAAAGCCACAGGAGCAAGAGGCCAAAGTGATCCCCGAGAAGAAGCCGGTCGTGGCCAAAGTCAAACCTGTTGTAGAAAAGCCCCAGTCTCAACCTACTACCGCGCCTACTCCAAAAGCCGTAGAACAGTCGAAGGCGCAGCAAAAAACACCTGAGCCTGTGCTACCCACAGCACAAAAAAAGGAATCCACAATTCGTGCCGAGTTAGAAGAAAACCTGAGGCTCTTGAGTGAGCGAAAAAAGGCTTTCAAAGCGTTTATGGAAGGGACTTCCTCAAAAGAGACGAAGACTACAAGCAAAAAACCACCTTCAAGAAAAAAGGAAAATCAGATTCAGCTTATTGAGAAGTTCATTAAGAACGAACCGCGGTTGGAAAGACCAGGCTCGCTAAGCGATGAGAGCAATATTCAAGAAGACCTTGCCAACAAGAAACTAAAGCAATCAGATAAGTTTCTAACCGAGACTTTGGCCAAACTTTTGATCAAACAAAAAAAATATAACAAGGCAATTGATATTTATGAAAAGCTAAAGTTGAAGTTTCCTAAAAAAACCGCTTACTTTGCATCCCAAATTGAAAAAATAAAAGAAACAGGCAATGTTGTTTAAGCTTTTTATCATTCTCGCGATTGTAGTAGCAATTTTACTGATCCTTATCGTGTTGGTGCAAAATTCTAAAGGTGGTGGTCTGTCAAGTCAATTTGGCGGAAGTGGAGCAAGCCAGGTGATTGGTGTGAAAAAGACAACCGATTTATTAGAAAAAGTGACCTGGGTAATGGCCATATTATTATTAGCGCTTAGTATGTCGTCAAGTTTGATGATTCCCGGAGGTGGTGTTCCGGACAATGCCAACCTTGACAAGGCTCAACAGGACATGCAGCAACAAATACAGCAAAATCAGGCAGTTCCTCCCGCCATTACTTCTCCGGCAGACAGCACTGGACTGACCCCGATTCCTCTGGACACAACGCAGAATCAATAAAAAAAATTGAGTGTAAAGGCTGTCAGAAATGACGGCCTTTTTTAATCCGCTTTATGCAATAGAGGGCGTCAGTGCTTAATGCTGTGCAATAGTCTGCAGCACAAGCCGCTTGGTAATAGGAATCACAGTCTCCTTCATGGGATATGGATATTCTGATTGAACCAGATAAGTAGCCGGATTAGGCAAAGACTGATAGGTCCTGATCAACTTTAGCTTTAGGCCTTCCAATGTATCTCCAATTCCCCTTTTGATGGTTTCAATAAGTTTTAAGTAAACTCCCCTGAACCCCTCCCCTGACATCACAAAGTTAGACACCTTGTATTGATAAATATTGGTTAGGCTGTTATTACCAAGCTCCATCATTAAATAACCCTCGTTCTTATAAAGGGGCACAATTCCGATGGGCTCTATGGCCAAATGTGATTCTATCTCTTCATATCGCTCTTTACCTAACCCAAGGGTATCTTTCATTTTAGGCAGCGCGTATTCTACTATTTTTTCTAACTGTGCCATTAGCTCACTGTCTTGAGTTAACTCCTGATAGGAGAACTTCAGCTGCTCCAAATCAATCTCTGAAAGCTCCTTGGGAAAACCGCTTTGCAACAAAGTCTTTTCTTTTTGAAAGGAAAGTGCATGACTGTAGTGCTCGATGAGATCGGACAAAAAGGGATAGAGTTTGGTTTCATCAAAGTTGCCCCTCACCTGCTTGAGATAAGCCAATAGGACATACTTTTTATATTCAAAATCAATCAGTCCGTCAGTGATCCAGTCCTTCTCCAGTTTCGCCATAGCTGCTCTTTTCTTTAGAAGATAACGAAAAATAAGTTTGATGTTTTATGTTTCAAGTTTGATGGCGATACAACTTTAAACATCAAACTTTAAACTTGAATGGTGAAACTATGACAGTCCATTAACCCAATCTGTCAGAAAAACAGGTTTAACGCTGATCAATCCTGCCACAACACTGACAAAAGTTCACTTTTATGGTTTGGCACATTTAGTGATGGAGGGGCGTAGAACAATCTTATTGAAACACTTAACAATCAATATTAACAATGTCAAAATTAAACATTACTCCCTTAGCTGACAGAGTCCTTGTGGAAGCTGCTCCAGCAGAAGAAAAAACAGCATCTGGTATCATTATTCCTGATACGGCTAAAGAAAAGCCTCAGAAAGGTACTATCGTTGCTGCCGGTGCGGGCAAAGTAGATGAGCCCATGACAGTAAAGGAAGGTGACACTGTGCTTTACGGTAAATATGCCGGCACTGAAATCACTATCGATGGAACGGATTACCTTATCATGAGAGAGTCTGACATCCTTGCAATCGTTTAATTATCATCCACAGAACTTAAAAATCTAAAAAGACATGGCTAAAGAATTATTCTTTAATACTGACGCGAGAGACAGATTAAAAAAAGGCGTTGACACCTTGGCAGATGCCGTAAAGGTAACCCTTGGACCAAAAGGTAGAAACGTAATTATAGACAAGAAATTCGGAGCACCTTCTGTAACTAAGGATGGTGTTTCTGTAGCAAAAGAGATTGAGCTTTCTGAGCCAATCGAAAACATGGGTGCCCAGCTAGTGAAAGAAGTGGCTTCTAAAACTGCTGATGACGCAGGTGACGGAACGACTACAGCTTCTGTATTGGCGCAAGCCATTTACGGAGCTGGTATCAAAAACGTAGCTGCCGGAGCAAACCCAATGGACCTTAAAAGAGGTATCGACAAAGCTGTTACAGCTGTTGTTGCTGACTTGAAAGGCCAGTCTAAGGAAATCAAAGATTCTAACGAGATCAATCAGGTTGGTACTATCTCTGCCAACAACGATTCAGAAATCGGCCAAATGATTGCTGATGCCATGGATAAAGTTGGTAAAGACGGTGTGATTACTGTAGAAGAAGCAAGAGGAACTGAAACAGAAGTGAAAACTGTGGAAGGAATGCAATTCGACAGAGGTTACCTTTCTCCATACTTTGTGACTAACACAGAGAAAATGGAAGTTGAAATGGAAGAGCCGTACATCTTGATCTATGACAAGAAAATTTCTTCAATGAAAGAATTGCTTCCAGTATTGGAGCCAGTTGCTCAGAGCGGAAAAGGACTTGTGATCATTGCTGAAGATGTTGATGGTGAAGCCTTAGCTACTTTAGTAGTAAACAAAATCAGAGGTTCTTTGAAAATTGCTGCTGTGAAAGCTCCAGGATTTGGAGACAGAAGAAAAGCCATGTTGGAAGACATCGCAATCTTAACTGGTGGAACTGTAATCTCTGAAGAAAGAGGTTACAAGTTGGAAAATGCTACTCTAGAGTACTTAGGTACTGCTGACAAGATTAACATTGACAAAGACAATACTACTGTTGTAAATGGAGCTGGAACTGCTGAGGATATCAAAGCAAGAGTAAACCAAATCCAACAACAAATCGAAAACACTACTTCAGACTACGACAAAGAGAAATTGCAAGAGCGTCTTGCTAAGCTTTCTGGTGGTGTGGCTATCCTTTACATTGGAGCAGCTACTGAAGTAGAAATGAAAGAGAAGAAAGACAGAGTTGATGATGCATTGCATGCAACTAGAGCTGCTGTTCAGGAAGGTGTTGTTGCCGGTGGTGGCGTTGCCTTACTAAGAGCAGGTGGTTCTTTAGACAAAGTGAAGACAGTGAATGATGACGAAGCCACTGGTGTGAACATCATCAGAACAGCTATCGAATCTCCGTTGAGAACCATCGTTGAGAATGCTGGCCAAGAAGGTTCAGTTGTTGTCAATGAAGTGAAAAACGGCAAAGCAGATTACGGTTACAATGCTCGTACTAACGAGTACGAAAAACTGATCGCTGCTGGTGTAATTGATCCAACTAAAGTGACTCGTTTAGCACTAGAGAATGCTGCTTCAATCGCCTCTCTCCTATTAACTACCGAATGTGTGGTTGCGGATGAGCCGGAAGAAGGTGGTGGAATGCCAATGCCTCCAATGGGTGGCGGTGGAATGCCAGGGATGATGTAGGGTCTTCACCGAAGCTTCAGCGTAGGCGAAAAGCGAAGGTGATTGGTCGATAGTCCATGGTTGGTTAGACCATAGACTTTAGATATAGATAATAGATTGAAAGCCTGTCCTGATTGGATGGGCTTTTTTCTTACCACTCAAGCAAGTGTTTGAGTTAGTAGTGGTCACGAAAACAAGTCCGTGCCAGTGAGAGCTTCTAGGTTCCATTGAACGAGCCATTTTATGCTATTTTTGGGTAGAAATGAATTGGAATCACATCATAGCCGACATCTCAGGTTTTGAAAATTCAAAGCTCTTGCAATCTTGGTATTGGCTGGTTGGTGAAGCATTAGATTTGATCTTAGTAAGCGCTATTGGGGACGCCTTTCTAAGAGATAAGAAAGGCGAAATTTACTGGTTAGATGTTGGTGTCGGCAAACTGAAAAAAGTCGCCAGTGACATTGATGAGTTCAATGAATGCGTTAATAATATCAAATTATCGGATGAGTGGTTCATGTTCAATTTGGTGAATCAGATTAACGAAAAAGGCTTAAAATTGGAGCCCGGTAAAGTATTCAGCTATATCAAGGCACCCGTTGTGGGAGGTGAATATCATGTTAACAATTTTGATCTTACGGACATTGACGTCCATTTTCACTTTTGGGGGCAGGTCCATGAAAAGATTAAAGATCTTCCAGAGGGCACCAAAGTAAATATTGTCTCAATGAAGAATCTAAGTTCCTAATACCGTCAACTGGGGTCCAACCGAAACAACTTCTTGTTTGTGATGGGCTAATTAGGTTACCAAACCATATTTATTCAAGATTCGTTAGAATCGAAATACTCCCCATCTATGAAAGCCTTTATCAGCTTTACTTTCCTAGTACTCTCTTTTACTAGTCAGCTCTCAGGACAGTCCATAGAGCGACTACCCTTTGAACCACTCCCCGATCACAAAGAAGGAATCATCTATGCCCCCACTTTTTCATCGGATATGAAGGAGGCCTACTTTGTCAAGCGCGGTGGGCAATGGGGTAGAACCGCTGAGAAAAGTACGATCTACTATTCCAAAAAAGAAGGAGGAAAATGGTCAGTTCCTGTTGTTGCTTCCTTCTCTGGTGAATTCAGTGACAACGCCCCTCACCTATCGCCAGACGAAAAAACAATCTATTTCACCTCCAATCGTGGAACCACTTCAACAGATATTTGGAAAGTAGAAAAGGACATCAATGGTGATTGGAAAGCTCCAACCAGGTTAAATGACAGCATCAATTCACCGGGAAGAGAATACAGCCCTCGGCTAACTAATAATGGCGACTTGTACTTTGCCTCTGATCGAGAAGGTGGACTTGGTCAGGGAGATATCTATATCGCTAAGAAGACTTCCAATGGTTTTTCCTCTCCTGAGAATCTGGGAAGCTTAGTGAATACGCCTACGGGAGAATGGAATCTCTGCATAAGCCATAATGGAAAAATTCTGATCGTGGAAGCTTCCGGAAGAAGTGAAAACAAATCGGGCTATGGCGATTTATATATCAGCTTCAAAAAGGGAAATCGTTGGTCTACCCCTCAAAATATGGAAGACCTCAATACTACCGGCAGCGATCTCTATGCTGAATTTGTTGATAACTATCGCTACATGTACTATGCAAGTAGTGATTCTCTTGCAAGTCCGAATGTGAATATTTATAGGGTGAAAATTCAAAGCCTCTTAAGAAAATATAGAGGCTCCGCGAATTATAATTGATGTCCACACCAGCACAGGTTTGTAACCTGTGGCCTTTAATTAAAATCATCGAAAACCTTCTCCACCGCTGGCGCAAGTTTGCAACTTGTGCCCTACCACTAACCACAGATGACCTGTCATTTCCCATACGCTGGAAAGGAAAAAATCAATCATCAATCACGTCCATTTCCTTTAACCAGTCTTTGATTGTGCTAATAAATTGAGCCGACATTTTCATTTCTCCAAACTTGTGTTTTTCCATTCTTTCACCATTGTATCTAAAGAAATAATGGTCTTCATCGCTCAGTACAACAATTCTATATTGCTTGTTTCCTGCCTTAGCTAGCGCATTGTTCATCGGCAGAAGGTTCAGATTTAATGATGTTTGCTTGTCCTCCCCTCCAAAAATTCCCAGATAGGGCATTTTTAATTTCTCCAGGTTGTCTGCATTGTTATTTGAATAGAAGTATCTATTCCAGGGGGTTTTAAATCCATCCAGCAATTGATCTATAAACTCATTGGTAATTCGCTCGTCATCCTTCTCCAGACCGTGGGCCATCAAAAAGTCCCTTCCTATCGCATAGTATGTCGAGTCATCCTCATAACCACTTTTAATAAATTCAAAATATTGATGCCATACCTTTAATACGTTGTTGCTGATTTCTTCCGACATGCCCATCTGCAGCTGTTGGAGCCCTTTTTGCTCAGCAACGATTGCATCTCCACTATTTGCAGAAGGCCCAAAGGCAATCATCCAATCGATGCTATTCTCCTCAGCACCCAAAATCGCTGAAATTATGGTGCCTTCGCTATGACCAATCATACCTACTCGTGAAGTATCGACTGACTTATGTTTATTGAGTAGGTCGTAGGCGAGCTTAACATCATTAGCCAAATCTCTGGAAGTGTAATTTCCTTCCGAGGTTATTCCTTCTCCAGTTGATTCTCCAAAGCCTCTCTTATCCATCCGCAAAACCACCATATCTTCTTCCAACAATTCGTCCTTGATTTGCTTAAAGATTGGTGTTCCGGAAATAGTTTCGTCTCTTGTGTGAGGACCATTACCCCATATTAAAATGGCAGCCGGAAACCGACCGACCTTATTAGGATACTCAATTTCACCAACCAACTTTATACCATCAGGGGTGGTTAATGTAAACTCCTCCACTAAGCTGGTTTGAGCACAACCCATGCTGGTAATCGCTATTGATAAGATAGACCAGATATAGATATTTTTGACACGATTTTTCATAGACCTTTTATTTAATTAAATTTCTCGAATATAGCCTCTGAGAATAGCTATGAGCCTTTTCTGGTTCTCCTTTTTAATTCTCTTTTTTATTCTCAAATAATGGTCTCATGAATACGATAAGGTTGACGAAAAACATTGAAATCCACCCTTCCCTGAACAGGATTTCGGTTCAAAAAGCAGGAATAAAGAACTTGGTCAATATTGAAGATCAACTCATGAAGATTCTGATGCTTTTGATCGAAAACAGAGGTCAATTGGTAGGAAAGAATGAGTTCATTGACAAAGTTTGGGAAGGCAACTCGCTGGTGGGTGAACAAGCCCTCAATAAAAATATATTTAAGCTTAGACAACTGCTAAAGGCAAACCAAATTGAGGAAGAAATTGAGATTCAGACCATTCCCAAAAAGGGCTATCAGTTAATCATAACTGAGAAAAAGACAGTCCCCTTCCTTAAACCTGGAGTTCTAATCGCCTCAGCAGTAACCATTCTAATTCTCCTCATTATTGGAGTATCTGGAGTAAATAAGAATACCCCAAACAACTCCGCAGAACTCCTGGAATATGACCCCGACAACAACGAGACTGTCATTCTTTTAAAGGCTGATGGAACTCGGGATATTATTACACTCGATACTACAAAACATCAGGTGGTTATACCAAAAGATCACTAAGCCAGCAGCGTTACCAAACTTATGCTATCGCTTAGATAGATCTCAACCGAAAATCAGTTTGGCGAATCGTTTACTCAATCGAATTTGGTGCGTCTATGTTTTGACGTGACTGACATAAGGCAACTTGACCTTAAGCCCCTTGTGTCTCATAAAAAGAAACCAAATGGAAGAACATCAAACAAAAGAAAGTAGCCCAGGTAAGAACAAAGTGAAGGCCAGCCGAATTTTATTGGTGGGATTGTTAATAGGTTTCCTACTAAATCTTACTGGATGGTTAGGCAACAACATATTGCTGAAGGATATGTGGGTTGAAGTTGGTGAAGGGCTACCTGTAGTGGCCTGGCGCAACAACATTTGGAGTGATATATTCTCGTTGGCACCTGACTTTCTTTATGGTTTGGCAATTGCCTGGTTGTGTGCCTTCCTACAAACAGGTACCTATTCAACAATTTCAAACTCACTAAGGGTAGGCATTTATGTCAGTTTGGTAGGTGGGATTACCACCTATTTTGCCATAGCCAATTCAGGATTTATCCCCTGGAAGTTGGCACTCGCCTCTTTCCTTTTGGTCATAATTACAAAATTACCCTTGGCCATTCTTGCCGGAAAAATGCTTAAAACAACAAGCACATGAACTATTGCCCGGCATGGAATAAGAATCATGCTACTCAACAATCAATGTCCTCTCCTGCCTTCCAGAGGCCAACTGCCTTTTCAATAAACTCACCAATCCGGGTATCAGCAATTGAAACAGACTTCTTGAATCGAATACAACCCTTGCCCACATCGATACCCTTTAAGAGCTCTCCCGTTTGATCTACTTTTTCAGCATCGCCTACATAAAAACTCACATAATTCTTCTGGGCATTTAAATGAAATGCCACACCCCGTTCGTCTTTATAGCCTAGCATTTTGTAATTGATAATTTCCTCAAAATCAGAGGCACTCGATTTGATGATGGCCCGCAATTCCTGAATTTTATCAAGACGCCAGTCTTTTTCAAGAGCTTCCAGGTATTCTGTCGGAGTGGTTACTTCATATTGCATATTCAAAATTAGGGAATTGCTGTAGATTCAAAAATGGCTTTAATCACTATCTTTGAGATACTTGTTTAACCCGGTTTAATCACAAAACCCAATATCAATTGAGTAAATACACACTCCTCTTATCATGCCTTTGTTTTGCATGCATCACTGCCTGCAGTCCATCTTCCGATGGGCCGCTGGTCGATCTGGAGACTCAACTCTGGATTCATGGCTCGCCCAATTGCAATGAGAATAGCGACCCTGCTATTCAAGTAGTGCAGTACAACGCCAATACCTGGATTTTGAGACAGAGCAAATGCACCAATTATGAGGCTCCTTTTATGTTTCTGTTTTTTGGGGAAAACAAAGCCCTGCTAATGGATACCGGGGCCACAAGAGATGAAGCCAATTTTCCATTATACAATACCGTAAATGAGCTAATTAGTGCATGGGAAAAAGCTCACGAAAGCTCCATCGAATTGATTGTGGCCCATACACATGGCCATGGGGACCACCATGCTGCAGATGCTCAATTTGACAGCAAAGCCAACACTACCGTGATCGGACTAAAAGTGGCAGACGTTCAGGAGTATTTTAAAATCGACAACTGGCCGGATAATCAGGCACAATTGGAGCTGGGAAACAGAACACTTGATATTCTTCCCATACCTGGCCACCATGCCACGTCCATAGCTGTCTATGATAAGGCTACCGGGCTTTTGTTAACCGGTGATACCTTTTACCCTGGCCGACTTTATGTCAACGAATGGTCTAAATTCAAACAAAGCATTCGTAAACTTTACGATTTCACGTTAAATCATGACATCTCGTTCATTCTTGGCAATCATATTGAAATGACGAACTCTCCTGGCAAGGACTATGCAATGGGCACAATATTTCAACCCGATGAACAAGCGCTTCCCCTCACCACAACCGATCTTGCTGAATTGAACTCCAGATTGAGGCAATCAGGTAATGATCCTGAGCGTATTGTTTTTGACAGATTCATTGTTTTCCCCATCAATTGATGCTCACGATTCATTGACCCAAATCAAAAAGTATTTGGCCTGATTTCAGAATTCCCAAACCTGACTCTTTTTCATCTTTGGTGAAAAGGCGAAGAATTATGGGTGAATCAAATAATGC
The DNA here is from genome assembly GCA_029262895.1 of Roseivirga sp. Lineage (GTDB taxonomy): Bacteria > Bacteroidota > Bacteroidia > Cytophagales > Cyclobacteriaceae > Roseivirga. Next base: position 125,649 of record JAJCYM010000027.1, read on the forward strand.
CCTGTTAATAGTGACCGGGACACCGAACCCTGAGCAACAGGAAGCATTTCAGCGTTATACGGGAGGTGTAACCCCTCTTCTATTGGAACTAGGTGGAAAACCTATTCAGCGAGCCCAAATTACCGAAACCTATCTGGGACAAGCCAGCTTTGCGGTGGTCTTGGTTATGGAATTTCCCTCACGAACCACACTGAGAGATTTCTTTAATAGTGAAACCTATCAAGCTTTCATTCCTGACAAGGAAAAGGCATTTCTAAATCTCAATATCTTTTTTGGAAATACCTTTTAGAAAAAAAACACCCTACGATCTTATGAGGAATAAAAAGGCCCTTCATCTTGTCTATAATCAAGAAGTTGGGCCTTTAATTTGTAGGTTTCCTATTATTCTACTACCCGTCAAATCGCGCAACCAATAACACAGAAACTCAGCACAATACCTGCCAACGCAAAGTAACTTGCACAAGCCGGAATTGCCAAAATAGCCGATAAACCAGCTGATGGACCTAGTGCTGCCATACCCGCTAGACAGCTCAACCCTAACCCTATAAATGGTCCACCCAAATCTATAGAAGTAGTGCAGATACAATGACAAACGCACACCAAATATGGGTTGGGCATATTATCACACAAGTCTCTACAGTTTGGTAGACCGGCAATTAAGGCCATGGGCATGGGGTAAAACGAAGGACATCCAATTTCTGTCAAATCAGACATGATAAGACGTAACGTCTCCGCAGTAAGAGGGGCACGTAGGTCCATAATGAATCTGTTCTCAAAAGTCTCCAAAGAGGGCACTCCATTAAAAATCATGAAATACAATCCACCCAAGGTCTTCCCCTCCTTACCTTTAACCATCAGCGGTACTGTTACCAGCGCAACATCACTTAATTTTTCTACACTACCCTTGGCCTGCTTCAGGAGTTTCTCTGCCATTTCAGCTGGTGCCGAAGCTCCACTCATAAAAGTCGCTTCCGATACATCTGCAGCTAACGCCATGTCGTCCAGATAAGATTCCGCTCCGGCCAGATCTTTGGCTACGATGGTTCCAAGCTCGAAATCCATTCTTTTGCCTACTGTAAACCTTTCTCCAATACTTATTTCAGGAAGGCCACCCTCGTTTGGGGTTAGTGCTTTTTTCTCTTCACAATCTTTACAACCCTCCTGATTGTCCTGATTGTCTTGTTCATTTTGTTTTTTAGCCATAATATTAATTTTAATTGATAAAATATTATTTAATCACTTAAATCAAGTTATAAAATAATTTTATTTAAATAAAATAAATGCATTTAAGTTTATTAATCTAAAGTCATCTTCTTGACTTTAACTGCCTTGATTATTGTGAGAAGCAAGGAATGTCAATCAGTGTATATCAACCGCTGCAAACAGAGCCAGCGGACCGGAGGGTTTGAGTCATCCGGACTAAAGAAAATCATTCTGAAATCATCAGCATTGCACATGTTTTCAGTGCAGGGTGCCTGAAAATAGGATTGAGAAAAACACAGCTAGAATGAAGCAAATAGGACTAATCGGTGGAATGACCTGGGAATCTTCAAAAGTGTACTATGACTTTAGCAATCGAATGGTCAAGGAGTTTTTGGGTGCGTCACATTCTTGCAAAACGATCATGACCAGCGTAGATTTTGCGGAAATCGAAAAACTGACCAAAGAAGATAACTGGGTAGAAATTGGGGATATGATGGCTGAATGTGCAAAGCAATTGGAAGCTGCCGGAGCCGACATAATCCTTCTCTGTACCAATACCATCCATCTGGTTAGTCATCGTATTATGGAGGCGGTTGACATTCCCTTTCTTCATATCGCTGAACCTACCGGGCAAGCTATAAAGGCCAAAAATCTAAGTAAGGTGGCACTTATAGGCACCAGATTTACCATGGAGAAGGATTTCTACACCAAGTTATTGGAAGAGAAATTCGGCCTTGAGGTCATCATTCCCCCAGCCGAAGAAAGGCAGGTACTCCATGACATTATCTATCAGGAACTTGGACGTAGTCAGTTCTTAGATTCCTCCAAGGAAAAGTGCATACAGATCATCAAAAAGCTTGAGCAAGCGGGTGCAGAAGGAGTAATCATGGGATGCACCGAACTTCCACTTTTAGTCAAGGATGATGATATAGACATTCCTGCATTCGATACCGGCAAACTGCATATCCGGCAAGCCGTTGAATGGGCTGTGCAAGAGAGTCAGATCAAACTGGCAAACTAATAAATCACCAAGATTCATATTATATTGGTTGGTGATTTAACACTAAGCCAGTTATGAGACTCCTTCGGACCTTTCTTGTGCTCCTATTCGTTCAGCCACTCCTGTTGGCTCAGAAGGGTCATGAAATCAAAGTGAAAATCAATGGTTATGAGCAAGATGTTCTGTACATGGCTTACCATTATGGCAGCAAGCAATATGTTAATGACACCGTGTACAGGCAAACGGACGACTCCTTTGTCATCCAAGGAGATGAACCGCTGGAACCAGGGAATTATATGCTGGTTTTAGCACCAGACAATTCCATCTTCGATCTCCTGATCAACGATGATGAGCAGCATTTTAGCTTGGAGATGGATAAAGCAAAAATGCTTGAAACCGTTGAGTTAAAGGGGAAAGCTACCGACAATCAACTCTTTATTAATTACTTACTTTTTTTGAATGAAACAAGAGCAGAGGCAGAGCAGTTTCAGACGGCCGAAGGTGATTCAGAAACAAGCGCTACGACCGCACAAAAGCAAAAGGATTTGGATGCAAGAGTTGCGGCTTACCAAAGAAAGCTAATCTCCGAAAACCCTGAATCGTTGACTGCAGCGCTCATCAAATCTTCAATTCCCATTGACTATCCTGAATTTGAGGGTGAAGAGCAAGAGCTGCAAAAGAAACAATGGAGGTACACTCAAAAACACTTTTTTGACAATATCGATTTAGCAGATGGTCGGCTCCTGCGTACCGCCTTATTGGAGCCTCGAATTAATCATTTTATTGACAAGCTACAAGTTCAGCATCCGGACACAATTGCTGTGGCCATTGACTATGTGCTAGACAAGCTGGAGCCTGCAGAGGAAAATTTTAAATATTTTGTCATCCATTTCCTTAACAAATACGCCAGATCCAAAATTGTGGGTATGGACGCAGTATATGTGCATATGGTTGAAAATTATTACCGAAATGGAAAAGCGCCATGGACGGATGCTGATCAACTCAAAAAGATTTTGGATAATTCAGCCCGACTCAAACCATTGCTCATTGGTGAAATTGCCCCAGACATTCAACTCCAAAAAAGAGATGGCTCTAAACTAAACCTTCACAATTTTGATTCGGACTATACGGTGCTGTACTTCTGGCGGTATGACTGCGAACATTGTAAAAAGTCCACTCCGACATTGAAGGAATTTCAAAAGGAATTCAAAGAGAAAGGGGTCTCTATTTTTGCTGTATGCACAAAATATGATGATGAAGTTGCAGGCTGCTGGGATTATGTTGACGAGCAAGGGTTAGAAGATTGGACCCATCTTGTCGACCCGGTAAATGCTTCCAAATTCAGTGACAAATACAATATCAGATCAACTCCTCAAATTTTCATACTTGACAAGAACAAAAAGATTATTTCCAAAAGAATTGGAGCTGATCAACTGGCTGATGTTATCACGCGTCTTACAAAAAAGTAAACGAATTATTGGTTTCTTTCGCTCAGGGCTAATTTACATTGGCCGGATCAACTCGTGTTGGTGTATCCTCTCCTGAAATCATCCTTTCAGCTGCTGCTGCCAGTGCTTTAATGGTGTTGGTCATATGTGCCAAATCCAAAGTACTCACTTCGTCTGAAGCCTGATGATAATCTTTGTCCACATCAATAGGCGTGGTACTGATAGAATGGGCAGGAACACCCAATCTTGCCAGCGTAGCATTATCAGATCGATAAAACAGGTTTTGAGTTGGGTATGGATCTGCGTAAAACTCATACTCGGTACCTTCAACTGCCTTTTGCAACAAGGTGCCAAAGTCCGACTTGTCAAAGCCGGTTATCCATGCAGTATTGGGGCCACTTACCGCTGGTTTCCCAATCATCTCAATATTGAACATGGCTACAATCTCATCTGGGTTTAATTGCTGGGAGAAATATCGTGAACCATATCCTCCACCCTCTTCCGCGGTAAAGGCCACAAAGAGAATTGTTCGCTCAGGTTTTGTACCCATGTCTTTAAAGTACTTGGCCAGAGTCATTACTGCGGTTGTACCAGAGGCATCGTCATTGGCGCCATTGAAAATGGTATCACCTTCTGCCCCTCTAATTCCTAAATGATCGTAATGGGCGCTGAATAGCACGTATTCATTTGCACGATTGCCACTTATCTTTCCAGCTACATTAGAAAGGCTCTCGGTGGTAACGGTATTCTCGACCTGAACACTCAAAGATTTTATGGAGGTAAGTCTCGAAATAATCATCACCATGGCATTGTCAGCATCCAGCTCCATTACCCTGTTTCCTCTTGAGAAAAACCCTCTGAACCTGTTAAAGCTCTCCTGATGTGCAGGATTGATCAAAACTATGGTTTTGCCCTCGGCACCTCTTGCCTGGTTAAAAGCAGTCCGGAAATCATCGTTGGCACCAACAGTCATCACATTAACATCAGCGACATTGCTAATATCGAGGCGCTCTGAATTCACAGTTGCCAATACATTAGCTGCATCAACAGCCTTTCCATTCAAACTTACTGACATGCTTTTTGGGGCTAATGAGTACATGTCAAATTGCTGGTCATAACTATTGAGACCATCCATATATTCCAAACCTATTTTCTCAAACTCTTCTTGTATAAACTGAGAGGCCTTTTCGATTCCTGGAGAAAACATGCGCCTGCCCTCCATTTCATCTGAGGCCAGTGTAGTAACAATTCTGGTTACGTTCTCCTCATCAATAACAGCAGGCTGTTGGCAGCTTGATAGGGTATAAAAAGAAATGAGGATAAAGGAGAAAATGGAAATTAGTGACTTCTTCATGGTATTAATTCAGGTTGATTTTTTAACAGCCCGAAAGATAGTACTATTTTCGCCAACACATGACAACAAAGGCATTCAAGCAACTTAACCTACTACGTAGACTGGCAATTCTCGAAGGCATCAGTTATCTGCTGCTAATCGGTATTTGTATGCCATTGAAATATATTTTTGACATTCCGGAGCCTACCTATCCGGTGGGTCTTGCGCACGGTGTTTTATTTGTCGCTTATGGCATTATGGTGTTGGTAGTTACGAGGACATTCAAATGGTCATTTAAAACCATGTTTTGGGCTGGCTTGGCTGCCTTTCTACCCTTCGGCACCTTTGTGGCTGATAAACGAATATTCAAACCGGAGCTAGCTGCAACCTAGACAAAGTAATACTTGTCTAACGACCTGAACATTTTTTAAACTGTCATGGTCAAACTCAAAATCACCCTTAAATACTGTATTGCCTTATACTGCATCACTATGCTGTACGCCTCTCTGCATGAGCTCGTGCATCATTTTGCTGGTTATCTGGTTTGTGGAGAATGGGGCTTTAAATCATTTAACTCATTCGAAACAGCCTGTGAACATCTGCCAAAGACATACATAGCTACCTATGCTGGTCCTGTGTTCAGCTTTATTATGATGTATGTCGGTATGCGTTTGTTGAGAACAAATAAATCTCCATTTCAAAGTCATCTTGGCTTTGCCATGATTTTCGCCCAAATGCCAGTTCAAAGAATGATTGGTCCTATAATGGGCTTCAACGATGAACTTTACGCCACCACAAAATTATTCGGCCAATCCACCCTGAATACCTGGATAGTGATCATACTAGTCTGGGCAATTTGCATCCCTCCTCTTACTCAAGCATTTAAAGCGATTCAAAATAGTCGTAGGCTCTTATGGTTCCTCTTCTACGCATTGTTGTTTCCTTATCTTCTCTTTGGGCCTGTCTTTTTTGTTCTGGAATATCTTATGTTGGAAAAAGGAGTATTGGATCAAACAGTAATCGGTATTGGGTTGCTGTTTATTATCAATGAAATCGTAACCATACTACTGTACCTTAAAACCAAAAAATACTTGGACCCTGACCGTTGAAAAACTTAGGGTATTGCGTTTTTTGATACAAAAGTGTAGATTTGGGCTCGACCTTTGCACCATGACTATCCTTACAAAAGCAATTTCTCTGAGCTTATTGATGGCCTTGTCCTATCAATTACAAGCACAAAAAACCAGTCTCTTTAACGGTAAAAACCTTGACGGTTGGCAAATCTACGGTACCGAAAAGTGGTATGTAGAAGATGGCCTTCTCGTCTCTGAAAGCGGCCCAGACAAGCAGTACGGCTATTTGGGGACCAAAAAGAGATACAAGAACTTCGAACTAAACCTGGAATTTCTCCAAGAAGCTAATGGCAACAGCGGAGTGTTTTTCAGATCAGTTGTAAGAGGCACGCGAGTAAGCGGCTGGCAAGTAGAAGTAGCTCCTCCCAACCTTCATACAGGCGGTATTTATGAGTCTTATGGAAGAGGCTGGTTAATTAAGCCAGAGCCCAAAATGGAAAAATACCTTAAAAAAGGGAAGTGGAACAAGATGAAGATTCGCGTTGAGGGTGACCACGTAACTACCTGGCTAAATGGTAAACAAATGGTAGATATTACCGATGAAAAAATCGGCCAGGGAGAAGGTGGTATATGCCTTCAAATCCATGATGGCGGTGGAATCAAGGTGAAATGGAGAAAGCTCGTCCTTACGGAACTCTAAAAAAACCCAACAAAAGCAGCCGCTCAGCTAAACTTTAGCTGAAACAAATAGTCTCAAGGTACATATGAATTCACCTAAAGTTTTCAGCATTGCGCTAGTATGCTTTCTTGTTATCTCCTGCAAAACAGATGACAGTCCTGGACCTATTCCCTCACCTGCTGCCAAGCCCAATATCCTGCTTATCATTGCCGATGATATGGGGTTGGATGCAACACCAGGTTTTTCGGAAGGAAGTGTTAAGCCAAGCATGCCTAACCTTGAAGCCTTAATGTCTACCGGAGTATCCTTTCGAAACTTCTGGTCAGCGCCCGTTTGTTCTCCGACCAGGGCCACTATATTAACCGGAAGGTATGGAGTGAAAACCGGTGTAGTGGGTGTTGGAGATGAGATTTCGACAAGCGAAACTTCAATCCAAAAATACCTGGATAACAACACCGATCGTGCCTATAGCCATGCCGTTATTGGAAAGTGGCATTTGTCAAGTTCAGCCACTAACCCCACAGCCATGGGAGTGGGATATTATGCTGGTCTGCTCAATGGAGGTGTACCTTCTTATACCAACTGGCAATTCACGGAGAATGGGAGTTCTGCTGTCACAAATGAATATTCGACCACCAAATTTACGGACCTGGCCATTGACTGGGTAGCCCAGCAAGATCAGCCCTGGTTTCTCTGGTTAGCCCACAATGCACCACATACTCCATTCCATTTGCCCCCCTCTTCTCTTCACCATCAGGGTGATCTGCCATCTGATGAAGCTTCAATAACAGCCAACCCCCTGCCCTATTACATGGCAGCAATCGAGGCAATGGATACGGAAACCGGTAGACTGCTCAGCTCACTTTCTGAAGAAGACAGGGCCAATACAATCATCATATTTATAGGTGACAATGGCACACCTAATCAAGTAGCCCAGGCGCCCTATAGTCGGCAAACAGCCAAAGGGAGTTTATATCAAGGAGGCGTGAATGTGCCCATGGTCATTTCAGGTAATGGGGTAACCAGAAACGGAGTATTCGAGTCAGCGTTGGTGAATTCTACAGACCTCTTTGCCACAATTGCAGATATAGCCGGCACTGGTTCAAGCCAAATTCAGGATAGCCACAGCATCAAAGACATACTAACTTCTTCAGGGCAAACCATCAGAGAAATTGCCTATAGTGAAGTAGCTGAAAACAATGTGACTGGATATGCAATCAGAAACTCAACGTACAAACTGATTGTCTTTGAAGATGGTACCCGTGAGTTCTACAACCTAATTCAGGACCCCTATGAAAGTGATGATCTTCTAGACAATACACTTTCAACTGTGGAAACATCAAATCTGACCCAATTACAGGCACAAGCCCTGGATATTCGAGGCTAGGGAAGTCAGAGAATACTAGTTCATTACGATTTGCTACCTCTACTGGATAAGCCGGGTTAAATAATTAGAAGACACTGCTTTCAAATGCAGTCTCTTTTTTTTTTAAATTAACATTGATGGCAGTCACAATTAACCTCAGATTTGTAAAAGACCAGGATGCTCAATCCCTTTTGGAAATATATGCACCGATTGTCCTTAACACCTCCATATCTTTCGAAACAGAAGTACCTACTCCTGAGGCCTTTAAAGTTAGAATAGAACAGTATTCTACAGCGGCCCCTTGGCTTGTGGCCGAAATAGACAACCTCGTTGTTGGCTATGCCTATGCCACTGCACACAGAAGTCGAGGCGCCTATCGCTGGAGTCAGGAAACCACAGTCTATGTTCATCCTGATTTTAGAAAAATGGGTGTTGCCAGAGCCTTGTATTCCAAGCTATTGGAATTACTCAAGCATATGGGCTATACAAAAGCTTTGGGCGTTATCACTATTCCCAATGAGGCCAGCATCGGCTTTCACCAACGACTAGGTTTCCAACACATTGGAGAGATGAAAAACATTGGTTTCAAGTTTAACAGGTGGCATACCACAAGCTGGTGGGATTTAGATTTACAAGCGAATGACTTTATTCCGGGAGAAATCAAGTCCGTTGAATCAATTCGGCATTTACTTGGTTAAGTAACCCATGAGTGCCCCAACCAAGCCCTCCCTTTCCCCTGTCCTGATGGTCAATTTCATTGGAACCCTGGGGTACAGCATCATCATTCCATTTTTAGTCTTTCTGGTCGATAAGTTTGGTGGCAACGAATTCATTTATGGTATCATGGGCTCTGTTTATCCGGCATTCCAGTTTTTTGGAGCTCCCATTTTAGGTAAATGGTCAGACAAATATGGCCGAAGAAGAATCCTGTTTTTGAGCCAGGCCGGAACCTTGCTGGCATGGATCATTTTCATGGTGGCGCTCTTGGCCCCAAAGACAGCCCTTTTTGAATTTGATCAAACCGTGGTAGGCAGTTTTACGCTTACCATACCCTTGCTCATCCTATTTCTTGCCAGAGCCCTGGATGGAATAACTGGAGGGAACGTTTCTGTTGCCAATGCTTATTTATCTGATATCTCAACTGATGAGAGTCGAAAGGCGAATTTTGGAAAAATGGCCATGTCATCCAGCCTTGGCTTTATTTTAGGGCCCGCCATAGCCGGATTACTTGGAGCCACTGTTTATGAGGAGATCATTCCTGTTGGTGTTGCTATTCTTATTTCCGTAGTCGCTCTGGTTGTGATCTGGTTCAAGCTTCCAGAGTCTAAAAGCAATTTTGTCACACCAGATTTGGCCAAATTCAAAATCCGCAAGCTCTTTGCCACTGAACAAAAGGATTGCTACGAAACCAATGGGTCTAAAAAACCAACAGCGAAATCTGTCTTCAAAATACAGTTCATTCCGTTTCTCGTTATCATTTATTTCCTAACCTTCTTCGGCTTCAGTTTCTTTTATGTCTCATTTCCAATGCATGCGCTAAAGACTCTGGAGTGGAATGCCTTTGAACTTGGCATCTTCTTTTCGGTCTTGAGTGGAATGATGATTCTGGTACAAGGGCCCTTGCTGTCCAAACTTTCCAAAACGGTGTCTGACGAGCCTCTGGTATGCATTGGAAGCTTATTATTGGCGGCCAATTTCCTATTCATTGGTTCATCAAATGTCACAATTTCCGCTATTGGGCTGGTTTTCTTTGCACTTGGCAACGGGCTTATGTGGCCTTCTTTCCTTTCGATTCTTTCCAAGTACGCTGGAGATGAACAGCAGGGCGCGGTGCAGGGGGTAGCGAACAGTGCCGGCAGTCTGGCAAGTATCCTTGGACTCATTTTAGGTGGCTGGCTTTATGGAATTATTGGAAACACCACCTTCTATGCGGCAGCCGTTTTACTCTTTATAATCTTTGTACTTTCCTTTCGCTTGTTCAATATGAAACGAATGGCAAAATCTTCAATATGAACAAAAACTTCTCTTCCCTCTTAAGCGATATCAAAGGCTGTGAAATTTGTAAATCACATCTTCCGCTTGGCCCTAATCCAGTTGTCTCTGTCAGCGAAAAATCAAAAATATTGGTCATAGGTCAAGCTCCGGGTACCAAGGTACATGCATCAGGAATTCCCTGGGATGATGCTTCGGGGAGAAATCTGAGGAAATGGTTGGGCGTTACCGATGAGCAGTTCTATAATCCTGACTTGTTCGGCATTGTTCCTATGGGCTTTTGTTATCCCGGCAAAGGAAAATCGGGAGACCTTCCTCCTCGCCTTGAATGTGCACCACAATGGCACACTCAAATCTTTGACCACCTCAAAGAGGTTAAGCTTACATTGCTCATTGGCCTTTATGCACAGAATTATTACTTAGGAGAAAGTAAGCGAAAGACACTTACAGAAACTGTCCAAAACTTTGAAGAATATCTTCCTGAGTTCCTCCCACTCGTTCATCCCTCACCAAGAAATGGAATCTGGATGCGCAAGAATCCTTGGTTCGAGAAGGACATAGTTCCTACACTTCAGAAGATTGTTAAGGCCGAAATGAGCCTTTAGGCCTAAAGGCAAATTCCAAATACCAAAACCGGATTGTCCGTTAACCTTTCTTTCGCTGAGGTACGAAGCGTCTCTAACTCCACAGGGTAAATCACAAGTCCCAAACACCAAATTTCAAAACTTGAAACTTGAAACTTTGAACTTAAAACTTGAAACCTGACACTGTCAATCTACAACCGTCTGACCTTCGGTACTGACGGAGAATCCCTCAATCCCGAATCCAAAATCGTAATTCTTTCATCCACCGAAGCTCTAGCGCAGGTGGAATTCGTAATTCGTACTTCGTCAATCTTACTACCTCTTAGTCCCTCCTTCGGTAATCAATTTTTCCTCATTCTTATTGACCACAATTGGTTTACCCAAGCCTGTATTGTTTAGGCGGTTCAGTTGGGTCTTTCCGTCACCGACAACGACATAAAGCAACTTGTCAGGATCCATATATTCCTTGATCAGCCGCTGAGCTTCTTCGACCGTCATGTTTTTTAGCGTCTCCTCGTTCTTCTTGATATAATCGAGAGGAAGATCGTAAGTGGAAATGTTTTGAAGAATGCCTACAAGGCCACCTAAGGTTTCGAAAGACTGTGTATTGCTTCTCAGAATAGAATTTCTGGTCACCTCCATATCTTCCTCAGAAAAATTCTCACCATAGTTGTCCATAATGTCTTTGAACAATTCCACCGACTCCTTCGATACATTACTTCTTACACTAGACGATGCTGTAAAAGGGGTACCATTGAGTCGTCTGCTAAAACGTGAGCCTGCGCCATAAGTATAGCCCTTTTCAAGTCTTAATTTTTTGAATAAAATAGAGCCAGAATTACCACCCAAGCGATAGTTGGCCATAGTGGCCGCAGCAAAACTCTCGTCATCACCATCCATGCTGATCGATCCAATATTGATAACCGACTGCTTCGCTTCGGGGTAGTCTACAAAGTAAAGTCGAGAGCCTTCGCTCTTGGTTTTCACCTCATACTCGGGGAACACCACTTCTTTCGCTTCCCAACCACTGAATTTATCAAGTGATGAGGTCACGGTAGCCTTATCCAAAGCACCCACAAAATGAAATGAGGCCAGTGAAGGAGAAAAATTCTTATTGTAAAAGTCCTTCAAATCTTCCAGGGTGATATTGGCAACGGTGGCCGAAGTACCGGAAACAGGGTTGGCAAAAATATGATCATCACCGTAGAGTATCCTGTTAAACACCTTGGCGGCAATGGCGTTTGGATTGGCATCACTTTGCTGAATTGAATTTAAAGCAGAACTCTTGATTCTCTCAAATTCTTTAGCATCCCATCTTGGTTCCATCAATATTTCCTGCATTAAGGAGAGTACCTTATCATAATTTTTCGCCAGACAGTTTCCGGAGATGGTGATATATTCCATTGAGGTAAATACCCTGATACTTGCTCCAAGCTGACCGATGGCCTCTTCTAATTCCTGTGGTGTGCGATTAGCGGTACCTTCCATTAGCATATTATCCAACAATGCTGCAGTACCCACTTTGCTCAGGTCGTCAAGATACATCCCTCCTTTTATTCTAATACTGAATTGTGCCATGGGAAGCTCATTCTGTTGGATATGGAAGACTTTCATTCCATTGTCCAAATTATCGCGGGCAATAGCAGGCGCATTGAATGCCAACTCACCCTTCAAAGGAGGAGCAACACTTCTATCAATTCTGGAAGCAGTTCTTTCGAATTGTACATCCTTCTCATATTTGTCCAGGTTGTTTTCAGCACCTTGAACAATAGCTTCTTCAACTACCTCAGCCTTTACCGAACCTTCCAACACCAGGTCTTTTTGACCAACAGGCACAAAGCTGGTGGCCAGGAAATTCTTACCCTTAATGTATTTGTTATACACCCTCACAATGTCCTCTCGGGTTACATCCTGAGATTTTTGAAGGTCTTCGACAATGAATCCCGGATCACCAGCAAAAGTATTGTAGCTGGCTAGTTGTGAGGCCTTGCTGAAAACACTGGAGATACCATTATAAAAGTTGGTCTCCTGTCCTATTTTGATACGGGCCAGGTCGGCATCGGAAAAGCCTTCATTCTCAAAACGCTGAAAGGCCTCAGAAAAGGCAGCTTTCAAATCGTTTAAGTTGGTGCCATCAAATCCCCTCGATGTCAAGGTAAACGTACCAGCTATCTCATTGGAGCTATTATAGGAGTTTACTCTTGGTGCCAATTTCTTCTCCTCAACAATCACTTTATATAGTGGTGCTTTCTTTCCATCAGACAGTATTTGCCCGAGCATATCCAAAGCCCACATATCAGGGTGGTATTGTTCAACAGTCGGCCAAACCATTTCCAAATCCGGAAGGTTGGCAAACTTATCCTCGTGATAGAAAAGCTTGGTCTCGTTCAATACTGCTGGCATGGGCTGGATTTTTTCCACTTCAGCCCTTGGTTCCAATTCACCAAAATATTTCTCTACAAGTGCTTTTGCTTCTTCTGCTTCAACATCACCAGCAATGACTAGAGTGGCATTGTTCACACCATACCATTTTTCATAGAATTCCTTTACATCATCCACTGTTGCATTTTGCAGGTCTTCCAAACTTCCAATTACACTCCAGCTATAAGGGTGACCTTCAGGATAAAGGTTGGTCAATCGCACATAACTCTTATGGCCATAGGGACGATTATCTACCCCCTGTCTTTTTTCGTTTTTAACAACCTCTTTCTCATTCTCCAGTCCCCAGGCCGAAACCGTGTTGATGAAATAGCCCATGCGATCCGATTCCATCCAAAGGGCTTTTTCCAAAGCATCACTTGGCACCGTCTCAAAATAAATGGTCCCATCAGTCCAGGTACCTCCATTGAAACTGCCTCCCAGATCATTCATGGTCTTGATAAAGTTACCAGCACCAACATTTTCAGAGTTTTGGAAAAGCATATGTTCAAAGAAGTGTGCAAATCCTGTTCTCCCAGGTTTTTCACGATTTGAACCTACGTGGTATAATATGGCTACCGCTACTTTTGGATCTGAAGTATCCTTGTGAAGCACCACCTCAAGTCCATTTTCAAGGGTGTACTTTTCAAAGTCGATTTCAAGGGCCGCTTCTCCTGATTCGCTGCCCATGTCGCAGGCCGTAAAAATCATCAGAAGGGAAAGGGCCACAATAAGTGGAGTCTTAAAGAAAGTCTTCATGTTATATAGGTTGTGTGAATATTAAATTCTAATTAAAGCTAGCGAATAAAAGAGCCCTGACGAAACCGCCAGGGCTATTTATAACATCTTGTCTTGTTAAATGGGGCTAATGCACATCTCCCATTAATCTCCTTATCGGTTTATTAAACAGTAAGAGTAATAATGCCGCTCCAAAAGTTGTAAGCACAATGGTCATATACTGGTCAGGCATATTGGCCAATGCCTCAGCATCACCTCCACTAGCCTCGCCAGCAATCAAACCGGCTAAGAGGTTACCCAGTGAAACCGATAGGAACCAAACTCCCATCATCTGCCCCTGATATCCCTTTGGGGCTAACTTGGTTGTTAAACTTAAACCAACCGGACTCAAACTTAATTCACCCCAAGTATGGAACAGGTAGGTGAAGATGAGCCAGGTAGGCGCTGCAATGTCCCCGGAAGCTGCAATTTTAGCTGCGAAGTACATCACAAAGAATCCAGCACCCACACCTACTAATCCAAAGAAGAATTTCAATGGTGAGCTAGGCTCTAAATTTCTTTTCGCCAACCAAATCCACATGGCTCCAAAGAAGGGAGCAAAAAGGATAATGAACGTTGAATTCACCGATTGGAACCAACTGGTTGGAATATCCCACCCGAATACAGACTTATTTGTGAATCGTTCTGCAAAGAGGTTGAGGGTAGACCCAGCCTGTTCAAACCCTGACCAAAAGACTGCAGAAAAGACAAAGACAATACCTATAGCCCAAACCTTATTTCTATCACTCTTTTCCAGATTACCGAACAGTATTATTGAAGCCAAATAGCCAAATGCAACTATTGCTATAATGATACCTGATAAATTAGCGATGGCAGTCGCATCAATTGGTATAATCCCGGCAAACATCAAGACCAGTACTACACCTACCAAACCCATGACCATCGTCACTTTTTGAACAAGCGAGCCTCTGGCATCTTTTTCCTTATCTGTTGCTGGTGCTACGAAATTACCGACATCACTAAGGTGCCGTGCCGTCAGCTTATACTGAATCAGACCTAACACCATTCCAAAGCCTGCTAAACCAAACCCTAAATGCCAATTGTATGTGGCTAATGCACCTGTTAACAGCGGTGCAAGAAAGGCACCGATATTGATACCCATATAGAATATAGAAAAGCCTGCATCGCGCTTCACATCTCCAGGTGCGTAAAGTTGGCCTACAATCGAACTTATATTCGGCTTAAGTAAGCCCGTTCCAAATACAATCAATATTAAACCAAGAAAGAACGAATTGGTGTCTAAACCTGTAACAGCTTCACCACCTGCTCCAAAAATGCTTACTATACCGGGGATCGCCATGGTAAAGTGACCTAGAGCGATAATGATACCACCGTACCAAACTGATTTTTTGAGTCCGAAAAGCCTATCAGCGAGCCAGCCACCTGGTAGTGCCAATAGATACACTCCCATTGTATAAAGCCCATAAATTGCTCCGGAGGTTTGGTCGTCAAAACCGAGCCCACCCTCGGCAGCAGCGGTGGTCATAAATAGAATAAGGAGGGCTCGCATACCATAGTAGCTAAACCGCTCCCACATTTCAGTAAAAAATAAAGTGGCCAGTCCTCGCGGGTGGCCCCAAATCGTTGCTTTATCAGACATAAGGTTGATTTTCAATTTTCACAATAGCGATAAATCTAACACCACTTAAGGGGATTTACAAATGAGTCGGTTTGTCAACCGTTTAAAGACAGATTCCACCATGGCTGGATATCAACCGATATAATGCTGTTAATCATTCTCAGAAAAAGTTTTTTTGCCTATTTTTGTGCCCTTTAACGTATTGCAAACGTTTACGGAAAGCAGATTAAAAACTAAGAAATGCAAGAAACCGGATTCAAATCCAACAAGGCGAGTGTGAGTGAATTAGGCATTAAGAATGCCACAGTGCACTGGAATTTGTCCTCTGAAGAATTGGCCAAAATATCCACGGAAAAGGGAATGACTGAAAACACCAGCACTGGTGCCATCACAGTCAATACGGGCGAGTTCACAGGACGATCTCCTAAGGACAGATTCATAGTGAAAGATGATATTACGGAAGATGCGGTATGGTGGGGCAATATCAATATTCCGTTTGAGCCAGCGAAATTTGATGCGCTGTATGACAGGATGATTGACTACCTGTCGGGCAAAGAAATTTATGCGCGTGACTCTTATGTTTGCGCAGATCCAAAATACAGGACCAACATTCGAGTAGTTACTGAACTACCTTGGTCTAACCTATTCTGTTTCAATATGTTCTTGAGACCTACTGATTCAGAAATTGAGAGCTTTGACCCAGAGTGGACAGTGGTTTGTGCCCCTGGTTTTATGGCTGATCCTGAAAGAGATGGCACGCGACAACACAACTTTGCGATCCTCAATTTCAAAAGAAAAATGGCCATCGTTGGTGGAACAGGTTATACCGGTGAAATGAAGAAAGGAATCTTCTCAGCACTAAACTTTATCCTTCCACATCAGAAAAATACTTTAGCGATGCACTGCTCAGCCAATGTTGGCGAGGGAGGAGACACCGCTATCTTCTTCGGTTTATCCGGCACGGGTAAAACCACGCTTTCAGCGGACCCTAATAGAAGACTGATAGGTGATGATGAACATGGCTGGACGAGCGAAAACACCGTCTTCAATTTTGAGGGTGGCTGTTATGCCAAGGTGATTGACCTTACGGAAGAGAAGGAACCAGACATCTGGAATGCAATCAAACCAGGTGCACTATTGGAGAACATCACTTTCAAGGAAGGTACAGACGAGCCTGATTACGAAAGTGGTAAAATCACTGAGAATACTCGGGTGTCCTACCCTATCTATCATATTGACAATATTCAGGAACCTTCTGTGGGCGAAAACCCAAAGAATATTTTCTTCCTGACCTGTGATGCCTCAGGTGTTTTGCCTCCGATCTCAAAATTGACCGCTGGTCAGGCCATGTTCCACTTTATTTCAGGCTATACAGCCAAAGTGGCTGGAACCGAAGCGGGCATTACTGAGCCAGTCTCAGCCTTCTCTGCTTGTTTTGGAGCACCATTTATGCCATTGCATCCAACTAAGTATGCCGAAATGCTTGGTGAAAAAATGGAGGCAGCTGGCGTGAACGTTTGGTTGGTCAACACAGGCTGGTCAGGCGGTGCTTATGGCACCGGAAGCAGAATGAAGCTGAAGTACACCAGGGCGATGATTACGGCTGCTTTGGAAGGAGATTTGGACAATGTAGACTATACCACACATGAGGTATTCGGTTTGGCCATGCCAAACACCTGTCCTAATGTTCCCGATGAGATTTTAAGCCCAAAGAACACCTGGGAAAACAAATCTGCTTATGATGCCGAAGCCAATAAACTGGCGGTCAAGTTCAATAAGAACTTTGAGAAGTTCGAAGAATATGCCAGTGCGGAAATCATGGCGGGGGCACCAAGGGTCAGTGCAGTAGCAGAATAAAAACTATAACCGCAAAAAAAGCCTTGACGATAACGTCAGGGCTTTTTTATGCTTTGATATTTTGAGTAAATCGGAATTCTCTATTTCTTTTTCTTCTTTCCTTTTTTGGGGGTAATAGTCACACCATCCGCGGCATTGTGGACTTTTAAAGTTTTTTCTCCCTTTGCAACAGCAATGTTCTTTTTGGTGGTAATAATAATCGCACCATTCGCGGCATTGTAGTCTTTTAAAGCTTCTTCTCCCTTTACAACAGTAATGTCCTTGATATCATTGGGATCCAAATCCATGAGAGCTCCTCTCTCAACTTTTTCACCATCAATTATATACATCGGGTAAATTGTACCTTTAGAATTTCTAACGGTAATTTTGCCCTTTTCACCCACAGTTGTTTTATCTGATTCAATCCAAATTACTCCAACTTTGGCTTTATATTTTTTTAGGGAGGCTTTATCCTTTAAGACTTTTATGGTACCTAGTTTAGCAGGGTCCAACAACCTCGCAATTTCATAATCTACTTTTTTCCCATCAATATAGTAGTCAACACTTGAACTGTCTTTCAGAGCCATTTTCAATTGACCCTGTGCCATCAATGAGCTGGCCGAAAAAAGCAAAACTGTAGTAACTATTAGTAAATTTCTCATATCAATCGTTTTAGGATTTAGTTATTTGTTAAGTACACAACCAGAAGTTCATCTTCATAAATCACATTACGCTCAGGTATAGGATTGCCTTTCTCCTGAAACCCTGAAAGTGCCTGCTCCAACAATTCCACCTTCTGTTCATAAGTCATCTCTTTTTCCTTTGAAGGGATAAACAAGAAGCTTAACAACAAGGCAACTGTCGCGGCAATGGGAAGGGTTCTATTTAAAAACCTCCGTTTGCTCTTCGCTTTCTTTCCTATTGCGCTCATCACTTCCCTTTCCAGGCCTTCGGGTATTCTTTTTTTCTGCTTCTGAACAAACGTGGCCCATGCTTCTGGAGAGTCAGTATTAAATAGTTCCTCCTCTTCTTGTAAAGTTGAAGTCGCATTAAGGTATTTCTCTGTCAGTTCATTTTGCTTTTGTTCATCCATAACAAAAAGTTGTTTTTAATTGCTTAGCCACTTGTTTTCTTGCACGAGAAAGTAGTACTCTCAAATGCTCCACTTTTAAATTCATTACCATGGCAATTTCATTGAACTCCATGCCGTCCAAGTCACGCATGATGAGCACTTCTGATTGCGGAGCTGGAAGTGACTTCAAAATCGAACGTATGGCCTTTTGAAGTTCCTCGTACTCCATTGGTTCTCGTGAACCAGTATCAGTAAAAAGAGACGTAGAGCCATCAATAGCAATTACTAAAGGTCTTGACCTCTTTAGTAGATCCAGACAATAATTCTTGGCTGTCAGAAACACAAACCCATTAATATTGGGATGCTTGCCCAACTGCCTTCTCTTATCCCAGAGTTTAAGCATCACCTCCTGAACAGCATCTTTTGCCCGGTCTTGATCTCCCAAAAGTCGAACAACCATTGGATAAACTCTAGGTGACAGCGATACTACCTTTTGCTCGAATTCAGTTGTATCCATGTTTCAATTAGAGTAACGCTTTTTTCCACAAGGCATAACAGACCAAGCTCATTTTCTATCAAATCTTTTTTGATACTGACTGCAATCAGGGTCTTCGGCTTGCTTGGCTTGTCGTCTTTTATGGTATCGTAAGCACAACAAACTAAACTATATACCTCAAAAGCTCATCCGATAATTGGACAGACTTTATATTTCTCATGTGGGTGCTCTCCATTTTTGAAAGGAATTTAATGCACTAACAGATAATAACCAGCGGTTTATCGAGGAAACCCTCCTTTCTGTACGATCCAGCAAAATTCACCATAGAAACGGGCTTTAATAACCTTATCTTATACATGATTTAACTTAAGATCGATATGGCTATCTACAATATTCAGGTGAATGGAGAAAGGCGTCAGGTTGACGCTGATCCGGACACACCCATGCTCTGGGTTTTGAGAGACACACTTGACCTAAAAGGAACAAAATTCGGTTGTGGTATTGCCCAATGTGGTGCCTGTACGGTTCATCTTGACGGAAAAGCGGTACGCTCCTGCTCTCTTCCTGTTTCTTCTGTGGCAAATGCTTCCATAACCACCATTGAAGGTTTATCAGAAAACGGTGATCACCCGGTTCAACAGGCATGGATGGAATGGGATGTGCCTCAATGCGGCTATTGTCAGGTAGGGCAAATCATGACAGCCTCTGCCCTGCTAGCTCAAAACCCCAAACCCACGGAAACAGATATTGACCAAAACATGTCGGGCAACATTTGCAGATGCGGTACCTATCCAAGAATTAAAAAGGCGATTTTATCTGCAGCTGAGAAAGGAGGGTCAAATGAGTAATTCTCTAAAAACCTCAAGACGAACATTTTTAAAGGTAAGTGGGACAGCAGGTGGAGGACTGATCCTTGGCTTTAACCTGTATAGCTGCTCCACGATGCCGGATAATCCGATTTTCAGCAACCTTGAGATCAATGCCTTTATCTTGATTAATGGGGACGGAACGGCAACAATAAAAGCCAAGAATCCGGACATCGGTCAGGGGGTAAAAACCTCACTCCCCATGATTCTGGCTGAGGAGCTGGACCTGCCCTGGGAAAAGGTGACAGTCGAACAAGCCGAATTAGACGGCCGACTTGGGTCTCAATTTGCCGGTGGTAGTACTGGTGTAAAAACCAACTATGACAATCTAAGAAATGCCGGTGCTTCGGTGCGCGATGTGCTTGTTAGAGCCGCTGCCAATCGCTGGGAAGTGAATGCCGAAGACTGCAAAACCGAAGATGGCTTTGTGATTTCCGGAAGAAACAAACTGCATTATGGGCATCTGGCCGAAGAAGCTGCTCAGTTGGAACTTAGTGAAGCCCCTCCGCTTAAAGACCCTCAGGATTTTAAAATCATAGGGAAATCAAAATCTGATGTAGACATAAAGAAGATAGTCACCGGCCAACCCTTATATGGCCTTGATCAGGAGGTGGAAGGTATGGTTTATGCCACCGTTTTAAAGCCGGAAGTTTTCAACTCAACCCTGACGAGTTTTGACGATGTTGAAGCGAGAAAACTTAGCGGTGTTATTGATATCTTCAAGATAGATGCCATGGACAACCCGGTTAATCGCGTGGATGGTGTGGCAGTTATTGCCGAAAATCTATGGACAGCTTTCAAGGCCAAAAAGCTTATCAAAGCTTCATGGAAAGAGCCCAAAGGCTATATCACTTCCCTAAAACAGTTAAAAGGCGACTTTAAAAAGGGGCTTGCGGCTAAGGGTGAGGTTTTAAGAAATGATGGCGATGTGGCCGCTGAGTTCCAGAAAAGCGGAAATGTAATAGAAGCCACTTACGAGGTTCCTTTTATCAGCCACAGCCAAATGGAACCAATGAATTTTATTGCTGATGTTCGCGAAAACGAGGTTTTTCTGGTTGGCCCTACACAGACCCCGGGAAGTGCAAATGCTTTGGCCAGTCGGATTACCGGAATTCCAAGAGAGAATATCCAGGTCAAATTCACCAGAATTGGTGGCGGTTTTGGGCGAAGGCTGGGTAATGACTACGCCAGCGAAGCCGTTTTCATTTCTCACAAAATTAAAAAGCCGGTCAAGCTGGTTTGGAGTAGAGAAAACGACTTTTTGGGAGACCTATACAGACCTGCTGGTTGCTATCATTTCAAGGCAGCCATGAATGGAACTGAGGTCAAGGCCTTTGATGTAAACATCTGTACGACTTCACGTTATTTATATCGTGGCGGGAGTCCTGCCCATGGTACAGAAGCCTTTCCGGATCAACAGCCAGCTGGTATGATCCCCAATTTCAGAGTTTCTTACAGCCCCCTATTAACCAACATCCCTGTAGGCGCCCTTAGAACCCCGGGGGTCAACGCCACCACCTATGCCTATCAGGGTTTTATTGATGAACTGGCTGAAAAAGCTGGTATGGACCCCATTGACTTCCAACTCCAAATGATTGGAGACGAAGATCGGGATATGCCTTATTCCGATCATGGCGGTCCGACCTACAATACAAAAAGACTGAGAGCCGTCATCAACCTTGTGAAGGCGAAATCAGGTTGGGGTCAGGTTAACCGGGAAGGCATTTCAAGAGGTTTTGCTGCCCAAATGGTCTTCGGTACCTATGTAGCCTGTATTGTGGATGTGAGAAACATAAGTGGAAAGATCAAAGTAGACAAAGTCTATATCACAGCTGATTGCGGCAGAGTGATCAATCCAATAGGTGCGGAAGCACAGGTGCAGGGAGGTGTTACAGATGCCATTAGTGCAGCCTTTTATGAATCTTTAGAATTACAGAATGGCAAACCACAGGCACAGAATTTTGATCAGTACCAAAAGCTGAGAATGAAAGATTCTCCGGAAGTCGATGTATCCTTTATCGCCAACGGAGAAGCGCCACAAGGCTTAGGTGAACCATCCTACCCTATTCTATTTCCTGCATTGACCAATGCTGTATACAAAGCCACCGGTAAGCGCGTACGTGAATTACCACTAAAAAAGCATGGATTGGTCTGACAGATTTCACAAAAGCATATTTGCCAATGGCTAAATTCAGCCTATGAACTTGAGTTGAATAAACCTATATTTAAATAATTCAAATTGACATAAACTACACATTATGGCTATCTATAATATTACAGTAAATGGCGAGCAGCGTCAGGTTGATGTAGACGCGGATACACCTATGCTCTGGGTGCTTCGAGACAGTCTCGACATGGTTGGTACCAAATTCGGTTGTGGTATTGCTCAATGCGGAGCCTGTACTGTTCACCTGGATGGGAACGCAGTGAGATCATGCTCTATTCCCGTTTCGGCCGTTGGAGAAGCTAAAATCACCACCATCGAAGGGCTTTCCGAGAAAGGAGATCATCCACTTCAAGAGGCTTGGCGCGAACATGACGTCCCTCAATGCGGCTATTGTCAGGCAGGCCAAATAATGAATGCAGCAGCATTTTTAAGCAAAAACCCGAACCCATCGGATGCTGATATTGAAAATGCAACGCATACCAACATCTGCAGGTGTGCTACCTATAATAGGATCAAAGCAGCAGTTAAAACGGCAGCCGCCAATATGTAAGCTCAAAAGAAGAAATCATGACACTGATCAAAACGAAATTTAATAGACGCTCTTTCCTAAGAACTTCAGCACTCGCTGGCGGAGGAATTGTTATTGGCTTCAATTGGGCATGCTCACCTGGAGAAACAGTCAGAGCTGCGCCTTCAGAGTGGTTTGATGTAAACGCTTTCCTCTCCATTGCTGATAATGGGCAAGTGACCATCATGTCCCCTAACCCTGAAATTGGCCAAAACATTAAAACCTCTATGCCTATGATTGTGGCTGAGGAACTTGATGTAGCTTGGGAAGATGTAATTGTAAAGCAGGCACCATTGAGTAAATCCTTTACCCGACAGGTAGCCGGAGGTAGCGGATCGATAAGAAGTAGCTGGACAATATTGAGAACTGCCGGAGCCGCGGCCCGACAACTTATGATCAATACGGCCGCCCAACAATGGGATGTTGATCCAAAAACACTAACCACCGAATATGGTGTAGTCAAAAATGGAAGCAAAAAGATGACCTATGCAGAACTGGCATCTTTGGCAGTAATGACAGAAATACCTGAGGAAGTGCCATTAAAGGACCCCAAGGACTTTAAGATCATAGGTAATTCCAAGAAAAATGTAGACACTGATGCCATTGTTACTGGTAAGCCACTTTTCGGAATGGACTTCAAAAGAGAAGGAATGGTCTATGCGACCGCCATGCGACCACCGGCATTTGGACTAAAGTTGAAATCGTTCGATGATTCCGAAGCCAGAAAGGTGACGGGGGTTTCGGATGTGGTTCAGTTTGGAGATAAAATAGCCGTTATAGCCAATTCTACCTATGCGGCAATGAAAGGCCAAAAAGCCTTGAAAGCAGAATGGACAAGTGATGGTAAACTGGAGAACACGACAGACCATGATCGTGAACTTCGAAAAATGCTTGACACAAAACAAGATACGCCCAGAAGGAATGACGGAAACGTACGTGGAGCCTTTGCCAATGCCGATAAGGTGATCGAAAAGGTTTATGAAGCTCCATTTCTTCCACATAATACTATGGAACCCATGAATTTCTTTGCGGATATCACCGACACCAAAGCGGAGTTGATTGGACCAATCCAAACTCCCGAATGGACACAAGGGCGTGTGGCGCAGCTTTTAGGAAGAGAAGCCGCTAGCGTGACCATGGACATGACACGTATGGGTGGTGGTTTTGGCCGCAGACTTTATGGTGACTTTGCTTTAGAAGTAGCCGAGATATCACAGAAGATCAAAAAGCCTGTGAAGCTGGTCTTTTCCAGAGAAGATGATATGACTGCCGGTACTTATCGACCGGCCTCTAAATATAAATTCAGAGCGGCTATAAAAGATGGGAAGCTATCTGGTTATCATCTTACTGGCGCTGGTGTTAATTCAGGCAGCGTAACACGGGAGAATTGGTTTCCTGCAGGTGGTATTGAAAACTACAAGGTTGAAACGCACAACCTACGAAGTAATATCACTACGGGTGCATGGAGAGCGCCAATCACCAACTTCCTGGCCATTGCGGAACAATCCTTCTTTGATGA
Source organism: Roseivirga sp. (assembly GCA_029262895.1). Classification (GTDB taxonomy): domain Bacteria; phylum Bacteroidota; class Bacteroidia; order Cytophagales; family Cyclobacteriaceae; genus Roseivirga. Next base: position 149,646 of record JAJCYM010000027.1, read on the forward strand.
AGTAGCCAATGAAATGGGCGTTGATGCAGTACAACTGCGTCTCGATATCCTTGAGAGAGCCAAAACAAACCCTGTCGGTGCGATTGACTATGATCCAGACAAGATGATTGGAGTGATCAAGCTTGCGGCAGAAAAGGGTAATTGGGGCAATGCTGAAGCTGGAGTGAGTCAGGGCTTTAGTGCCTATTATTCTCACAACACTTACGTGGCAGAGGTGGCTCATGCGAGCATGAGAGGCAATACCCCAAAAGTGGACAAGGTGACTTGCGCTGTTGATTGTGGTATTGTTATCAATCCTGATGCTGCCATAAATCAAATTCAAGGTGGCGTTGTTGACGGAGTGGGCCATGCGATGTATGGGGATTTCTCCTTCGTAAACGGAACGCCTCAGGCCAGCAACTTTGATAAATACAGATTAATCAGAAGCAAGGAAGCACCTCAAGTTGACGTGTTCTTTGTAGAAAGCTTAAATGATCCAACAGGATTGGGTGAGCCTTCTCTCCCACCAGCGGGTGGCGCTGTGGCAAATGCCATCGCCAAGGCCACAGGTAATCGGGTTTATAATATTCCCTTTATTAAGGAAGAGATCATATTTGGATAAACTCTCAAGTACATTAGAAACTCTAAAGCCCTGTTGAATCAATAGGGCTTTTTATTTGAGCCAGATTCTGTAAGGCTGCGAAAAAGGCGAATATCAAAAAAAAATTAACTCTATTTTGCTTAGCCCTAGATTTGCAGCACATCTTCTAGAAAAAGGTAGCACCATCAGAAGTATCCAGTTGCTATTCGCACATAACTCCATCAAAACGACAGGGATTTACGCTCATATAGCCCAAAACTCTTTTCATCAAAAAAAATTCTTAGATTGATTAAAATATAAAGGAAATAAACACAATTGAGTTAGGCACAATTGAAGAAAACAGATAGAAAAGCAAAATGCACAAACTGAAAGAAGTGGAAATAATAGGTTTTTGGGGTCAGCACAGAATTAGAACCTCATTCCATGATGATGTAAACATATTTATCGGAAAAAATGGAACAGGGAAAACAACTTTTATGAATTTGATGCAAGCCGTATTGGCTGTGGACCTTGAGGAATTATCGAATCTTCAGTTCGAGTCGATTATCTTAAAAATATCAAAAGGTAATCGTTCTAAAAAAATTCAAGTACATAAAAATCCGGACGAACTTTTAGAATACAAATCTATAACCTATCAGATAAGTCGTACTAAATTCCACTTTCCTATTCTTCCGAGAGATAGTCATTATAATAAATTTAGAAATACTCGTCTTCATCCAAAACTGCAACGGGAAATTGGAGAGTTAAAGGAGGAAATGAGCAATCTTGTAGGGTTATCATTTCTATCGGTTAACAGAGAAGATAATATCGACCTTGATGAATATAGAGATAGAGGCAGACGTGAGTCAATAATTAATAGCGTTGATTTCAAATTAATGAAATTGATGAATGATTTCACAACATATCAGCTTCAATTAGAATCAGAAATAAGTAACCTTTCAAACAAATTTCAAAAGGATGTTTTAAGGTCAATGCTATTCAATCCAGAGTTCGATAATGTCCCAATCAATAAAACAATTGATTTGGATACAGAAGCAATTGACGAATTGAAAACTAAACTTCAAGATGCCTATCGAGATTTAGGGATTTTGGACAAAAAAATTCTAGAAGGTATAAATCAACATATTGATTCTATTTCTAAAGCAGTAGAGTCAATTAATAAGAGTGTTGAAAATCCTGAAAACCCAGTCTACGTAAACCATGTTACACCATTAACTTTACTGAGAAGAACAAGAAAAATTATTACTCTTTCAACTAAGCTTCAAGGAGATAAGCTAAGAGTATATAAACCAATTAATGATTATTTAACCCTTTTAAAATCTTTCGTAGAAGGAAAGACATTTGCAACTTCAAATAAAAATCAAGGTGGGTTAGTTGTACACAAAGCGAAAGAAGTTTTTCCCATTAATCAGCTTTCATCTGGAGAAAAGCAATTGATAATACTATTAACTGAGACATTATTACAAAAACAAGCCTCAACTATCTTTTTAGCAGATGAGCCAGAACTTTCTTTACATATTTCTTGGCAACGCAAAATTCTACCTTCTTTAAATGAGTTAAACCCCAATGCCCAAATAATTGTCGCAACTCATTCGCCAGAAATTGTTGGGAAATGGGCATTAAATGCTATTAACATGGAAAACATCATCTATGAATAGTCTTGAATACTCTCAAGAAGCTGAGGAAGCAAAAGGCCTTTTTTACAACAAAGATTTCACTGTCTATGTTGAAGGGGATGATGACATTATGTTTTGGACACATTTATTTGACTTGGCAGAGGTTGACGCGCACATCGAAGAGGTTGGAGGTAGTGAAGAAATTGCTAAAAAAATTAAAGAAATTCTTGATAATAATGCTTCATTCATTGTAGCATGTGATTCTGACCATTCTGATTTCATGGAACCTGTTACACATGACAGAGTTATCAAAACCTACGGGTACTCAATTGAAAATTCCATGTATAGCCCTTTAAACATTCAAAAAGCAATACGTAATCTTGGTAAAAAACCAGTAAACCTCAAAGATGAAATTGAGAAATGGGCAGAATCATTTAGTAATAATCTTTATGACTTACTGGTCTATGATATTGCTAATCACATCTACGATAAAGGTATTCAAGTCTTCGGCAATAATTGCCATAGATTTCTTAAAAATGGCACATCTCGAGAGGTCTGCAATACACAGGTATCTAGTTATTTGAACGGGATCGAAGTTCATTTTACTGATATGGAAATAGACGAAGTAAAAGAACAATTGTCTAAATCAAAGAAAGAACTATGGTTTCATCTAAAAGGTCATTTTATCACTAATGGCATTATTAATCTTATTCAACATCATGTAAAACAAATCAGCGGGACTAAATGCAATATTTCACATGATGGTCTTTATGCCCTTACTATTGATTGCACAGAAAAATGGAACAGTAGAATTGATATAAGAACTATTGTCTCGGATATTAAAAAAATAAAAAAAAGTGCCTAACAAAACCTATAAGCAATAGCATCCTGCGGGATACTACCATCCTCGGCTAGATCGTTACCTGCCATCCCCCAAACCTTTCCTCCTAAATTATTCACGAAACTTACTTACTTTTGATAGTATCATATGATACTATCATGAAGCCGCCTTACGAAATAACACCAGCCATTCTAAAGTTAGTTTCCTCCATTTCGGAAAGAATCGGAGAAATCAACGCTTCACACTTAATCAAACCTCAAACTGAATTAAGAAAAAAGAATAAAATTAAAACCATCCAATCATCTCTGGAAATTGAAGGTAATACCTTAACAATAGAGCAAATAACCGCCTTACTTGAGAATAAAAGGGTAATTGCTCCTGCCAAAGATATATTGGAAGTCAAAAATGCCATTAAGGTTTATGACAAAATTCAGGGTTATAATTTTAGTTCTATTAATGATTTTAAAAGGGCGCATAAACTCTTAATGAACGGCTTAATTGATTCAGCAGGAGAATTCAGAAAAACGGAAGTTGGAGTAGTTAAAGGATCGAAAGTTCAGCATTTGGCTCCACCCGGTCCGATGGTAAATGGATTAATGAAGGATCTTTTTCAATACTTGAAAGAGACAGATGAACTACCTCTAATAAAAAGTTGCGCCTTTCATTATGAGCTTGAATTCATCCATCCATTCGTTGATGGAAACGGAAGAATGGGACGCCTCTGGCAGACCATCATTCTCATGAGGTATAACCCTTTATTTGAATACCTGCCAGTAGAATCAATAGTCAAAGAAAAACAAGAGGCGTATTATTTGGCATTAAGTAAATCGGATAAGTCTGGCCAGGCGACTCCCTTTATTGAATTTATGCTTATGATAATAAGGGAGGCCTTAGATCTTGTTTTAAACAGTCAGCGACCGAGCCTCTCTAACCAAGACCGCTTAATGATTTTTAAAGAAAAGAACATGGGCAAAGAATTTTCGCGACAAGATTACCTCAAACAATTCAAAGAAATATCCTCCGCTACTGCCAGTCGTGATCTAAAACATGGTGTTGATAATGGTATGCTTCGGAAAACAGGAGAAAAAAGGCTCACTACGTATAAATTTGACTAGGCCTGAGAAGGCATATAAAGCCCCACCCCAATCTGGTGCTCACTTGTAGTGAGTGACTAATTTTAATACTCCTTCAGCAGCAGGGCATCGTCCTACTCCTGTTTCTAAGCACAGCTTATTGATGAATCAATACTCCTCATCTTCTCCAGGGACTATGTCCTCTAAGGATAGGAATATCAAGAACTTTTGGGCAAATTCCCTATACAAACGTGTTGTGCGACAGCAAAAATAAAATCGATAACGGAAGATCATTTTAATTTAAACTTGAAAATATGACGAACTACATAGACGGATTCGTTCTTCCCATTCCACAAATTCACCTGAACGAATACAAGCGTGTGGCTGAAACGGTTGCAAAAATCTGGAAGGAACATGGCGCACTCGCCTACTTTGAGTTTGTCGGTGAAGATTTAAAATTGGAAGGCACACGTTCTTTCCCGGAGGTAGTAGAGGCAAAAGAGGATGAAGTCATTGTTTTTGGGTGGGTTGTGTTCGATTCACGAGAGGCGCGTGACTTGGCAAATGAGCGGGTTGCCACCGACCCTAGAATGACTGGCTTAATTGCCCCACTGACCGATCCGTCAAGAATGGTTTTTGATGCCAAACGGATGGTTTACGGTGGATTCCAACCACTCGTTCAATTAAATAGCGGTAAGGCCGGATAAAAATGAAGCCCAAGTTCAACGATGACTTTAAAACCTAGGCTTCTACCAACTCATACAGTAAGCCCACTCCTTATTAGCACGGCTTTTTTCTTTCCCCTTTACAACCTCCACCCAATTTCAGGTGTCAAAGAAAACAAACCACCTTAATTATGAAAAGATTAGTCTTTACGCTACTCGCCCTATTCCTTCTTAGCTCATTCGTCCAGGCACAGTCAAAATTCAGCTATTCTATATTGAGCCATAGTTCAACGTCCTTAGATGACGTTACCAATATTTGCATTTTCCGAGCTCCTCCTCTGGGCGGAGTATGCTTTGACCTTGAGGCTTCCTGGAAAACCAATCTGACTTTGGCTGTAAACTACGAAGCTAGCTCTAGATTCAGAATTCAGTCCGGTCTTTCTTACAATACCTTAGCTCAGGATGTGCTCAACCGCCAACTAGGTACCGATCGATACAAGCTTAAATTTCTGAGTATTCCAATCAGAGCACATTACTTTATAACTACTGGTAAAACACGCTTCTATTCCGGGCTCGGTTTAAGAACAGACATCCGCACGAACCCAAGCATCCCTACAGTCGAAGGTGATGGCATTAATGATAATGCGAGAAGTTTTGGATTGAGCATGGAGGCCCTTATCGGTTTAGAAATCCCATTGATGCGCCATATCAAATTCAATATTGAGCCCACCTATTCAGGAGCTTTAACCAATTACACCAAAGATCTCACTTTGCCTCAGGGTGCTTTCTTTGATGGTTTGATCTCAGAGAAACCAAAGAGAATTGGTATTTCACTTGGGTTAACCTACAACGTTAAGTGATCTGATTTCGCCTGAACATGATCATGCTTGGATAAGCTTTGAACTTTGGTACTTTGTTGTTAGAATAGATTCAAAATCTATAAGCACGACATTATGGTACAATCAATCGTTCACATAGCCCTGGTAGTCAGAGATTATGATGAAGCAATCGAGTTCTACACCAAGAAATTGAATTTCCAGCTGATTGAAGACATCTATCAACCTGAGCAGGATAAGCGTTGGGTGGTCGTATCACCTCCCGGGTCTCAAGGCACCACCATTTTACTGGCCAAAGCTTCAAAGCCAATTCAAGAAGACTTTATTGGAAATCAATCTGGCGGAAGGGTATTTCTTTTCTTGAATACGGATGATTTTTGGAGGGACTATAATGAAATGTTCGCAAAGGGCATTGAATTCATTAGAGCACCCAAAGAGGCAGAATATGGAACGGTTGCCGTGTTCAAGGACCTCTATGGAAACCTCTGGGATTTATTGGAGTACAAACCAGATCATCCAATAGCAAAAAGAATGAAATAGCCTTACCCAAACAATGCCCTGCATTTGTGGCTAGCATTGCTGCAAATAAAACTCTCATTCTAATCTGGAGAGGCTAGTCAGCAAAAAGACCTTCTCGCAAATTGGAGAAGCCTTTTTATAACATTGCTGGTAGGGGTTTTAGGTTTTCAATTGTCCTACCACTGAAAGCTTGAAATCAGTCAGTACCAAATGTTCTACTCCCTTCCCCAACACTCCAAAAGATCATCGGTCCTTATAAAGTGCCCTGTCAGTTTCAAATTAATCTTAGGACTGTCAATTGGATGTCTCCTTTTTTCAGGTTGTTCCACTACCTATGGAGTTGCCAACATCCATACTAGCTCAACTTATTCAGCAAATCCTGGACATGCAGATACTACATCTGTGACAATGAAATCCACTTATGTATCAGGGACTATTTCATCTAATGTTAAAGATGAGGCTTACAACAGTAGGGAATTCTCAAAATTCGGAACCTTATCTGTTCATAGAAGCATTACTGAAAAAACACATCACCTGAGCTATGGAGGTTTTGGTTTTCTAGGGAATTACACCGCAAATGCGGAGAGCACAGCTCCAGGTAATAAATCATTTTATGGTTTGGGTTTCTTTGGGGCTGCAAGTATTAGGGTAGGCAAAAGGCGAAAGTTTTTAGACTTTGGGCCAAAGCTTGCCATTAAATATGAGGGAGGTAATTATTATAAGTTCAGAAGAGATCAAAGTGAAATCGATGATTTCAGTAATACGCATCCTCAACTCATATCTGCCCATCTTGGTGCTCAAATGACGTTTAATTATAAATTCGGAAATGTAAAATCAGGCACATTCACCTACTTCGGAGGAGTTTTTGGAGGCCCAAGACCAACGGCCTTATTTAGTCTTGGAATGTTCGCATCATACAAACGTTATACATTAATAGCTGACCTTAGCGCAGGCGATATCATTGCTTATGGAATTACTTCTCTATCGTTTTCCTATAACTTAAATAAGAATTAGCCGAACAGTGCTCCGGCAATCGTAGCAGTCATCATTGTGGCTAGTGTGGCGGCTATCAAGGCCCGCATTCCTAGTTTTGAAAGGTCGCTTTGTCTTTTTGGTGCCAGGCTTCCGATCCCTCCTATTTGAATAGCTATAGAGCTGAAATTGGCAAAGCCACATAAGGCATAAGTGGAAATAATAATCGCCCTTGGACTCAGCGCCCCATTGGATTTCATATTCGCCAAATCCAGATAAGCCACCAGTTCGTTAATCACAATTTTCTGTCCTAGCAGGCTACCTACCTGAAGGGTCTCCTGCCAATCAATGCCCATGATAAAGGCAAAAACTCTGAACACTTGTCCCAGTATATATTGGAGGTTAAAACCCTCGAAAATGCCATTTGTGCTTGATACCACGTAGGCATTCAGGCCGGTCCAGCTTCCTATGCCATCCATCAAAAGCCAGTTTAAAGCAAAGATTATTGCAATAAATGCAAGCAGCATACCACCGATATTCAGGGCAAGCTTCAATCCATCAGCAGCACCACTGGCCAGGGCATCAATCAGGTTAACTCCGATCTTATCCTTGCTGACCTTCAGGCTTTTATCGATTTTTTCTGGTTCCGTTTCCGGTAAGAACATTTTCGCCATTAAGATGGCCGCTGGGGCATTCATCACCGAAGCGCTGAGTAGGTATGTGGCAAATTGAGCCTTTTCGACATCGCTGTCTCCTCCTAAAAACTGAACATATAATGCCAGTACACTTCCGGCAATTGTAGCCATCCCTCCTGTCATCAAACAAAGCAATTCGGATTTGGTCATCCGATCAATAAAGGGCTTGACTAACAAAGGCGCCTCTGTTTGTCCAAGAAATATATTTCCAGCAGCCGACATGCTTTCTGCTCCAGAAAGTCCCATTGTCTTTGCCATAATCCAGGCAAAGCCATAGACTATCTTTTGGAGAATACCCAGATAGTATAAGCCTGCGGTTACTGCCGCAAAGAAAATTACAGTGGGTAAGGCCTGAAAGGCAAACAGGAAGCCAAGGCTATGTTTCGTGGTTTGGCCTGCGTCACTGTTCTTTGACAGGTGACCAAATAAGAACTCCGCACCGTCAAGCGAAAAGCCAAGAAAGGTCACAAATTGGGTGCTTACCCATTGAAAGGCATCCTGAACAAAACCAACTTTCGAAATCAATACGGCTATAATGATTTGCATCACGAGGGCCACTCCAACCAAGCGCCAATCTATCTTCTTCTTTTTACCCGAAAATAGATAAGCTATGCCAACCAAAATCGCTAATCCGAGTACTGCTCTTAGATAAATCATAATGCTTTTGGTTAAGACATAAAAATGCCTTCCTCTCCGATAGCCTACGGAAAGGAAGGCATCATTAAAAAGTTAGTCAGTTTCTTTTATTTATCTCATCTCTGATTTTCGCGGCCTTCTCATAGTCCTCATCTGACAAAGCCTGTTCCAACAACTCTTCAAGCGTATCCAATGGCAAATCCTTCAATTGATCACCCTGAGGTTTTTCAATAGTAATTTGCTCTTCCAACTCCTCTGCCGCCTCTTCCTCATCAGTCAATATAATACCTGCTTCGGACAAAACCGCCTCATAAGTATAAAAAGGGACGTCAAATCGAATCCCAATGGCAATAGCATCTGAAGGTCTTGCGTCTACTTCGATACTCTTTTCTCCATTCGAGCATACCACCTTGGCAAAGAATACGCCCTCCTTCAAGTCTGAAATCACAATCTCTTCCACGCTATAATCAAATGCATTTGCAAAGGATTTAAATAGGTCATGGGTCATGGGTCTGTTGGGCACAATCTTCTCAATCTCCAGGGCGATCGCCTGGGCTTCGAACATGCCAATGATGATGGGTAATCTACGCTCTCCGTCTACTTCGCCCAACACCAATGCAAATGAGCCTGATGTTTGTGACTGGCTGGAAGAAAGCCCTAGAATTTCGATTTTTAATTTCTCCAAGTCTCTGAAAATCTACGCCAAGGCTTGCTTAATTGCTTCTGTCAATTTTGGTAATACTTCAAAGGCATCTCCCACAATTCCGTAGTCCGCAGCTTTGAAGAATGGTGCTTCTTCATCCTTATTGATCACCACAATATACTTAGAAGAATTGACTCCTGCCAAATGCTGAATGGCACCGGAAATACCTACTGCAATGTATAAGGTTGGAGCTATTTTAATACCCGTTTGACCAACGTGCTCATGGTGAGGACGCCAGTCCATATCAGAAACCGGTTTGGAACAACCAGTTGCCGCACCTAAAGTTTTTGCTAAGTCTTCTATGATTCCCCAATTTTCGGGTCCCTTAAGGCCTCTTCCGCCTGAAACCACAATATCAGCTTCGGGAAGTAATACATCACCCTCCGCCTTTTCGGTGGCAGTTATGGTGGTGCCAAAAAGTGAATCGTCCAGGTTGGCTGCAAAGGTTTCAACAGCTGCGCTGCCTCCATCTTCTTTCAAGTCAACCGCGTTCTTTTTTATAGCAATAATCTTAGTATCTGCATCGAGGCTCACATTGGCAAATGCCTTACCTGTATATATACTCCTCTTCACCACAAATCCATTGGAGGTATCTGGCAGATCAGCAACATTCGAAGCAAGGGCTGCTCCGGTTTTCACGGCCACTCTTCCAACCACAGCATCAGCAAGTGATGATTTCGCTGTCACCAATATATTTGCACCCGTGGCTGTCAACGCCTGAGCAATCGCTTCAGCATAAGGCTGTATCAATCCATTGTTTAACCTGGCATCATTAGCATGAAGCACTTTGGATGCTCCATTTGCTCCGGCAGTGGCCAATTCTCCTGAATCAACTTCTCCTAAAGCCAATGCGGTAACCTCTCCTAACGCTGCACCGTAAGAAATCGCCTCTCTCGATGATTTCTTGATTTTTCCTTCTTCAGTTTCTATAAAAACTAATACTGACATTTCTCTTTCTTAATTTGATTAGGATTAAAGCACCTTGGCCTCATTCTTCAACAAGGACACCAATTCTTCCACATTATCTTTGTCCACCATTTTCACAGCCCCTTTTGCCGGAGGTAGCTCGTATGCACTAACCGCAGTTTTCGTGGTATTATCTGTTGGCTCAACCACATTCAATGGCTTAGTTCTGGCTGACATGATGCCTCTCATATTAGGAATCTTCCACTCTGCAATTGGTTCCTGGCAACCGGCCACAAATGGCAAGCTGACTTCCAGCTTCTCTTTCCCTCCTTCTATTTCCCTTGAAAGACTGGCTTTATCTCCGTTGATTTCTAATGACATTACCGGTGAGAATGAGGGAAGGCCTAAAAGCTCTCCCACCATACCGTGAACCATGCCGCCATTGAAATCGATTGATTCTCTTCCCATTAAGATCAAATCGTAGTCACCACCTTTGGCGTGCTCTGCAATTTGATTAGCTACAAAAAAGGAATCGGAAGGAAATGCATTGACCCTTACCGCCTCATCTGCGCCAATGGCCAGGGCCTTTCTAATGGTTGGCTCCGTCTCGGCCTCTCCTACGTTAATGACTGTAACTTTTCCGCCATTTGCTTCTCTCAACTCTACCGCTCTTGCCAAGGCATAATCATCGTATGGACCGATGATAAATTGTACGCCATTTTTATCAAACTGGGTATTATTATCTGTGAATGCTATGCGCGAAGTAGTATCGGGTACGTGTGTGATACAAACTAAAATATTCATGCTTGGATAATAGTTAACCTGATGTGTTAATTTTGCCCCGAAGATAGGTAATAACCATCTAAATAAAAATCTACCAAACGCTGTGAACGAGGCCCGCCTGACCCTATTAATGAAGTATTTAGAAGAGGATCCAAACGACCCTTTTAACCTCTACGCAATTGCCAACGAATATCTATCTGAATCACTGGATAAAGCCAAAGAATATTTCGACCAACTTTTAAGCAAACATCCCGACTATTTAGCTACATATTTTCTTGCAGCACAACTATATGTAGATATTGAAGATTACGACCAAGCCCAAATCATCTATCAAAAAGGAATTGAGTTGGCGAAGATGCAAGGGAATGATAAAACTCTGAGAGAGCTCAATACAGCTTATCAGAATTTACTTTTTGAAATGGACTAATTCGGTCATTCGTGGATTGGTGAATTAGGAAATTTGTGTCTAGTCCTGAAATAGGTTTAAACAAAAAGGCCCTGAGCGAACACCCAAGGCCTTTTAATAGTTTAGATAATTCTATTTTATCTCGTCACCACTCCCCCTTTGGCACTATCAACTGTAATAGTATACTTACCTCTACCGCTGACAATCCAACGTAAGGTTACTGTGCTGTTTCCTGGAATACTCGCCAAGATCAGCTTCTGAGGGTTATGCTTTTGCTCAGTAGTAAGGCCTAAATCTATGCTTTGAACAATCATACCCGCCTGTACATCGACACCTGAAATGCTTACAAAGTCAGGGCGCTCAATCTTATATTTCAAATCTTGAGAAGCGTGTGTTGGCATCATTCTGTCGTTCTTGATTATAGCTGTGATTTCTTTTAATCCACCACCTAAATCTTTCTCTGTCACCTTATCTATACTCAGCTTAGGCATATGGTGCGCATGATATAATGCGAAAGCCATATTTCTATGCAATTCTTCTTCGAGCATAAAGCCTGGAGTAGCTCTTCCAAAATTCTTTTTGAACCCACCAATTTCTATTTCACCATATGTTGGGTGATCATAAGGAGCCCAAGGGGTAAATGCATCGTTAGCCAATAACTCCTTATCGAAATCATAGCCTTGATTACGACCACCATTTGGATCCTTATAGTAGGCAAAGCTGCTGAATATCTCGTTCGTAAAAGTGTAAACACCCCTACTGCCATAGAACCAGTCTAGCTCACCACCAAAAACAGAGTACAAATCCTTATAGACCGTTAAGTAACGGTAGCCAGGAAGCATCTTCTGTCCTTTTCGGCCAATCGCATCATAAATTCTAAGGTCTGCACGATTGTAAGTTGCCAAGTCTTCTTCTGCTCCGGGGCCTCTTAAGATCATCCCTCCAGAATTGTGGAAACTCTGTGCACCAGCAATATTAGGTCTTGACAACACAAAATCTGCTACAGCCCTGTTTTCAGGTGCGCTGAAAGGATATTTTAAGGCACCACGTTGAATATAATCTGGCTGCCATTTCCATGCCCAATCTCTGTTTGGATCGTATACCCCCGGTCTGTCTTCATTTACTCTTCCGTCACCGTCATTGTCGATGCCTTCAGAACCTAACATTTCGTAACGCTGCGCTGTTACTACGTCATCTGGTCCAATCTGAATCATTTTACGAGGATCGAGTGGATCAACTATAAAACTACCATAGTCACTTTTTCTACGCATCCTAGTTACAGAACCGTCACCATCTAAATCATCCAGTCCATCTTCATCAACTAAACCATCACGGTCATCATCTAATGGCAACATACCTGAACGTGGAGAGCTACCAGTATTCGCCTCTTTCATGTAATTATTTCGCGCATCAGGATTGATGGTTGGAACAATGTAGAAGATACGGTCATCCAGCATTTCAGTGATGTACTTCACATCGCCAAAATTTTCAGTTAAGTACCACGCTGTATATAAGCAGATTTCAGCACCCTGGATTTCATTGGAGTGAATGTTTCCATCTACATAGAAAGCTGGTTTTCTATCAGCCGTTCCTTTTTTGTAGTTGGTTACCTGAAGCATCCAAATATCTCGGCCTTCGTATGACTTTCCTATTGATACACGCCTTACTAGATCAGGATAAGCTTTTGCGATCTTATCGGTTATTTCAGCAATTCCTTCTGATGTGTAATAACGGTTAAATGAGATGTTGACTTTAGGGTTGTGCGGAGAGCCTGCTGCTCTGAACACTTCATCTGAACTTTGAGCAAAACTGGTTACCGGTAGTGTTAAACCTACCAAGATTAAACCAGCGAATAAGTTTGTTATATATCTTTTCATCGGTCTTCTTATTTAAGGTTTACGGTCGCATTATCGGTTCCTGCATGAGGTGCACCAGCATGAATTTCTACTGAGCCTTTTCCTTTTACAAGCCAGCTAAATTGTCGAGATCCATCACCATCAAGGTTATTCATGGTCAAGATTCTACGGCCAGAAATCACTTCTTGACCACTAGATAGTTTTAGCTCCACTCTTATTGGACGCAACCAACGAGAGCGTCTGCCCATTTCAGTATGTGTTGGTAGTGTACCAGCATTGTAGACATCAACCGTAATTCGCGTCATCCCTTTGCCAACTTCCTCAGACTTCAAATTCATCAATTTCACGTCAGCTTGCATACCAGCTAAGTCAACAATAAAGTCAGTGTTTTTCTTTGAAGCATCATCAACCATTGCAACTGGTGGATTGTGCATTTTGAATGGCGCTATACCGCCAACTTCTACTTTTTGATTTGGAAAATCCGGGTGATCCATTTGTTTCCAATCAACGAAATAGTTTGGAATGTTCTCTTGTGCAGCCCAACGTAAAAAGTTCACTTCAGCATTCTTATCCTTGTTAGCGGTCATTGTAGAGTCGCCTTTCACTGTTGGCACCCACCATCCTGGGGTTCCTAAACTAAGTCTCCCAAAGTGAAAATATGCCCACTGAAGAAAATCTCCTCCTTGTTGACCAGAAGCTGGTGCGTTTTTCATTTTGACAGCAGCATTATAAGCATCTGATGCAAACTTGTTGAGTTTAGCATCTCCATTTAAAACACTTGTCACTACTCTTTTGGAAGCTCCAGCACGATTATATTTCCAAGGACTTGATAAGTTATTCCCAGGCCCGAAAGTGAAGACACCATAAACATTCCATTTAGTATAAAGCAAATCTAACATTGCTCTGTTTTCCTTTTCTGACACAGAATGTTCCCCAGAACCAGGTACAAAGTAAGGATAGCCATAGGCTAAGTTCTTTCTGAAATGAATACCACCTTCACCATCTTCATTGAAGGCACCATCTTTATCATTATCCATCCCTTCGGTGAATATTCTATACTTTCCTTTTTCTCCTTTGCCTTTATTCGCCTTGATCATCACACGATCGTCAGCAGGGTGGGTAATCCAATCACCTGTTGCATCTTCTACACGCATCATGGTAATCATTCCATTACCATCAAGGTCATCAAAAGGATCTTCATTAAGGTTACCATCACGGTCGTCATCCGTTTGCCTGGCATTGCCGCTTCTTTCGTATTTCAAGCTGGCGAAATACTGCTCTGTAGCGTCAGGACTCATATTAGGAAACACATAGAAAGTGGTGTTGTCCAAGGCTGATGCGTTATCGGATAGTAATGTCTCAGCAAATCGAGTGGCCATTTCAACACCTAGTAGGTGTTTGCCTTCCACACCGCCTACTATAGCCATAGCAGGTTTGTTGTCTAGGTCTCCTGTTCCCAGGGTTAACATCCAAATGTCTTTGCCTCCGTCAGTCTTAGCAATAGATTGCAAAGAAGCTGAACTTGAGCCGCTGGCAATCGCCCTCAGGCGTTGCGCCAGCTGACTGGCATTGTTATAGTCTTGGGCAAAAAGTCCCGATGTGCCAAACAGGCATCCGAGGCCGCACGCCCAAATCAGTAAGCGTTTCTTCATGTTTTGATATTTTGATTTAAACTTTTCAAGGCCTGAGTTTACAAAATAAAAGGGAGCAATTGGCCTTAAATTATATGGTAAGAAGAATTTCATTCTGAATGGTGTGAGTGCTCTTTTAAAAGCACTATAAGTAATTGGAGTGCTTGACAAAGACAAGAATGGCCAAAAACAGAAAACCCTGACTTAGCAATCAGGGTTTTCTTTCTACAAACACAGCGTATTTCAGTTGTGCTCTTATTTTAGTCCGGCAATGAGATCCTCATTTCTTTTTATATAGCCAAAATCTCCCTGAGTACGGGCTTTAGCTCCTGCCAGTGATTCCTCGGCTGCTTTAATGGCTTCATCAGTTCTACCTAGTTTAGCCAAAATTTGAGCCTTTACATGGATGTTCCAGAATTCCTCATTGTTTTTCCCTGTTGACAAATAGGTTTCTACCCATTCCAAGGCTTGGTCAAGGTCTTTGTCTATTGCTACGTAATAATTTGCAGCTGCAAGCAAATTACGCGGGTTTACTTGGGTATTTGCAGCAATAGAGGCTTCCACTTCCTTTTCAAAGTTTGCCACAATTGGGATGTTGACGGCTGTATTCTCCCAAGAAATTTGAAGATGCGCTGACTTGCTATCAGCACTGATATTGGCAATGTTAATCGTAAAAGCATCAACGGATTCTGTCAATTTTGAAGACTTAGCCTTCACTCTTACAACTTCGTTTGCCTTATCGTAAGCGCCAACGTTTCCTCCAATCGACAGGTCACTATAAAGCATCACGTCCCATTCTGAAGCATTTGGCTCACTAAAAATCAAATAACGACCCGCAGCTACCTGTGCGCCACCAAAGTTGATTTCTTTTTCAAACTCTATGAATGTACCAGAATTTGCCCCGGTACGCCATAATTGACCATACGGAGTTAAATAGTCACTTCCTGCTCCAAAAACCTTGCGGCCTTTCATTTGAGGACGAGAATACTCGATTTTGATATTGGTTAATCCCACCACTGTGCTTGCAGTAGCAGCAGGGCTAGGTTGTGGTAAGGTGATTTGTGCTTCAGCTTTTAAAAAGCCGATTAGTAACAATGCGATAAGAATTGTTGATCGTTTCATGGTTTATAAACTAGTTGGTTTGTAAATTATAATGTTTGGGTTTTTTACCCTTAAGACAAATTAATCTAATTGAAATCTAGCCAACGGGGTAGTCATGGTAATGTTGCGAAAGATATTCAACTTTTGGAGTCTTGGTAACAGAATTGATACCTAGGAGAAATTAGCGTTTATGGCCTTAACACCAATTTCCCAAATTGTTTGCCGGCCTTCATCTCATCAAAAGCGCTTATTACCTCGTCAAGAGGTCGCACTGAATCGATAATGGGCTTAATACGGTTATTGTTAACCAATTCCAGCATTTGCTCAAACTCCTGGTCGTTGCCCATTGTGGAGCCTTGGAGAGTAACCTGATTCCAAAACATCCTGAACATATCTATTTTGGAAGGCATGCCGTTCGTGGCCCCATAAAAGACAATGCGCCCAGCAGGTTTCATCATTTTCACAAAGTCATTAAGCTGGTCTCCTCCGGCACTATCAATGACTAGGTCAAACCCACCAGTAGTTTTTAAGGCTTCCTTGCACCAGTGCTCATCTTTATAGTTAAAACCCGCAACTGCTCCTAAGCCAAGACATTTTTCCAGCTTATCCCTGCTCCCTGAAGTCACATAAACATTCGCTCCTGCGGCCATTGCAAACAAAAAGGCCAATTGAGCTACACCACCACCAGCCCCTGAGATCAGCACGTTTTCCTTCGGAGCCACATGGCCTTGTGTAAACAGGGCTCTATACGCTGTAAGCCCCCCCAGAGGTAAGGCAGCAGCCTCTTCCCAGGAGAGATGACTTGGTTTTTGCTGAATTCTATTGGCTTCTACCACTACATACTCAGCCAAAGTACCATTCGTGGGCATGCCCAAAATATGATAGTCGGGTGATTGTGCTTTTGGGTTTTCTCCCCAGGAAATATTTGGGTTGATAATAACTTCTGCATCGATTAAATCAGATGAAACACCATCGCCCACTGATTCAACAACTCCTGCTCCATCCGATCCCAAAATCGTATTGAATTGGATACCCGGATACATGCCTTGTCTGATCCATTGATCACGTCTGTTTAAGGCTGCCGCCTTAAGCCTAACTAAAATTTGATTTTTCTGGGGAACAGGTTTGTCGACATCAAGAAGTTTGATGTAGTCGTCCTCAGAATCGATTAAGAGAAGTGCCTTCATTATTAAGTTCACAGACTATAAATTAATGATAAGTAAAATAAGGTCAATTGACTATATTAAAAGTTCATTTTGTTTATGAAAGAGAGACCACTTGGTTCCAATGAAGCAAACTACGATAAAAAGCATCAATCAACTTTTAGAAAAATTTGATGAGTATAGTACTTCTACTGCGTATAAATTCCGTGGTCAATCCAAGACGGGTTTAGACCTGATACCAAAGACAGCCAGGCCTCCATTTTCTAACCGAGATGATTTAGAAATTTTTAGACATTGGAAAAGAAGGGCTAAATCAATATTAAAGAAAGAGGTCAGTTCGGATATCCATCTTTTGACCATTGCGCAGCATTTTGGGTTAGCCACTAGACTTCTGGATTGGTCCTTGAATCCTCTCATCGCTACTTACTTTGCCTGTTATGAAAACTTTGAGTTTGATGGGGAAATCATAGTGTTTAGAGCAAAAACTAACCTTCCATCTGACACAATAGAAAATCCGTTCGAAACTCAAAAGGACGCCATAGTCATGGTTCAACCAGAAAGTTCAAGTGGAAGGCTTGACAACCAATCAGGTTACTTTTCTCTTCATAATCCGCCAGGTTTAAAGGTTTCAGATATTCATAGCAAGTATTTACAATCTATACTCATTCCCAAAGAGTTGAAAAAGGAAATCGTTTTTAAACTCAACCAATTTGGTGTGAATAATCTTGGCCTTTTTCCGGATTTGGAAGGTCTTACCAAACACCTGAATTGGTTTTATGAAAATTACGACTACTGGACTAAGTAAACATTACTAGAAGGGCGGGCCGTTCTCATCATCCTTTGGCAAATTTGGATCGGCATTGGCCTTACTCTGGTAGGTCATAGTACCTCCACTTTCAAAATTGCTTGCACCATCTACAGGGAAGCCACCACCTTGGGCACCTCCAAATGAATCCAGATCTGAAAACTTGGTGTACTTACCAACAAATTTAAGTTGGACTGTATCCAATGAACCGTTTCTGTGCTTGGCAATGATTACCTCACCCACGCCTTGGGTCGGCATGCCATTCTCATCCTGAGTGATACCATAATATTCCGGACGGTACAAGAACATTACCATATCCGCATCCTGCTCAATAGAACCGGATTCCCTAAGGTCGGAAAGCTGAGGTCGTTTATCCCCTCCCCTGGTTTCAACTGCTCGACTTAACTGAGACAAAGCTATAACCGGAACACTCAGTTCCTTGGCAATGTTCTTCAGCGCCCTGGAGATGGCAGCAATCTCCTGCTCCCGGTTACCGTTATTACCACCTTTAGAACTGTCGCCTGACATTAACTGGAGGTAATCTACTACCACCAGTTGAATGTCATGCTGCTGCTTCAACCGCCTGCACTTCGCTCTTAATTCTAAGATCGAAAGTGCAGGGGTATCATCTATAAAAATGGGGGCTTTAGCCAATCGTGCAGTCTTGTCGGTGAGCTGGGCCCATTCATGTCCGGCAAGATTTCCTTTTTTAATTTTTTCGCTTTCCAGTTGCGCTTCACCAGAAATCATCCTATTCACTAATTGAATGGACGACATCTCCAAAGAGAATATGGCTACTGGATGATCATGATCTACCGCTGCATTTCTGAGTGCCGACACAACAAAGGCAGTCTTACCCATACCAGGTCTCGCAGCTATAATCACCAAATCCGATTTTTGCCAACCAGAGGTAACTCGGTCCAAACTGGTGAACCCACTAGGGATGCCTGTCAAACCTTCTTTGTGGTTTTTACGCATCTCTATTTCCTCCAATGCCTGAGGCATCAGATTTTTCATGTTATCGTATTCTTTTCTGATATTAGCTTCTGAAACCTGGAAGAGCGACTGCTCCATTCTATCCAGAAGATTAAACACATCAGTGGTATCTTCAAAGGCCTCCTTTTGTATTTCGGAAGAAATTCGAATCAACTCACGCTTAATGGACTGTTCCACTATGATACGCGCGTGATATTCAATATTTGCCGCAGAACTGACCCGATTGGTCAATTGCGTGATATAATACGCGCCACCTACAAATTCAAGTTTTCCACCTTTCCGCAAGTGGCTAGTCACCGTCAGGATGTCTATAGGTTCTGAATTCTGGAAAAGGTCATATATAGCCTGATAAATCTCTTTGTGAGCATCCTTATAGAAGGACTCAGGCCTCAGGATGTCAATCACATTGGTTAGTGCATCCTTTTCTAACATTAAGGCTCCTAATACCGCTTCTTCTAGGTCTGTGGCCTGTGGAGGTAGTTTTCCCAGCTGATTTAACTCGTTACCCAAAGCATTGTTTGACTTATAGCCGAGTCTCATTGAAGCTGACTTTCCTTTCTCCATAGTTACAAATGTAGTCTCCTAAGCTTTACAAAAATTACGTCTCTTCGATTATTTATCATTTAGTTTTCCCCAGCAAAAAGAGGTCTTGCTAACAATTAAAATCTAGTTATTCACATGGTTGTCCACCATTCAAAATTTCAATATTTTTTGTGAAGGCAACAAATTTGTCCCTGCTGCTTTTTATCTTATTTTTGAACCATTAACCTTAACCATATGTCACAATCTCCTCAGCGGGTTCATTTCATTGCAGTAGGCGGAAGCATAATGCACAGCTTGGCCATTTCACTCAAACAAGCAGGGCATCAAGTCTCTGGTTCTGATGATCATTTCTTTGAGCCCTCAAAATCAAACCTCGAGAACAACGGCCTATTACCCGAGGTTGAGGGCTGGAACCCTGACATAATTACTAACGAAATTGATCTGGTGATATTGGGCATGCACGCCAAGGCCCATAACCCTGAATTACAAAAAGCGCAGGAGCTTGGTCTCAAGGTGTTCTCCTACCCGGAATATATCTATGAACGCTGCAAGGACAAACAAAGGATAGTGATTGCCGGTAGTCATGGCAAAACAACTATCACAGCTATGGTTATGCACGTGCTAAAAGTAATAGACCGTGATTTTGACTATATGGTTGGTGCACAGCTCAAGGGCTTTGAGAATATGGTAAAACTCTCCGATGCTCCTACTATAATAATAGAAGGAGATGAGTATACTACCTCTGCCACAGATCGCACACCAAAATTCTTGAATTATCATCACCATATCGGGGTGATTAGTGGAATTGCCTGGGACCATTTTAATGTGTACCCAACATTGGATGACTACGTTAAACAATTTGAGCTTCTGGCAGATGCTACCCCCAAAGCTGGCTCACTAATCTATTGCGAAGAGGATAACCTTGCCTCTATGATCATCACTGAAAAGGATCGGGCTGATGTAACCATTTTGCCATATAAGGCCCATGACCATGTGGTTCGCGGTGGCAAGACTTATTTGCGCATTCCTGAAGGAGAAATACCAGTTGAAGTTTTTGGCTATCACAATATGCAAAACCTGAGTGGAGCCCAAGCCATACTCAAGAGAATTGGCGTAACGGATGACCAATTCTACCAGGCTATCGTCAGCTTCAAAGGGGCGGCTAAAAGAATGGAGATTGTCGGAGAAAACAGCGACAGTATTATCTATTCAGATTTTGCACATGCTCCTTCAAAACTAATGGCCACTACGCTGGCTATAAAGGATCAGTTTCCAAATCGCTATTTGGTGGCCTGTCTTGAACTACATACGTTTAGTAGTCTGAACAAAGATTTTATAGATCAATACGAGAACACCTTTAACCATTCTGATCAGGCCATCATATATATCAATCCTGAGGCGGCCTCAATCAAGGGATTGGAAAAACTCAATAAAGAAGAGCTTCGTTCGGCCTTCAAAAGAGATGACATTCTCTTCTTTGACAATAAGGATCAGCTTGAAGATCACCTCACCGATATCACTTGGAAGAATAAGAATCTCATTTTGATGAGTTCAGGTAATTTCGGTGGGCTCAACATCAAAAAAATCAAAGAAAGTATCCTAGGTTAAAATCCTGTTAATCAGCATTTAAAGAAAATTCAAATGAACCTTAACTTAAGGAATCCACTTACTTTTTTTGACCTGGAAACTACGGGCATAAATATTGCCAATGATCGTATAGTTGAGCTGGCCATGATCAAGGTAATGCCGAATGGCGAAACAATCTCAGAAAGGCATTTGGTTCATCCGATGATACCCATTCCAGAGGAATCATCTATGATTCATGGCATCAGAGATATTGATGTTAAGGATGCACCTCCTTTCAAGGAGATTGCCAAAAACCTTGCGAAGTTCCTTGAGGGTTCGGATTTGGCAGGCTTCAATATTGTACGGTTTGATGTACCTCTTCTGGTAGAAGAATTTTTAAGGGTAGATATTGACTTTGATGTCAGCAACAGAAAGCTGGTAGATGCCCAAAAGATCTTCTTTATGATGGAGAAACGCTCCTTGAGCGCGGCTTATAAATTCTACTGCGGAAAGGAACTGGTGGGTGCTCATGGGGCCATGGCTGACACAGAAGCTACCTTCGAAGTCCTCAAAGCCCAAATTGAGAAATATGAGGGTCAGGAGGTTACAGATTTATCCGGAAAGGTGGTCGGAAAAATAGAAAATGACATGGCTGCTATTCATGGATTGGTGGCTTCTAACATGGTTGATTTGGCCGGAAGAATTGTCTTTAATCCACAAGGCGTTGAAGTGTTCAACTTTGGCAAACACAAAGGCAAACCTGTTTCCGAGGTTCTTACAAAAGAAAGAGGGTATTATGACTGGATGATGAAAGGTGATTTCCCTCTGGACACCAAACGTAAGCTGACAAAAATCAAACTCCAGAATTTTAATTCGTAGAGTTGAGTTTTAAGTTTCAAGTTCTAAATATTGGGTTGACAATCAGAGAATCTGAAATCGGGGATTAGAAATTAGAAAATTAGGAAATCAGTTGATTAGGAAATCAGCAATTTTCCCCAAAGTAAGAGATGCTTCATGCCTCAGCGAAAGAAAGAGTAACGCATAATGCTGAACGAACATAAAACTTGAAACTTATTTGGCCTCATAATATTCCAAAGCCTTCGGCAATGCATCATTTAAGCGTTGAATACGCGTTTCATGAGATGGATGAGTCGATAAGAATTCGGGAGGTCCTTCCCCACTTCCAGCAGACATTCTCTCCCAAAACTTAGGCGCCTCTCTCGGGTCATATCCGGCAATAGCCATAAAGGTCAACCCTAACTCATCAGCCTCAGATTCATGTGTCCTGGAATACTTCAACAAAGCCAGGTCTGTGCCTAAGCCAATGGCCTGAAAGACCAAACGCTGACTCATGGTTGGATCCTGCCCCAAAGCCACAGCACCAATTGAAAGGCCTACCTGCTTCATATAAGTCTGGTTCATGCGTTCTTGCCCGTGTTTTGCAATGGCGTGAGCCACTTCATGCCCCATTACTACAGCTACACCCAGGTCATTTTGGCAAATGGGAAGAATCCCTGTATAAAATGCCACCTTACCACCAGGCATGGCCCAGGCGTTAACCATGGTGTCATTGGCTATCAGGTTAAATTCCCAATCAAAGCCTTCAAGTTGGTCACTGAAGCCATTGTCGCTCATGTATTTCTCAACGGCTACCTTGATTTTATCTCCTACTCGTTTGATCATCCCCACTTGCTGTGCATTCTCTGATAGAGGCACGGAATCTAAAACTTGCTTATAGGCATCTGCACTCATTTGAATGATCTGACTTGAACCAATCAAACCCGTGACTTGCCTGCGGCCTGTGATCGGTACTTTCGTGCATGCTACAATGGCGATGGAGAGGATTAAAAAAATGGAGGTAATTTTCTTCATGTCTGTAAAAACGGTAAGCGTCAAATTTCCTTAATAAAATAGTCTTGTCAAATCTCTCTGAAGTTTTAATTTTACCTTCTGTTAACTGAAGGTTAGCTTAACGTCATCAACCCTGACTAAAGACACCCAATGAAAATAATTGCGATAGGAAGAAACTACGCAGCTCATATTGAAGAGCTCAATAATGAGAGACCTTCAGACCCTGTTATCTTCTTAAAGCCGGATACAGCCATTCTACGCAACAACGACCCCTTTTATTATCCTGAATTTTCAAACAATATCCATTTCGAGGTTGAGTTATTATTAAAAATCAACAGAGATGGTAAATACATAGAAAAAGCATTTGCGGGTAAGTACTTTGATGAAATCGGCATTGGCATCGATTTCACGGCCAGAGACCTACAGCAAAAATGTAAGGAAAAAGGCCTTCCCTGGGAAATAGCGAAGGGGTTTAACGGCTCTGCACCAATTTCCAAATTTGTTGATAAATCAAAATTCGAAAATCTAAACAACATCAATTTCGATTTGGAAATCGATGGAGTGAAAAAGCAGCAAGGGAATTCCGGCCTAATGCTGTTTGACTTCGGTGACATTATCTCCTATGTATCGAAGTTCTTTACCTTAAAAAGAGGTGATATTATCTTTACCGGAACACCAGAAGGCGTTGGACCAGTAGAAGTTGGCAACAAACTTGTAGCCTCAATTGAAGGAAAAAAAATGTTAGAAGTTGAAATTAAATAGATTCATAGCAACTCTTGTTTTATTAATTGGTTGGAGCCATTTGTCTCTTGCCCAATATGAAGGTATCGATAGCGACTATTATTTATTTCCAATTCAACCAGACAAGGTCAACTTTCTCTCAGGAACCATGGGTGAGCTTCGGGCTACACATTTCCATGCAGGCCTGGATATCAAAACCAATGGCAAAGAGGGCTTGAAGGTTTATGCAGCCGCAGATGGCTATGTGAGTCGTATTCGAGTAGCAACGGGTGGGTACGGCAACAGCGTTTATATACAACACCCCAATGGTACTTCAACCGTGTACGCACACCTGCAGCGGTTTGATAAGGAACTGGCTGAATATGTTCTCGAAAACCAATACAAAAAGGAATCATTTGATGTAAACCTCTTCCCTCAGCGAAATCAATTCAAAGTGAAGAAGGGAGAAGTAATAGGCCTCTCGGGAAATTCGGGCTCATCTTCAGGGCCTCATTTGCATTTTGAAATACGAAATAGCAAGCAAGAGGTGCTTGATCCCTTAAGAATGGGGTTTGATCAAATCAGAGATAACATAGCTCCTATCCCACTGCGAGTCGCTTTAAAGACCTTGGACATCGACTCCAGAGTGAATGGTGAGTTTGGAAGATTTGAATTTGAGTTAGTTAAAAAAGGCAATGATTTTATTATCCCAGATACCATTGCCGCTTTTGGGAAAATTGGTGTGGAAATATGGGCTCATGACAAATTGGACGGGGCAGCCAATAGGAATGGAATTCCGAAAGTCAGGATGTACATCAATCGTGATAGGGTCTTCTCCCAGGATATCGACAATGTTAATTTCTCAGCACAAAAGAACATTTTGGTTCATACCAATTACAGTGCTCAAAAACAGTCAAGGCGCAGGTACAACAAGCTTTACATAGACGATGGCAATACCCTGGAATTTTATGACAAGGCTGATGACCAGGGCCGTCTTTCTATTGACACTGGTTCCAACAATAACCTGTTGATTCGGATGACCGATGCCTATGATAATCAACGAGAAGTGAGTTTTGTCATTTCGGGAGTGTCCCCCCAGGATAAAATCAATAAGGAAATTCGGGCATTATCCACTTATAAGATACAAGACAATACGTTGATGTTGTATAGACCTTCAGAAGATTCAGGACTTGAGAACGTCACAGTCTATGTGAAAGATCAGTCCCGTGTGATTGCCCCAAGCTATTCGAGTCAAGGTCAGCACATCTACCTTTGGGACCTGAGAAAAGGCTTGCCAGATTCGGTGGTTATGCAGGAAAACTCTTTGAGGTTGATGTTTAATGACATGGTTCCGTCCAACGTGTCGCATAGCTATTTAGACAATACCTACGCTTTAAGATTTGAAAAAACCAGTCTGTTTGACACCATGTATTTAAGCTCCAGGCATTACGCCCATAAAGGGGCTGAATTTCTGGAGGTAAATAATGACATTCAGCCTTTGAAACGAGGCTTCCAGGCCGAGCTCGAACCCTTGCTCAGCTATGATTCATTGGAACAGCATTTTGTCTACAAAGTGAATGATGCCGGTGAGTCATCATTTGTTGGAGGGAAGTGGGAAAATGGGGTGATCAAATTTTCCGTACAGACGCTGGGTAAATTCACCTTAATGAAAGATGAGGATGCCCCAAAAATCACCGAGCTATCAAGAAATGAAAATACCGTCCGGTTCAGAATAAGAGATGAGCAATCGGGTATACAAGAGTTCCGTGCCGAAATTGATGGCAAGTGGCTATTAATGAATTATGATGCCAAAAGGAGGATTATTTGGGCAGAAAGACGTGATAAAACCAAAGCATTGAAGGGTGACTTCTCTCTTAAAGTAAAAGACAACGCAGGAAACGAATCAATCATCAACCTTAAACTATAATAATACATGTCGTTAAAAGTTGGAGATCCATCTCCACCATTCGAAGGGGTAAACCAAGACGGAGACCCTATAAAGCTTTCTGATTTCGCTGGAAAAAAGTTAGTCCTGTATTTTTACCCTAAAGACAACACTCCGGGTTGCACGGCACAATCTTGCAATCTGCGTGATAACTACCAATCTTTATTAAAGTCAGGCTATGCAGTAGTAGGCATTAGCAGCGATTCTGAAAGGAAACATCGCAACTTTATTAAGAAGTTTGAACTCCCCTTTCCTCTCATTGCTGACACCGATTTAAGTATCCATAGACAGTTCGATACCTGGAAGGAAAAAACTCTGTTCGGAAGGAAGTATATGGGCACAATAAGAACTACTTTTGTGATCAATGAACAGGGCGTCATTGAGGAGATCATCGAGAAGGTGAACACCGCAAATCACACCGCTCAAATCGTGAATTAATTTTTCAACCAAATCAACAATAAACGTGAACGAACCCAATATCAACGAACTTGAGAAAATCGCTTCTCAGGTCAGACGGGATATTGTCCGCATGGTACATGCCGTGAATTCAGGACACCCCGGTGGTTCTCTAGGATGTACCGACTTTTTGACCGCGCTGTATTTCCATGTAATGAACCTAAAAAAGCCTTTTTCTCCAGATGGAATTGGAGAGGATCTTTTCTTTCTATCCAATGGCCATATCTCTCCGGTTTGGTATAGTATCCTTGCGAGAAGCGGCTACTTTGACGTTCCCGAACTGGCTACTTTTAGAAAATTAAACTCTCGTCTTCAGGGCCACCCTGCAACAGAGGAAGGTTTGCCGGGCATTCGCATTGCTTCCGGCTCATTGGGACAAGGCCTTTCTGCTGCCATAGGTGCTGCACAGGCCAAGAAACTTAATAATGATGATAATACCGTCTACGTGCTTATGGGAGACGGTGAGCTCGATGAAGGGCAAGTGTGGGAGGCAGCCATGTATGGTGCACACCATGGTATTGACAACCTTATTGCTACCGTTGATTACAACGGCCAGCAGATTGATGGCCCTACCGACAAGGTAATGTCTTTACTAGATCTTAAAGCAAAATGGGAAGCCTTCGGCTGGCAAGTAATAGAGAGCCAGGGCAATGATATGAAGGAGGTCATTAAGGCACTCGAACATGCCAAGTCGCTTTGCGGCAAAGGCGTGCCGGTTGTTAATTTAATGCGTACCGAAATGGGCTTTGGTGTTGATTTTATGGTAGGTACCCACAAATGGCATGGCATAGCTCCAAACGATGAGCAACTGGCCGATGCCCTCTCACAATTGGAAGAAACCCTTGGAGACTATTAAAATGAGCACCATGACTAAACTTACTTATACAGAAAAGAAGGATACCCGATCTGGCTTTGGAGCCGGACTGTTGGAATTGGGAAGAACCAATGACAATGTGGTCGGGCTTTGCGCTGACTTGATTGGTTCTCTCAAAATGGGGGATTTCCAAAAGGAATTTCCAGATAGGTTTTTTCAAGTTGGTATTGCTGAGGCCAATATGATGGGCTTGGCTGCAGGAATGACAATTGGTGGTAAAATTCCATTTACCGGTACTTTCGCTAATTTTTCAACAGGCCGGGTCTACGATCAGATTCGACAATCAATTGCCTATTCAGAAAAGAACGTGAAGATTTGCGCTTCTCATGCCGGGCTTACGCTAGGTGAAGACGGTGCTACACACCAGATTTTGGAAGACATTGGCATGATGAAAATGTTGCCAAATATGACTGTGATCAATCCTTGCGATTTCAATCAAACCAAGGCTGCTACCATCGCCATTGCAGACCATCATGGTCCTGTTTACTTAAGATTCGGTCGCCCTGCTGTTCCAATCTTTACCCCTGCTGATCAAAAATTTGAAATTGGCAAGGCCATCAAGATGATTGAAGGTGCTGACGTAACCATTTTTGCTACCGGCCATTTGGTTTGGGAAGCCATTGAGGCCGAAGCAACACTTGAAGCTGAGGGAATCAATGCCGAAGTCATCAATATTCACACCATCAAACCATTGGATGTTGAAGCCATCTTAGAATCAGTAGGTAGAACGGGTTGTGCTGTTTCAGCAGAAGAACACCAGATGAATGGTGGTCTTGGAGACAGCATAGCACAGACACTTTCATTACATCATCCTGCCCCACTGGAAATGGTTGCTGTAAATGACTCATTCGGAGAAAGCGGCACTCCTGCTCAGTTGATGACTAAGTATGGTATAGATGCTGCCAATATTGTCAAGGCGGCAAAAAAGGTAGTGCAAAGGAAATAGAAATTTATTTAACACCCCCCAAGGAAAAGCTCAGTTTACTGGGCTTTTTTTGTGACTAATAATATTTCCTCTCCCCGGGATTCGAAGGTTTTGTGAACGATCAGACCTGTGCCGGTTGTATCTGTCGGAGAGCATATCCAAAAACTCTTATTGTCGAATCTTGGCTTATGTGTTAGTGTGGCTTTTCTACCTGCCTCAATATAATAGACGATAGCTCGTGAAATATCGGTTTCCTTAAAAAGGTAGAGGTCCGTTCTCATAGTTTGCCTGGCAATCTCAACCCCATTTCGTTTGTCATTCGTTGCACCGGAAGTTTCCGCTCGTATCACAGGCATGGTTAATGAAAAACCGAAACGCATGAGCACGAAACAGGCCACGATCATAATTAACCTGATATGCTGAAATTTCAGGATAACAATTAAAATAGCAATAGCAGCCACTATAAGCAAGACGGACTTGATCACGAGATTATCAATAATCTCGAATTGAGGTATAAAGCCCATCGCAGCAGCACCAAGAATAAAGAGAATGGGAATTGTAATGCTTACTATTTTAAGAAACTTCTCTTTCCATTTCACTTTGGAGATAAGAAAGAGGTAGGTAATCACTGCAATAGCCAAAGGATACAGCGCATATATGTACCTGGACCTTGCTCCTGTCGAAAACAAATAAAGCAGTAGGTTAGCTATAAAAATTAAGGTTAAGTAAAGGATAAATGGCTTTTGTTTTATGATGCTGATCAGGTCTTTTCTAAATAAAAAGGGAATGAGCAGCGCTGCAGGAAGCAGGTTCTTCAAAGTGTCTAAAGGAAAAGCTACTAAATGATTCAAAAACTCCATAAAGCCAGTTTTAACTGCACGATCAGAGGATTCTGACAAAAGCGTGGTTGTCCAACCTGAAGGATCTTCATAGAGACTATACGCCCAGAAGTAACCACCAACAATCGCGATAAACACTGCTATTCCTGCCAGGTGCTGGAAGGAGATTAATCTCTTGAAATCCCGCTTCATCAAGAAATACACCAACAAGGAAATTCCCACAAATGGAAGTGAAGGCAAACCCTTAGTCAGAAAGCCCAGCGCACTTAGGAAATAGGCCAACATGAATAAACCATAGTAATGTTGCCTTTCTCCAAAATCATAAATCACGGTGAACACCAGCAAGGTTAACAGCGAATAGAAAAGGTCGATTTCACCCAGGGTTGAGAAATAAAAGAGGATATCTACACTCACTAGAAAAAGCAAAGTAGAATAAGCTGCAACACGCTCTGCGATATGCTTTCGGCAAAAGCGAAAAAGCACAGCTCCCATGAACACAAAAGAGGCTACTGAAAAGAACCTCGTTGCCAACTCTGAGTATGAGCCGAATAGCTTGTAGCTCATAATCAAAACCCAATTGTAAACCGGAGGCTTTTTGAAATACAATTCTCCTGTTTGTGTAGGTACTATCCAATTGTCTGAAAAGATCATTTCAAGGGCAATCAAACCCCTCCTTGGCTCTTCCAGGGTGAGTGGGTAAATACCCAGGTTTAGAAAGAGCGCGACCAGCAACATGATGAATACAAATATCATCAAGCGCTTTTCTATCACAGATAAATTCTGATCGCTGAGCATTTGCCAAAACTAATACTTCCTGCATTATCATCAGACCCGTAGATTAACTTTCTTGATATGTTCACTATGCTTAGCTTTGCGGAATGAACTCAGAGGAGATTTTCTTTAATAAACTTGCTCAAACTTCCCCTCATCCGATGACGCTGGAAATAGATCGTGCTGAAGGCACCTTTATTTATGATAAATCCGGAAAGCGCTACTACGACCTTATTTCTGGAATTGCAGTGACCAATATTGGCCATAGACATCCCGAGGTAATTGAAGCTGTAAAGGCACAGGTGGACAAATACATGCATGTGATGGCATATGGAGAGTTTGTACAAAATCCCCAAAACCTATTGGCAGAGAAGCTTACTTCACTCCTGCCACCAACTCTGGATTGCTGTTATTTCGTCAACTCTGGCACAGAAGCCAATGAGGGTGCATTGAAGCTTGCCAAACGGGTTACAGGAAGGACCGAGATCATCTCCTGCAAAAACTCCTACCACGGCAGTACTCATGGGTCTTTGAGCGTTTCGGGAAATGAGACTAAAAAATTTGCCTTCAGGCCACTTCTACCGGATGTTCAATTTATTGAGTTCAATAACAATCAAGACCTCAATCAAATATCGACTAAGACAGCCTGTGTGATTATTGAGCCAATACAAGGGGATGCGGGAGTCAGAATCCCAGACCAGAATTATCTTAAGGCACTGCGTGCGCGTTGCTCTGAAGTCGGGGCTCTCTTGATTTTTGACGAAGTGCAAACCGGCTTTGGACGCACAGGAACTCTATTTTCCTTTGAGCATTACGATGTTGTTCCTGATATTCTAACTGTAGCTAAGGCAATGGGAGGTGGAATGCCTATTGGCGCATTTATTTCGTCAAAACATAATATGTCCTTGCTTACGCACGGCCCAATGCTCGGCCACATCACCACATTCGGTGGTCACCCCGTGAATTGTGCTGCCGCCATGGCTAATCTCGAAATACTTACAGAAAATGGATTATTGAGTGCTGTGGAAGTCAAGGGTCAGTTGTTTGAAGAACTATTGCAACACCCCTCCATCAAAGAAATCCGAAGAAAGGGCCTTATGATGGCA
This sequence comes from Roseivirga sp., assembly GCA_029262895.1. Taxonomy (GTDB): domain Bacteria; phylum Bacteroidota; class Bacteroidia; order Cytophagales; family Cyclobacteriaceae; genus Roseivirga. Next base: position 180,025 of record JAJCYM010000027.1, read on the forward strand.
ATTGAGTTTGATAGTCCTGAAACCGTTCAGCAAATTGTGGAGGCCTGTCTTGAGAAGGGGGTGATTACCTTTTGGTTTCTTTCATGCCCTGATAGTTTCCGGCTGTCACCTCCTCTTAATATCTCTGAGGAAGAGATCAGGGACTCATGCAGATTGATCATAGAAGCCATTGACTTGACTGGCTTGGGTTAGTTAGAACTCTAGTCACCTGATGACTTGAAGTCATCGGATGACTACTTGAGGTCATCGGATGACTATTACATTTTCGACAAATAAAAAACCACTGCTTTTGGCAGTGGTCGATTTCTTAAGTTGAATTGAGCTTACTGACCGGGAACTCCGGAGGCAATCACCTTATAGTCACTTTGCTCAAGTACATGAATTTTCTCTTCTCCCATGTAAACAAAGTCTACTTTAAATTTATCGAGATCTTCAATACTTCCTTTACAAACCAGAAGCATGGCTTCGCAACCAATTTGAATGCATCGTTCCAGCTCTTTTTCTCTGATGCTAATGTTGATGTGCTTATCATCTTCTCGGGCCAAAACAATACCAGAGTTACCTAACTGCGTCTTTTTGAAAGGATAGATGTGGAAATTAGGTCCAAGTTTGTCTACTTCAAACTTAGACAGATCAAGTTTATCGATGGCGGCATCTGCCAATAGGGTGACATATCCATCTTTGATGCCAACAGCGGAGTTCAAGATAATGTCTCCATTGCCAAGATGCACGGTAGCACCCAGCAACAGCGTACCTTCTTTCTCCTCATACATTCGGAGATTAGAATCCGCACAGCCACCGATGACAATCATCAGCATCAATGCAGCACACCACTTTATTGACTTTTTCATATTCGTTATTTGCCCCATCAACAATATCTAAAAAAACATTTTAGATGGCCTAGGCTTGGAAAAGTTGTACTTATCCAATAACAAAATTACGAAATTTTCTCAATAATCAAATTATGATTGGTATAAATACAGATGTCAGCCGCGATTTTAAGGCTTTCTTCTACAATTTTCAGACTGTCCAGGTCACCAGCATGGGTAACTAAAGCCTGAGCAGCTGCTTGGGCGTACATACTTCCAGATCCAATTGCCGCAATCCCATTATCCGGTTCTAAGACATCTCCTGTTCCTGATAGAATTAGAATATCTTCCTTGTCAGCCACAATGAGCATGGACTCAAGTTTTCTCAAATAGCGATCCATACGCCAATCTTTTGCCAATTCAATGGCTGCTCTCTTCATATTGCCTCCATACGAATTGAGCTTTTCGTCAAAGCGTTCTAAAAGTGTAAAAGCATCGGCTGTTGAACCAGCAAAGCCTGTCACCACTTTCCCATCCTGCAGCTTCCGGATTTTCTTCACGTTGCTTTTGGCTACTGTATTTCCCATAGTGGCCTGACCATCTGCACCAATTGATATAGAGCCATTATGTTTTACCGCTAAGACGGTTGTTGATCTGATCTTCATAATTCCTTGCGTTAATAAAAAGTCCCGCTTTCTAACGGGACAGAATTGTAAAAAGTTCTTAAATCAGAATCCTCACCGGATCCTCAAGTAGCCCTTTGAATGTTTGCAGGAATGCAGAACCGACTGCTCCGTCCACTACCCTATGGTCACAAGACAGGGTGACTTTCATGATGTTACCAATAGCCAGTTGTCCATCCACTACAATTGCGGTTTGCTTAATACCGCCAACAGCCATAATACAGGCATCTGGTGGATTAATGATTGCCGTGAATTCTTCAATGCCGAACATACCCAGGTTGGAAATTGTAAATGTATTTCCCTCCCAATCTTGTGGCTGAAGTTCTTTTTTATGAGCCCTGCCGGCCAGGTCTTTCACCTCTGCCGCTATATGCGAGAGTGGTTTGTTATCTGCAAATCTGACGACAGGCACAAGAAGCCCATCATCAACAGCCACGGCCACTCCAATGTGGATATGATGGTTTGTTCGAACTTTGTCTTCCAGCCATGATGAATTCACTTGCGGATGCTGTCTCAAAGCCGCAGCGGCCGCCTTGATTACCAGATCATTGAATGAAATCTTAACCGGAGACACTTCATTCATGCTCTTTCTGGCCTCAATAGCCTTGTCCATATTTATTTCCATCGTGAGATAGAAATGGGGGGCTGTGAACTTACTTTCAGCCAGACGCTTGGCGATGGTCTTTCTCATTTGAGAAACTCTGACCTCGTCATAGCTCTCCTCACCTACTACGCTTGGTAGGGCAACCGAAGCTGGTGCCTCAACGGCCTTTGGTGCAGCGGCCGGACTGGCAGCAGGCACAAAGTTCTCCACATCTCTTTTCACTATTCTACCGCCATCACCCGAACCTGGTACCTGAGCGATATCAATACCTTTATCCGCGGCAAGCTTCTTCGCCAAGGGTGAAGCTTTCACTCTGCCGTTTGAGCTTGCCACGGGGGCTGTCACCGCTTCTTGTGGTGTAGGCGCTACGGCTGTTTCGATAGGCTCTTCTTTAGAAGGAATCAAATTATCTTCGGTAGGCTTTGCCTCTGCTCCTCCTTGCGATTCTGTTTTGAGCAAAAGCTCATAGTCAGCTCCGGCCTCTCCAACAATGGCCAAAACACCATCAACTTTCACCGCTTCACCTTCCTTGGCTCCTAAATACAAAATGATGCCATCATGATAAGACTCATATTCCATGGTAGCCTTATCGGTATCCACATCAGCTACTAGCTCTCCTGATTCAACACTATCTCCTACTTTCTTATGCCATGCTGAGATCACCCCTTCTTCCATGGTGTCACTCATTTTCGGCATTCTTACTATTTCAGCTTTTACTGAGGAAGTGTCAACAGCCTCAGCGGTTGCTACCGTAACAGAAGCTTTTGTTCCACCACTGTCTGCCTGCTCTGCCATAGTCTCTGGCTCAGCTGCGCCACCATCTAAAAGGCTTTTAAAATCTTCATTTGCTTCTCCTACAATGGCCAAGATTCCATCCACTTTCACCGCTTCCCCTTCCTCAGCACCAAGGTATAGTACCGTTCCGTCATTGTATGACTCATAGTCCATGGTTGCCTTGTCTGTTTCAACCTCAGCCATCAATTCACCTGACTCCACAGTATCTCCCACCTTTTTATGCCAAACCGCGATCACCCCTTCCTCCATGGTATCGCTCATTTTGGGCATTCTTACGATTTCAGCCATCTATCTACATCAAATTTGAGGGTCAAAAATAGGTTTTAATCAAGCTATATTCAAATAAATAATTGGCATTCATCCTTTGGGCAATCGGAATGTTTTTATGGAGTTTTTATTTAAACAAAAATCACCTTTGTCTATGGGTTTCATAATTGCCTCCTATTAGTTTTTCTCCCCAATATATTCTAAATTCACACACCTGCTTATGCCGATCAACTACTCAATATCCACTTCAGCTGATGCGCTTGAAGAGTTCTTCAATATTGAAGTATCAGGGAAATATATACCCGTATTCAACTGCCATCCTACCCAGCTATTGCCAGTAATCACCAGCGAAAATCCGGAAGGGCTTTCCTTTTTTTATTGGGGTATCAATCCGGGTTTTGTGAAAAGCAAAGGGGTTAGTCAGAAACTACTATTCGCCCCTTCAGAGGAATTGCTGCTTAAGGCAAGCCTGAAAAAGAATCTCAAAAACAATCGTTGCGTTATTTTAGCCGATGGTTTTTATGCCTGGAAAACTCTTTCAAAAAAAGGCAGAGTTCCTTATCGTTTCCACATGAATGATAACATGCCCTTTGCCATTGCCGGGCTTTGGGATGAATTCGACAATGAAGAGGGTGAAACAATTCACACTTTTACGATGATCACTACCCCTGCCAGCAAGGATGTTTCAGATATTGCTGATCGAATGCCCGCCATTCTCAATGAAGACCTCATTATTGAATGGCTTAATGATTCCAACTCCGAGGAAAGCGTAATTTCGTTTATCAAGCCTTATGAGGAAAAACCCATGGACAGGTATACTGTCAACCCCAGGTTGGATGATCCCGAGTTTAATCACCCTGATTTATTGATCAAGGTTCCTGCAGCTGATCAGTTTGGGAATTTCACGCTTTTCAATTAGTGTCTGAATGACTCGGTCAAAGAGTATAGGGCATATCTTACTTCCGATATTCTTTTTCGTCCTGATCTTTTCGCAAGGTGAAGTTTGTCTGGCACAACCAGAACAAACAACAGTGTATGACAATGAAATAAGTAATGCTGTCTTGTTGTCAGAAAAGGCCCTGTTTGAGGCAAAACTGGAAGAGGCTAAACAACTTGTTACGTCAAGTCGATATAATAACGATAGCCGTTTCACTTCCAAGCATAGAATACAGCTAGTTCTCCAGCAAATGCGTGTGGAGGGTATTACCAATATTTTGTACATGCAACGCTCCGATGTCGCCAGGAATCTGAACCTTCTTTTGGAGCTATTACCTCATGCCGAAAAACTCGAATCGAAGAGCTTGCAAGGCAATTTTTATCTCACGCTTTCTTCTGCATACCGATCTAATCGCAACCTGGAAATGTCAATGGCCTATGAAAAAAAGGCACTCGATCTATTCAATTCAGTAAATGATTTTGAGTCTGTTGCAAAAATGAGAGCTAACCTTATTTCCAGACGGCACAACAGTCTCTTTGCTGAGGGGCATAAAGATGAAATTCTATTGTTGATACCCAGATATCAGGAAGAAATCAAGTATGCTGAATCGTATAGTAAATACGCACTTGCTTACAATACAAGACATCTTGCCCAAATACATCGAAGGCAAACCCTAAACTATTCGGAATCCTTAAGACTGTTTAATCAATCCCTTCGGTTAAGGCAGGAAATCGCTTTCAAACCCTTTATTCCTGCTTCTTACTCATCATTGGCTGACGTCTATACGGCTATGGGCGAATATATCAAGGCCATTGAAACTTATGAGAAGACCCTGGAACTGGCTCTGGAAATAGGTTTCGTCAGATACGAATTCTATCCTTTATACCAGATAGGCACTATCTATCTGAACAACGAGGATAAAGTTCAAGCATTAGAATTCTTTCAAAAAGCACTGGAATCTGCCTCCTCCAATAACTATCAGGGTGGTATAGATCAGGCAAGAAGGAAAATTGATGAAATCAATAATTAAGAAGAATCACTTACTCACTACCTCTATATCTTCCAGGTCAATTCTGGAAATTTCCCTTAGGTCGCCATTTATAAATGCCAGATCGAGTTCATGTGCGGGGAAATCCGTATCAATGGTGTAGTTAATGTAATCCTGAAAACGCACACCATTTACCTCTCTTTGGTTGTAGGCTTCTCTGAACCTCACTCCCCCGCCATTGATATAAAAACCATAGGCAAGATAATCTATCGTGAAATTCTCTTTGTGGACCCAGTAGATATATACGTCTTCAAAATCTTCCCCTCCTCCATTACTATGGAATGCAACTTCAACCTTATAATAGGTCTCTCCTTTGATTTTACTGGTACACATCAATTCCTTGTGAGCCATTGAATCGTTGATATTATATGGTAATAGTGCAAAGTGAATTACGGAATTCACGGTAGGCAAGCCAAGGGGGCCTGAACCCATTGTAGTGGTTAAGTAGGATTTCTCAGAAGTTGAATTACCATCCAACCCCAATCTCTCCTGTCTGGTGAATTCTCCATCGATCAAAGTAGCTTTGTATTTGTGGTCTCTGAACTTGAAGTCTACCTCAAGATTTTTAAGGTATTCCCCGCCATGTCTGGCAAAGGCCCTTTCCATTATTTCTTCACCAGAAGGCTGGCTACTTCCACAACTACTGGCAATAAGCAATGCGGGAATCACTAGAAATGTTAAACTTCTAACGCTTATGGTCTTCATCAAGGTCATTTCACTCACACCTTAGTTACGCGCATATCAAAAATAGGTTTCCTGTGTTTTCATACGCGCCACGAAAAAGACAATTTCTGGCACCAATGTCAACCACAATTTTAGAAGTGTCTTCAAAATGTCAGTGTCAATAAGGTATGGGGTGCCTGAGCATATGTATTTTATATTTACTTAATTTGAGGTTTAACAAAAGCTGCAGATGTACAAGTCAAAAATTGCGGGAGTAGGTCATTACGTACCAGAGAAGGTGGTCACCAACAAAGACCTTGAAGAAATAATGGATACCACCAACGAGTGGATAGTGGAGCGAACCGGGATTGAGCAACGCAGATGGTTTGACCCTGACAAGGACACAGTAGCAAACATGGGTACACGTGCTGCAAGACAGGCACTTGAACGAGCACAGACGGACGTTAACGAAATTGACTTTATCGTTTTCGCAACCATAACGCCAGACTACTTCTTCCCTGGCTCAGGCGTGTTAATGCAGCGTGAACTTGGCTTGCAAGGCATTGGAGCACTGGATATCAGGAATGCCTGCTCTGGATTTATTTATGCGTTGTCAACTGCCGATCAATTTATAAAAACCGGCATGTATAAATGCATTTTGGTGATTGGTGCAGAAATCCAATCTTCGGCTCTGGACAAATCGACTGAGGGCAGATCAAGTTCGGTGATTTTTGCTGATGGAGCTGGTGCTGCGATTGTAAAGCGAAGTGAGAATGGTGCCGGCATACTTTCCACACACTTACATGCCGATGGTGATTTCGCTGAAGAGCTTTACGTGAAAGACCCTGGTAGCAGCAGAAAAACCAGGCTTTCTCAGGAATTAATAGACGGACCAACTTTTAACCTTACCATGAACGGCAATACCGTGTTTAAACATGCAGTGGTAAGATTTAGTGAGGTAATTAATGAAGCTCTCAAGCAAAACAACCTCTCCGCTGAAGATATCGACTTGTTAATCCCTCATCAGGCCAATTTGCGAATCAGCAATTTTGTACAAAAACAAATGAAACTTCCTGAGGATAAGGTGTTCAACAACATCATGCACTATGGCAATACTACAGCTGCCTCAATCCCTATTGCCATGAGTGAAGCATGGGAAGCGGGCAAAATCAAGGATGGAGATCTCATTTGCATGGCTGCTTTCGGAAGTGGCTTTACCTGGGCATCTGCATTGATGGTTTGGTAATTAAACTCGACTAATAGAATAGGTTTTCTGTTACGGACTTGAACGGGTTAAAACCGGGCTCTTTCTAATTTGAAGCAATTTTATTTTTGGCTTAATATTTGATCCATCAGGATCGAATCTTCAACCAATCCGTATACAGCACATATGTCATTGTCGACCTCCTCGCCTAAAGCCATATTCTCTCTTTTATTTATCTTTCAATGCACTGCGATACTGGCTCAATCGACAGATTACGAGCTTGAGTTTCTCTCCAACGACACCTCACTCCTATCAAAGGGTGAACTGACTGACGGCCTGAAATCAGGAGAATGGATGTTCTATTCCAAAGACAGCACCTATTTGGAAATAGGAAGATTTGAGGAAGGAAAACGACAAGGCAATTGGCTGGTATATCAAAGTTCAATAAGAAAGTTACTAGTACCTTATGTCAATGACAGCATCACAGGAATATACTTAGGTTTTGATGACCGTGGAGCATTAGCTGTGAGAGCAGTATTCCAACGTAATCTGCTAAATGGCAACTGGCGAGCGTATCACCCTAATGGAGAAACGAGCGAAGCAGGTATATACGAGCAAAACAAGAAAATCGGGGAATGGCGAACCTATTATGACTTTGGAGAAACAGAGTATTTAAGCCAGTACGAAAACGGTCTTCTACATGGCCCCTTTTTTCAGTATGATGGTGATAGAAATGTCATTTTGACCACAACCTTTGAAAGAGGAAAGCTCAATGGAAAGTGGAAAAAACTTTACTACCCTGGCCAAACCGAAGAAGAGGGCGAGTACATTAATGGAGAAAAGCATGGAGGATGGCAATACTATTTTGAGTTAGGTGGCCGAATGGCAACCGAACAATATAATAAGGGAGTAAAAGTTGGAGAATGGTTTAGTTATTATGAAAATGGCCGCGTCAGATCCCGCGAAAACTACCTTGATGGTAGGCTTATTGGCGTGGCACGTACGTGGCATCCAAACCGGAGATTGCGCTCCGAAACTCGCTACAGGCTTGGCCTTGCTGACAGTATTTACTTAGAAAGCTATGAAAATGGTGTAACAAAGCTCACCGGTAAATATCAGTTGGGTGTTAAGGTTGATGTCTGGAAAGAGTACCATGAAAATGGCATGATCTCCAGTTTTGGGAGTTACCTCAACAATACTAAGGCTGGGAATTGGAAGTACTTCAACGGGCAAGGCAGCCTAATCGCGGAAGGGCAATTCCAATTAGATATTGAAAATGGGCAGTGGTTCTATTATCATGACAACGGAAAATTAAAGTCTATCGGAAGTTACACCTTCGGAGGGAAAGACGGCTTGTGGGGAAATTTTCATACCAATGGAAAAGCCATGCAAGATGAGACCTGGCAGCGAGATCGCCTAATGCATGTAAGTGCATACACCACTATAGATGGTGACGTGCTAGCATCTGGTAATCTTCAAAATGGAAATGGTTCGAGACTCACATTTTATGAAAATGGTGTGAAATATTCTGAAGGAACCTATAAAAATGGTCTACCCGAGGGCAACTGGACCTTCTATGATGAACGTGGCAGAAAACTGACCGATGGTAAAATGTTGAATGGTCTCAAAGAAGGCCGCTGGTATATATACAATAGAGGCGGTCGAGTCATCAAATATGAAAACTACAAAAATGGTGACCTGATAGACAGTGAAGATCGTTAAAAGAATTCAGGTAAAGCTTTACCCTCACACAAATACTGAACCATGTCTCTATTTAAAAGGAAATCGAAAAAACAGAAGCTTCAAGACAAATACAAAAAACTTGTTGAGGAAGCCTATAAATTATCACACACTGATAGAAGGGCTAGTGACTTAAAAACGGCAGAATCAGAACAAATACTAATTGAGATAGATCTATTGTCCTGATTTATCAGCAGCGATCTTATTAGACTTTAGTTTTTTCAACATATCCAAGGTGGTTTCACGCACCAACTTGTATTCATTCCACGGTAAAAAGTGATTTTGACTATCAAGCATTATTAATTGCCTAGATGAATTCACCAGCATACTATCCGCAAATGGGCCGTTACCCGGATGAACCAATCTGTCCTTCGCACCCTGGATAATGACTGTTTCTGCCCTCACCTCTCCCCACATTGGCATCATTAACTCAAGCTCTTCCTCCAAAAAAATCAACTCCTCATTGGAGACACGGAATACTCTTGGAAAAATCCCTTCAATAATTGGCCATCGCATTGGTACTCGAAACCAATCTTCATTGGGTTCCAATTTTGGATCAAGGGCCGGAGCCAATAAAATCATCCCTTCCACCAAATCGGGATAATCCATCGCCATCCTTACGGCAATGGGGCCACCCAATGAATGACCAATCAATACCCTCGGGGCAGGATATTTTTCAAGAATAGGTTTTAACAGGAGTATTTGATCTTCAAGCTTTCCTCGGGGTTTACCATAGCTTGACTTTCCAAAGCCTGGGCGATCCGGTGAAATAATTGTCGCTTGATTGTAAAGGGCACTGTCTTTAAAGTAGCTGATAAATGCATCCCATGAGCCGGGTGTGCCATGAATAAAAACTACGGTGGCTTCGGGGGACGTTTCCATCACCTTGTAGTGCATTTCATAGCCATCTACTTCGTAAAACTCGCTTCTTGGCTTTTTCGAAGACTTAGCAAAAAACTCAGCAACCTTTTTGTCGCTCATCGAAAAATCCACACAGCTTGTAGCAATTTGGCTAAGCACAACAATTAGCACAAATGAGCCTAAACAGCCAATTCGCAAACGTTTCTTCCACTTTGATTTCTTTGCCATACTCATCCAACTTACAATAAAAAAGTCACTCCTATGATAGAGTGACTTTCCCTTTTGTCAGAATGTTAACCTTATCTCAAAAATAACATCTCCCTGTACTTAGCAAGTGGCCAATCATCATCATCAATATTCAGTTCCAATTGATCGACAACATATCTAATCTCATCAAAATATTTCCCTTTGATTCTATCACAATAGGCTATGGCCTTATCTCTTGTTTCATCAATAAGATTAACGGCCTTTCTTTCTTCTATCATGGCAGCCACGTTACTCCTTAGTGAAGTAAGGTTTTTATTCACTCTATCCAGTGTTTCAACCACATGACTATTTTCAAGGCCCAATTCTTTAAGGCCTCTGGCATTTTCTATTAGCTTATTCTGATACTTCATGGCTGCCGGAATAATCATACCCAATGATAACTCTCCCATCAATCGAGATTCGATTTGAATTTTCATCATGTAGTTTTCAAGCCTGATCTCATTTCGAGCTTCCAATTCCACCTTAGACATAATGCCGAATTTCTCAAAGAGTTTAATGGCATCATCACTCAAGTAAGCATCCAGGGCCCTTGGGGTGTCTTTCACATTCGACAAGCCTCTTTTTTCTGCTTCAGCAACCCATTCATCAGAATAACCGTCACCTTCAAAACGAATGCTTTTAGATTCCTCAATATAATCTCTCAGAATTCTGACAATCGCTATCTTCTTATCCTCACCAGCCTCCATGGCCTTAGTAACCAAATCATGAAACTCCGTTAACTCCTCTGCCGCTATTAAATTTAAAGCAGTCATCGGTCCAGCTGTATTCTGATCAGAGCCTACAGCCCTGAATTCAAACTTGTTGCCGGTAAAAGCAAAGGGAGAGGTTCTGTTTCTGTCTGTATTGTCCAGAATGATTTCGGGGATTTTGTCGATCCCCAATTTCATATAAATGTTATCCCCTTTGTCTACTTTAATGTTGCCCTTCTCTTCCAGCTCATTCAATACAGCCGTAAGGTCAGAACCAATAAAGGCAGACATAATAGCCGGTGGTGCTTCATTAGCACCCAAACGATGATCATTACCTGCTGAAGCTATACTGGCCCTCAATAGGTCGGCATTTTTATGAATTGCCCGAATCGTTGTAACAAAAAAGACCAGGAATTGCAGGTTATCACGAGCACTTGAACTCGGTTGAAAAAGATTAACACCTGTGTTGGTAATCAACGACCAGTTATTGTGTTTTCCACTTCCATTCAAACCTGCAAAAGGCTTCTCATGAAAGAGCACTTTCAAATCGTGCCGATCAGCCACCCTCTTCATCACATCCATTAGCAAGGAGTTGTGATCAGTAGCTACATTGATATCTTCATAAAGAGGAGCAACTTCATATTGCCCCGGAGCCACCTCATTGTGACGAGTCATTACCGGAATCCCCAATTTTAAGGCTTCAATTTCAAATTCCTTCATGTAGTTATAAACCCTGCTTGGAATAGAGCCAAAATAATGATCATCCAGTTGTTGGCCTCTGGCAGGGTTGTGACCAAATACAGTTCTACCGCTCATGACCAAGTCAGGGCGAGAGTTGAACATCGCCTTGTCCACTACAAAATACTCTTGCTCGCAACCCAAAGACGCACTGACCTTATTCACATTTCTATCAAACAGCTGGCAAACTTTGACGGCTGCCCTGTCCACTGCCTCTACCGCTTTTAACAAAGGCGCTTTATAATCAAGAGCTTCACCAGTGTATGAAACAAAAACTGTGGGGATGCAGAGTGTTCTGCCCCAAATGAAAATCGGTGAGCTCGGATCCCAGGCAGTATAACCCCTTGCTTCGAAAGTGCTGCGAATACCGCCATTGGGGAATGATGAGGCATCTGGTTCTTGCTGTATTAGTGCACTACCCCTGAAGACCTCGAGCCCTTTAGAGGCATCAAAGAAAGAGTCATGCTTTTCGGCTGTAGAACCTGTAAGTGGTTGGAACCAGTGGGTATAATGTGTGGTCCCCTTTGAAATGGCCCAGGTCTTTACTGCCGAGGCAATCTCACTAGCAGTGTCCATATCGATCTTCTTGCCTTTTGCAATGGCATCTCTTACCTTTTTGAAAGTGTCCGGTGACAAGGACATTTTCATTTGGTCCATACTGAATACATCCTCACCGAAGTAATCTGAGATTTTATCCGATGGTGGAAAAACACGATCAGTAGTCCTGTTTAATACCGATCTGAGTGCATGTTGACGTAGGTTGGGCATTGGGGATATTTATTGGTTTCAATTTTACCCTAAATTTAAGAAGATTACAGAATTATTACCCTTATCAATCACTTTTTTACCCTCTTTTTAATTTTTTTGCAAAAAAATTGAGAAAACACCCCTCATCATGAATCATGATCTACTTTACCATTCATGAACAGTCTCGAATTTCCCTTTATGATGAGTAGCATCAAAATCCAATAATTCAATACCTTTGCAAATTCAATGAAAAGAGTCGCCTTTTATACGCTTGGCTGTAAGCTGAATTTTTCGGAAACATCAACCATTTCCCGAATGTTCGAGCAAAAGGGCTACACCAAAGTTGGCTTTTCTGAGCACCCGGACATCTTCATTATCAATACTTGTTCGGTTACTGAAAATGCCGATAAGAAGTGCAAGAAAATCGTAAGGGAAGCTCAAAAAATTAATCCTGAGGGCTATGTAGCCATTATCGGATGTTATGCGCAGCTCAAGCCCAAAGAGATTGCTGAAATTCCTGGGGTTGATGCGGTATTGGGTGCAGCAGAAAAATTCAGGCTTGTCGAATTGTTGGATGGTTTCGTGAAAACGCCAGAAGCCCGGGTGATGGCCTCAGAAATAAAAGAGGCCACTACCTTTAATAATGCCTATTCCATCAATGACAGGACCCGAACTTTCCTAAAGGTACAAGACGGTTGCAACTATCATTGTACGTTTTGTACCATCCCACTCGCCCGTGGCAAAAGCAGAAGTGATAGCATAGCCAACATTGTTAAGTCAGCAGAAGAAATTGCTCAAACGGGTGTTAAAGAAATAGTAATCACAGGGGTCAACATAGGCGACTTTGGTATTCAGGAGGGCAAACGTAAAGAGCGCTTTCTGGACTTGGTTAAAGCGCTGGATCAAGTAGAAGGCATTGATAGAATTCGTATCTCATCTATTGAGCCCAATCTGCTCAACAATGAGGTGATCGACTATGTCTCTCGATCGAATCGTTTTGTTCCTCACTTTCATATCCCACTTCAATCAGGTAGCAATAAGTTGTTGAGGTTGATGCGCAGAAGGTATTTGCGAGAGCTCTATGAAGACCGGGTGAACAAAATCAAACAACTAATGCCTAATTGCTGCATTGGGGTTGACGTGATTGTTGGCTTTCCCGGAGAAACTGAACAAGATTTTCTAGACACTTACAATTTCCTAAATGAGCTAGATATCTCCTACCTCCATGTATTTACTTATTCTGAAAGAGCAAATACTGCCGCAACCGAAATGGCTGATCCGGTGCCGATGAAAGTCAGGCAAGAACGATCAAAGATGCTCCGTATTCTTTCCGAAAAGAAAAAGCGTTTGTTCTATGAGCAAAACCTGGGAAATACTGGCACAGTCCTTTTCGAAGATGATATTGAAGATGGCATGATGCGTGGCTTTACGGAAAACTACGTAAGAGTTGAAGCCAAATATGACCCAATGCTTATCAATGAACTGAAGCGAGTTCAACTGGGAGCTGTCAATAGCAATGGACTTGTTGAAGTTGAAGAGCTTGAGTTAGTATTTGAAGCTCATTGATTGGACTCATATACGAAAGCGCGGAAATCATTCTAATTTAATTTCATAAGTGACGAAAACACAACCCATAGTGTAGAGACACGCTTGAGCTAAGGCGCGTCTCTAATTCATGTATTAATTGTCTATGGACATACAGTTCCTGTTACTGTTGCTGTGATAGGAGAACCAAAAGGTTGATTATTAACAATGAGAGAAAGTTCTACCGTATTCGAACCCACTACAAGCGCACCATTGGGGATAAAACTCATGAATAGAGTTGATGTATATACTGAATGTCCTGTACTAGGGAAATACCAATGATAAGTGGGCGTAGGACCACAGTAATTTGGATTAAAGGCGAACATATTAACAGGGGTAGTACTGCATATCGAAATCGGAGTTGATCCATGCAAAATAGCTATAGGGACTGTAGGGTTACACTCATTCGGATCGTTACCTGAACCTGTCGATAACGCCTCATAAGATGAGCCTAACATTAAGAAAGTCAGTATACAAGCAGAGAATAATAAAGAATACTTTTTCATTTTTGAAAATTTAGATTTGATAATTGATTTCAGCTCTTTAGTCCATAACCAATGCCATGGGTAAGCAGTTTTTTTGAAATTTTAATATCCATTCTCATTTTTCTGAAATAATCTCAACTGATCTCTATACCGATTAAGAAGTTCCCAATCCGTTTATTCAGAAGCCCGAACAACCGCACTGAAAAGGCCGATAAACCAGATATACTAAAATTTAAAATCATGGCTATACAAGCAGGTTTTGCAATGGACTCAATGTCAAGAATGAACAATAATCGAGCACTTCTTGGGAAAAAGGCTCCTTTTGAAATATTAAAAGCAAATGGATTTATAAAGACTACAGGGGAAAAATTTAATCTAAAGAAACTGACACCAGTCCAAAAGAGGTTGATGAGGATGAAAGTAAACAGCTATAGAAAAACGGAAAAGAAAAAGCTGATTCTTACATCAGCTCTTACCCTACTCATTACAACGGTAGTGATCGTAATGAGTATACAATTAACCAAATTGATATTCTAGTCTAGTCCCTTAGTTCGATGGCCGAAAGATCATCGAACTTTCCCATTACCCCCCATCCACCAAAGTTCTCCGAAACCGCTATCCACAGTTCATTATCTCCTTTATTTAGTTTTAAATAGAGGTCATCAAAAAATCCCATAGTGCCGAGATACCTGTAATCACGGCTAGCATAGTTCTTCTGCCCTCCCGCTATTATCTCACCATTCAAATACACCTTTGCACGATCACTAAATCCATATGTGAATCTTTTTATTTGATCTCGATCCGACCGGATCACCACTTTGGCGAAAACCGTATTGTTCGTTCTTGGCAAAGCTGTGACTCGGGCCAGGTTAGCATAACCCTTGTTCTCCACCCCCAAAGTCTTCCAATTTAATTTGCTCCAAGTTTGCTTGTCAAGCCCTACAGCCTCGCCCAAATCTGATTCTAAAAAAGGACTTGAAACTGACCAGCTTGTGACTGTCCCAGGTTCAAATGGAGGTATTTTGATCTTTTCACTTTTCAGTTTAGGGTTTTCCAGCGCTCTTACTTTGAAATTTGAAAAATGAAATCCTGACGGTCCGGTACACCTAAGCCCAACTCCTCCCCTGACCGATCCATGCTTAAGCTCAGGGATATAGAAAAGAGGCTTTTCCATATCGTTGATATATACCTCCGCATCTTCAGCAGCGACTACCATCTTTATACGGTTCCATGCATTCATCTTATAGGCGTATACCCCAGTAAACTCTGGTCCGAAATACAATTGCCATGCCGCTCGACCATTAAACACAGGTGTATATTGGTTTGCATCTGGATTTCCAGACTGATGAGGTCGTATATAAAATTCCTCATAATTGCTGCTGTCCAGCATTCGAAAAAATACACCAGGGAACCCTCTGCTTTCTGTTACGAAAACTTCAAATTCAATTTCACCAGTGAAAAATTCAAAGTCCTTAAGCCTGGCCTGTGACCGATAGAGATATAAGCTGGGTCGCCCTTCAAAGAATCGTGCTACATCTTCTACGTGACTTTCACCTTGCACTTCCCAGTTTTCGTTATCAAAAGGGAATTCCTGACTATAGGAGATTGAAACCCAAAAGAGTGATACTAAACAAAACCATCTATTTCTCTTCATACTAATAGTTTCAATCAAGTACGGGCTTACGAGATTCAAAGCCCATTTAGGAATGTTCAAATCTGTTCAAGGCTGTGCAACCTGATACAGATCAAAAATTGATTTAAATTAGTGTCTTCAATTCTGGTCAAAAATGAATGAACTGTGTCTTAAACAATGCCTTAAGCTTATTGAGCAAAAATTGGGTTGGGGTTCCAGCATCGACTGGCTGAATCAGGATTTTCAACTGCTAAGCGATCAAATTTTTGAAGATACCCGGGTAAGGCTAAGTATCACAACCTTAAAGAGGGTCTGGGGAAAGGTTAACTATGATAGCGACCCAAGTATTTCAACTTTAAACACACTGGCCAATTTTATCGGTTATGCTAACTGGAGTGCGTTCAAACAAAGTCAGGGCTCTCTGAAACATAAGCCAGCCAAACGACCTATTAAGTTGCCCAAGGTTCCCGTAGCCATTGTTAGTTTGATTGTGCTGACACTCGCAATTCTTGCCGTTGCTGGCTTTGACAAGGGTGAAAGGGCATTGGAAATATCTCCGGAGCAATTGGCAAAAGTAAAATTCACGAGCCAACCTACTGCCATTGGATTGCCAAACTCAATTGTTTTTAACTATGATTTTGCTGGTATCAATGCTGCCAAAACCACTATCCAGCAATCTTGGAATAAAAAAATGACTTTTGAGGTTGATAAAAATGGTGCAGTGGCTACCGGTATTTATTATTACCCTGGTTATTTTAAAGCAAAGCTTATTGCTGACGGCCAGATTCTAAAAGAACATGATGTCCATGTAAAAACAAACGGGTGGATGGGCTCGATTCCTGGCGCGGAAATGCCAAGATATCTCTATGAAGAAGAGATTGTAATGGATGAAAGCTTAAGATTGTCTGAAGAGACTTACAAGGATCTCTATGCCCTTGATATCGAGAAAGCGAAGTTTGTCGACTTCCACTACTCATCGGATTTGGGCGAAATATTTGGCGATGACTTCATCTTCGAAACCCGTTTCAAAAACAGCTATAGAAAAAGCAATGGTAAATGTCAAACCACAGAGGTTTTGATTCATGGATCTGAAGGCGCCTTTATTGTACCATTCTCTATTCCCGGCTGTGTAAGCGATCTCAGTATTTTCTTGCTTGGAGACGTGGTGGATGGCAAGACTAATGACCTCTCCGCCTTTGGCAGTGATTTCACCCAATGGCAAACTTTGAGATGTGAAGCCAAAGGAGAAAACATTCAAATTTTTGTCAACGACAAATTGGCCCATACCATGAAAGCACCAAGGGAACTTGGAAGAATAGTCGGATTCAGATATAGCTTCTTAGGCGCTGGAGAGGTAGACCATGTTAAGCTTTCAAGAAATGACGAGGTTTTTTATGAAGAGAACTTTGTTGATTGGAGAGAACACTGATTCACTTATCAAGGATTTGGTGTTTGCTTTTTGGGATTTACTTTTGGCTTATCCATAAGTATCTCGTTAACTTATTCATCTGGTCACTTGAAGTGACCGGATGAATGGCTTAGACAAAAAAAGAGGCTATCTACTCAGACAGCCTCAATTCAATTGTTAGATTATTCCTTATCTCTTCTTCGAAAGCGAAGTTTTTCTTTTTTCTGCTCCCATATAAATGGCATTGAAGATCATTTTGTAGGTACCTCGTGGTTGCCCTCTAAACTGTGGTCGAAAGGCGAACAAAACCATATTACCTGATCCGTTTTCCACATTTACCATAGATGAGGTATTGGCCAGGTACTTTTCTTCTCCCAATGCCCAGCCACTCATTAGCAAATCGTCCGATGCATATTTTGCCACTTCAGTCACACCAACGGCTCCATCGTCAATCTTGAATGCCCGACTTCTGTTAAATGAGGCAGCCACTTCAGGCTGCATACCAAAGGCCAGTCGATTGTTCGTGTCTACATTCATCCTTATAAGAGAACCAGGAACAAAGAAATCTGTAGGTTTCAAGCCTGCCGTAACATTTTTAACCGGTAGTTTGAACTGCTGAATCGCAAAATCACTGGCAGCATCGAAGAAGATTAGTGTACCTCCCGCTTTTGAATAGGCATCTAAAGCGGCAACACCTTCTCCACCCAGACCACCTGTCAGGTGTTCAGGCATTCTATTTTTAGAGTGCCCATTCATAATACTTCTAGGATTCTGAGAAGGCATTATGATGGCACTGTACTTTGATAAATCTCCACTTTGAATGTCAGCATTATGCAAAGTGTCAAGATCAAAATCAAATTGCTCAAACATCCATCTGCTCCAGCCTTCATCCATATTGGCCTGCCAGGACTTATAAATGCCAATTTTTATCTTGTTCAGTTCTTTTCTTTCTCCAGCGGGGTTTCGGGCAACTCCTGAAAAATTCAGCCCAAGTTCCGCACTTAACTCACTCACCTTGGTGCTTAGCCCTCTTTTATTACGGACCAGTAGTGACCCCGCTTTGGCGTTGTCGGTGTCACTCATCATAACACTTACCTCGTAACCCGCTTCTTGTAATCTATTTACTGCCGTTGTACTCTGGTTGTCTTGGTTTGAGAACACATAACCATAGCGGCCATTGCCCTCAACGCTTCCTGGGTCAAAGCTTAATTTCTCAGTGATTTTGTTAGTTGAAGCCTGAAAGCTTTCGACTATTCGATCTGACTGCACACCCATTTGGATAGGCAAAGTCCAACCAGCCAAATCGTATGGCGGCTGTGGTGGGCCACCTGGAAACAGGAATTGATCCGGGTAGTCCTGTTTCTCCATCAAATCGGCTAAATATGGCCTGAATGCCTGAGCGCCATAAAGGATAATAGAGCCTGCTTTGTAAGTCTTACCATTTGCAGTAAAATCGGCAGTGGCCCGGTGTGCCTCGACACCACCTTGCATCAAGACGTTTGTCAGGTTAATGGCCTCACTTGGATTCCACTGTTCTGTAGGAATTACATAGGCAAATGCTCCACCACCTCGAGAATCTGTGATGGCATCACGACCCATACTATATATATTATAAAGAAACTCGTCTTTCTTATCTGCGGCTAAATCCAGAACAGCCATAGATGCAGTAATCATATATTCCACCGCATGTCTGAATTTCATTTCACCTCCTTCGTAAGGATATGGATAGAAAATCTCTGTGCCATTGGAGGGCTTGCCGCCTACATTGGCTGGTTTCCTTTTCGGATCATACATCGTTGGCGATGGTGTAGGCTGGGCAGTTTCCGTGAGTATACCAATCTGGTTATGGTAATAAGGAGTGGTTCGCATACCTCCATTCCAAAACATACTGAAGGCCGTGCCGGAAATTACTCCTGGTTTTTTCTCCATGGCAAAGCGGTTGGCCATGGCCGTACCTACCAAATTGACCCCGGTGGTGATTCCCGGGTGAATTTTGGGGTTCACAGGGCTCCTGAACGGAGGTAAAAATATCATTGCCCATCTCGGTGCCGTTTGGTGATGGTTATGCACAATCTGAGGGTACCATTGATTGTATAGCACATTGGTCACTGCTTTTGTTTCGGGCATGTTGTTCATAAACCAGTCACGGTTGTTGTCGTGACCTACATATTTCTGATAAAGCACCGGAGGGCCAGAGCTCTCATAGGGCGTGCCTAAAGTCTTGCGGTACCAATCGACAACAATGTCAACACCATCAGGATTGATCACTGGAACTACTAGCGTAATTACGTTATCTCTGATCTTACGCATTTCGTCAGATTCTTCGGAAGCCACTTTCCACATAAGTTCAGAGGTCATCTGCGCGTGCGCGCGCTCTGTAGCATGCATTCCACCGTCAAACCACACAATGGCTTTTCCATCTTTAGCCATTTTCCTGGCTTCTTCCTCCGTTATTTCAGCCCTGGACAGTTTTTCGCTGATTTCGCGCCATTTGTCCAGCTGTTTCATATTATCCTCGCTGGAGATAAAAACAAGCTTCATTGGCCTTCCCATGACCGACTTGCCAATATCGATCATCTGAACGCGATCAGTAGATGCCGCTAGTTTATCATAATAGGCCAACATCTGGTCATAGTCGGCAAGCTTATAATCGGCTCCAACTTCATGACCATAAGTGTCACGAGGGTGAGGAATTTGTGCACTCAGGCTAAAAGCCGTTAAGAGCAACAATGCAAAAAGTAGTTTAATTGATCTGTTCATCTCTAGTATTGAAGGTTTGGCTGAATATACAAGATAAGCAGTCCAGCCCCTAACGTTATTAGACAATCAAGAAATAAGCGAAATGAACGGAAAATTATCGTTACCAACAGCGAGCGGTGCTTTAAAAATACGGCTGCCATCGATGTAATAATCTCGATTCTACCTAAAACAGTTTCCAATAAAGTTCTAATTTGATCTTATGAAAAAGTTATGGCTTCCCAATTCATTTTTTAAACTGGCTACTTTTCTTGCCTTACTCTCCCCCATTTCCCTCTATTCTCAGGTAATTCCAACTCCGGAAAGTGTTTTAGGATTTAAAGTGGGAGCGGATTTTAAACTAGCCACCTACGATCAATCGCTGGCCTATTTTCAAAAATTGGCTACAGCAAGTGATCAAATCAAAATATTCCAAGCTGGCAAAACATCAGAAGGCAGACCCTGGTATTTCTCGGTGATCTCTTCAAAGGCGAATCTTGATAACCTTGACAGGTTCAAAGAGATTGCTCAGCAATTGGCACATCCAGACGGGCTCACAGATGCTCAGGCCAAAGTCTTGGCCAAAGAAGGCAAGCCTTTTGTACACATTGATGGTGGACTTCATGCCACCGAAGTGGCAGGTGCCCAACATACAATTTCCCTCGCCTACGAACTTTTAAGCAGCAACGACTCTAAAATAAAGGATATCCTTGATAATGTGGTGGTTATGCTCTGGCTATCGCTTAACCCTGACGGCCAGAATATGGTTGCGGACTGGTATCACTCCAATGTTGGCACCCCTTATGAGATTGCTCCATTACCCAAACTCTATCAGAAGTATATCGGACATGATAACAATCGAGATGCCTATATGCTTAACATGATCGAATCCAGAGTGGTTGCGAGAACCTGGAGAGAATGGGAGCCTAACATTATCCATGTTCATCATCAGTCCTCTCCTTTTCCAACCCGGATTTGGCTTCCTCCATTCGCAGAGCCGATCGCAACCCAGACACCACCAATTGTGGCGCGCGAGGTGAACATGATTGGCATGGCCATAGCTCAGGCTCTGGAAACCAATGGACAGGTGGGCGCGGTGCATATGGGCACCGGTTTTGATGCCTGGTATCCCGGCTATGTGGATTATATGCCGGTACTACAGAACATCCCGGCTTTTTGGACCGAAACCGCCCTTTACAGATACGCAACCCCACATTTTTATACTATTAATGACTTCCCTAGAAATCGAGCTGGCCTCAGAATTGAGTCGCTCTATTCAAGTCCCTGGAAAGGGGGCTGGTGGAGGCTTGCGGATGCCGTAGGCTATATGCAAACAGCTTCTATTGCTGTGCTTGAATATGCCTCAAAGTATGGAGAAACCGTGCTTTACAACCGTTATCAATCGGGCAGGAATACCATCAAGAAATACGAAATGGAGCCGCCTTATGCCTATTTTATTCCGCAGGAACAACGTGACCCAGTAAGGCCTGTTGAACTCTTAAAGCGTCTGGCCTTTAACGGTATCAAAATCCATCAACTCTCCGAAGATGTCACCTTCAATAATATCAAGTATCCAAAGGACACTTGGGTAATCCCTATGAATCAGGAGTTTGGAGAATTAGCTCGTCAGCTGCTTGATGTGCAGCATTATCCTGATTTACGAGAGTACCCACAAGGGCCACCGGAACAACCTTATGACGCAGCCGGTTGGACGCTACCACTTATTTTTGAGGTGGATATAACCCCAGCCATGTCTCCCTTGACCGATG
Source organism: Roseivirga sp. (assembly GCA_029262895.1). Lineage (GTDB taxonomy): Bacteria > Bacteroidota > Bacteroidia > Cytophagales > Cyclobacteriaceae > Roseivirga. The sequence continues at coordinate 201,692 of JAJCYM010000027.1, forward strand.
AGGTTAGGAAAGCTTTAAAGCCAGTTGCCGGAAACCAATTAGCATGGAATGCCGAAGGTGATGCCTCAACAATAGACTTTGCCCCTGGCCCAGGATTTAATACCAATACCAATGCTGCAGGAATTGTTCCTCCTCCGGGAAAACGCTCTGGTAATGGTACCACCGCAATAGTTGACCCAAAAGAGAATAACAGCTTCAGGCTAATTAATAAAGCGTTAAGAGCAAATGCCAAGGTAAGCTACACCTCAGGCAAATATGGTATTGAAGGCGTTTCCCGAGCAACCATCGACCAATGGGTCAAAGAGCTGGCAGTAAATGTTACCATGGGCACCAACGCTCAAGGTATTCCAGTCAAAACAAGGATTGGCCTATACCGGCCACATACGGCAAGTATGGATGAAGGCTGGACACGCTGGCTTCTTGAACAGTTTGGTTTTGAGTTCACCAATATTGGTAACGCTGATTTTCAAAGAGGAAACCTCAAGGAGCGATTTGATGTAATTCTTCTGGCATCGGAAAGGTCATTTACATTTACTCAGGGTTTTAGAGCAGGTTCTATCTCACCGCAATATGCAGGTGGACTTGAAGAATCAGGGGTTCGCGGAATGAATGACTTTGTTCAAAACGGAGGTACCCTGGTTTGTCTTAACCAAAGCACTACCTACGTAATTGATGCTTTGCACCTTCCTGTGAAAAATGTGACGGCAGGTATAAACCGCAAAGACTACTTTGCCGGAAGCTCAATTCTTGAGGTAGAAACTGATCCCTCACATCCGGTCATGGCTGGTATGCCGACTAAGGCAAATGTTTTCGTTTCCCGAAGTCCTGTTTTCACTACTCTTCCGGGTTTTGAAGGTCAGGCCCTGGCCAAATACCAAACTCAGGGTTCTCCGCTCCGATCCGGTTATCTGCTGGGTGAAGAGCATATTCAGGGCCATGCTGCTTCTCTGGACGTCAAACACGGTAAAGGGCATGTAATCCTACACGGCTTTAGTCCTCAATGGCGCGGACAGACGATGGGGACATACAGGGTTTTGTTTAATTCGATATTGTATGGTAGGGAACTGGCCAATCAGCAGACATTTAATGCAGACTTTTGGAAGGCACCAAAAAGCAATTAGCCACTGAAACTAAATGTACTTCCAAGAAAAAGCAATCTCAAAGAACAAACTTGAATCTATCCTTGGAAGACCAATAAAACTGGGGGTTAGAGGCAGTACGACATATTTCATTAGGAAATACAATCCATATGGCGAACAAATGGATAACCCATTTGAAGGACATAAGTGCATTTTTGAATTATACACCAAAGGGCTCTTACTCCTTACTTTCAAAAGTGATAAACGTATTCTGGTTCCAATCAGGTTTAATGAATTTGACGCATTGAAACTTACTAAGGGGATAGAGACAGTAGACCCATATTTCTTATCTCCAATGTGGGTTTTGACTAAGCTCGGTGTATCGGTAGATATTGCTCGATACTTCAGGGTTGGTTCAAACGAGTATCATATTGATGAGACGGTTCTGAAAATTAAGACCGCACAATTTGAAATGACGATTACCACCAATGGCTATACCTTCCCAGGTCAGGAAAAGTTCTTTTCTCAATCAGGTCTAAAACATAAAACTACAATTCACTACTCTTTCGCAGGTTCTCAGAACCTGTGATTTACATGAGCTCAAGGACTCCTCTATTACAAAAGATAATTTTCGATATGTTGGACCGAGTCCAAACTTCCATAATCGTCACGGGTTCTGAGCACCCGCAACAGGGCAGACCTTTTGATAGCACAAGATTTTTGTCTAAATTGGATATAACCTGCGCTGATCGTAGAAAGACCTCATTGCGATCTTAATCAAATAAATTTTAATCGAATCCATTATCAGAGTATAGACTGACTCTATATCCATTGGTAGTGGCTAATCTTTATTTTATGAGAAATATAATTTTATCCGTGGGGTTAATGGCTTTGGCAATCAATGCTTCGGCCCAGATTCAAGTGCTAAGTACCAAAAAATACCAAAAGTCGCATTTTCAGATGCTCACTTCGGATGAATTTCCCAAAGACAAAGTCATTACTGCCTTAGGGTCAATACTGCAACGCCATGGTCTTCTTTCAATTGAAAATTTGACCGAAAAGGAAATAAGAACAATCAGGAAATTTGCCAAAAAACATAATTCAAGTAAGGTCTTTGTAGATTTTAGTGGTGCTTTACCTCTGGCAAATATTCATGGCCATGACGCACATGTCTTTCGACTAAATTTCTACGTATTGCAAGACCTTGATAAAGTAGTTGCCAAGCCCCAAGAACCATAGCCATAAGCTCTCTATTGCAGGTTCTCAGAACCTGTGATTCATATGGGCTCAAGGACTCCTGTCCGTCTATTCAAAAAATCGTTACTGAGTTAGATCGAATCCAAACTTTCATAGCCGTCACGAGTTCAGAGAACCCGCGGCAGTGTTAAGTCCTTATTCGCTTCTCAATATTTTAGTAGGGTTGGTTTTGATCACCTTCATCAATTGCCCCCCTATCACCATAAAAGTGATTACCAGTAAAACCACAGTCGAGATACCAAATAAAAGCCAATTGGTATCAATGCGATATTGAAAGTCGGCCAACCATTCTTCCGAAAGCCAATAGGCCAAGGGCCAGGAAATCAAGGAAGCTACGGCCAGCATAATTGCAAATTCCTTCGAAATCAGGTTGATCAGGCTTCCACTTGACGCTCCCAATACCTTTCGAATACTTACCTCCTTTAATCTCGATTGCACTACAAAAGTGATAAAACCAAAGAGCCCCATTACCGAAATCACGATTGCCAGAGTCGAAAAGACTGTAAGAAGTGCATTGGTGCGTTGTTCTGCCTGATACATTTCCTGAAATTCGGCATCCATAAAAACAAGGTTGGAAGTATAGTTAGGGTCTACGGTTTGAGTAACTTTTTCTATTACCTCAATCGACTCCAAGGGCATTCCTTTTTGATATCGGATGTATGCCATTTCAAACACATTGCTCTCCAAAATCAAAACCATCGGATCGATGGCACTTCTTACCGATTGAAAATTGAAATCCTCCACAACACCGACAATTTCACCTTTGCCACTCCAAAGACCTATCCTATGACCAACTGGATTAGTGAAGCCAAATTGCTCAACGGCCTTCTCGTTAACTATATAGTAGGGTCCTCCTTCCGGTGACATCTCAGAAAAATTTCTTCCCGCTTTAAGCTTCATTTTAAACAAATCCAGATAAGATTCCTCCACCCAATTTAAACTCACTCCAAAATCATCACCCTCCACTTTCCCTTCCCAGGTAAAGTATTTTGAAGAAGTGGTACTTCTATGATTAATAGGCATGCTTTCACTTGAAGAAACCGATTCAATCAAACTGCTTTTCAACAACTCCGTTTTCAAGGTTTTGAATTGCTTGCTCGAGTGACCTGACAATGGCATTACAATTACCCCTTCACGGTCATATCCAGGGTCAAAACCATCGATATACTGTAACTGACTTCTGGTAATGAAGGTCAGAATCAATAGGATTAAAGAGAAGGTGAATTGAGAAGTGACCAGTATTTGCCTAAAGCTCTTTTTTCCTGTTTTGCTTCTGCCACTTAGGCCCTCAACTGGTTTAAGAGAAGAAAATAAATAGGCTGGATAAAGCCCAGCTAAAAAAGTTGTGGCCACCAGGTAAGCCCCAAACAAAGTCAAGGTGGTTCCACTAATCAGTTCTACACTCAAGTCGTGTCCTAAGTATTGATTGAAATACGGCACCGCCCATTTGACCAGCAATAGTGAAATCAGGAAGGATAGCGAAGCCAACATACCTACTTCGATAAGATATTGCCTCAGCAGATCGCCCTTAAAAGCTCCTAGCACCTTACGCACCCCTATTTCCTTCACTCTCTTTGAAACAATAGCTGCAGAGAGATTCACATAGTTGATACAGGCAATAATGAATATGAGCAGGCCTGCCGCAATGTAGATGCTCAACTTTTTTGAATCTCCGGCAGTAGCCAACCCCATTCCATACTTAGTATTAAAATGGATATCACTTATAGGCTGTAGGTTCGTGGTAATTTCCTCTTCCCAATCTTTAAAAAGCTCATTGACCTCGACACCTGCTTTTTCAACAGCGGCTTGTTTTTGAGTTTCTTCATTCAGAAGAAAGTAATTATAGACGGAGAACCTGCCCCATAAATCCAGCAGCTTGTCTTTACCCATTCTTCTCTTGAATTCTATTGGCAAGAGATAATCGAATTTCAGGTGAGAATTATTGGGTGTGTTTTTGAAAACAGCCTTTACTGCCACATTCAGAGAATCGTTGATGGTAATGATCTGATCCAGAGCCGACTCATTTCCAAAGAGCCTTTTAGCTTGTGACTCCGAAATCGCAATTTGATCAGTAGAAGATAGTAGGCCTGCTTCATTTCCCTCCATGAAAGGGAATGAGAAGATGGTAAAGAAATCGTCATCTACAAAAGCAAGATCTTCTACATTAAATACTGATGTACCATTCTTAAACCTCAAAGGCTGAAACGCAAAGCTCACTCTGGTATTCGCCTCGAATTCAGGGACTTGATCAAGAAGGTGTGGTCCTATTCGGGCCGGGCTGACCAGCCCATCACTCAAAACCAGCCTGACTATACGGTCTCCATTTTTGTGGAAATTGTCATAGCTCATTTCCTGAATCACATAGGTTGTGATCAAAATAGCAGAGGCTAGTGCCAAAACCAGTCCTGTACAATTGATTATGAAGTATTCTTTTCTTCTTTGAAAGCCCCGAATCGTGGACTTTAAATGATGGATAAATAATGATTTCATGTTGTTTGAAATTTTAAGTTTTGTCTTGTACATGTTGAGCATTGTGATGAGGTCGACCAAATACCCCAGGTTTGCTCTGAATTTTCCTTTTTGAGCCACACGTTCCGTATACAGTTCGTTTAGGTCCCCTTCAATGTCCTCGATAATCCAGGACCGGACGAAGGGCTTAAATAACAGCAACAGATATTTTGGTGGTTTTTGAGACATGCTAGGACAATTCCGGAATCGATTGCCACATCTTCATTCTTCCTTGCTTTGCTCTTTCAAGCATGCTCACGCCTGCCTCGGTAACTGTGAAAAATCGCTTTCGTTTTCCACCGCGTTCCGCAGTCGCTTCTCCCAATAAAGATTCTACCAATCCCTTGTCAGTCATTCTCTGCAATGCCGTATGTAAGGCACCTATACTGACCTTCCGTTCCAGGCGTTGCTCTATTTCCTTTTTGATGCCTACACCATAGGCCTCCTCCCCCAGCAGCATGACTGTGAGTAAGACGATTTCTTCAAATTCTCCGATAAAGTGTCTCATTATTTTCCAAATGTAGTAATAATATTTATTTCTAAACGTAGTTTTAATAATTTCGTTACAATCAAACCTCTACCGCAGGTTCTCCGAAACTGTGATTCATATAAGCTCAAGGACTCCTGTCCGTCCATCACAAAAGATAGTTTTGGATAAGTTGAACCGAGTCCAAACTTCCATAATCCTCAAAGAACTGGAGAACCCGTGACAGAGAGGTTTCTTCATTTAGCTAAGTGAAAATGGGTTCGAAAATTTTCCGTAAACTAAACTTGAATTTAGTTGAATTTAACCCTTCCAAATCTCTCTCTTTTCCTTAACTTCAATCCTAATTCCGGCCAACCCAAGCGGCCCAAATCAACACCTTCTAGCTAAGTCCTTATGTATCTGATATTTGATACCGAAACCACCGGTTTACCTAAAAATTGGAATGCTCCTTTAGAAGATTTAGACAACTGGCCAAGGCTGGTGCAACTGGCCTGGCAGGTTCATGATCAACATGGGAATCTTATCTCTGCTCAGAATTTTATTGTCAAGCCAGAAGGCTTTACCATTCCCTTTAATTCGGAAAAAATACATGGTATTTCAACCAAACGAGCACTTGATGAAGGTCATGACTTGATTGAAGTACTGGATACCTTTACTGAAGATCTGGCAAAGGCAGAAGTCACCGTAGGCCACAATATTGAATTCGACAATAACATTGTTGGGGCTGAATACCTACGCAGTGAAAAGGAGAATTACACAGGTGCCAAGGAATCAATAGATACCAAAGATGCCTCAACTGACTATTGTGCCATACCCGGTGGAAGAGGCGGCAAATTCAAGTGGCCCACCCTCACCGAGCTACATCAAAAATTGTTTGGGACGGGTTTTGAAGATGCACATGATGCCGCCTATGACGTAGACGCTACTGCCCGCTGCTTTTTTGGTCTACTCAAAGAGAGCGTGATTGCTCCCCGAGGTGGAGTTGCTCTTGCTGACATCACCTATGAAGCTCCCGAATTAGAAGCAGCGAATTTCGCCAATCAAGAAGGCAAAGTTGACGATTCCATAATAGATAGTGCTGAAGCCTCAAGCGATCTAAACGAAACGGCATTTAGTCATCTTCATTGCCATTCTCAGTTTTCAGTTTTGCAGGCCACTTCAGAAATTTCCGGATTAGTCAGAGCAGCCAAAGACATGGGTATGCCGGCAATAGCACTCACTGACCATGGCAATATGATGGGTGCCTTCCAGTTTGTTCGTGAGGCTTTGCGAGCAGAAATCAAACCTGTTGTTGGCTGTGAATTCAACGTTTGTACGGATCACTCTGACAAAAGCAGGCAAGACAATGGTGCTCAAACCGTGCTGTTGGCAAAAAACAAAAAGGGGTACCATAACCTGGTGAAGCTCTCTTCCATTGCCTATACAGAAGGGTTTTATTATGTGCCGAGGATTGACAAAAACGATCTACTCAAATATAAGGGCGATCTGATAGCAACTACTGGTGGACTTTGGGGTGAGATCCCTTACCTCATTCTGAATGTGGGCGAAACCCAGGCCGAAGAGGCCTTCATTTGGTGGAAAGAGCAATTTGGTGAAGATTTTTATGCCGAAATAAATCGTCACGGTATTGATGAGGAAAAACACGTCAATCAGATACTTTTGCAGTTTTGCGAAAAGCACAATGTCAAATACATAGCCACAAACAACACCTACAACACACGCCAAAGTCAAGCGGAAGCGCATGATGTCCTGCTTTGCGTAAAAGATGCCGAATCGGTAAACAAGCCTAAAAAATATATCGGCAAACGAGGCAGGGAATTCAGGTACGGCTTTCCAAATGAAGAGTTTTATGTCAAATCTCCGGAAGACATGAAAAAGCTCTTTTCAGACCTCCCGGATGCCATAGCCAACACCAACGAGGTTATTGATAAAGTAGAGACCTACGAGCTCGCCAGAGATGTGTTGCTTCCAGCCTTTGATATCCCAGAGGAGTTTCGGGATGCTGAAGATTTGGCAGATGGTGGGAAACGAGGAGAAAACAACTACCTGCGCCATTTGACCTATGAGGGAGCTAAAAAACGCTATGGTGAAATCACCGAAGAAGTAAAAGAGCGCATAGACTTTGAGCTGGCCACCATTGCCAACACCGGATATCCTGGCTACTTTCTGATTGTTCAGGATTTTACCAACAAGGCTACCGAAATGGGGGTTTCCGTAGGGCCGGGACGTGGGTCAGCCGCAGGGTCTGTGGTAGCCTACTGCACAAGGATTACGAACATTGACCCCATTAAGTACGATCTGCTTTTTGAGCGTTTTCTGAACCCTGATCGTATTTCACTTCCTGATATTGATATTGACTTTGACGATGAGGGAAGACAGAAAGTCATCGACTATGTGATTGATAAATACGGCAAAAACCAGGTTGCTCAGATAATCACCTACGGTACCATGGCGGCCAAATCCTCTATTAGAGACACGGCAAGGGTAATGGAATTGCCACTACCCGAAGCGGACAGAATTGCCAAATTGGTTCCGGACATAAAGCTCAGTAAGCTATTTGGCTTGGATGACAAGGAGTTGAAGGCAAAACTGCGCAGTGACCAGTTTCCCATGGCAGAAGAGCTTAAGAAAATTGCCAGAGGCAACGATGATTCTGCCAAGGTGCTCAACCAAGCCAGAATTCTGGAGGGTTCAGTTCGTAATGTGGGCATCCATGCCTGCGGGGTGATCATTACTCCTGACGACATTACCAATTTTGCGCCAGTGGCCACAGCCAAGGATTCTGACATGTGGTGTACCCAATTTGACAACTCGGTGGTTGAAAATGCCGGACTGCTCAAAATGGACTTTTTAGGGCTTAAAACACTCACCCTCATCAAAGATGCGGTTCGTAATGTAGAGGAGCGCCATGGCATCACCTTAATACCTGATGACTTTGATCTTGAAGATGAAAAGACCTATGAGCTTTTTCAGCGAGGTGAAACGGTTGGTATTTTCCAATACGAATCTGCGGGAATGCAGAAATACTTGCGTGAATTAAAACCCACCAAGTTTGCAGACCTAATTGCAATGAACGCGCTTTATCGGCCAGGTCCGATGGAGTACATCCCCTCTTTCGTTCGCAGGAAACATGGCGAGGAGCCCATTACCTATGACCTTGAGGATATGAAAGAATACCTTGAGGAAACTTATGGTATTACGGTCTACCAGGAGCAAGTGATGTTGCTCTCGCAGAAGCTGGCTGGTTTTACCAAGGGTGAGGCGGACGTGTTGCGAAAAGCGATGGGCAAAAAACTCAAGGATGTTTTGGACAAAATGAAGCCAAAATTCATGGAACAAGCCATGGAAAAAGGCCATGACGAAACCAAGCTTGAAAAAATATGGAAAGACTGGGAAGCTTTTGCCTCCTATGCTTTCAACAAATCCCATTCTACCTGCTACGCTTATGTGGCCTTTCAAACCGCTTATTTAAAGGCGCATTATCCTGCCGAATATATGGCTTCGGTGTTGAGCAACAACATGAACGACATCAAGCAGGTCACCTTCTTTATGGAAGAGTGCAAAAGAATGGGTGTACCTGTGCTCGGGCCAGATGTGAATGAGTCCAACTATAAGTTCACCGTCAATCAAAAAGCTGAAATCCGCTTTGGCATGGGTGCGATCAAAGGTGTGGGTGGTGCAGCAATTGAAGCGATTATTGAAGAACGAAAGAACAAGGACTTGTTCGAGAACATTTTTGATTTTACAGAACGAGTCAATCTTAAGGCGGTAAACAAAAAGAGCATAGAATCGCTGGCCATGGCGGGTGGCTTTGATTGCTTCCCGGAATACCATAGGCGTCAATACTTATGGGCTCCTGAGGGAGACCAGACCTTGATTGAAAAGATAGTCCGTTATGCCAACAACAAACAGGCCGAAAAGGATGCAGCCCAGGTATCTATGTTTGGTGGAGATAGTGATGTAGCCATACCATTACCCCGTGTTGCCGAATGCGAACCTTTTTCGGACATGGATAAGCTCAAAATTGAGAAGGATGTGGTTGGCTTCTATATCTCCGGCCACCCACTTGATCAATTTGAAATTGAGTTGGAAAGCTTCTGCAAGCCAATCAACGACATCAACAAATTTCCTAATCAGGACATCTCTATTGGGGGTATTGTGAACAGCGTTAGAAATGGTCAGACCAAGAATGGCAAGCCCTATGGTGTCGTGCATATTGAGGACTATAACGGTGCGGTTGAGCTATTTATGATGGGTGAAAAATATGTGAATCATGCCCAATACTTAAGGCCTGGTGAGTTTTTATATGTACAGGGACGTGTTGAGGTCAACTGGAGGAAACAAAAAGAGATTCGCGAAAACCCTGCACTTAATCCTGCTCCCGAAGATTGGGAACTTTCAACGGCCGCAATTTCATTGTTGAGTGAATTAAGAGAAAAAAGAGGAAAAGGAATTCAGGTCACCGTTTCTGCCCAAGACATCAACGATAAATTTGTTGATAAATTGATGGAATTAATTGACGAGCATTCTGGTGAAACATCCCTTCATGTGGAAGTATTCGACCCACTGGAAAATATCAGTGTTGACTTGTTTTCAAGGAACATCAAAGTGGAGCCTTCCAATGAGCTTATTCGTGAGTTGAAAAACATCGGAGAGTCGGCACATTTGATAACCAACTAGCTTTGATGGTAATGGGAATGACAATTTTTTCAACAGCCCAATTCCTTCGGAACTTTTTATTTACTTTTGGTGTCTTTGTGATGACTGAAAGGTTAAGGCGTAAAGAAGATTGAGACGTAAAGATTAAACAGATATAAAATGGCAAACGCAATTGAAATTAATGAAAGCAACTTTGAAGAAGTTGTATTGAATTCTGACAAGCCAGTACTGGTAGACTTTTGGGCTGCTTGGTGCGGACCTTGTCGAATGGTAGGACCGGTAGTGGAAGAAATCGCTGGGGAGTATGAAGGACAGGCGGTAGTTGGAAAAGTGGATGTAGACGCAAATCCGAATATTTCTATCAAATATGGTATCAGATCTATCCCTGCCCTGCTGTACTTTAAAGGTGGAGAAAAAGTAGATGGAGTTGTAGGTGCGGTACCAAAAGGAATGTTGACCTCTAAGCTAGATGAGCAAATAGGCGCTGAAGCTTAGTCGAATTAAAATATTAAATAGTTAGAGGCCTTGATTTTATCGAGGCCTTTTTCGTTTGAAATTTCCCGGAGAAGCTACTACTTTGATCACTTGGAAAATCTGAATCGCACAACATTGTCATTCTTTGTGAACAGAGCCTATAAATGGACCATCAGTCTAAGTCTTGGGCTTTTCCTCTATCTATTCATGGCTGTTTTCTTGCCATTTGGGATTTCGAACTATAACCCAAATCATCAGTATACTCTGGAATTCCTACTCACCTTGACCTACTTCATGTTAGGCACTTCAGGAATGGCACTATTGAACGAATTCTTTGTAAAGCCATTCATTGTGAAAACCGTTCGAGTTCAATCCATTCTTTTATGGTCAGCCTGGTTAATCATTGCATTAGGCCTCACTAACTTTTTGATCTACAATATTATTGGTGAATGGCATGATTGGAGATTTGCTAGTGGTATAGATTTCACCTTAAACAATGCAGCTGTTTTCCTTTTTCCTATAATAGGCACGTTTGCTTTCTTCAGATACAAAGCGCTTAAATTCCAATACGAGCAAGTTTTGACCAACAGAGATCAATCTATTGACCGTAAGACCTTGCTTCAATTTGAAGGTCAAGGAACCAACGAAAAAATATCCATTAACCTGGAAGACTTCCTATACGCAAAAGCCCAAGACAATTATGTAGAACTATTCTACGTGGCTAATCAAAGCATCCAAAAAGAACTCTTAAGGACAACGATGAATCAAGTGCTTGAAGGCTTGAATTCTAAGTGGATTACAAGGTGTCACCGTTCCTATATGATCAATCTCTATAATGTAAGATCGATTAAGGGAGGCAATCAAATTAAATTGCATTTGAACCATATTTCTCAGCCCATTCCGGTTTCCAATTCTTTTAGAGAAAGTATTATGGGTGTACTGAAAAAAGTCAAAAGTTTTGGCTGACCATTTCAACCACCCCAAATAGTCAAATTTCACCACAAGGGGCCTTTTCCGAGTCTACATTTCATTGTTTCTACCCGTCAACGGGACAAATTCATTTAAAATTAAAAACAGAAATTATGAAAAAGAATTGGATGTTTAACACAGCTCAGAAGGCCGTAATCATCTTGTTTTCCGTTGGACTTATCTTACAAGCCAAAGCAAATTTTGCTCAAGAACTAAGCACTCAAGCCATTCTAGAAAGCTTTGTTGAAGGCTATAAAACTGATGCCATGGCGATGACTGCAACCTTTGGCATTAAAGTGGCCGATGACTGGTGGCAAGTGAAAGTTGTGCGCAAGGAAGAACCTTATGCAGTAGGCAAGCAAAACCAATATACATTTCACAATTATGGACCACATGAAGTGTCGATTCAAAAAGGAAAACCTACTACACCTGGGTGGTATTTTAGATTTGCCGACCGTGAGACATTGGATAAAATCAATAACAAAATCTGGACCGCGAGCACAGCAGCGGCAAAGTCAACCCCTGCTGATGTAGTGGCCATGGATATTGAAGACATGGAAGGCTACACATCCAACCAACAAGCCACAGCTTTGGCCTACGTCACTATGGAGCACTTTTGGAAAAAAGATGCAGTAGAGATTACTCGATTTACAAGAGATAGTTCCCTTCCAAGTCACGGGGCTGGTATAGTGTCCTTATATACAATGAAAGACAAGCGAATTGCCTGGTTTAGTATTGGGGCGGAAGAAGCTGCCAATGCCGACCGAGGTTTGGACAAAAGCCAGGTTCCCAATCTTTTCATTATCACTAAAGGCAAAGGCAAAGGACTGATTGGCGATGAGGAAATAGAGTTAGTACCAGGCATGAGTGTTTTTGTGGGACCCTACGTGAAACATGTGATCTATAACCCCTATGAAGAGCCTCTCGAAGGTATTTTAGTGCTCTACGGAGATAATATTGACTATGCGTTAGGTCAGTCCTATATCGGTTTTCTTGAAAAGGAATATGAATTTTATGGGAAGAACGAAAAGGAAGTGAGGAAGTGAGGAAGTAAGAAGCTGGAAGTTAGAAGTTGGAAGGCCCTTGCGAAAGTCGGGGCTTTTTATTTACCCTCTACACTTCCTTATGACCTTTCGAGATTCAGTTTATCTTTGTCCCCAATGGCTGATAAATCAAATTCCAAAAAAGAATCCACAGTTGGTGTCAGCATAACTTTCCTTGTGATCTGTGGTCTTTTGATCCTTTGGAGAGGTCCTGGTTTTGTAGAGGACATCCGTTTGTTCGCCAATGGTGAGACCACCGTTGCTACTATAGAAAGAAAGTTTAATCGAAAGCAGCGAAGAGATAATCAAAGGGCCCGATACGTTTATTATTTTCTAGCAGATAACGATACCATTCGAGGCGAATCAAGAATGTTTGAACCCTTAATGGCGATGACCAGCAAAGACGATGGAATGGGTGGAGACCGGACATTCAAAGTGATACATGACCCTTCCGATTCAGAAGTCTTCTACCCCAGGGCCACACTAAGAGTACATTTCTTATTTAGCTTGTTCGTACTTCTGATCGCCACGCGATTCGGCTATATGGGTGTCATGGAAGTGCTTGGCAAAGGCCCCAAAAAATAGCTCCTTTTAAGTAGTAATCATATCGCTGCAAGCGAGATATCCTCTTAAATAAGAAACCTCTCTCCTAAGTGCTCTGGCAGAATGATTAATCTCGGTTACTCGGCTGGAGCCTAAGGGCTGGTTTTAGTTATTATGCCCGTTCATTTATAAATAGGTGTAAATCAATCACTTATTCAAATATTAAAATATTATCTAATTATATTCTTTTATAAAAAAAAAAGACTTTGTTTATTTATTACTAACGCCTATACTCCTATATATCACAGATATTCCTATATATCACAGATATTCCTATAGGCAAGATCAAATCAATTCAACAAAACATAATTATTAGAATTCTATGAGTATATCTCCACAAACATTTGTAGCCCCTGCATTGGGCATGGTTCCCGATATCGGACCATTTTTAGTAGCCGGTTTTAATGCTGAAACAGCCGGCCCTTCCAACCAACAAATTATTGACTCTATTGAAGAGATCAGTAGAGCAGTCCAGTATTTAGATTCCGAACTAGAGAGCTTTGCGGCCGAAAGTGAATTACAACGACTTTATGAAGCCATTAATGACGCACCTGGCAACATCAATACCTTTTATTCTCCTAAGAACCACCCGAGTGTCGAAAAATGGATCATGGATACTTTAAATGGAGAAAGTAAAGCACATTTAACTACTTATACTGCTCAGGAGATTAAACAATGGCTTGTAGGAATTGATGGTGCCATGATGGGTACGCAAAATCCATACCCTAGTTGGATTCGTTTATTAATCGAATACTATTTAGCCAAGTATAATCCGGAATCTGAGAATGTAAACTTAACGCATTCTTTGCTTGAAAAGACCTATCGATCTTTTCTTTGGATGACTCAGATACAGTTGAAAGGACTACTTTGTCTCCGGGCTGTAGGTGAAAGCCCTGAAGTTCTCGCCAAACAAGCTTACATGCTTTTAAAGAACCTCATCAATCAAGGCATACACTGCCAATCCGTAGTGAACGAGTATATTAATGGTGACCAAAAACAAGAGTTTGTGTGGATACAATATAATAACGCGAGCCCTAGCCCTGGTCGGAATATCGATTTTAGCAATGCCAACACCCTGATGTGGCAAGGTAAAGTTAGTGGGCTTGGGGCCCTCTGTGGCGTTGAATTTCATACCGGAACCGACCCTTCTAATCAACAAGCTACAGGGATTCGTGTAGCTAACGGTTCAATGGATAAACATGGACGAATAACTGATCAAGGATGGAACGACTTCGGTACCTCTGGAAGTGCAGAATTTGTAAGCGGGGGTACAACAACTACCTTGCCTAAAGCAAGCCAGAATATCGTTGCGGGGCCGGGACAAGTGTTGACTGGCGTTGATTTTATATTCAAAGTAGGTGATGGCAATAACGTGATGGCCATGAATGCGGATTCGGCAACTCAAGATGGTGCAGGTAACTATAGATCAACGGGAACTATCAAACAAACGATAGATGCCGGCACAACCAATGGAACAAATTTTCATCATTTGGGGCTCAATCAGATGTCTAGCAATAACCTCTTTACCGATAGTCCAATTACAGGCCTGTTCTATAATGGCACAGGTGGTAATCAGATTGTTTTTGGCATGGCCACTTCCTTACACCAGAATGCTTTTACACCTTATAAAATAGGTGATGCCCCGAGAGTAGATCTAAAATCAATGAATCATGGTACGCTCCTGGATGGAGACATCGCTTCAAAAAGCGTCAGTTTACAACATGGACCTGTCGCTCATAGGTTATTATTAGGTAAAGATTATTCAGGAGATTATATCTATGGTAAACCAGTGACCATTACCTGTGTTGGCACCAATGAAAGCCTCTACTTAACAGGAAATCATGAGCCAGACCCAGGGCCTACTAGACCAGCTCAATATGTAAATCTTGCACCATCTGGAGCAGGACCACTTCAGTGGTGGGAATTGGTAGACCCCAATGATGTCACTAATTCAGGAGAACCAATCTACAATTGGAGTGCAGTGGCGATAAAGAACTCGGCAACAGGCGCATATTTGTGGGCCAAGGATATTCATACACTGATGCACCCATCCACTGTAGGTGGGATGGTGCGTAATTGCATAACCGACCCTGATTTTGTCTGGAATTTCCCTTTACTGGGCTAAAACCACTTGCTTCGATATTTCGAGGCAAATCTGAACCTGAAAAAGAGTTGGTTTCGTTGAAATCAGCTCTTTTTGTTTTGAGCTATCCCTTTCCAGTCGCGCGATTGATATCCGTCATTTGGCTGCAGCCAAGCGACCGGTCCACGAAATGAAAAAACTTTCTCCTCCCCTGCAACATTTTCCACACCCGTGTTGTCTACCCTTTAAGAATTGTTTTACAATTGGGTAATAATTATCTCCGGAGCGTTGTAATCTCCGGAATTTTACGCCATAATTGTTTTACAAAAGGGTAAAAAAAATGAATAGTAAACTCGGAGAATTCGAAGAAATAGTGCTTATACTGGTCGCAGCCCAGCATGAAGAAGCTTATGGCTTATCGGTTACAAAAGCCATCGAGAAAGAATTACAGCGCTCTGTCACCATGAGTAGTGTGCATACCGCCCTCTATCGATTGGAAGAAAAGGGCTTTGTCAGTTCTAAAATTGGTGATGCCGAAGGCAATCGCAGGGGACGTAGAAAGCGTGTCTTTATCATCACAGCCATTGGAAAACGCGCTCTTAAAGAAGCGCGAGAAGCACGGAATCATATCTGGAATATGATTCCAAAATTCGTTTTAGAAGTAGGTCATTAATGCAAGACGAACAGGAATATATTGAACCACCAAGGCTAGCCGATCGCTTATTTGATTGGTATTGTTACAAGCCACTTCAGGAGACTATCTCAGGTGACCTGTACGAACGCTATATGGAAAATATGGATCAGTTCGGCCTTAAAAAAGCCAATCGAAAATATTGGTTTGATGTATTCAGATTTATGAATCGCCACACCCTTAAAAGGTCAAAAAAGTCAAATTTTTACAACTCAAACAACACCGCAATGTTTAGCAATTACTTCAAAGTGGGTTTTCGTAACCTACTCAAAAACAAGTCTTTTACAGCCATCAATGTCTTAGGGCTTTCTGTTTCAATGGCCGTTTGTCTTGTCATCATTTTGATGATCAATGACCAAATGGGTTATGATAACTTTCAAGTCAATCGAGATAAGATTTATCGCTTTACCCACGAAAGAACTACGGGGGTAGATTTACCCTTTGCTACAGTTCCAATGCCACTTGGAGATCGCATCAAATCAGATTATTCAGGCATCGATCAAGTGGTTAGGTTCGAAAGTGGTTTCAGTGGTGAGATTCTTCAAGATGGCAAAGCCATCGCTTTGAACGGATTGTTCACTGATCCCTCCTTCTTTAAGGTGTTCTCGTTTAAGTTGGAATCCGGTGATGCCTCTACCGCATTAGAAAGCCCAAATACGGTAGTGCTCAGAAAGGACATAGCGGAAAAATTATTTCCGAATAAGGACGCAGTTGGAGAAACAATTGACTTTGAAGACAAAGGGAGCTTCCAAGTCACAGGTGTTTTGGAAGAATTTCCCGGTAAAACACATATCAATTTTGAGGCATTAGCCTCAGTGAGTTCAGTTCCCACCTTGGAGAAGGATGGCACATTGCGCAAAAGGCTTCAAAATTGGCAATCCTCAACGGGTAGCTGGGTCTACTTTACCCTTCACGAAGGTTCAGACATCAACAGTATTCGACCGTTTTTGGCTGACTACGAGAAGGAAAATTACAATGAGGAGTCCGAGAATATTCTTGAGTTCGATATTCAAAAAATGACAGACATTACTCCTGGCCCTCTTTATGGCAATCAAATTGGTTCGGCCATGCCCAACTTCTTTGTCTATGGTTTAGGTGTATTGGCATTGCTTATCATTGTATGTGCTGCATTTAACTATACCAACTTATCTGCCGCACGGGCGATGACAAGGACAAAGGAAGTAGGTGTTCGCAAAGTGATGGGGGCTCGCAAACGACAATTAGCCATTCAATTTATGGTAGAGTCCATTTTGGTTTCAATACTCTCCTTGGTGGTGGCAATTGGTCTCTTACAGTTCCTTATCCCT
>JAJCYM010000028.1 GCA_029262895.1 Roseivirga sp.
ATGAGCTGCTAAGAGTGATTGACTCTCTACAGCTAACAGCCTACCACAAGGTAGCCACACCTGCTAATTGGAATGCTGGCGATGATTGTGTAATTGTGCCCGCTGTTGCTAATGAAGATATTCCTGCACTGTTTCCAAAAGGTCACACTGAGGTGAAGCCTTATTTGAGAATGACTCCTCAACCGAATGTGGATTGAACTTAGTTGAAAAAACACACTAATAAGAGGCTGTCCCATTGGGCAGCCTCTTTATTTCGGTCAAACCCAGTCATCGGGTGACTTAAAGTCACCCGGTGACTGGAGCCTTTCAGTGGGTTCAATCCTGCTTATGCAATGGAGGCCATAATGAGGGATAAGTCGCAATCAATCAAATCTTCAAATGGATACTGTTGAGCCGTAAATAAGAACAAGATCAAATGAGCTTTCTTATATTTAAATTATGAAGCTCCTTAGCATTGCTTTCCTCTGCCTAATACTTGCACAGCCCTGTTTCTCCCAAGACAAGAAGCGCGCACGTGAATATGGCATCGAAATCGGTGTTATGGCTACTGGTAAGAATAATGCCATAACTGATGTACCTGGTGTCTCAGTAGGCCATCAAACATTGATCAAGGGCAACCAAATTAGGACCGGAGTAACAGCGGTCCTACCCCATCAAGGCAATCTCTTTCAAAGCAAGGTACCTGCGGCAATCTATATCGGCAATGGCTTTGGCAAATTGGCTGGAATCAGCCAGGTAAAAGAATTAGGCAATCTCGAAACTCCTATAATTCTGACAAATACTCTCAGTGTTCCTATGGGTATCCAGGGCACCGTAAAATACACCCTTGGCTTAGAGGGCAACGAAAACATCGGTTCGGTCAATGCTGTAGTTGGTGAAACTAATGACGGTTACCTCAATGATATTCGAGGGATGCACATTACAGAAGATGATGTAATCTCGGCCATCGGGAATGCCAAAGTCGGAATCGTTACTGAAGGCAATGTTGGAGCAGGCACGGGAACACGCGCCTTTGGCTACAAAGGGGGTATTGGAACCTCTTCTAGAAAGCTTCCTGAATCATTAGGTGGATATACAGTTGGCGTTTTGGTCCAAACTAATTTCGGAGGCGTACTTACCATCAATGGTGCACCAGTGGGTAAAGAGCTTGAACAATTCCCCTTTTCAAACGCCATCAAAAAAAGTGACGGCTCTTGTATGATTGTTGTATTGACAGACGCACCTCTGGATGCCAGGTTGTTAGAAAGAGTCACGAAAAGAGCAATGATGGGGCTGGCTCGGACTGGTGGCATTGCCTCCAATGGCAGTGGTGACTATGTAATTGCCGCATCAACGGCCGAATCCATGCGCATTCCCCATCGGACCTCCGAACGTTTCGATAAGGGAGATGTACTTAAAAATGACTTTATGTCTCCAATATTTATGGCTACCATAGAGGCCACTGAAGAAGCTATAATTAATTCACTTTTTATGGCTAAGACCATGCAAGGTCGTGATGGCAATAGTACCGAGGCCTTATCTATTGATAAGATTCTTCCAATTCTCAAAAAATACGGGGCGATAAAGGAAAAATAGAGGTTTAACTCAGTTTAGGCATCTCGGAATGAATCCAACAGATCATTGGCTTCCTTTACGTCTTTTTGATCAACGCTCTTAAATTTTTTCATCCACTGCTTACCAGCCAAGTCCACTTCTTCTAGCAGCTTGAGACCTTTCTTTGTAATTCCTACATCCTTAGCTCTCCGGTCAGTTTTACACACCTTTCTTTCCACGAGTGCCTTTTTCTCTAACCTATCCACAATCCTGGAGGCATTCGACATGCGATCCAACATTCTATCAATTATGGAATTTACTGTGCATGGATCGGGATGCTGACCGCGAAGAATTCTCAGTACATTATATTGAGGTGCCGTTAAGCCAAAGGGCTTAAACACTTTATTTTGTTGCTCGGCAAGCCAGCCATTGGTATAGATAATATTCACTACCAAGCGCTCGTACTCACTCTCAAATTTCTTCTGTTGTTTTATGTCTTCTTCTAAGCTCATGGCACGCTTAATTAGCTAACATGGGGTGAAAATAGTAATTTGTTCTAAGCTATGGAATACAACGTTGATGAAGTCCATATTATTCCGAGAATAATTTATTTGATGAAATTTAAACCATAGATAGCCCCTTGCATCTAAGTACCTGAATTCACCTGCTGTTGGAAGATAAGGACATACTGATACAATTTGGCAACGAGCAATCTCGCGGGAGTGCCTTCAGTGCATTAGTAAAAAAGTATCAGGAGCGCATTTATTGGCATGTTAGGCGAATGGTCATCGACCACGATGATGCAGATGACGTGGTTCAGGAAGTCTTTATAAAAATCTATAAAAATCTGGGAGGCTTCAGAGAAGCTTCACAATTGTTCACCTGGATTTATCGCATCGCTACAAACGAGTCGCTTACCTTTTTAAAAAAGAAGCAAAGACAGTATGCGATGCCTATCGATGAAGCTGAGCATGAATTAGGCCATCAAATAGATTATTCATCAACTATTAGTGGTGATGAAATACAAATGAAGCTCCAAAAGGCACTGCTTACGTTACCGGAAAAACAGAAGCTGGTATTCAACATGAAGTATTTTGATGATTTAAAATACGATGAGATTTCAGTGATAACGGGAACGAGTGTAGGCGCATTAAAAGCAAGCTATCATTTGGCAGTAAAAAAAATAGAGAACTTATTGCAACGTGATTAAACCTTTCAACGTGTTGATAATCAAATAATCAATGGCCGAAAAACCGAGACATAATGACTTAGGAAATGATAAGATGAAGCAAAACATCTTTGAAGTGCCGGAGGGGTATTTTGAGCACCTTCATGATAAAATCATGAGCAAGGTAGATTCGAATACAAAGACTTCTCCACTGGATTCCGATCATCTAAAAGAAAATGTCTTTACCGTTCCTGAAGGGTATTTCGAAAGCCTACCTCATGCCATTGCCGAACGGGTTAATCCAAACCCGGAAACTAAAGTAATTCCACTTTTCCAAAGAAGTTGGGTCAGGTATGCCGCGGCCGCGGTGATTCTGTTAACTGTGTTTGTTCTGGGTATAAAATCTGATGATGGAACGGTAACTCCTGAACTGTCTGATGAAGCTATTATAGCCTATCTGGTAGATGAAGAAATTAGCGGTCTTGACATTTTCGCATCTGTTGATGATGGCATGACTGTTTTGCAAGATTTTATTGATGATGAATTAGGGAGTTTTGGGATTACTGAATTTGAAAATCCCGAATTGGAGTACGATTTTGAATACATAGAATATTAGAGTCATGAGCAGAAGATTGTTATTGTTGGGTATTGGGGCTTTACTGATGTTGAATCTTTCTGCCCAAGATGGGCCACCTAATCGACAAGTTGATTGGGAACAGATCAAAGCCGCGAGAATTGCTTTCTTAACTAGTCGACTTGATTTAACCACTGAGCAAGGTCAGGTTTTCTGGCCTGTATTTAACGAATACGAAAAAAGGAAGAGTGAGCTTGGTAAAAAGTATGGCCAGAAAAAACGTTCGCTCGTGTCGAATCGGGATTACGAAAACATGAGTGATGAGGCTGCTAACAAAATGCTCGATACTTATCTGGAACAAAAAGAAGCTGAGGCCAAAATTGAAAAAGAGTATTTGACCAAATTTAAAGAGGTCCTCTCCCCTCAACAGACATGGAAGCTCGTTCGATTTGAAGGTGAATTCCGCAGATCACTTATGCAACGCCTAAGCCGATCCAGAGATGGAAGTCCTCGAGAAAATGGAGCCAAGAAAAAAGGGAATTAAAGCTGAAAAACATTCATAATATGGGCCATTCTGAAAAGAATGGCTTTTTTATTTTCGAATCTCAAGGGCATCGGTAAAACTAATTTTATTACTCGCTCAAGTGCTTTAATTTGCACTATGAGTCATCTCTCACTCTTCGAATTAAACGCGCTTATCAAGCGAACCCTTGAGGGCAATATGGAAACTTCCTACTGGGTTGTGGCCGAAATTGGGGAGATGCGGCTGCACCAAAAAGGCCATTGTTATATGGAATTGGTTGAAAAAGAAGGAAATTTCATATCAGCCAAAATCAAAGCCAATATATGGGCCTATGCTTATCGTACGTTGAGCGGATCCTTTGAGTCCATTACCAAAACGCCTCTTAAAGCTGGATTAAAAGTTTTGTTGAAGGTGACCATTCAATTCCATGAAATCTACGGGCTCAGCCTCAATGTCAAAGACATTGACCCTAACTTCACTTTAGGTGAGAGGGCCAGAAAACGACAAGAGACCATCCAAAAACTCATTGATGCTGGCATATATGATCTCAACAAAAAACTCACATTGCCCAAAGTCCCTCAGAGAATAGCAATAATCAGTTCCGAATCTGCTGCAGGTTATGGTGACTTTATTAGTCACCTGACCCTCAATCCGAGACGCCTTCATTTCGATGTACATTTGTTTCCAGCTACCATGCAGGGAGAACAGGCCGCCCCCTCAATAATAGAAGCGCTTGAAGATATCAAAACACGAGTCAACAGTTTTGACCTGGTGATAGTCATTCGTGGAGGCGGTGCTCAACTTGATTTAGACTGTTTTGACGACTTTGAATTGTCAGCACAGGTGGCGCAATTTCCAATCCCGGTTATCACAGGAATAGGACATGAAAGAGATGAAACTGTTACAGATTTGGTAGCGCATACCAAAATGAAGACACCCACGGCCGTTGCCGATTTTCTGGTCAGTGGCCTGGAGCACTTTGATAACCTTCTTGATGAATCAGCGTTCAAAATTCATCAAAAGGTGGAACAGCTCTTTTTGACAAGCGATCACCACTTGGTCAGTTTGACATCAGAACTAAAATTCCAGATCAACCATAAATTGCATGAATACAATGGCCTGCTTGATCGAAAAGGTGATATTTTCAAGTATCAGGCCAAACACTCTCTACAAAAAAATCAGCAGAAATTGGCTGAAACGACAGAAGCCCTACACAACAAGTCTTCATTATATCTGACCAATCAGAATCAAAGATTGTCTAACTTCGAAAAGCAATTTAGTTTAGTAGAACCATCAAAAATTTTGAAGAGAGGTTACAGCATTTCAAGGCTAAATGGCACGTTACTAATGAATGCCAAACCGAAAGATGGAGACGCAATAACCACCGTTTATGAAGATGGTGAAATTGTGAGTACCATAAATAATAAAAAAGGATGACAGAAGAAAAGTCGTTGACTTATAAAGAAGCCATGGCTCGCATTGAGGAAATTGTGGACATTGTAGAAAATCAGGAGCCTGATGTTGACCAATTAGCTTCACTGGTTAAGGAGGGTACTCTACTCATTTCCCGGTGTAAGGAAAAATTGCGAAACACAGAGGCTGAATTAAACTCATCATTGGATCAACTCGAGCAAAAAGATTAGAATACTATGACATTTGATGAGGCCAAAAATGAGGTTAAAGCGCTTTCTGAGAAAATCAACTATCATAATGAGCTGTATTATCAGAAGAGTGAATCGGTCATAACAGATTTCGAGTTTGACCAACTTCTGGAGAAACTCATTGCTCTGGAAAATCAATTCCCTGAACTCAAGTTAGAAGACTCGCCTTCTCAAAGGGTTGGAGGAACAATCACAAAAGAGTTTGATTCAGTTGTTCACAAATATCCCATGCTCTCTTTGGGTAATACTTACTCTCAGGAAGAGCTTCGTGACTTTGACGGCCGTGTTGCCAAAGGCCTTGAGGGCCAGGACTATGAATATTTTTGTGAGCTCAAATTTGATGGTGTTGCGCTCAGCTTGACATACGAAAATGGTGTTTTGAAAAGAGCCGTAACTCGTGGTGATGGTACCCAGGGAGATGATATAACGGCCAATGCCAAAACGATCAGATCTATTCCGCTTAAGTTAAAGGCAGCCGTCCCGGCAGAGTTTGAAGTTCGGGGGGAGGCTTTTTTCCCTTTAAAAGAATTTGAACGGGTAAACAATGAACGGGAAGATATTGGTGAGGAAAAACTCGCCAATCCAAGAAATTCGGCATCCGGCACCTTGAAAATGCAGGATTCTAGTGTTGTCGCCAGCCGTAAGTTAGACTGCTACCTCTATTATTTGTTAGGGAAAGACCTCAACTATCCCACCCACGCTACAGCCATTGAGGCAATCGAGTCCTGGGGTTTCAAGGTATCTCCCACGTATAAACAGTGTGCAACTATTGAAGAAGTCCTCAACTATATAAACCACTGGGAAGAAAAGAGGCATGAATTGCACGTAGAAACTGATGGTATCGTCATTAAGGTCAACGACTTGTCCCAACAGGAACAATTAGGTTTTACAGCAAAGAGCCCGCGCTGGGCTATCTCTTATAAGTATAAGGCAGAAAGTGCAACTACGGTTTTAGAAAGTATTTCTTACCAGGTTGGACGTACCGGATCAGTGACTCCTGTGGCCAATTTGAAGCCGGTACTCCTTGCAGGAACTACCGTGAAACGCGCCTCTCTTCACAATGCCAATGAAATTGCGCGACTTGATGTGCGAATCGGAGATACTGTCCATGTAGAAAAAGGTGGTGAGATTATACCGAAGATTACTACTGTAGAAATTTCATCCAGATCACATGATAGTGAGCCTGTTGAGTACATATCCAACTGTCCGGAATGCGATACAATGCTTATAAGACAGGAAGGAGAAGCCAATCACTACTGCCCCAATGTAGAAGGCTGTCCTCCTCAAATTCTCGGTAGAATTGATCACTTTATCCAGCGTAAAGCAATGGATATTGACAAATTGGGGCCGGAGACAATTAGAGGATTGCTGGATAATGGCTTGATCCGTAATTATGCTGATTTGTATGATTTGACCTACGAACAGCTTAATGGCCTCGAATTCACCACATATTCTGATAAAAAAGAGGACTATGCCGTAAGAAGCCTTCGAGAAAAATCAGCTGGAAACGTGGTTAAAGCCATAGAAGAATCCAAGGCCGTTCCTTTTGAACGTGTGCTCTTTGCGCTGGGCATTCGCTTTGTCGGGAAAACTGTAGCCGAAAAACTAGCTGAACACTTCATCTCCATTGACAACCTTATGTCGGCACCTTTTGAAACACTAATTGAAGTGCCAGAGATCGGTGACAGAATAGCGCAAAGTGTCATTGACTTTTTTGAAGATTCAAAAAATAGAGGAATCGTAGAAAAATTACGGGCTTCCGGGGTACAACTAGTAAGTGAGAAAAAGGAGGCCGTTATAGAAGGAAATACGCTTGATGGAAAGACCTTTGTGATTTCAGGGGTATTTGCTCAATTCTCTAGAGATGAATTGAAGGATAAAATCAAGGCAAATGGCGGAAAAGTAGTTTCATCGATTAGCGGCAAGTTAGACTATTTGGTTGCCGGTGATAAAATGGGGCCATCAAAGCTGGAAAAAGCTACAAAGCTTAATATTAATGTAATTTCTGAGGCTGATTTCTTAGATATGATTTAGAATGTCAACAATCGGGAAAAAGATATTATCAATACTCAACAGTACTTCTAAGTCCGCGACCAACCGTGGGGCACTTAAACCTTTTGAAGAAGCAACGTCCATCGGAATTCTTTACACCTGGGAAGGGGCCAAAAAGGAGGAATTGGTGTATAATCTTATCGATAAGTTGGGAACTGACAAATCTGTGAGAGGCCTTTGTTATAATCCGAACAAGAATGAAGAGGTGGAAACTAAAACACCCCTAATGAGTGTTGGAGACCTAAGCTTGCTCGGCAAGATTAATTCCAGTGCTGCTGATAGTTTCCTTAGTGAGTCATTTGACTACCTCTTTCATTTAGATTTTGAGGTCAACGAAATCACAGCTGCGTTGCTTCTAAAGTCTCAGGCGCAATGTCGAGTTGGACTACATTCCGATAAGGCTGAAAGCCTCTTTGAACTGATGATAGGAATTAATAAAAGTGCAGGTTTAGAGCACCTTATTGAGCAGATGCTCAAATATGTAAATGCATTAAAGTAGATACAAATTGAAAAAATTTGATGGTACGGGTGTTGCACTGGTCACACCTTTCGACAGTGATTTAAGGGTAGATTTTCAAGGGCTGAAAAGCCTTCTTGAGCATACAGCAAAAGGTGTGGATTATTATGTTGTGCAAGGTACAACCGGAGAATCTGCAACAACTACCAACGCTGAGAAGAAAGAAATCCTCGACTTTGTCAGGAACAACAACCCAAAAGGCCTACCTATAGTTTACGGCATTGGCGGAAATAATACCGCTGCCGTTTTAGAAACAATAACTCAGACAGACTTGAGCGGTATCGATGCCATTCTGTCCGTAAGCCCATATTATAACAAGCCTAGTCAGGAAGGAATATATCAGCACTATATTAAAATTGCAGATGAATCTCCCCTACCAATTATTTTATATAATGTGCCCGGAAGAACGATGTCTAACATATCTGCGGCAACAACTTTGAGGTTAGCAGCGCATCCAAACATTATTGGTATAAAGGAGGCATCCGGTGATTTGGTGCAATGCATGGAGATAATGAAAGGAAAACCTGACGATTTTATCCTAATTTCAGGAGACGATCTGCTTACTACTTCGATGATGTCTGTGGGTGCTAGGGGGGTAATTTCGGTGCTCGCAAATGGGTTTCCGGAAATATTTAAGAACATTACCCACTGCGCTCTGAGCAGTGATTTTTATCAATCGACACTTTCTTCTCAGCGTCTTTTAGACATAAATCCACTGATGTATCAGGAAAGTAACCCTGTAGGTATCAAGGAGGTATTGAGGCTAAAAATGGTTTGCGACAACCATGTGCGACTCCCACTACTACCTGCTAGTCAAGAACTTAGATCTGAAATAGCACAAAGTCTGAAAGTCTTGTAAACAGAAAAGGCCAACCTTTCGGTCAGCCTTTTTCAAAAAGTTTGGATGTATTATCCGTTGTTCTTCTTGTTCTGAACATCAACTCTGATATCCTGAGCTAAGTTCTTCAATTCTTGCATTCCTTTTCTTACACGAGTACCAGCGGCTTGATTTCCTTTGTCATAGAACTTGTCGAAATCACCTTCTAAAGAATTTACTAAATTTTGTACTTCGCTAAATCTGCTCATATTAATTGTGTTTTAAGGTTGTGATAATAATGTTTGTTTACGAAGCAATATAACCCAAAATGTTCTATATACAACGGTTAGAGCACTTTATTTTAGTTATTCGCCAAATGCCACGGCCACTTCTGCGTTCCTATACTCTCCACTTTTCAGCTTACCCATAATCGCTTCAAAAGCACTAATGGTTTCATCCACATCCGCAAGGCTGTGCATAGCCGTTGGTATTAACCTTAGAATGATGGTTCCCTTAGGCACTACAGGGTAAATAACAGCGGAGCAAAAGATGCTGAAATTCTCTCTCAGGTCTTGACTCAAGGCAGCCGCTTCACCAACTGTACCATTCAGAACTACCGGAGTTACAGGCGATTGAGTCGTTCCAATATTAAATCCTTTTTCCTGCAGCCCCCCTTGAAGTGCTGTTACAATCGTCCATAACTTTTCTTTATGACTTGGATCATCCCTCAGCATTTCCAATCTTTTCAAAGCTCCAATCACAAATGGCATTGGTAATGATTTGGCGAAAATCTGAGATCTCAAATTATATTTCAAAAAATGGACTATCTCTTTACTTCCAGCAACAAAGGCGCCTATAGCCGCCATGGACTTGGCAAATGTTGAGAAATACACGTCAATTTCATCCTGACAATCCAATTCTTCTCCCGCTCCAGCTCCGGTTGCACCCATTGTTCCAAAACCATGGGCATCGTCTACAAAAATCCTGAACTCGTATTTCTCCTTCAAATCTGCTATCTCTCTGAGCTTACCCAGATTACCAGACATACCGAAAACACCTTCAGTAATAACCAGAATACCTCCCCCAGTTTCGTTGGTTAATTTGGTAGCTCTTGCAAGTTGTTTTTCGAGGTTTTCAATGTCATTGTGAGGAAAAACGAACCTTTTGCCCATGTGCAGTCTCACGCCATCAATAATACTGGCATGTGATTCTGCATCGTAAACAATTACGTCCTTCCGATCTACCAAAGCATCGATGATAGATAAAACACCTTGATAACCGTAGTTAAGCAATAAACCAGATTCCTTATCCACGAAGTCGGCAAGTTCCTGCTCCAATTGTTCATGATATACGGTGTTGCCAGACATCATTCTGGCACCCATTGGATAGGCTAGACCCCATTCTGCTGCTGCATCAGCATCAGCTTTTCTCACTTCAGGCTGATTGGCAAGACCCAGGTAGTTATTTAAACTCCAGGTCAAAACCTCTTTACCCATAAACTGCATTCGTGCAGAAATCTCTCCTTCCAACTTAGGAAACATGAAATAACCTTCGGACACTTCAGAGTGTTTACCCAAGGGGCCTTGATTGGCCAATAACTTTTCAAATAAATCCAATTGCGCTCGTTTTTAGCTTATAAAATATGCCGCTTAAATAAGGTGGCAAAGGTAACATTATAAAGACCATTTATCAAAAAAAGAGACTTTTATATACCTCTTATTCCCTAGATATTAGACGATTATTAATTAGCATTGTAACCACAAAAAAAGCGGTATTGGTAATGAATAGTATCTCCAAAATCCTTGTAGCCAATCGTGGAGAGATTGCCCTTCGTGTAATGAGAACGGCCCGTGAAATGGGTATCCAAACAGTTGCTATCTATAGTGATGCAGACCGGAATGCCTTGCATGTCCGTTATGCTGATGAAGCGGTAAATATAGGCCCTCCACCTTCAAGTGAATCTTATTTGAATGTTGAGAAAATAATTGAGGTATGTATAGCCCTAAAAGTAGATGCCGTACATCCAGGATACGGATTCCTATCTGAGAATGCTGCGTTTGCCAAAGCCATTGAAGAGAAAGGCATCACTTTTATTGGGCCATCAACTGAGGCCATAGAAATAATGGGCAGCAAATTAGCAGCAAAAGAAGCCGTTTCGCAATATGATGTACCTATGGTTCCAGGAGTAAACCATGCTGTTGAAGACCCAAATGAAGCGCTTGAAATTGCCAAGTCAATTGGTTTTCCTGTGCTTATCAAAGCAAGTGCCGGTGGTGGTGGTAAGGGAATGAGGGTTGTTGAAGAAGAAGCTGACCTTGAAGAGCAAATGGAAAGGGCCATTTCTGAAGCAAAATCCGCTTTTGGAGATGGGGCTGTATTTGTTGAAAAATTTATAACCTCCCCACGTCACATTGAGATTCAGGTGCTTGGCGATAAACATGGCAACTTGGTCTACCTGTTTGAGCGGGAATGCTCCATTCAAAGAAGACATCAGAAGGTAATCGAAGAAGCCCCGTCTCCCGTACTCACACCGGAAAAGAGGCAGGCAATGGGCCAGGCAGCACTTCTGGTTGCCAAATCTTGCAATTATCATGGTGCCGGAACCGTAGAATTCATTGTTGACGAAAATCTGGATTTTTTCTTCCTGGAAATGAATACAAGGCTACAGGTAGAGCATCCTGTGACTGAAGAGATCACTGGCTTGGATTTAGTAAAAGAGCAAATAAGAATTGCTGAAGGTCTTGCACTTTCCTTTAAGCAAGAGGACTTGAAAATCACTGGCCATTCCCTGGAAGTGCGGGTTTATGCGGAAGACCCAACCAATAACTTCTTACCGGATATTGGAACGTTAAAAACCTATAAACTACCTCAAGGAGCCGGAGTAAGGGTTGATGATGGTTTTGAGCAAGGGATGGATATCCCTATTTACTATGATCCTATGATCGCAAAGCTAATCGTCAAGGCTGATAACAGGGAAGCTGCCATCACAAAGATGCTTCGAGCCATTGATGAGTACGAAATTACCGGAATTACAACTACCCTCACCTTCTGTAAATACGTACTCGAACACGAGGCATTCAGATCAGGGCAATTTGACACAAAGTTTGTCGATAAGTATTTCACTCCTGATGCCCTTTTGAAGGATGACATAACTGGAGAACAAATAGCAGCCGCTTTAGCTTTTGAATTGTTGGAAAGTGAAAAGTCATCCACCCTTGCCCAGACCAAATCTTCGGGAAGTGCGAGCAAGTGGAAAAACAGACTTAAAGATTAACCAATGGCCGTCATAAAACCTTTACGAGCCTGGAGATATAACACTAAGCTGGCTGAGTCAATAGAAGAATTGACATCTCCACTCTTTGACGTGGTTTCGGATAAGCAAAGAAAAACGCTTTACGACAACCCATATAATAGTATCCACCTATCCGTTCCCAAACCTAACAACGGCAATGGCCCTGTTGAAGAAATTCTAAGCAATTGGAAAAGAGACGGGATCATTCTTCAAGATGAACTACCCACCATTTACGTTTATTACCAGCATTTCACCTTGCCCGGTAGCACAAAGTCATATATCAGAAAAGGATTCATCTGTAATATCAAGGCAACACATTGGGATGATGAGGACATACTAAGGCATGAAAACACAATGCCTCACTCGGTGGATGATCGATTGGAAGTATTAGAAAAGACACAACTTAATGTAAGCCCTACTCATGGGTTATATTTTGATAAAGAATTTTCGCTGGAGAAATACATGGATGAAAGCATGCTTCACCCCATTTATGAAACCGAGGATTATCAGGGTGTAAAGGATGTGCTCTCGGCTATTCATGATCGGGAAGTGATACAGAAGTTTATAGCGCTTATCGGGCAGCAAAAAGTGGTTTTGGCTGATGGGCATCATAGATATGAGGGGTCTATGTTTTACAAGCAGAACAGGAAAGCAAGCAACCCGAATCACACAGGTGATGAGGGATATAACTATCACCTGATGTACCTCACAAATGGTGAAGCTGACGATCTCAGGATACTTCCAACACATCGGCTCATTTCAGGACTGGAACACTTCGATAAGAGTAAGTTCTTAAATAAAATCTCCGAATGTTTTACGATAAAGGAGATAGACAATCCTAATGATCTCAACGAAATCATTTTAGGTAAAAAGTGGGCCTTCGGTCTTCTTATTGGAGATGAAGCAATAAAAGTTCGATTGAAACCTGAAGTTCATGCACAATTGAATTGGAACTTCCCGGATGAAATAAAAGAGCTGGATCTCACGGTGATGCACTATTTTATAATCGAAAATTGTCTGGGCATTCCGGGCAAAGAGCATCGCAATTCCAGAAATATCACCTTCGAAAGAAATTTCGCCAACTGCATGACCAAAACGATACAGGGAGAAGCTCAGATGGCCATCATCACGCAGGATATTGGAATGAGTGAGGTGAAAAAAGTCTGTTATTCAGGATACACGCTACCCCAAAAATCCACCTATTTCTACCCTAAAGTGATTTGTGGTTACCTTTTTAGCTCCATAAAAGAAGATGAATTTAAATTACCGGTTGATATTAGCTTCTAAATCGCCCAGGCGCCAAGCAATTCTTACAGACCTGGGATTGCCCTTTGAAGTCATCCAAACTTCTGTCGATGAGAGCTATCCTGCCGATATCCCGCTAGCAAAAGTTGCAGAATTTTTGGCGCACAAAAAGGCAACCGCCCATCCAATTGAAGATGGTACTCTCTTGATCACAGCCGATACCGTAGTTATTAATGATGATGCCATCCTGGGCAAACCAGAAAATGAGGCCCAAGCCATAAACATACTAACGAGTCTCTCCGGCAAAACCCATTTGGTCGTTACTGGAGTTTGCTTAAGGTCAAATCAAAAAACAACATCATTCAGTGCCACTACCGAAGTCACCTTCAACAACCTTACTGAGGCTGAGATTGAGCATTATGTAAATATCTACCAGCCACTAGACAAGGCAGGTGCTTACGGTATACAGGAGTGGATCGGCATGATTGGTATCAGTTCCATTAAAGGGGATTACTATAATGTTGTTGGTATGCCTGCTCAGGCACTTTGGTCAAACCTAAAAACCTTCGCGTAACAGGGGCTTTCTCAAAAGGGCCGCCAGACCGGTAGTACAAAGTGGCGGTTAATGAAAATGCAACCCACCTTGGTTTATATAAGTCATCTGTGAGATGCTTCGTTCCTCAACAAAATAAAGGATGTTATACAAAGGAAAATGCACAAAGTCGGGTTTCCCCATTCTGAGGCACGAAGAATCTAGCTGGACCAATTGGAGATGATAAATTGGTGTCGTTATACTGTGATCTGTAGCACAAAAAAGGGGAGTCCAATGACTCCCCCTTCTATTCTCTATCTTCTTAACTTATCAATTAGTGCTTGAACTACTAATGTTGTTATTATTCTTGGCCTTAGTTTCTTCAATTAAATCTCCGCCCTTAATTCGTTTGGAGACCACAAAGAATGGTCCTGAAATTACAACATCTCCACTTTTCAAACCTTCCAGTATTTCAATGTTGTCATAATCACTAATTCCGGTTTTGACTTCTACCATTTTCGCTTTTCCAGCCTCACTGATGAAAACCACTTCCTTGATTTCTTCATCTTTGGAAGATGACTTATTAGAAGTACTGGAGACCCTAACGTTATTATCGTTGTCGTCACCATCATCTGATCCAAAATTACCTCTGAGCTGAGCAGGTGTGCGCGTGGTCACAGCAGAAAGCGGTACCGAAAGCACATTATTCTTAGTCATGGTCACAATCTCTACACTGGATGTCATCCCTGGCCTGAAAGGTGAAGGCCCTTGAATTTCAGAAAGTAAATCCTGAAAAGACTCATTCAAAATTCTGATTTTGACTTCAAATTCTGTTACTGCATCAGCCGATGATTTTGGATTAGCAGTATTTGCAATTGATGTCACTACCCCTGTGAAGCTTTTGTCCATATAGGTGTATGAATCCACATCGATGATTGTGGTATCTCCCTCATTCACCCTGATAATGTCATTTTCATTCACATCTACCTTCACTTCCATTTGGGTGAGATCCGCAATGCGCATCATCTCTGTACCAGCCATTTGCTGTGTTCCCACAACTCTTTCTCCTTTTTCGATATTCAGCTTTGATACGGTGCCACTGGACGGGGCTCGCACTACTGTCAATCTCACGTTTTCTTCTGCCTCTTCAACAGTAGCCTGGCTAGATTTCACAATAAATTCTGAGGCTTTAACACTCTCCACTGACGCATTATAGTTCTCCACTGCCACATCGTAATTGGCTTTTGCAGTCTCATATTCTGCATCAGACACTACATTCTCTTTTTTCAATTGTTCTGAGCGCTTAAAAGCCAATTCTGACTGAGTAAGCTGCGCCTTATTCCTTGATCTGGATGCCTTGCTCGAAGCAAGATTGGCCATTTGTTGATTCAAGTTGGCTCTGGCCCTGTTCAAAGCAGACTCTAAATTGTCCGGTCTGATTTTTGCCAAAATCATTCCCTCACTCACATAGTCTCCCTCTTCAACATTCAGCTCAATTATTTCTCCAGCCACATCAGGACTGATAGCAATTTCTATCACCGGTTGTACAACCCCTGAGGCCGTGACCTTTTCAACAATAGTTTGATTAGAGGCCTCCGCCAATTGAACTTTGATTGTCTTTGGCTGTCCAATTAGCCCCGCTTGCTTTGCGCCTATAGCGCCCACAAGGGCCAATACCACGACAATAATCAGTATCCATAATACCTTGTTTGACTTCTTTTTTGCTTTTGCCATCTTAATCTAATGTAATCGGGTTCCCTAAATAAAAATCTAAAATCTTAACTCTGAATATATACTCGTATTTGCTTCTTACCAGATCTGTTCTGGCCGCAAACAAATTGTTACTCGCCACCTGGTACTCCACAAAATTGACCCCTCCAACATTATACCTTTGCTGGGCGGCTCTAAAAGTTTCTTCTAACGCAGCCACACGTTTTTGTGTTGCTTCATAAGACTTGAGACTTGCCTGAGCAGTATTATAAGCACTCTCTATACTTTGTCTTAAGGTATTGCGCGTGTTCATTGCAGTTATTTCTGCCCGCTGCTTCGAAATCTGAGCACGTTGCAAATTGGCTCTATTAGAATAGCGCGAGAAGATCGGGATGTTCAAATTAAGTCTAAGTGATTGACCTAGATTGTCATTAAACTGAGGCAGCAATCCATAATCCGGATTGGTGATCGGCACTGTCTGGGTTCTTTCAAAAGACAAAACGTTGGTTGTTGTCCCCTCAAGAAAACCTATTGGTGTAGCTGGCACTGTTACATCGCGAGTGCCCAAAAACTCTTGTGCCCTGTCTGAATAATTGGTGGATACACTACCAGTCAAACTTAATGTGGGGTAGAAAGCACCCTTGGCTATTTTGACTCCCACATCACTACTTTCAACGGCCAGATCAGCACTCTTGATTTCAGGCTGAGCTCCTAAGGCCACCTGATAAATTTCGACTGGCTTCTGTAACCCTAACGGCACATCTGTCACATCAATATTGGGAGCAATTATATCAAGTTGCTCATCAGCAGACATTTGCATTGATTGCTTCAAATTCAAAATCCCGATGCTAAGGTTGTTTTCTGCGTTTACTAAATTCACCTCATTTGTGGCTTTTTGAGATTCCAAATCCAATTGGTTGGTTAATGGCAATGAACCCGCTTCGACCAGTTTTTTCGTTCTCTCAAGCTGATCGACAGAAACCTGAAGTTGAAAGCGAGCATTATCCAATTGTTCTTTATTCAGCAAAACTGTCAAGAAATTAGTCGCCACATTCAACCCAATATCATTCTTGCTCTTTTGCACATCATAATCGCTCGCCTCTAAATTCAGCTCATTTCGTCTAATCGTGTTTCGCAGAATCCCTCCTCTGGATAATGTCACAGAAGTATTAGCTGAAAATCCTCCACTCAAAAAATCACTGCTAATAAAAGAGTTTGTCACAGGATCGATAGTTCTACCAAATGACTTACCCATTTGTCCACCAGCACTTAAATTTGGCAGCATGGCAAACTTAGATTCCTTTAGGGCTATCTGATTGCTTTGATAGGTTAGCTCATTGGTTCTGATGGTAAGATTGTTCTCCCATGCATAGTTTATGCACTCCTCCAGCGTCCACTGCCTCTGCCCTGAACTTTGCCCAAACGACATCGTGGAGAGCGCCATGAGGGCAAGACATACAAATAGTTTTTGATTTAAGACCATAGTTATTTTTTAAAATTCAATATCTGGTATGAACACTAGTTTCCTGACCCAGCTCAAGTTCTCTAAATAGGTAAGTGTGATTTCTTTCATTGGTGAATCCATCTCAATTACATGAAAGGCGATATCACGCTTTCCTTTTCGATTAACCGACATAGTGGCTATGTTGCACTCATCATTTGCCAGTACATTGGCGACAAATGCAATGGCGCCTGGCCTGTCGTCAGCCATTATAATAAGCGTATGAAGATTAGCCGAAAAGTTCGATGAAAATCCGTCTATCTCAGTAATTTTTATGATCCCCCCACCTCTACTTTCGCCAACAATCTCTACTTGCCTGTCCTTGGTTCCCAGGTTCACCCTTACGGTATTAGGATGCATGGTGGACGCGTTGCCCATTGACTTAAAGCTAAACTTAAGGCCAGCCTCCTTGGCATGATCAAAGGCAGTTTTGATGCGAGTATCATCGGTTTTGAAATCTAAAACACCTGCAATAATGGCCCTATCACTCCCGTGCCCCTCATAAGTTCTTGCAAAAGAATTGTAGAAAACGATGTCAACAAATTCAGGCTGTGCACCGAGAATTTTTCTCGCTACCCTGCCAATGCGTACTACACCAGCCGTATGCGAACTTGAGGGACCTATCATCACCGGTCCAATCATATCAAAAACACTACTTTGTTCAGCCATCCTGTTAAAAATCACACCTTTTAAAAGGCATGCGATTCTCGTTTTTCTTTACTCCCAATCCAACATTTTTCTGTCGATATCAGTAGTCAGTAAATTTCGTTTTCAATATTAGAGAAATATCACCTACTTGATCTCTTATTAATTGTAAGTGGTTAATTCAGTACATGAAAGTCATATATAACTCTCGAATGCACTCTGCAGAAAACATCTCCCTAAACCCTGAGAACAGGGCATTCTGTTATGGAGACGGCCTCTTCGAAACAATTGTTACAGGCACTCAAAGAATAAACTTGCTGGACTTTCATATGAGCAGACTCAAGCTCGGTTGTTCAAAATTAGGAATGAGTTTTCCGGACTTTAATTCTGCAAAACTCCGCGCGATGATTGATCAGCTTTCGGCTGAAAATTCACTATCAAAAGAAGTTCGCTGTCGACTTCAGGTTTGGAGGAATCCAGGTGGAAAATATACACCCAGAACCAATGAGGTCTCCTACTTAATCTCTGCTGAAGAGCACAACGGCCCCTTTTATGGTTCCATCGCGCAAATTGGTATCAGTCAAACATCCCGGGTAGTTAAATCCGAAATCTCCTTTGCCAAAACAATGAGTGCCATGCCCTACATTTTAGCAGGCATAGAAAAAGAGAACACAAAATTTGAGGATTTGATTATTCTCAGTGCCGAAGGGCATTTGGCTGAATCAATTTCGGCCAATCTGTTTTGGATCAAGGATGGCATTTTTTTTACACCATCTCTGGAAACAGGCTGTATAGATGGAGTTATGCGAAAATATTTACTTCAGGAATTAGAGTCAGCCCATATTGAATATCAAGAGGTATTGCATACTCCAGATCAATTGCGTACCGCAGACTCCTTATTTTTAACAAATGTCACCGGGGTGGTTTGGGTAAAATCTTACAGGGAACGGAACTATGAAAGTCCGGTTGAACTCATAAACGCTGTCCTTAAACAGCCACTGCCGCTTTGATATGTGGATGTGGATCGTAGCCGACTAACTCAAAATCTTCGTATTTAAAATCGAAGATATTTTTCACATTCGGATTGATCTTCATAGTAGGCAGCGGTCTAAAATCTCTCCCCAATTGCAGATGGGTCTGTTCAATGTGGTTTGAGTATAGGTGTGCATCACCAAAGGTATGCACAAAATCACCAGGCTCAAGATCACAGACCTGCGCGACCATCAATACCAATAATGCGTAAGAGGCTATATTGAAAGGTACGCCCAAGAACACATCTGCGCTCCTTTGATAAAGTTGGCAAGACAGTTTTCCATCGGCTACGTAAAACTGAAAAAAGGCGTGACAGGGAGGCAAGGCCATATGGTCTACATCAGCCACGTTCCATGCACTCACAATAAGTCTTCGGGAGTTGGGATTGTTTTTAATCTGATCAATCACTTTTACGATTTGGTCGATGGTACCCCCATCCCTCGCTGGCCAGTTTCTCCATTGATATCCATAAACTGGCCCTAGGTTTCCGCTTTCATCAGCCCATTCATCCCAAATTGAAACACCGTTTTCTTTTAAGTATTTAATGTTGGTGTCCCCTTGTAGGAACCACAGCAGCTCATGAATTATAGACCTCAGGTGCACCTTTTTAGTGGTTAACACTGGAAATCCTTTGGAAAGGTCAAACCGCATTTGGTGTCCAAAAACACTCAAAGTCCCCGTTCCCGTCCGATCACCTTTTCTATTTCCTTCTTCTAAAATATGGCGCATCAAATCGTGGTACTGTTTCATAGGGCTTGCGTGTTTTTGAATAGACTAAAAGCTTAACAAATTAATGGAATTTAATTGTGAATTTGAAGGTAGCTGAAGAAGAAATTCATTCCTTATATTTGATCAAGACAGCAATCACCTTGAGCAGAAAAAAAGCCCGTTTTTTATTACTCTTGATCTTTTTGATTACGAGTTTTTTTGCTTTTCAATTCAAGAATTTAAAATTCGATTACAACTTCGACATGTTCTTCCCGAAGGGTGACGCTGATTTTGCCTATTATGAGGATTTCACCAAAAAATTCGGCACTGACAACGACTACTTTTTTGTCGCTTTTAAATCCGAAGACATTCTTTCATCAGTCTTTCTTCAAGACTTAAATGATTTAACTGAATCATTGAGCAATTGGGATGAGATAGAAGATGTCCAAAGCCTGACCAATCAATACCGCTATCAAATCACCCCCCTGGGCGTCAATAAAATCAGATTGGTCAATCCTTCAGGCCAGTCAGAAGCTTCTTTATTTGAAAATGAAGATCTCATGGGCCAGTTTATCGCGAATGATAAAAAATCGCTCGCAATGACCATCAAACATCGCCCCTTCACAAGCACAAAGTCTGGGGAGCTTTTTTATGAAAGACTTGAAAAAGCGCTGAATGACCAGTTTTCAGAAGTTATCATTTCCGGAAAAATTGAGGCGCAATATCATTTTGTAAAGAAGTTAGAACAAGAGCTCTTTCTGCTACTGGCATTGTCCATTGGCCTGGTATGTGTGGCGTTGTACCTGATTTTTAAAACCATTAGAGGGGTACTTTTACCTCTTGTGGTACTGGCTATATGCTGTATTTGGTCTATAGGCTTTATCTCTACTGTCGGCCAACCTCTAGACGTGATGATGGTCATGGTTCCCCCAATACTCTTAGTAGTAGCTATGTCTGATGTGATTCACTTCTGCTCTAAATACAATGAACTAATACATGGCGGATATGAATCTGGCGAAGCCATAACAATCACCTTAAAGTCGGTAGGGCTCGCGACTCTGCTAACCTCTATCAGCACTGCAATTGGGTTTGCCACCTTGATAATGTCTCCCATTGCTCCCATTAGAAATTTTGGGGTATTCACCGCAATTGGGGTTTTATTTGCCTATATCATCACATTCTCCCTGTTACCGTCAATTCTGATTTACTCATCCAGAGCTCTCAATAAAAATCTATCAACAGAAGTAAAATGGTCTGGACTCATGCACCGATTATTTTCCTTTGTTTTGACCAGGCGCAGAAAAGTACTGGCCGCTAGCCTGACCTGCATATTTTTGATCAGTTCAGGGGTCTTTTTTCTTAGGCAGAACACATTCCTGATTGTAGGGTTGAAAAAATCCGACCCTCTTATGGAAAAGATTCTCTTTTTTGATGAACAATACAATGGGTCAAATACTATCGAATTTATATTCAATTCGGATGCTAATACGATGTTCGATTTGGCTGCTTTAAAAGACCTTGAAAAAATCACAAACTTCCTAACCGGGCAATTTGGTTTGGCACAGCCCATCTCCCCTCTTAGTGTTATCAAAGACATTAATCAGGCATTGAATGGTGGAAGTCCCTCTTTTCATATTTTGCCTGAAAACCCATCTCAAATCAGAAAGGTCAAAAGAATATTCGATAGCAGAGCCTTCAAAGAAGTAAGGTCACAGTTGCAAACTGATGACCAGCAACAATTCAGATTATCTGCCAGACAAAGAGATATTGGAAGTTTTATTGCAAAGCAAAAGTATGCCGAACTAGACGTCTTCTTCAAGGATGAAATAAAATCCGACCTCAAAAATTACAGGCTGACCGGTACCAGTTTCCTGATCAACAAAACGGACACTTACGTAGCCCAAGGGCTTCTCAAAGGACTGGGATTAGGGCTTGCCATTATTTCAATTATGCTGGCAATTTTATTCAAGAGCCCAATCCTCGCCTTAATGTCCCTGATTCCTAACTTGATTCCTTTGCTTTGTTTGTTCGGACTGCTAGGTTTTCTTCAGGTAGATCTGAATATCTCAACCACGCTAATTTTCGGAATAGCCTTTGGGATTGCAGTGGATGACAGCATTCATTTTCTTAGTCGCTATCAATTGGAGAAGAAGAGTGGAAAGCCCCCCCTTTATGCTTTAAAGAGAACCTTTATTTCCACTGGGAAGAGCATAGTACTCACAACAATAGTCCTCTGCGCAGGTTTTATTCTCTTCGCTTTCTCAAGCTTCTCTGCTTCATTTTACACAGGAGTATTCATGAGTGCGGCTTTGATAATTGCCCTACTGGCCGACCTCCTTTTACTACCGATTCTTTTGCTTGGTCGTAAATCGACTAAAGCTCATCAAGATTTACCACAGCATTAGGGTTCTTGAACTTCTTGTAGCCAAACATAAGGTTAAGTCCAAACCTAAAATCCGCTTTCGATCTAAGTTCAGGTTTGTTCAAAACCATCAGATTATCCGTGGCCAAGTACATTTGAAATGGTCCGATGTTGGTGGCAATATTAAAACCTACGTTCGTGTTGTTACCTCTAGCTCTAAAACTACCTACCACCCCAAAGGTGAATTGGCCGGCCCTTCTGTTATACGACACTGCATAGGAAGGTTCAAAGCGACCAAAAACATGAT
This sequence comes from Roseivirga sp., assembly GCA_029262895.1. Classification (GTDB taxonomy): domain Bacteria; phylum Bacteroidota; class Bacteroidia; order Cytophagales; family Cyclobacteriaceae; genus Roseivirga. The sequence goes on from JAJCYM010000028.1 coordinate 22,180, forward strand.
TATTGTAGGCCATTGCAGTAAACCTGTCATTTTTGCCAGGTCTATAAGAAACGGAAACATATGTTCTTTTGGACAAAGTAGTTTCAAAACCAACGTTTGTTTCATTGGACCTGAATTTTGCAGCAACACTATCTTCCAATACCTGATCTGAATTTTCGAGGCCTCGAAGTTGAACCCCGGAAAAGACCACGCTGGTATCGGCCGTATTGTAATTGATCACCTGCTCTTTCCAAGAGATTTTGCCAACATCAGCCACTGAGGCTTCCACTGATAGCCATTTGAAAGGGTCAAATTTGGCCCCAAAATCAAACGCCACACCGGTGTTTCCATTAGAAATGAGATAATCGGTAAGCTCGCTATCTTCATAATCATCACTATTGAGAAAGAAGTCCAGACCTGCGGTATTGGCAGTTCCGTTTTGAACATTAACCGTCCAATCATATGAAGTTCCGTCCGTGGCTATGCTGCCTGCCGCTCCTTCAAGCGTGGAGGCATGAAAAAGGCCCTGTATCATTTTAACCCGAGCTCCAAGAGTCAGTTTTCCGCCCAAAAATGTTTTTGCATAGCCTAACCCAATCTCATGGAAAGAGTTTACTCTTATGCGCGTATCAGAAAGACTGATGGCAGACCCGATCCTGTTGGCATTGCCATTGGCTATGAATTCCATGAGGTCATCATCATATTGAAAGTCAAATTTGGCACGCGCATTTGCAAAGATTGAAAACGCTCCAAGCTTGGTTCTGATACCTAGATGAAAAAGGTTTGCTGTCACATCCAGGTTCATTAGGTTACTGGGATTCGTAGCCTCCAATAACACGTCCAAATCGATGGTATAATCTCCAATGCCAGTTGGCTTATGGAGCAAGTCACCTAACACAAAGTCTCCCTGAAAAGCCAGGCCTACACCTGGAAGTCCGAAAGTGAAGGCATTATTCGGAATGAAAGCCGGTTGCAAGCTTTGCGCCTGTGGCACAATTTCTCTTAACTGATAGAAAGAGAAATTGCCTTGTGCCCTTGCGTTCGTGATCAGGGCCAGGCTAAATATCGAAAGTAGTATATATCTCTTCATGACTAGTTACCGCTAGAGTCTATTGCCAAACTGGCCTGCATAGCCATCTTGATATCCATTTGATAATCAGCGAAGAGTTTTACGTTTTCGCCTGAGGTAGCACCCGTTGTGCTCAATGTAGCTCTGACCAGAATAGTCGTGGCATTTTGAATGGCCCTGACTGCGGCTTCATCCAGAACCACATCAGTAATGGTCTGTGTAACTTCAGTGGTTCTGCCATCGCCCCCGACTGCCGCACCACTAAATAATGCTCTATCAGTAATTGTGTAAACCGGCCCAGTCCCATTTCTGAAGACCATTTCGACATTTCCACCCATAGGGATGTTGTTGTCGATTATTAACCTAAGCATTACACTTTTGACTTGGTCTAAATCCTCACCATTGTCAAAATTCATAGATTCCTCTGCTGTCAGGCTTTCAATTCCGATGTGCAATGGGATTTCCACCTCGATATCTACATCCAGAAAACTATTAGCATCCAGGAAATTACCCTGAACCGGCCCGGTGATGGGGTTAGGTTCAGCCACCACATCAAAAGTCATGCGTGTTGGCTTGTGAGACACCAGAGCATCAATATTTGAGTTTGCCACTTCCAGGACAATATCGGTTTTCACTGATTGCCCTATTTGCACTGGTAAGGGAGCACCAATAACCTGTACAGATTCGGTAACAGGTCCTGTAAGATTGAGTACTTCCCCATCACTATTGGTGGCGGCCACATTCCTAAAATCTATTCCAATTGGGAAGCCAAAACTATTGTCAAAACTAAAGGTGAATTTGGGATCGGCAAACCGTATGGCACCATCACCAAATGAGTTAAAAAAATCAAGATCAATGCTTTGGCTGTTTATATCCAATTGTTCTCTGCCTACAAAGCCGAAAATTTGATTAAATACTGGGTTGGTAAATGACATATTAAAATCCAACCCATCATTTGCCGTCAAATTATCTCCTACCTCAATGGCAATGTTATATTCTAAATCAACCAGCACCTTGTTTGTTGTAAGTCCACCGAGGCCATCATCGGTAAAAACACCTTTATAGGTTGAAAGGGGGCTATCGAAATTAAATGATGGAGAAGCCGGAGATAAAACACCATTGACCACCAATGGTGCATCGGTATTTATGTCTTTCAGTGATTGAAAAGTAAGTGTGAATGATACCTCCGACTGAATCCCTGAATTAAGTGCTAGTTCAAAATTGCCTCCGGAAAAAAATATGGAATCAAATTCTTCCCCGGCATTAAGAGATAAATCGTAGGCAAACGTTTCGTTGACATTAATATTTGTAGCAACCGGTGAATTCGGTGAGTCGATTCCCGAATTAAGCTGACCAGCGAAGCCCTGATCCCTTACCGCGAGAAATGCCGAGGCATCCTGAGCACTCAGCTCTTCTACATAAAGTAGCGAAACCACGTTTTCAGTGTTAGTTGAAATTGCCGCATTCGGGTCATTCAACTCTTCAAACAAGTCAGAGACCGTGTAGCTAATTTCTCCAACGGGTACTGCCAGTGTCGGATCCCAAACAAAGTCTTGGAATTCAGCATTGTCAAAGTATTCCAGGTTGCAGGCATTAAACAATGTAGCAAGGCCTAAAATCAGAATGAAATGCCTTATTTTTTTTAATCTCATCCGTCCAATTTTGTGGTTTCATTTTGGTGATCAGCCGAACTCTCAACTGGCATAACCGCCCAAAAAATAACATAGATTATTAGCCCTCCGTAGGCGATACTGAAAATAGAAACCAAGACGAAAATTAACCTGATAATGGTTACATCTACACCAAAATATTCTGCTAACCCTCCTAACACTCCGGCTACGACCTTTTCGGAGGTAGAGCGTCTTAATTTTTTGGCCTTTCCAGTCATTTAAAAAAGTTATTGTCGGCTAAAATAAGTATTTCACATCAAAAATTGGCCTATTCCAACACAGAGTATCTTCCCTTAATTGGAAAATGATCAGAATAATTAGTCTCTGTCAATGTTTTATAATCAAACACCTTAATTTTCTCATTATAAAACTGATGGTCAATGCGCAAGAACGGTAGACTTCCATTAAAAGTGAACCCGAAACCACGCCCTGCAGACTCAAAGGCATTTTTGAAATTCCTTTTGAATTTAAAGTGATTATAGCTGTAGGGCACATCATTGAAGTCACCAGCTATTATAATAGGGTATTGACAATTTGAAACGTGAACCAAGAGTTTTTCAATTTGCTCACTGCGCTGAACAGAGCCCTTCAGAAATTTGGATTTTACCTTATCATATTCACTACGAATTTCTTCTCTTGAGGCGACATCATCAATATCAATCCCCATGGATTCCAGATGGACATTATACACGCGAATAGTATCGGATTCTATCAGAATATCCGCAAAAAGAACGTTGTTGATGTTTCTGGTTTCGAATAAGATGCCCGAATCCAATATTCTCCCCTTCGCAAAAATTGCCAATGTGTTATTCCGGCCTCCCATAACCAGTTCATATCGGTTATCGAGTTTGATTTTTTCAACAATATCTCTGCGTGAATGGAATTCCTGAAAGCACTTTATTTCAGAATCATCTCCCGAGATCCAATTTGCGGCATTATCAAAACCATCTCTTTTATTGGCTTCAACAAGCCATTTCATATTGTAACTCAGCACCGAAAACGCTCCATCTTCTGTGGACTTACCCGAAAAACCGAACGTGATGAATATGAATTTATAGCCAATAAACAGTGCCAAAATAGGGAGTATGGCCATTTTGGATGACCTGATAAGGAGCCAAACTGCCATGATAATATTGATAACCAAAAAAACAGGGATCAGCAACGAAACGAATCCCGATACTCTAACAGTCTGCGGAGAAACGAGCACGCTCGAATAGGTCAACAGCGTGATCAAAAAAATTATTCCGATAAAAATGACCCAGACTTTCTTCATTTACCAACTACAGCGGCAATTGCCGCTGTCAAATTAACGATCTTACTGTTGAGATATTAAAAAAAGCGAATCAAAAATTGATTCGCTTTTAATTTCCTTGAGAGGTAAAACTATTCTGTTCTCAGCGATTTTACCGGATTACTGGTGGCAGCTCTCAGGGATTGATAGGTCATTGTTAACAACGCAATCAACATAGAGCCTCCCGCTGTGAATGCGAAAATTGTCCACCCTATTGAAGTTCTATATTCAAAACCCTGAAGCCAGCCATTCATAAAATACCAGGCTAGCGGAGCTCCAATAACTAGCGCTACTATTACCAACTTTCCAATGTCTCTTGATAAAAGGTATACCAACTGACCTACGTTGGCCCCGAGCACTTTTCTAATACCGACTTCCTTGATTCTGTTTTCCGCAGTATAGGCCGCCAAACCAAACAGGCCTAGGCAAGCCACTACTATGGTCAACGTGGCAAAGATGCCGAAGACCTGCCCAAGGCGCTGCTCATCCTCATACATTCTCTTAAATCTATCATCCAAAAAGGTGGTTTCAAATGGCTGATTTGGTGCCAGGTTGGCCCAGCTATTCTCTACCTTTCTCAATAGTGCAGGATAGTCAGTTGTGTTTACTTTAAGGTTTAACAGTCCTGTGCTATTCCCTAGTCGAAAGGCAAGCGGAGCAATTTTATTTTTCAAAGTTTCATAGTGAAAGTCTTTCACCACACCTACAATTTTGTACCCTTGAACCGTGCCTTCAAGATCAATAAAGGTGCCGATAGTTTCTCCAATAGGATCTGTAAAACCAAATTGTTTAACTGCGGATTCATTAATGATCACTCCCAGTGAATCAGTGGCAAAATCTCTTGAGAAGTTTCTTCCCTGGGCAATTTCCATTCCCAATGTTTCTACATATTCATAGTCCACGGTCCAGTCAAATATTAACACCTGATTATTTTGATCTGGCACCAAACCTTTCAGAAATACATTCATATTGCTATTGGATGGCGTTGGAAGAAATCCGCTCAGCGATGCGGACTTAACCTCCGAAAAAGATTCGAGTTCCGTTTTTAGCGCGGCAACATTACTTCCTGCAAGGAAGGCGTCATTAATAATTACTACCTGATCTCTTTCATAGCCCAAGTTCTTATTCTGGATAAAATCGAGTTGATTGAGAATTACCAAAGTACCAATTACCAGAATAATGGACGTACCAAACTGAATAACAACTAAAACGCTTCTCAGGGCACCACTTTTCATTCCGTTACTCAATGACCCTTTCAAAACAGCTACGGGCTTGAAGGCTGAAAGGAAAAATGCGGGGTAGCTTCCCGCTAAAAATCCAACACCAAATATGCCGGCCAACATAGCTCCGATAAATATTGGACTACCGAATGGAATAGTCAGCTGCTTACCGGCCAAATCATTATAATATGGCAAGGCAATCCATGCAATGGCAATAGCCAATACAAACGAGATGAGACTTATAAGAATAGACTCTGCCAGGAATTGACCAACCAACTGTGATTTAACAGACCCCAGCACTTTTCTAACACCTACTTCCTTAGCACGATGTGCCGATCTGGCAGTTGCAAGATTCATAAAGTTGATGCAGGCAATCAATAAAATAAAGAAGGCAATTGCTGAAAATATATAGACATAACTAATGTCACCATTAGTACCTAGTTCTCCCTGCAAATCAGAGTGCAGATGAATATCAGCCACTGGTTGGATGGCAAAGGCAAGTGAAGTACCGTTGTTCTCCATTTCTTCCCATTCCATTTGCATAAATTTCTTTACTTCCGGCCCAATGTATTTCTTGAGCATATCAGGAAATTGTGAAGCCATTTTTTCCAAATCGGCACCTGGTGTGGTTACCACGTAGGTCTGGAAATTCATGCTCAACCAAATGCCCTGTTTGGAGTCAGGTCGTGTTTCCATAGAACCAAGCACATCGAACTCAAAATGAGTGTTGCTAGGAATATCCTCGTAAACCCCTGTAACCTTGTAGTCCTTAGCACCACCAAACTCAACAATTTGACCAACAGGATCTTCATTGCCAAAGTACTTTCTAGCGCCAGTTTCACTCATCACCAAGGATTTTGGATTGATAAGCGCAGTTTCAGGATCACCTTGAACTATTTTAATATCGAAAATATCAAGGATGGATTGATCAGCCCAGATAAATTTTTCCTCTTTAAAGGTGTTTTCACCTGACTTAATAAATGGTGACCCCCCACCTCTAAATCTACCGGACTTTAATACTTCTGGGAAATCCTGAACCAAGGTTTGACCGACCACGTCACCAACAACGGCTAAATCGAAAGCAGAGCCGTTGAGCGCTCCAGCCATCGTTAATCTGTAGGTTTCGTTTGAATCTTCATAATATCGATCGTAGCTAAGTTCATCTGTAACGAATAGCACAATCAATAGACAGCAGGCGATTCCAATTGCCAGACCACTAATGTTCAGCAAGGAATAAAATTTGTTCCGAAAGAGATTCCGGATTGCGACTTTGAGGTAATTCTTAATCATGATTTTGAGTTTTTGACTTTTGACGATTCAAAGAAGGCTCAAGTCTCCCCAAATGACTTTATAAAATCGGTAAACCAACGCTGTGCATCGGTGAACAAACAGAGCATTTAAGCGAACCTTTGAGCTTCCAAATGTTAGATGGGTAAGAGGTAGAAAATGTTGCAGCAACAAAAAACCCTGACTGAGTGGTCAGGGTTTTTCACAATCAAATTGATGTGCGTTTACTCGCTTCTTAAAGCTTTTACCGGGTTGGCTATTGCCACTTTTACCGATTGATAACTCATTGTGAGCAATGCAATCACAAAGGCTCCTAATCCCGCAAAAACAAAGATCATAGGGTTAATTGAGGGGTGATATTCAAAGTCCTGCATCCACCAATTCACACCCAACACGCCAAGTCCCGTGGCGATAACAAATGAGATCAGAATAAGAATAGAAACCTCTCTGGACATTAAATAAATCAGCTGTGCTATAGTAGCGCCTAGCACCTTTCTGATACCCACTTCTTTCGTTTTTTGCTGAGCTGTAAAAGCAGCTAAACCGAAGAGGCCTAAACAGGCAATCACAATTGCCAATACTGCAAAAATTGTGAAGATGTCTCCAAGCTTGGCTTCTGCCTGGTACATGTTAGAGAATCGATCGTCCAGGAAAGTATATTCAAATGGTTGCCCCGGAGCCAATCTGTCCCAATGGTTCTCAACTGCACCAAGTACAGATTGAAAATCCGCTGAATTCAACTTCATGGAAAGGAATCCATTGCTGTTGCCCAATCGCATGACAATTGGATCAATTTGATTTTTCAAGGATTCAAAATGGAAGTCCTCTAAAATACCAATCACCGTATATCGAGCCAATTCCTCTGGTGAGTTATCAAAAGCCCCAATAATGCTTCCTACTGACTCGATACCAAAGATCTTAGCCGTTGTTTCATTGATCACCATGGCCGATGAATCAGTAGCAAATTCTTTGGAAAAGAATCGACCTTCCTTGAGCTTCATTCCAAACACCTCCATGTAATCATAATCAACTCGCCAATTTTGGGTAACACGGCCTCGGTCCTGGTCTATAATGGCATCGGGGAAAAATATTGTAGACGACCTGTTACTGGAGGTGGGCAAAAATGATGTGTAGGTCGCTGTCTGGATATCAGGGTTTTGCATAGTCGCATTCCTCATCGCTTCCTGATTCGCTCCAAGCATATTAGCGTTATGCAACACTAGCACCTGCTCCTTGTCAAAGCCCAATTTCTTACTCTGGATATAGGATAATTGGTCCAAAATGGTAAAAGTAGCTATGATCAAGAGGATTGAAATAAAGAACTGAAAAGTAACCAACACTTTTCTCAACCCTCCACTTTTCATCCCAAGGCTCAAATTACCTTTGAGCACCTTAGCTGGTGAAAAGGCTGACAGAAAAAATGCCGGATAAAGCCCTGAGAGTATCCCAACGACAATTGATCCACCCAAGACCAAAGGCAGGTTATTAACAAAATCGAGCGTCATTGCCCTATCTGCAAAATCGTTAAAGAATGGAATGACGGTGACAGCTATAACCAGACCAAGCAGGCCTGATATGAAAGTGATCAAAACCGACTCAGAAATAAACTGATTGATGATTTGATGGCGGTAAGACCCCATTACTTTGCGCAAACCCACTTCTTTGGCCCTATTTGCCGATCGGGCCGTGGCAAGATTCATAAAGTTAATACAGGCAATTACCAAAATGAAAGCCGCAATTGCTGTAAAAATATAGACATAGGTAATATCAGCTTCAGGTTCAAAACCTCCGTAATTATCTGACTTAAGATGAATTTCTTCCAGTGGTTGCAAAAAGTAGTTAAAGGAATTTCCCGCAGCTTCAAAATCAGCAAAAGACATATCCAGGTATTGCTTGAGTTCCGCCCCCATTTTATCTATGGAAATCTCATTGATCTTCGTTTTGAGCTGATCCATTTTTGCATTAGGATTCAAAACGAAATAGGTTTCATAGTTTTGATTCAACCATTGCTGATCGTTGTATTCATTTTCCCGGGTGATGAATGAGAGAATCATGTCAAAATGAAAATGAGTATTGTCCGGGATATCCTCATAAACGCCTCGAACTTCAAAATCCAGTCGGTCGTCAAGCTTAAGTCGCTTGCCGATAGGATCATCATCTCCAAAATACTTTTGGGCTGTAGACCTACTCATTACCAAAGTGTTTTTGTTGACTAAGGCCTGGTTAGGGTCACCCATAATCATGGGCACAGAAAAAACCTCAAAGAAAGTTTCATCTGCATAAACCGTATTGTTCTCATTAAATACCTTGTCTTCATACTTCCCAACCCAGTTGCCCATATTTCTAAATCTCACTACCTGTTCTATTTCAGGAATTTGATCTCTGAATGTCCTACCGGCAGGTGACGGGAATTGTACACCTGTAAAATCCTGCCCATTAAAGGCTCCTTCAATTACTCCTCTGTGAATTTGGGAGTAACCATCAAAGTGTTTGTCGAAGCTCTGCTCATAATTGACATAGGTCATAATGAGCAAGCAGCACGAAATGCCTATGGCAAGTCCTGTTATATTGAGAAAAGAGAAAAATTTATCCTTCCAGAGGCTTCTGAAGGCAATTTTGAGATAATTCTTAAACATGGTTGCGTGTTTTGAGTTTGACCAAACTGACTCCTTTTCAGAATCATTTGCTCAAGAGACGCCATGTTCAAATCAGATGTTGCACACTTAAAAAACTTTTTCCAAATGGTCGATCACCTTTCCCTCCAAGGTAGTATACGATTTCATTAGGTTGGCCGTAAGACAAGAGTGGATAGGTAAAACACCCAGGACATCACCCACTTCTATTTGATTAAATACTTCAGAATTAGCACTTAAAATGCCATGTTCCTGAGAAACGGAAGTCAACTTAATCCCATCAATAATAGGTGACCAACCATTGTCAGTGATAATCACCACTTCGCCAAAAAACTTCTGCTCTTTCTCATCAAACAGATGATCCTTGGAAAAATGAACTGCACCCCCATGAATGACCACTTCATTCCTCGCCTCATTCTTTGCTACCACCGGGCATGCCATAGCTACGGCAATCTGTTCTTCAGAACAAACATCGAGATGATTCATCACCAAATCATAGAAGACAAAATTGCCAGGGCCTATCTCATCAATACCCTCTGTACTCTCTACTACGGTACATCCCGGGGTGTCACCCATTCTC
>JAJCYM010000029.1 GCA_029262895.1 Roseivirga sp.
GGTGTTGGCGGAATGCACGTTTACACCCCCTGGTGGTTGAATGATAAAAAACTAGATTTCCCTCGCGGCTATCATATAGAAGTGTGGGGAGGAATGGGGATGCCCGGCTACGGTTTTGGATTTAACCCTAATGACCTGAACAAAATAGTTGGTGGCACCGTAGGCGGTTATGGCGATTCCTTGCGTGATGATGTGAAACGATATTACGGGGCCGTTGTAGGTATTTCCGGAAGGGGAGAAAGCGTTCCACAAAAGGATAACCGCTGTGAAATTGACAATGAAGTGGTTGATGAATGGGGTATCCCAGTGCTTAAGTTCAACTATAAGTGGACAAAGCATGAGATTCTTCAGACAAAACACATGCAGGATACTTTTGAAGAAATTCTGGGAGCCACAGGCGGAACATTGCTTGGCGATAAACCGGGAGCTGATCGCAATTATGGCCTTACCCAACCGGGTGAAATTATTCACGAAGTTGGTACCACCAGAATGGGCAATGACAAGCGCACTTCGGTGACTAACAAATACAATCAATTGCATGATGCTGAAAATGTGTTTGTCATGGATGCAGGTCCGTTTGTTTCACAAGCAGACAAAAACCCAACCTGGACTATTTTGGCCCTGGCATGGAGAGCATCTGATTATCTGATAGAACAAGTAAAACAAAGAAATATATAAGCGCATGGACAGACGTAATTCACTCAAAACCTTATTAGTTGGTTCTGTTGCTGGTGGTCTCATGGTAACGGGTTGTGCACCGGCTGATTCCGCAAAAGTAGCCGAAGAGCAACCACAGATTCCCGGTTATGGTCGAAATGAAAATGAGAAACTTCATGATCAAAAGATCTTAGCCGAGATTTTTCTAAATGAGCACGAATTAGAAACCATTGCCGTGCTTTGTGATATCATTTTGCCTTCAAATGCAGACTTTGGTTCAGCCTCTGATGCAGGAGTACCAGAGTTTATTGAATTTATTGTAAAGGATATGCCTGATAATCAGCTACCTATGAGAGGGGGCATTGCCTGGCTTGATTCTCATTCGAACAAGTTGCACAACCTGGAGTTCAAAAAACTGACGGATGCGCAGCAGAAAGCGATGTGTGATACCATTGCCTATCCGGGGAAAACAGCACCTGAACTCTTACCAGGTGAAAAGTTCTTTACCAGAATGCGAAATCTGACCATGACCGGCTATTTTACTTCTGAAATAGGAGTGAAAGACCTGGGGTATAAAGGTAATGCTCCAAACTTTTGGGATGGAGTACCTCAGGACATCCTTGACGATCACGGCCTTGCCTATGATAAGGAATGGCTGGCAAAGTGCGTGGACCAATCCAAACGGGGTGATATCGCTGAATGGGATGAAGAAGGTAACCTGCTGACATGATGAAAAAACTACTGCCAATATTGACCCTATGTTTTTTGACCTTTGCCTGTTATGGGCAAAAGTCCCTGGTGCAAGACGCCAAAACATTTAAAAAGACCATTGAGGAGACCAAGGACATCCAGCTAGTAGATGTGCGTACGAAAAAGGAGTTTGATCAAGGAAGGATTCCCAACGCGGTAATGGTAGACTTCTACCAGAAAGATTTCCGTGAACAGATGAACAAGTTGGACAAAAACAAACCAATAGCCGTTTACTGCACAATTGGAGGTAGGAGTGGAACCACAGGTAAAATGCTAGTCCAAATGGGTTTTAAGAACGTTTATGACCTTGATGGTGGAATCATAGGCTGGCAGAAAGCAGGCTATAAGCTGGTAAAAGACTAGCTACAGCGCAGTGTAATTTTCGCCAATCACAAGACTGCCTTGAGAATTCAAGGGACCATCAGAATTACTGAAATTGATAGGAAGAGAGTATTGTCTGTCATAGGGGCCGGCCTGTCTATAAACCTGTACGTGAACATGTGGACCTGCGGAGCATCCTGAGTTTCCACTTTGTGCCAGAAGTTGCCCTTGATTGACCCTATCTCCAACCTCAACCATGACGCTATTTTGCTTGAAATGTCCGTAAAAGGCTACACTACCATCACTATGTTGGATGAACACGATATTGCCTCCTCCAACACTACAGTCAGGAACATCAGGCTGATGGGAGATTGAAGCGATAACAGTGCCTCCACGCATGGCTAAAATGTTCGTTCCCATTGGGGTTCCGAAATCATATGCAAATGTCCTTTGATGACCCCAATTCGGATTTGTTGGGCAATTACCATTTTGCAATTTATAAGTTTGCCTTGGTTCAAAGGGCAGGATATATTCGGAATCCGCTGGATCTCCAAAGTTAGTGCCGCATACAATCTCCCCAAGCGTGACCTGAATGTCAGTTCTTTGAATAGCAGTGTCAATCCCATTGGTTGCCATTATCTTAACCCTAAAACTTGAGTTCAAACGGTCCCAGTCTGGTGTTCCGCTGACTTTGTTTTCACTTTTATCATAATTCAACCATGCGGGAGCCTCAATTTTGAAGGTTAGAGCATCTCCATTCTTGTGGGTGGCCTGGGGTTGAAATGAAAAAACAGAGGTGTGGCCAACCTGAGCACTGGGTTGAGTGATAAAAGTAATGTTGTCAGGATTAGAGCCAGGTGCACCTTCATCACCACCGCAACTCATAAGCGCAATCATAAGGGTCAGCGAAAACGAAAAGTAGTATCTCATAACCCAAATAACTCCATCCATTAAGAAAGACCACAAACCTATGTGCAAAAGAGATCGAAATACACATAAATATGTGAACCCAAAACAACAAAAGCCTCTACAGAGGCTTTTGTTGTTTTGGGTATTAGTTGCCTTATTGCCTTGGAAAAGAAGCGTTGGCCATTACCTCCTCAATTTGCTTAGTATGCCTTCTTGTATGTGCCGATATAAAGAGTAACACCTGATAGGCATCTGTTTTGCCGAATGGAAACTCATAGTATCGGTTTCTCAAATCATCTTTGGATGCCTTTATAAACTTCACGTGTTCTTTGCGCAGCTTTTTAAAGTTAGTCATGGCATCTTTCATAGAACCAGTGTTGTTCTGAGGCTCAAGATTTGGGAATGTTTTCACCTTCTGACTTCGGTCTTCAAGGAACATCATTACCTGCTCATCAGTCACTTGAACTTCAGCTCTTTTTGAAGCATCAGGAGCGGTTTTCAAAGCGCCCTCAACAATTTGCCAGGTGAATCCTTCCGAAATAGAGATGTGTTTCACGCATTCTGCAACTGACCAGGTATTGGCATCAGGTTTGAAATTCATTTGCTCCTCAGAGAGGCCTTTAACTGCCTTAGCTAATTGCTCAGCAGTTTCATTCATATACTTTACCGCGAAATCTCGCTCTTCTTTGGTCATTTGAGCATTAGCCAGACTGCTAACGCACAATAAGACCATCATTAAAAATGTTGATAATTTGCTTTTCATAACTTCTAATTGGAATTGGATAATTTGATTAAGTCTTGTTTTTCTCGTCCAGGAATTTGCCTAAACCAGTGAGCTTATTTTCCCAGAATTTCTCATAGGTTTTTAGCCAGGTATTAATCTCCTGCAAGGGGGCGGCATCGGCCAGACAGAACCTTTCCCTGCCTTCCTGCCTCATCTCCACCAAGCCTGCATCTTCAAGCATGCGAATGTGCTTGGTGACTCCCTGCCGACTGATCTCAAAATGCTCCGAAATCTGTGTTATCGTTAAGGCCGTAGCCGCCAGAATAAGCACATTGAAAATCTCCCGCCTCGTGGGATCTGCAATAGCCTTGAATATTTTGTTGATTTTGCTAGACACTGGCAGGGTCGTTTAAATACTTGGCTAGGTTTCCGGCACAGCCTACCCAGCCATTGCTAAAGTTGGTGAACATGGCCGTAATCATCTCATCGTTAGGGTAGTTCTCAATGCCCGAATGCTCAATATTGAGTACGGTTTCATCGCCTTCTTCCTTAAGCTTCCAACGGACGGTAGTTTCTACACCTGTTCCCTTAACTATCCAGGTATACACTAGGGTATGTACAGGACTGGCTTCTAATACCTTTCCCTCAATCACCGTACTTTCGTGGGTGAATGTATAATCATAGCCAACCTCTGCCTTGAAATCAGCTTTGATAAACCATGCTGAAATCTCTTCAGCGCTTGAAATCGCATTCCATACGTCATTGATGTTATGCTTGTAGCGATGTTCTTGTCGAATTGTTTTTTCCATGTCTTTAAATAGATATACGCAACTATATGGTTGCAAATATAAAGACAAAAATTTAATGCGCAACTAATTGGTTGCTTAAAATTTCGATTATCTATCTGGTTGAAAGGCTGCCGAGGGGAGAGTGTGCTAATTAATTACCGGCTCTGTCCATTTCCTCCATCTTCTTACGAAGAGATAATGGACGCATGTCTGTCCATACTTCTTCTATGTAATCCAGACACTCCTGCTTGGTACCTTGCTTGCCCACAGCTTTCCAGCCTAAGGGCATTTCTCTATCAGCTGGCCAAATGGAGTATTGTTCTTCATGATTTACCACCACTACATATTGGCGATCATCTTCTTCTTGGTTCCAGTTGCTCATGATGTTCTATTTTAAATCCGATTTCATTGCCGACATTAATCGATGTTAAAAATATCATTTTTCTGCGGGTTGCGTAATGGCTAATACCAATTCAGCTGTGAAATGGCGCGAATAGAAATGATTTGTATCCGTCATATTATATTTGATTTGGTATAACATATATTAGACAATGATTAATCTAGATCTGGCAATTTTTCTTGGAGCCTTAACTGGAGTTGGGGCAGCTGTCCTCATTTTTTTAATCTGGAGAAGGCTAAAAATATATGGACCAGTCGCATGGAGGCATTCTTACACTTTCATGGTATTGGCGGGCTTGCTGCTTTCCTTTATTACAAGCAGCCTGCTCGAGAGTTACAGGGCTCCAATACGTGTACAAGTCAGCTATCAGAGGGATGCGCTACCTGCTTATTTGGCTGATGCTTCTAATGGGCAAGAGGTGAAAAGAATGCAAATAACTCATCCAAGTAGCGCGGGTCTTGGGTTAAAGTGGCAGCCTGTATACAAAAACCAGCTGATTTTCGGAGCCATCACACTAGTGTTACTTTTAGTACTCGACTCAAATCAAGTTAAATCAATACTAGGCAGAAAAGAATTGACTTTCGTTGGAGTCGGGAATCCAAAGACGGGCTATAGACCATTAAATGTAGACAGCAAGCTGATTTTGAATAAGCTAGAGGTTGCTATGATCGAAAGGAAATTGTACACCGATCCGACCCTCAACCTCGATAGCCTCTCAACTGAAATGGGTATCTCCAGGTATCACCTTTCTCAGATTATGAACGAGGAACTGGATAAAAACTTCTATGACCTGGTGAATGGATATAGAGTGAAGGAAGCGATACGCATGATAGAAGGACCCGAATTTAATACCGTGAATCTCCTCCAATTAGGTTTTGAGGTGGGTTTTAATAGCAAAGCCTCATTTTATAGAGCATTCAAGAAAATGACGAATACCACACCTGCCGCCTATCGCGATTCCGTTAAAGAGTGTTAAACCTCTGAAGTCCGAAGTCTCATCCGTTTTTCTGCAACGAATTTATAATCTGGAACGCTCATTTTGGCCTTAAAAAGTCAAAACCATGCGAAGAATTTTCTCAATTGCCATTTTACTTCTCTTGTCGTTTCAATTTTATGGACAGGACGTTGAAATCACACCCAAGACCAAAAAAGCCATTCAGCGAAAGCTGGTGAAACACATAAAAGAGAATTATGCATTTCCTGGAGAAGTCGAAAACATTAAGGAAATGCTTTCAAAATTGGTCAAATCGGATGAGTACAAGAATGCCAACACAACAAGTTTATTTGGCCGTTTGGTGACAGGAGCACTTCGAGAATTCACCAATGACCCCCATTTTAATGTACTATACAATCCTCAAATGTTCGGTCCGCTGGAGGCCATTAACAATGGAGATGAAGGTGAAGCGGAGGGAATCAGTCTTTCTGCAATGACTGGAGGTTCTCCCGACCTAAAGAGAAACTTCAATTTCCAGAAACTTGAAGTATTACCAGGGAATATTGGCTACATGAGAATTACACAAATACCAAACATCAATCAGGCTAAGCCTACACTAGATGCAGCAATGGCCTTTCTGCAACATACTGATGCTTTCATTCTGGATTTGAGAAGCAACCCCGGCGGGGTAGGCGGTTTTATCTCCTATTTGGGCAGTTACTTCTTTCCTGAAGAGAAGAAATTACTCTTCACAAGAGAATTTCCAGCTTATGATAGCACGACATATTTCTACACTGAGCCGGAATTACCAGGTAAAAGGTTGGAAGAACAGCCCCTCTATGTTTTGATTGACAGATTTACCGGTTCAGCGGCCACTAACTTCTCTTACTTCATGCAAAAACATGGCAGAGCATTGATAGTTGGCGAAATAACCGGAGAAGGTAGAGAAGGTGGTCACTCGGCCGGTGGTTTTGCCTTGGCTGAAGGCTTTATTGCTACTGTGCCAATTGCCAAGGTTGTGCATCCGGTTACAGGAACAGATTTTGGCATGACCGGGGTAGTTCCTGATTATCCAACTGATCCTGAAGAGGCACTGACCGAGGCGAATAAACTAATTTTACAATCTCTTATAGAAAAAGAATCAGATGGTGCCTCAAAGGATATAATGCAGGAGGCACTTAAGGAGTTGATGCAATCCCCCGAGAAGGAGGTCGAAAAAGAGGAAGTTGATGTATCTCAGTTGGAAGCCTTTGTTGGTGAATATGAAGGGAATCGAAACGTGTTAGTGGAAAACGGAAAACTCCTTTATCTCAGAATGGGACAATCTAAATTGGAAATGGCAAAAGTGGATAAAGACACTTATAAACTCGTTCTTCCATCAAATGTCAGATCAGCAGGAACCCTCCCTTTAATACGGTTTGATAGAGGTAGTGATGGAAGTGTTACTCAGATTTCCTTCGTGATGGAGGAAGACGGTAATGTGGTGAGTACCGCGAAAAAATCAAATTAATGATGGTTTAAATAAGGTTGGAGATTCATTACTTCAACCTTATTAGAACGAATAAGTTATGTCAGGAGCTTTCAAATGAGGGTTTTCAAAAAAATGTGAACCAAATTGCAAGAAAAAATGCTTTCTTGAGACTAATGATGGTAACTAAACATTTTTAGAATGATAAATAAAACGAGCCTGCCTCTAATAAGCAACTTGACAAGACATATACTCACCATCACATTTGGCATCTGCCTTTTTCTTACCCAATCTCTTAACGGACAGGAATCCAATGAGGCTTCACTACTTTGGAAAGTTGAAGGCCCCGATATCAAAACGTCTTACGTCTACGGTACTTTCCATTTGCTTCCTCAAGCGGACTTTGAATTGAAAGAAAAAGTAAAGAAGGCCTTTGAATCTTCCGAAGAGCTGGTACTGGAGCTGGATATGGATGATCCAGCCATGCAGTTGGAAGTATTGAAATATGCGAACATGAAAGATGGCGGCACTTTGGATAAGCTTTTATCTGAAGAGAATTTTCAGAAACTTGACTCGGCAATGAAAGAGGTCATGGGTGTTGGAGTTCGGTTAATGAATAGCTTTAAACCATTTGTGATCACCTCAGTAATCACAGCAAGCTTTATCGATGGCACACCCGCGAGTTTTGAAGGTACATTTGTTGAGATGGCCCAGAAAAGAGAAATGGAGGTGCTTGGCCTTGAAACGGTTCAACAGCAAATGGATGTTTTCGATCGCATTCCTTACGAAAGTCAAGCTGAAGAGCTGATGGAGTTAATCAATGATCCCAACGATGCAAGATCACAGTTCTCTCAAATGCTCGATATGTACTATTCGGAGGACATCGATAGAATGTATCGGGTAACCAGTGAGTATATGGACGATGATAATGAGGTGGATGTATTACTCAATGAGCGCAACAAGAACTGGATTCCTTTAATTGGAAAAATGGCCAAAGAGAAATCACTATTTATTGGCGTTGGGGCAGGGCACCTCGGTGGGCCGGAGGGTGTCGTGAATCTGCTGAAGAAGGCAGGTTACAAATTGACACCAATCCACTAATTTTTCCAAAAATGAATCTCTCCTTTTTTATCCCTCCTTTAAGGAGGGTGTCCGAAAGGCGGGAGGTGTCCTAAAATTCAGGGCCTTCTCGTTTCCGGGAAGGCCTTCTTCGTTTAGTGTTATTGCGAAGAAGCTGGAGCATGGCGGAAGGTGATGTGGCAATCCGCCTGTTCTAGATTGCTACTGTCCTGAACAGGCAAACCTGTCCGTCAGGACTTTTTTTATTCCCTCCTTGAGGAGGGTGTCCGAAGGACGGGAGGTGTAATGGCCTCACATAGAGTATTTAAATGAAACAGTTAACAGTCATTATTAGCGTCATTATTATTTCTCCCTCTGGGTGAGAGAAGCGCTGATATGTATCAAAAAAAGCCTTTCTCACCCTGTGAGGAAGGCTTTTTTTATGTTCAAAACAGAGTATTGAACAATGTAATTCAACAAACTATAAAGTGTTGATAAACAAATGAGTAGGACAGTAAAAAGCCTTTTGAAAAACGTAGGAACTTGAAAAAAAGATTAAACAATACTCAATAGCTCAAATAGGTTTGCATCGATGGATTCTGAAAGAATGGAATTGAACAAGTATAGCAAACGACTAACTCAGGACGAGACCCAACCCGCTTCTCAAGCGATGCTTTATGGTATTGGGTTGACAGAGGAAGATATGCAAAAAGCTCAGGTGGGTATAGTCAGTACCGGCTATGAGGGTAATACTTGCAATATGCACCTCAACGGCCTTGCCGATCAGGTAAAGGCAGGCGTTTGGAAGGAAGGCTTGGTTGGGTTGATCTATCATACCATTGGAGTCAGCGATGGTATTTCAAATGGTACCTCAGGAATGCGGTATTCTCTTGTCTCCAGAGAAATTATTGCAGACTCCATCGAAGCTGTGGCAGGTGCTCATTACTATGATGGTTTGGTCGCTGTTGTTGGCTGCGATAAGAATATGCCGGGAGCATTGATGGCAATGGGAAGGTTGAACAGGCCCTCCTTGATGGTTTATGGAGGAACGATAGCTTCCGGTTGCTACAAAGACAAAAAACTCAACATAGTTTCCTCATTTGAGGCTTTAGGTGAAAAGTTTGCCGGAACCATTTCGGATGAGGACTACAAAGGTATTATCAAGAACTCATGTCCGGGAGCAGGAGCATGTGGAGGCATGTATACGGCCAATACCATGTCATCAGCCATCGAGGCATTGGGCATGTCATTGCCCTATAGTTCTTCAAATCCAGCAGTGGGAAAAGACAAAACCACCGAATGTGAAGAAGTGGGCAAGGCGATCAAACGTCTCCTGGAGCTTGATCTAAAGCCCAGGGACATTCTGACCAAAAAGTCGTTTGAGAATGCCATTCGATTGATCACCGTCCTTGGTGGTTCAACGAATGCGGTGATGCACTTGATTGCAATAGCTCATAGTGTGGATATCGAACTTACACTTCATGATTTTCAAAAAATCAGCGATGAAATACCATTTCTGGCCGATTTAAAACCAAGTGGGAAATACCTTATGGAAGACCTGCATGAGGCTGGTGGAGTACCTGCTGTAATGAAATTCATGTTGGAAAAAGGCATGCTCCATGGAGGTTGTATGACGGTAACAGGTTACACCCTAGCTGAAAACCTAAAAAGTGTAGAGGGGCTTAGTTCAGACCAACAAATTATCAAAGATTTAGACAAGCCTGTAAAGGAGACAGGCCACCTGCAAATGCTCTTTGGTAACCTGGCCGAGGAGGGAGCAGTGGCCAAAATTACAGGCAAGGAAGGTGAGCGGTTTGAAGGAAAGGCGATTGTTTTCGAAGATGAATTTTCGGCAATTGAAGGAATTGGTAATGGGTCAGTGAAGGCCGGTCATGTCATTGTGATTCGTTATGAAGGTCCGAAGGGAGCACCGGGAATGCCGGAAATGCTCAAACCTACTTCGGCTATCATGGGAGCGGGCCTTGGTAAGTCCGTGGCCATGATCACAGACGGTAGATTTTCTGGTGGAAGTCATGGCTTTGTGGTAGGACATGTCACGCCCGAAGCCCAGGCTGGAGGGACAATTGCCTTAGTTGAAAATGGTGATCCGATTACAATTGACGCAATCCAAAATACTATTACGCTGGACATTCCAAAAGAAGAAATCGAATCGCGGAGATCGAAATGGGAAGCCCCACAGCTAAAGGTATCCAGAGGAGCTCTTTATAAATATGCCAAAACCGTGGAATCAGCCTCTAAAGGCTGTGTAACTGACTTTTAGATAGACTAATATGGAGGCACTACTAACACAACAAGTCGATCAAAATATTAAAACCACCGGAGCAGATGCCGTTTTGAGAGCATTGATTGCTGAAGAAACTTCTTTGATCTTCGGCTATCCGGGAGGTGCCATTATGCCTATTTACGATGCGCTTTATCATTATCAGGAAGAGGTGAGACATGTATTGACTCGCCATGAGCAGGGAGCAATTCACGCTGCTCAGGGATACGCCCGTGCAACCGGTAAAGTTGGTGTGGTGATGGCGACTTCTGGGCCTGGTGCAACCAATCTCATTACTGGCATCGCAGATGCCATGATCGATTCTACGCCCTTAGTTTGTATCACGGGTCAGGTAGGTTCAAACCTTTTAGGTTCGGATGCATTTCAGGAAACAGACATCATCAGTATTTCCATGCCTGTTACCAAATGGAACTATCAGGTAACAAAGGCCGAAGAATTACCTGAGGCATTGGCCAAGGCTTTCTATATCGCAAAGTCAGGACGACCGGGACCGGTATTGATAGATATTACCAAAGATGCTCAGTTTGGCAGCCTTGAATTTATCTATGAAAAATGTGAGGTCATACGGAGCTACAGACCAGTTCCTAAGTTGGAATTGGACCAACTATCAAAAGCAGCCGAGCTTATCAATGGTGCTCAAAGGCCATTCGTGCTATTTGGGCAGGGCGTAATTCTGGGCAATGCAGAGAAGGAATTCAAAATCTTTATAGAAAAAACCGGTATTCCGTCCGCATGGACGCTCTTGGGGCTTTCCGCCCTGCCAACAGATCATCCGCTTAATGTTGGAATGTTGGGTATGCATGGAAACTACGGACCCAATAAACTTACCAATGAATGTGATGTTCTAATTGCCATCGGTATGCGATTCGATGACCGGGTGACCGGCAATCTGGAAACCTATGCGAAACAAGCCAAAGTCATTCACTTCGACATCGATCCTGCCGAAATCAATAAGAATGTCAAAGCCGACATTGCGGTTTTGGGTGACTGTAAGGAAGTTTTGGTCGAACTTACCCGATTGGCGAGGATGAACAGTCACCCGGTTTGGCGCGAACAATTCAGAGAGTTTACCAGAATTGAAGAAGAGCAAGTTGTAAAGAAAGAACTCCAGCCTTCCCAGGGCCAAATAACAATGGGAGAGGTGGTTAATGGAATTAATGATGAAACCAAAGGAGAAGCACTTTTGGTAACCGATGTTGGCCAGCACCAAATGGTGGCCTGCCGATATACAAAGTTCAATCAAAGCAAAAGCAGTATAACCTCAGGCGGCTTGGGAACAATGGGTTTCTGCCTGCCAGCTGCCCTGGGTGCAAAACTGGGAAATCCTGAAAGAGAGGTGATAGCAGTCATTGGAGATGGAGGCTTTCAAATGACTATACAGGAATTAGGAACCATATTTCAAACTCAGACCGCTGTGAAAATAGTCATCCTCAACAATTCCTTTTTGGGCATGGTGCGCCAATGGCAGCAGCTATTCTTTGATAAGAGATACTCGAGCACAGAAATGGAAAACCCGGATTTTGTGACCATAGCCAAGGGGTATGGCATTGAAGGCAAATCTATTGATGATCGAACCGACCTTCAAAATGCTATTCAAGAGATGCTTTCTCATGATGGAAGCTATTTGCTCGAAGTGCATGTAGGCAAGGAAGACAACGTTTTTCCAATGGTTCCAAGCGGAGCCTCAGTTTCAGAAGTGAGATTGTCTTAAATGGAAAAGTCATTTACCATATCGATTTTCACGGAAAATAGCATCGGTTTGCTCAACCGTATTACCTCCATGTTCACCAGGCGGCATTTGAACATTGATAGCTTGAACACTTCGGAATCAGAGCTTGCTGGGGTTCATAGGTTTACCATAGTTGTCAAAACCACTGCCGAACAAGTCAAAAAACTTGTGCTGCAAATTGAGAAACAAGTGGAAGTTTTAAGAGCCGTCTACCATCAGGACGATGAAACGGTTTTCCAGGAAATAGCACTGTATAAGGTCTCCACCAAATCAGTTGCTGACGGGAACCTGGTGGAAAAGCTCATTCGGGATAATCACGCCAGAATATTATCAATGGAACAAGATTTCATGATCATTGAGAAGACCGGTCATAAAGAGGAAACACAAGAACTACTCGAATTTTTAAAGCCCTATGGGCTGATCGAGTTTGTCCGATCAGGACGCGTATCGGTAATGAAGCCGATGGAAGAATCAAATGAATTAAGAAAACGAATATCAAACTTTTAAAATCAGAAAAATGGCAAAAATTAATTTCGGAGGGGTAGAAGAAAACGTAGTTACCCGGGATGAATTTCCATTATCAAAAGCACAAGAAGTGCTTCAAAACGAGACAGTTGCAGTGATTGGTTATGGCGTACAAGGCCCAGGACAATCACTTAATTTGAAAGATAACGGCATTAATGTGATTGTTGGCCAGCGTCAGGAATCAAAAACCTGGGATAAGGCTATTGCCGATGGTTGGGAGCCTGGGGTCACTTTATTCCCGATTGAACAAGCTTTGGAAAGGGCCTCCATCATTTGTTATCTCTTGTCAGATGCAGCCCAAATTCAACTATGGCCAACGGTCGAAAAACACCTGACTCCTGGTAAAATGCTTTATTTCTCCCATGGATTTGGTGTAGCCTATTCTGAGAAAACGGGAATTGTTCCTCCATCGGATGTTGACGTTGCCTTAGTAGCTCCAAAGGGATCAGGCACCTCACTTCGAAGCCTATTTGTGGAAGGTAAAGGATTGAACTCCTCCTTCGCAATTCATCAGGATGCTACCGGATCAGCAAGAGATCGAGTAGTGGCGTTGGGAATAGCAGTAGGGTCAGGATATCTATTTGAGACTGATTTTTATAAGGAAGTAACCTCAGATCTTACAGGAGAAAGAGGAACATTGATGGGTGCTATTCAAGGCCTGTTTCAAGCGCAATATGAAGTGTTGAGAGCTAACGGACATTCACCATCTGAAGCTTTTAACGAAACTGTGGAGGAGGCTACCCAATCGCTTTACCCGCTTATCGCAGATAATGGAATGGATTGGATGTATGCCAATTGCTCTACCACTGCGCAACGAGGTGCTCTGGATTGGAAAGACAAGTTCTATGAAGCCACAAAGCCTGTCTTCGAGCAATTATACCAATCCGTAACGGATGGAATTGAGGCGCAGAATTCAATCAATTCGAATTCACAAGCTGACTATCGGGAAAAACTCCAGGTAGAATTGGATGCACTTCATAATTCAGAAATGTGGAGAGCGGGAAAGGCAGTAAGGGCATTAAGACCTGAAAATGCACCAACAGTGGAGAAAGAAGAACCAATATTGGTCTAGTTGCCATTACTCTCGCGGGTTCTCTGAACCCGTGAGTGCTATGGAGGTTAGAACTCTGTTCATTCTCCCAGCTAGAACCCCTCAGAGTTATCCTCTGGAAACTCTGAGTTTTCGAAACTGAATCAAGATGAAGGCTCTCTTTACATGACTTTAAGGGTAGCGTCTACTCTTGGATAGAGTCCAATTCTTCATAAAAATAACAGGTTCGGAGAACCTGCGACAGATTAGTAATAAATAATGCAAACAACGACCTATATACCGGACTTAAAGGATATTGAGACTGCTGCGGAGTGTCTCGAAGGCGTGGCGGTGCACACCCCCTTAACGCCCAACCTGACCTTTTCAGAGAAGTATAAGGCAAATGTACTTTTCAAAAGAGAGGATCTTCAGGTCGTTCGATCTTATAAAATCCGAGGAGCTTATAATAAGATTAGCCACCTTTCTGAGGACGAAATGCAGAAAGGTGTGATCTGTGCAAGTGCGGGGAATCATGCACAGGGAGTTGCCTATTCCTGTCAATTACTGGGTGTGAAGGCCACCATTTTTATGCCTGCACCTACACCCAAACAAAAAGTGGAACAGGTTCGATTTTTCGGGAAGGAATTCGTTGAAATCGTATTGATCGGAGACACCTTTGATGATGCCTATGAATTGGCAAAAGAATTTTCAATTAAAACAGGAAGTGAATTTATACATCCTTTTGATAATGAGAAAATTATAGAAGGACAAGGCACAGTAGGGTTAGAGCTTCTAAAGGACTCAAATAGCCAGATTGATTTCCTGATTCTTCCCATTGGAGGTGGCGGACTGGCCGCAGGAGTATCCAGTGTTATTAAGCAACTGAGTCCTGAGACAAGGATAATTGGAGTTGAGCCTGAAGGTGCTCCTTCCATGAAAGATTCTCTTGAGGCAGGGCATAGAATTACCCTAGATACCATTGACAAGTTTGTTGATGGTGCAGCTGTCAAATCAGTAGGAGATAAGACCTTTGACATTGTTAGGGAGAATCTAGAGAAGGTGATTACCGTTCCTGAGGGCCTTGTATGCTCCACCATGCTGGAACTCTACGAGAGGGATGCGATCGTGCTTGAACCTGCCGGAACTTTGAGTATAGCGGCTTTAGAGCAACTCAAAGAAGAGATCACAGGAAAAACCGTGGTTTGCCTGCTTTCAGGTAATAATAATGACATCTCCAGAACAGAGGAGATCAGGGAGCGTGCGCTGTTATATCAAGGGCTCAAACATTACTTCCTGGTTCAATTTCCTCAACGTGCCGGGGCTTTGAAAGAATTTTTGGTTGAAGTATTAGGTCCAGACGATGATATCGTACTCTTTGAGTACACTAAAAAAACAGCCAAAGAGAAGGGGCCCGCATTGATTGGTATTGAATTAAAATCCAAAGCAGATTTTAGGCCTCTAGTGGCGAGAATGGAAGTCCTGAAAATTCAGATAGAGTATTTGAATCAAAAACCAGAAATACTTCAGTATTACATCTGATTAATCTTTAATTTGACCTTACATTTTTTAATCGGTCATGGAGTTAAACCTTATTGAAGAATTTTTACTTATCGCCTTGGATGACGATAAGGGTCAATTTGTGACCGATTCTACCCATTTGTACTATGGTTTTGCAGGTGCGGTACTGCTCGAGCTTGCTGTTCGCGAAAAAATCAGAATTTTTAATGACAAGGTGGAGTTGACTAATGACGCCTATGAAAAGGAGATTGTGATCAACAAAACCATTGATATGCTCAAGGAGTCTGATAAATATCGAAAGATTGACTACTGGGTAAATAAACTGGCGGATAATGCAAAACAGCTTAAGGAGGACACCTTGAAGGGACTAATGCACAAGGGCATATTGAATAGGGAAGACAGTAAAATACTTTGGATTATTCCTAACACTAAGTACCCAACTCAAAACCTAACACCTGAAAATAAAATCAGGCAACGTCTGCATGATGTAATGCTGGAAGGTGCGAAATCCAACCCAAGGGACATTATGCTCTTAAGCCTGATTGACGTTAGTGAATTGACCAGAGAAGCCTTTAGGGATAAGGAGGAGTACAAGATTGTTAAGAAAAAGATCAAAGAAGTCACGCAGGACATCAAAATTAGCAACGTGATCAATCGGACGATTCGTGAGATTCAGGCCACCGTGATGATTGCAGTTACCGCAGCGGTCATTGTTACCACTACAACAGCTGCAACCTCTGGGAGCAATTAGAAAAATTACTTCAGGGACAAGAATTTTTCCTGACCTATTTCCAGCGTTGTTTTGTTCTCAAATTTGCTTTCAAGCCAGGTTAGAATATCCAAATAGAGAAACGGTCTTTTTTCATAAATATCCAACCTAAGTACAGTTAATCTCTCGTGCAATGCTTTGAATTCGTCTTTCACACTGTCTGGCGTCATCCGATCTACCTCACGGATAAATTTGAAGATTTCTTTTTGCACTCCTTGTTGGTCATTCATTCTTCCCAGAAAATGATAAGTGCTTTTGATCTGGTACTCCAATTGATCGTCTTGCCCATCTTCATAATGGGCGATGAGGTTTAGAATCCTGGCAAAACAGTGAATGTCCTCTCTAAGTGTTACATCTTTGAAATAGACAATTTGATTTAGAAAGTAGATGGCCTTTCTATAATTGCCGTTGCCAAAGTATAGAGATGCAATTTTGTAATAGAACATCAATACCCGTTCAGGATCAATTTTGCCTTTATACTGCTCAAGCTTTTCCAATAACTCAGGTACCAGCTCAACACCCAGATCAAACCGACCTTCCATAAACAGCTTGTTGATTTTTGCGGTGTAAAGAAATTTGAAGACCAACACTTCTGTGTTAAGGTCAGAAATCAGTGTTTTGTTTCGACTCAGATTCTCGACTTCTTCCAAAACCAGGCAAAACTTGGAATAATGCTGAAGATGGAAGAGCGCAGACAGGCAGTTGTGAAGCCCTTTGATATACTGCTCAGGATGCTTATTCCTCATAACGGCATCTTTCCTGAAGAGGTCACACCAGTACTTTGCGTGTCTATAGCAGTTAGGAAAATCCTGAATAATATAATTGTACCAGACATAAGTCTGATGATAATATAATCGTTCGTAGAAGGATAGCTTATCAAAATCTACTTTTGGAAGGCGCTCTTCGAAATATGCTTTGACCTTGTCAAAATCGTCTTTGTTTCTAACATAGCCCTTTTTTAGGTAAAGACCGTATAGCTTGAGCGCCAGATTTGAAAGCTGGTGGGCACTGGCAATCACCTGACCCGTCTCGTCAATTTCTTTGGTGAGCTCTTCAGCTCTTGTCTCTATGCTTCGAGTGATGTATTGGGATTCAATGAGTTTTTCAAACTCCAAAATCTCGAGTCTAAGGGTGTAATATCTATTGCCTTTGGCTACGGCCTTTGATCGCTCCAATATCTTGAGCGCCTGTTTATAAAATCCCTTATTATAAAGCACCTTGGCATAGTCAAGGTTTTCCCTCAATTGCATGTCTAAATTTTGACCTGCGTGATACTGCCTGAGACTTGCCAGAATATGCTTATAGAGGTTTGCCTTTTGGTTCGAGAATTGTGCCTTTTTTATGCTCTGAACTTTTTTCAGAATGGTGACATCGTCATACTTTTTCATCGAGTCCATGGCATCAAAGAGCTTGATGAACTTCAAATCCTCAGTGTTGCCGGTGCGATTAACAAACAGCCTGAAGTGACGCTTTTCTGACTTCGTCAGAGATTTTATCAGCTCAAATAGGGGATCACTTTTCACGGTAGCCATTGTAAATGTTACTTTTTTATATCCTTGTTTATCAGTTGTTTATGGCGCCAATGGCAATGATTAGAAATAGTAATCAATCAGGCATTCAGCTTTGCCTCTGTATAAGGACACCATAAATTTATTTGATAAGAAAAGGAGTGTAAAAATTGTAACTGATCGCACTCAAATAAACGATGGATAAACAGAAAATACAAATTTTCGACACTACCCTTAGGGATGGTGAGCAAGTACCAGGCTGTAAGCTTGATACTGCTGAGAAAATAGAGGTGGCCCTTAGGCTTGAGCAATTGGGAGTCGATGTGATTGAAGCAGGCTTCCCAATTTCAAGTCCCGGTGATTTTGAGTCCGTTCACTCGATCGCAAGAGTGATTCGTGAGGCTACCGTTTGTGGTTTATCCAGGGCGGTGGAGAAAGACATCATTACCGCTGCGGAGGCCTTAAAAGGAGCGGTAAGGCCACGAATACATACTGGTATTGGTACCTCAGATTCGCATGTAGTCCATAAGCTTCAAACCACAAGAGAAAAGGTGGTGGAACGTGCTATTGCAGCCGTGAAACTGGCTAAAAGCTTTGTGGAGGACGTGGAGTTTTATGCCGAGGATGCAGGCCGAACTGACAATCAATTTCTGGCCTATGTGTGTGAGGAGGCACTTAAAGCTGGAGCCACTGTACTCAATATCCCTGATACCACAGGGTACTGTTTGCCCGATGAATATGGGGCTAAAATCAAATATTTGAAGGAAAATGTGAAAGGTGTGCATAAGGCAACCCTGTCTACGCATTGCCACAATGATCTGGGCCTGGCCACCGCCAATTCAATTGCAGGGGTAATTCATGGAGCTACGCAGATTGAATGCACGATCAATGGTATTGGAGAGCGTGCAGGTAATACGGCCTTGGAAGAAATAGTGATGGTGATGAGACAACATCCGGATTTAAAGAAATACACGGACGTTGATACGACTATGCTGAGTGCTATGTCGGCCTATGTTTCGGATACTATGAGAGTGCCGGTGCAGCCTAACAAAGCCATTGTTGGGGCCAATGCATTTGCACATTCATCGGGAATTCACCAGGATGGGGTAATTAAGAACCGTGAAACCTATGAGATCATCGATCCAAAGGATGTCGGTGTTAACAATTCGTCCATAATACTGACCGCCAGAAGTGGCAGGGCTGCATTAGCCTACCGCATGAAAAATATTGGATATGAATTGACCCGTGATGAATTAGATATTGTTTACGACAGTTTTCTGAAAGTGGCGGACGAAAAGAAAGAAGTGCTGGATGATGATTTGCACCAAATTGCAGAGCTTAGACATAAAGTAGCTGTTTGATTATGGGCAAGACTTTATTTGATAAGGTTTGGGATGCACATATTGTGCACCAGATAGAAGGGGGACTCGATGTGCTTTACATCGATAGGCACTTGATCCATGAGGTGACAAGTCCGCAGGCATTTGAAGAGCTCAAGGAACGGGACTTGCCGCTGTTTAGAAAGGAAAAAATGGTGGCTACTCCAGACCACAACATACCTACCAAAAATCAGCACTTACCTATTAAAGATGCTCTCTCTAAGCATCAGGTAGACACTTTACTAAAGAACTGTGAGGAACAGGGAGTGGAGCTTTACGGTTTGGGACATCCGTTTCAGGGCATTGTACATGTGATTGGTCCGGAGTTAGGAATTACCCTGCCCGGAAGGACAATGGTTTGTGGCGATAGTCATACCTCAACGCATGGTGCTTTTGGCGCAATTGCCTTCGGTATTGGCACCAGCCAGGTAGCCCAGGTGATGGCCAGTCAGTGTCTGTTGCAAGCCAAGCCAAAAACAATGAGGATTACCATTAATGGTGAACTGAAACAAGGGGTGCTGGCCAAGGATGTAATCCTTTACATTATTTCAAAATTGACAGCCGCTGGTGGTACAGGATATTTTGTAGAGTATGCCGGTTCGGCAATTGAGGCCTTATCCATGGAAGCTCGCATGACCATTTGCAATATGAGCATTGAAATGGGAGCGAGGGGCGGCATGATTGCTCCTGATCAAGTCACCTTCGATTACATAAAGGGTCGTGAATTTGCTCCTAAAGGAGAAGAATTTGAAAAAGCACTTGATTTTTGGAGAACACTCTATTCTGATCAGGAGGCGGTCTTTGACAAGGAATACAATTTTTCCGCAGAAGATATTGCGCCCATGATTACCTACGGGACTAATCCTGGTATGGGCATTAAAATCACTGAAAACGTGCCCCAACATTTGGGCAATGGCTCTCAGGATAGTTTTCTCAAATCGCTTAGTTATATGGGACTCGAGCCAGGAGAATCATTGCTGGGCAAGGAAATCAACCATGTTTTTATCGGCAGTTGTACTAATTCGAGAATTGAAGACCTACGAATTGTCGCTGACTATGTCAAAGGCAAAAGAAAGGCTAAGCATGTTAGTGCCATGATCGTACCAGGTTCTAAGCAAGTGGAAACACAAGCTAAAGCGGAGGGACTTGATCAAGTATTGGCAGCTGCAGGTTTTGAATTGAGAGAACCCGGATGTTCAGCCTGCTTGGGGATGAATGAAGATAAGGTGCCGGCTGGTGCTTATTGTGTTTCTACTTCCAATAGAAATTTTGAAGGAAGGCAGGGGCCCGGGGCCAGAACGCTACTGGCCAGTCCCTTGGTGGCGGCCATCACGGCAGTGGAAGGAAAAATTGTCGACATAACAGCACATTTGAATTGATATGGAGAAGTTTGACAAAGTCATAAGTACTGCTGTTCCGCTACCAAACGAGGACATAGATACAGATCAGATTATTCCGGCAAGATTCCTGAAGGCCACCTCTAAGGAAGGTTTTGGGGAAAATTTGTTCAGGGATTGGAGATTTGACAAAGACAACTCCGCCAAGAAAGATTTTGTATTAAATGATTCCACTTATTCAGGCAGCATTCTGGTTGCCGGAAGAAATTTTGGCTGTGGATCTTCAAGGGAGCATGCCGCTTGGGCCCTTGCCGATTATGGATTTAAAGTAGTCGTGTCCAGTTTTTTTGCAGACATATTCAAAGGAAATGCCTTGAACAATGGCCTTTTGCCGGTTCAGGTTTCTGATGCCTTTTTAGCCAAACTGATTGGTGCTATTCAAACGGATCCATCAACAGATTGCACTGTTGATTTGAACGACCAGACTATTTCTTTTGATGATCATCAAGAACACTTTGAGGTGAATTCCTATAAGAAAGAATGTTTGCTGAACGGATACGATGACATTGACTACTTAGTCAGCATAAAAGATAAGATAACCGCCTTCGAAAGAGAGGCGATAACGATTTGAGCGTGATGAATAAAAAGATTGGTATACTACCCGGAGATGGTATTGGACCAGAGGTGGTAAAAGAAGGCAAAAAAGTGCTGGATACTATTGCCGAAAAGTACGGTCATACTTTTGAATATGAGTATGGAGATGTGGGCGCTATTGCTATTGATAAAACGGGGACTCCACTTCCGGATGCCACGCTGGCTATCTGCGAATCATCTGATGCATTTCTCTTTGGAGCTATTGGTGATCCAAAATATGACAATGATCCTTCGGCCAAAGTAAGACCCGAACAGGGGCTTCTCAAGTTGAGAAAGAGCCTTGGACTTTTTGCGAACATTCGACCAGTTACAGCTTATGAAAGCTTGTTGCACATGTCGCCATTGAAGGTAGATCGTATTAAAGGTGTTGATATCGTGGTATATCGTGAGTTGACGGGAGGTATATATTTTGGCGAAAAGGGTAGAACAGAGGATGGCGCTTATGACCATTGCGTTTATTCCAACTATGAAATTGATCGAATAGCGCACCTGGCATTTCAGGCTGCGGAAAACAGGAACAAGCATGTGACCCTTGTGGACAAGGCCAATGTGCTCGAAACCTCGAGGCTTTGGCGCGAACGCGTAACGGAAATTGCCAAGAGCTACCCTGATATTACGCTGGATAGCATGTTTGTAGATAATGCCGCCATGCAGATGATCCAGAACCCGAAACACTTTGATGTTATTCTTACGGAAAACATGTTTGGCGATATCATTTCAGATGAAGCCAGTGTTATCGGAGGGTCTCTGGGTCTGTTGCCTTCAGCATCAATAGGAGATAAAACGGGTATGTTTGAGCCAATCCATGGCTCATATCCTGAAGCGGCCGGACAGAATGTTGCCAATCCTATTGCAACGATTTTAAGTGCAGCCATGCTTTTGGACCACCTCGGCATGGTTGATGAAGCCATTGACGTAAGACAAGCGGTCAACTATTCTCTAAAAATGGGAATGGTCACCGAAGATATTTCAAATGAACAGGGTTATGGCACTGATCGAGTGGGTGATTTCATTGTGAATCACATATTGGAAGGAGAAGAGGAAGGAGTCAGTTCTAATATATCCCTGGGAATGAGTACGATAATTTAATCTGGCTTGCTAGAGCTACGGCAGACGAGAAGACCATATTCAATATCCATAGACATTGTTTGGATCGGGAGGAATGGTTTCAAAGACACTAGGATAATTTAAATGGTTCATATACCATTGGGTTTGTAAGTAAAAGGCCTCGGAGAAATCTGAGGCCTTTTTGATGATCTTTCTATAAGCTGCTGTTTGTGTCCTCACAAACAGCTTTCATGTGAGATGTTAATTTTGAGAAGTTCACCAGTTCGTTTGTGGCGACACAAACGGAGGCATTTGTCGCAGTAAAAACAGTAAAAGAAACAGTCATTCCGTAACGAAGTGAAGGAATCTTTTTCAGGAGTATAAGTGCGACTTGTATTTGGTGAAAAGGTCTCTCCGCAGGCTACGAGATGGCGTATTAAATAGGTCAATAATTGGTTTTCAGCAGCCGCTGTTTGTGTTCCATCTCAGGTCTTTTGCTTGAGATCAGATTAAATCCAATTAAATTTTTCTATTTAATTTGGTTTTAGGAAACATATAGTTTTTAATTGCGTCTACTGAAAGAATGACGCTTCAAAAAACTTCACCACCATCCTGGCCTGGCCGCTTGCTTAAGCGACTCTGTACTGAAGAACAACTGGAGATTCTCTACGGTGATGTGGAGGAGGTGTTTTACAGGAGACTCGAACAGGGAGGGAAGTTCAAGGCCAAACTGCTCTTTTATCGAGACGCCTTTAGTTTGCTTAGGCCCTTTGCTTTGAAGAAGGCTGAAGAATATCATCCCACCTTAAATTACCTACACATGCTAAAGATTCATTTCAAATCAAGCCTAAGAAGCTTGCGTAAAAATCCGCTCTCGTCTTACATCAATATTTTTGGTTTGACCGTGGGCATGACTGCGGTGTTGCTGATTGCTCAGTATGCCATGTTCGAATTAAATTACGACAAGTTTCACGAGCGTGCCGATGATATCTATCGGGTGAGTTTTAATCGCTCAACTGACAACCAAGTGGTCTTTAATGCGGCTACAATCTTTTTGCCTGTAGGTCCGGAAATCCAAAAGGCCTTTCCTGAAGTAGAAAACCAGGTCAGATTTTATTACCCCTTTACCCATGGCGAAATCAAATATGGCGATGAGTCCTTTAATGAGGAAAAACCTGTGTTTACCGATCCCTCATACTTTGATGTGTTTTCGTACCCCTTAAAATCTGGAAACCCGAAAACAGCACTTTCAGAGCCAAACAAAGTGGTTTTCTCAGAAGAGCTCGCTCTCCGGTATTTTGGGAATGAAGAGGCTATAGGCAAACTCATAGAATTCTCGTTTGAAGATGGAGAAACCACTTTGCAGGTGACTGGAGTGTTGGAAAGTCCCAGGAAAGACTCACACCTTCGTTTGAACATGCTTATTTCCATAAGCACACTTGATCAGTGGCCTACTTTTGAAAGGAGCAAATGGGCCTTACCCTTTTATCATACCTACGTGCTATTTAATCAGAAACCTGATGTGGCTGCTTTTGAATTCCAGGCTTCGGAACTCGTAAGAGGGTTCAGGGCCGCCAGCACCGAAAAGAACGTGGTAGAAAGTATCGCGCTTCAGCGGCTAAGAGATATTCACCTTGATTCTGACCTTACCTTCGAGCTGTTTGAGAATGGTGATAGACAATCGGTTAACCTGATTATTCTGGTGGCCAGTATGATCTTGCTAATCGCCTATCTGAATTATATCAATTTGGCTACAGCCAGATCAGTAAAAAGGGCCAAAGAAGTAGGAGTAAGAAAGATTTTGGGTTCACGAAAGCGACAGCTGATCCATCAGTTTTTGACGGAGTCCTTTATGCTCAATTTTGCGGCATTGGCCTTTGCCATATTGGGTATGTCGGTACTTGTTCCGTTTTTCTCAGAGCTCCTGGCAAGAGATTTTCATGTTACAAGAGACCCGATCTTTTGGGGCGCAACCTTTCTTTTTGTAATAGTAGGCTGCCTTGTTTCAGGTTTATACCCAGCATTTGTGTTGTCATCTTATCAACCTATATCTGTGTTGAGGGGTAATTTCTCCAATTCTATTAAAGGAAGCTTGTTAAGAAGAGTGCTGGTCACCTTTCAGTTTATAGTTGCTGTGGCCATGATTGGAGGAACCATGCTGCTGTTAGGACAGACCAATTTTTTAATGAATAAGGATTTGGGCTTTGCTGCAGAACAGGTGATGGTGGTTAATGCTCCACGTACTGCACAAAACACGGAAAATTATTTGTCATTGGTGAGGGCCTTTGCTGGTCGAGCTCAGAACTTACCCAACGTAAACAACTTTACACATAGTGGAAGCATTCCGGGCAAAGTGATGGCCTCAGGAATGTTTCAAAAGAAGGGTGATGTCTCAGGAGAGCCATCATCAATGCAGCTCAATACTACGGACTTTGGATACTTTGAAACCTACGGCTTGGAATTTTTAAGCGGCAGGGGGTTTGATAAGGACATTATGACGGATAGAACAGGACTGATTATCAATGAAGCCGCTATGAGAGCTTTGCGTTTTGAAAACGCTGAACAAGCTATAAATAGTAAAGTGATTGCCTCTGGCAATGACAGAGAATACAACATTTTGGGTGTGGTAAGCAACTACCATCATTCTTCTTTGAAGAAGTCATACGAGCCGATCATCTTCGCCTTTATGCCAGATAGAACGATTTACTTCAGTTTCAATGTCAATACAGATGCTGTGGTCAACACAGTGGCATCAATAGAAGCACTGATGCTTGAGATGTTTCCAGAGAGTCCTTTTGAATACAATTTTTTGGATGATGCCTTCGATGCAGAATTCAAATCAGAACTGAGGTTCGCTGACATTTTCAAATCCTTTTCATTGCTGTCCATATTACTTGGAGGCTTGGGCTTATTTGGTCTTGCTTCGTTTGCAGCCAATCAAAAAGTCAAAGAGATCAGCATAAGAAAAGTATTGGGTGCTTCTCTGGGGGACATATTACGACTATTAGCTTCCACATTCACACCTTCCTTTATTATAGGAAGCTTAATGGCCTGGGTACTGCTGTATTTTGGTGGAATGTCATGGTTAGATAACTACGCTTTCAGAATCAATCTGCAATGGCAGTTTTTTATGATCCCTGTGATCTTTGTTCTGGCACTGGCGATTTTGACTATTGGTTTTCAAGCACTTCGCGCCACAAAGGCCGAACCTGCTCAAATATTAAGAAATAATGATTAGCCTATGAAAAGCACGGATTTAGGAGCATTTGAAGAAATCGCCTTGATGGCCATTGGCATACTTGGCAAAGAAGCCTATGGTGTAACTATTAAGGATGAAATCGAGAAACAAACCAGAAGAAGACCCAGTGTCGGGGCGCTGCATTCTGCCTTGTACCGTCTTGAGGAGAAGGGCTATGTAAAGTCCTTTGAGGCTGGTGCCACTGCTGAAAGAGGAGGGAGAAGAAAGCGCTTCTACGAGATGACGGCAGCTGGTAAGGAAGTACTGCTGAAGGCCTATGAGCTTCGAAGTGGAATGTTGAATTTAATACCAGGCATTGATCTGGGTAACCAAAGCTCTTAGGACATATGGAAAAGAACATAGTACTGATTCATGCCGGTTTGGGCGTGCTATTCCTCCTCTATTTACTAATCAGGTTGTTTATCTCACTATTCGGGCTTTCAGACAAGGAGTACCAAAATACAATCAGGGCCAAATTCAGAATTCCTGACTGGGTTTTTATTGTTCTGATTACGATTACGGGGCTGTACCCCATAGTGCTGATCGGACAATTCGAGTTGTATCACATATTAAAAACGTTGTCTCTTGCCCTGCTTATTTGGCTCAGTAGGTATAAGAAAAGTCTCAATTTTGCAGCAGCAAGCTTAATGGCCATTGTCCTCACCATTTTTGCTGCCTTCACTTCCTTTTCTGATAAACCAACCTTTCCGAGGAAGGCCAGTACTTTCGAAAAGGATCATCCCGAGATAGCCCAGTTGCCTCTAATAGAGAAGGGGCGAACAATATTCACGACCCTATGTGTCCAATGTCATGGCAGCGATGGTACCATGGGGAGGTTCGGGGCGGCTGATTTATCCCAGTCGAAGCTTGACCTTGAGGAGAAGATAGAGATGATCACAAACGGAAGCCCTTTAACGGTGATGCGTTCGTTTAAAGACCAACTCTCTGAAGATGAAATTGTGGCGGTTGCCACTTATATAGAAGCCTTGAAGTAGAAATACAACCGTATACTTGTACTTTCGTATCAGTCCACAAAAAGAATTTATGCGGTATATTTTCGTAATTATCCTTCTCGGTTTTTCAGTTGCCGGAATAGCTCAATCTGAGGAATACCAGAAAAAAAAGAAATCTAAACTAGCTGTAAAGTCCCCCTTTGAGAAGATTTGGGATGGTGAACTACCAGCTGACGTGGTTTATAAGGACAAGGAGATTATCGCCTTTGTGCCTTTACGAAGACAGACTCCGGTTCATTTTCTCATTGTACCTAAAAAACGCATTACGACCATCACGGATTTGGAAGATTCGGATGCAGGGCTCGTTGGAAGAATGTTTATAGTGGCCCGAAATCTGGCCAAGAAACACGGTATTTCTGAGACTGGATTTCGGCTTGCTATCAATACAAATGAGGATGCTGGTCAATCAGTATTTCACCTACATATTCACTTGATGGGAGGCATGAAGACCGGGCCAATGGTGACCCAGTCTTATGTTGATCCGAATGCAAAAAAGGAGAAAGACTAGATGGCTTATTTTTCTTCAGACAAAACCAACATGTCAATTTTCCTTTTGGCCTTTTCCAACTTGAGCCCCAGCTTTGCCATAGCTTCTTGAAAACTCCCTTTATCCTCGGGAGCATAGGAAAAATCGAATTCATAGAATCCTTCTATGCCTGTCTCATCGATTACTGGTAGACTTGTCAGACCATGTGATTCAAGATAGTTACCAAATTTTTTCACAGGTGCTCCGGCCATTTTGAAATAGTCGCCTCTGGATGATCCACCACCCGGTTTTTCAACCTTTATTGCAGTAAAGGGGTTGGTGTCATGCTTTTTCAATACAAAAACATCCATTTCGCGTTTCTCTATTCTTGCCTTTATGTGTAGCATTTCATTCAATTCTTCTTTTAAGATATCGAAGAGCTTAGTCGCATCCTTTTCGGCCACAATTAAGTCCATGCAATACCGGTTCTTAGGATCATCAAAATTGTCATATGATGGATTTTCTTCAGCAAACACGAGTCGCTTACGGCTTGTGACCTGGAATGCCGACATGTACATATTAGCAATAGTTGTATTTAAACTGCTAATCCTTCTTTTTGAAAAAACACCTCTTCCTCTTGTGGTAAACCCTGGTATGTTAGGATTTCCAGGTTGAAGTACGAAATACTCTACTGTGCTGCTATCTACATCGAAATAATCATCTTTGAACATGTCGAATTCCATATTGTCCTTCTTAATAGGGAGATCGATTGCTTCTCCATTGATTACTTTTCGAATAACCTCCTTGGTAACGTCTTTGGAATTCGTGATTGCAAGCACCTTTCCTTCGGCATTCATTAATACGGTATGTGGCAAAGCGCGATAGGGGAATAGCTTTCGGAGCATTTCTGCTCCGTCCCTCAAATAGGTGAAACTGTAGGGTCTTTTCTTAGCGAACTTTTCGAGTCGATTTTTTTCCTCATGACTCACCGATAGAATTGCCAATTGGTTGTTAAATTCTTTTTGTAGTTCATCCAGACGAGGCATTTCAACGATGCAGGCCCCACACCAGGTAGCCCAGAAGTCAATTAAAATCAATTTCCCTGCGATGAGTTTTGTCAAGTCAAGTGTCGAAGCATTTTCTGACAATTTCTCGAGGTTGATTGCTGATAGCATATCATTTATTGGGATCGTTTGACCAATTTCTACCCCCTGACCTAAAACATCGTCCTGGGAAAAAACGAAACTTGTTTGCATGCATAAGAACACGCTGAGTAATAACCTTTTTGTTTTCATAACATTTAATTTTTCTTCTAAAGTATGTTGCAAGTCTATGCGCTATAGTTAAGGGTTGTGGAAAGAAGTGTAAATGTTTGTTAATGCATTCTTTATAAGGACTGCCAGCCTTTATATTTAAACGATGATCAAGCCCCAAAAACCCTTAGTAATGCTCATAGTAATCTCATTACTGACGGTCATTGTCTTGCAAGGATATTATGCCTATCAGGACTTTAGGCTAAAGACAGAAGACTATCAAAGAGATATAAACACAGCTTTGGTGGAAGCTATTGACTGGGCAGATAAAGTCAGGATTGACTCAATACAGTTACGATTTGGCACAGAGTTAAGAGATTCATCTATGTACCATATTGAGCCATCGGCTAACAGGGATACGGTCAGAATTATCGATGCGCGTACTGGTATTATACGTTCTTCTATTATCGTTCGAGATCGAGAGAGGCGATTATTCAACAGCGAGGAACTGTATGAGTTGGTACTAAAACGAAATAGAGGGCTGTTGGAAGACAATATAGTGACCTATTGGGCCGATTCCCTAGGGAAAGTGCTCAATGAATATATGGGTACCATCAGAATGTCTCGTGACGAACTTAATAGTGCTTTTGACAGGGCATTAGAAAAGAGGTCGATTGCATCGGAATACAAGCTTATATACCTGAAAAGGGACTCCGTGTTTGAAGCGGATAATGAAGAGGACATCATGGTAACGCTCACTCAGGAGTTGAGAATGGCAGATGCTCATAAAGTCTTAGCGGTTTTCGAAAAACCGTTTATTGGTATACTCATAAGGTCATGGAAAGTGCTTGCTATTTCGCTGTTGGTATTGGCAATTTTGGGATACAGTTTTTCATTTTTGTTGAAGACTATTAACAGACAGAGGCGCCTTTCAGAGTTGAAGGATGATTTCATTGACAACGTAACTCATGAGTTGCTCACTCCAATTTCTACCTTGAGTTTGGCACTGGAAAGTATGCACAAAGATGAGGTGTTGGCAGATACCGAGAAAACTATTCGTTACCTCAATGTCTCGCAGCTTGAGCTCAACAGAATTTCCGACTTGGTTCAGAACGTACTTTTAACAAGTATTTATGATGACGGAAAACCATCTCTTAATATTCAGAGATTCGATTTAAATCAACTTATAAAAGGAGCCATAGAATACCATAAAGCCACTTCGACCAAACCTTTGCAAGTCATTTTTGATGAGAAGGATGAAGTAAGCCTGATTGCTGACAAACAGCATTTTGCCAATGTGATCCACAATCTCATGGACAATGCAATCAAGTATTCTCATGAAGAAGGAGTTGAAATAAAGATAGATATCGAGAAGAAACCCGATAAAATTCAAGTAAGACTAGCCGATAATGGCAAGGGAATCCCAAAGGGAGATCAGGTAAGCGTCTTCGATAAATTTCACAGAGTCGTTTCAAATGACGTCCATGACGTTAAGGGTTTGGGAGTAGGCTTGTACTATGTTAAAACTATTCTGGCACAAATGAATGGAGATATTTTCTTGTCAGGATCAACAAAAAAAGGAAGCACTTTTCTGATAACCATGAGTAATAGCTAAATGAAGAACCTGGTTAAAGTGCTTTTGGTCGAGGATGAACTGTCATTGGCCATGTTGGTGAAAGAGAATCTAGAAGAAGAAGGCTATGAAGTGTGCCATTGTGAAAATGGGGATATGGCCTTGAAGTCCTTTTTCTCTGAGAAACCAGACCTCGTAATACTCGATGTGATGATGCCAAAAATCAATGGTTTCAACGTGGCCAAAACTATCAGAAACACCGACAGAAAGACACCAATACTGTTTCTCACAGCCAAAGTACAGGTTAAAGATGTGGTCAAGGGTTTTGAGTCTGGGGGAAATGATTATATCCGTAAACCCTTTAGCATTGAGGAGCTTTTGATCAGAATGCGCGTAATGCTGAATGATGAACGCCTAATAGACAAAGCAGCCGAGAATGACGAGGTGATCTTTGAATTGGGAGCCTATTTATTTGATAGTAGAAAGTTGTTGATCCGAGACAAACTAGGGGGTGAGACAAAACTTACTGCCAGAGAATCTGAACTGTTAAAGCTATTATGCCAAAACCAAAATCAGCTGCTTACCAAGAAGAGTATTCTGCTCAAAGTTTGGGATGATGATTCTTTTTTTAACTCTCGAAGCATGGATGTTTTTATTTCGCGACTGCGTAAATACCTGAAAGAAGAGTCACAGGTTAATATCATCAACGTTAGGGGAGTTGGTTATAAGTTACTGGTGGATTGATCGACCATTTTCAGATCAATCAATCCAAAAATTAGTCTTTAGAATATCAGTGCTTTTCCTTTGGCCCAATCTGCCTCCGAAACTTTATGTCCATTGATATCATTGGTATCCCAATCCTGGGCGATTTTCCACTGGCCGGATTCTTTTCTCAGCACCACATGAAAGCGAGCGTAGTAATTTTGCTCTTCCTGGTTGGGCACCTTAACAGAGATTTTATAATAGCCTACTTCATAACCCATATTGCCTGAATAGACGCGATGTTCAAACCAGAATTGGATGTTCCTTTCGGCAGTACCACCCGAACCTTTTTGCATATTGGCAGTATTACTTTTTTTATATTCTTCCCCAACTTTGATTTCCCAGGCGTTGACCCGAAGTACATCATCTGTATGTATGCTGTTGAACACTTTGTGATCATTGGCTTTCCAGGATTCGACAAAGGTTTTCCACAGAGTTTCATTGACCTCTTTCTCAATGTCTTTCTGAGCGAATACAGAAGACGTGATAAATAGAAAGAGTAGGGTGATAATTGTTTTTTGAGTTTTCATATTGTCTTTTGTTTCAACAATAGAAATGAAAAAACAACCCCCAAGCTCTTCATATTATAATCCGGGGATGCTTATTCAGGATTATTTTCCTTTCGAAATTGGTTCGGTGGGGTTCCGACCATTTTTTTAAATACCGTATTAAAGGTGGAAAGCCCATTGAATCCACACTCAAAAGCAATGGCAACAATTTTGGTTTTTCGGTGCAATGGATCGCTGAGTAAAGCTTTGGCTTTTTCTATCCTATGTTGATTGATATAATCGGTAAAACTCCTCTGGTGTTCTGTATTGATGAGTTGGGAAAGGGCATTTGGAGAGATACCTAATTCTTTTGCCAATTTGGAGAGTGATAAATTTGAGTCCAGATATCTTGAATCATGAATCACCACTTGTTCCAATTGTCTTTTAAGGGTTTCGGATTGTGCTGATTTGATTGATGAGCCAGGATACCTATGTTGAAAGAATGCAAAGAACCGTCCTTTGCCCAGGACCAAGGCACTAACAAAGTAAATGCCAAGGGCATAAAGTACGGCCCCTCCAATATATCCGATGTACTTAAAGAGGGCGGGAGAGTAGGCCAAAAGCAACAACCCGCAAATAATGAGCAGGTTGCGAAGCCATTTTAAGCCCTCATTGAAACCTTCTGTTTTTAGCGCTTTTACAAAGACCCATGTAGCGCCTACAAAGTAAGCCAGTATAGAAATATAGGAGAGCCAAAGGCCCCAGGAAGCCCAGGAAGCCCATTCTTGAAAAGGGCTATAAGCCATCATCAGTGCATATGGTGCAAAATGCCAGAGATAGCCCTTGGTGAACCTGAATTTGTCATTGGTCCGGATCAAAAAGAACAGCAGGAATAATGGACCAATAGCAAACTGATGGGTGATGCCAATATTCACCAATAGACGCCATATCTCAGGAGACATTTGAATATCAGGATCGATTTGCCTGATATGAACCACAATGTTCTTTGCAATTCTAATGCTCGTAGCAAAAAGTAGCAGGGCAAAAATTTTATCTGCCTGTTTCGATTTATTTCGAAACCATAAAATCAAAGAAAAAAGGATTCCCTGAATAGCTCCGAAAGCAGCAAAAAGTGTGATTAAATCTACCCTGAACATAGGAATCGAATCATATTACAATTCAATCAAAAAAAGGCAGCCTATCAACAATATTAGTCCCCGAATTATAAGATTGGGGATTAATAAACATATTTTTCGGTCGGTATTCATTCTAGTAGCCAAGACTTTTTAATTTTGATTCGATTTTAAGCAGACAATAAAGATGGGTAGAGCATTTGAATTTCGTAAGGGAAGAAAAATGAAACGCTGGGGGATGATGTCCCGCGTTTTTCCAAAGCTAGGTAAGGCCATTACCATGGCAGCCAAAGAGGGGGGGGCTGATCCGGACATGAATGCTGCACTGCGCACAGCAATCCAAAATGCCAAGGCGCAGAATATGCCGAAGGACAATATTGATGGTGCAATCAAGAGGGCTACAAGTAAAGATGTCGAGGCTTTTGTAGAGATGAACTACGAGGGGAAAGGACCTCATGGTGTGTTGGTCTTTGTGGAATGTGCCACGGACAATCAAAATCGTACTGTAGCAAATGTAAAATCCTATTTCAATAAGTTGGATGGCAGCCTGGTTCCAACGGGCTCTTTAGAATTCATGTTTGCAAGAAAGGCCGTGTTTGAATTTGACAAAACAGAGGACATGGACCTGGAGGAACTTGAATTCGAATTGATAGATGCTGGTCTAGAAGAAATTGAGGAGCACACCGATGAGGAAGAAGAGGTCACAACTGTCTACGTATATGGAGACTATACCAACTTTGGCTCACTTCAAACTGCCCTTGAAGGAATGTCGATAGAGGTGAAAAGCGCGAATCTTAAACGCTTTCCCACAACACCTGTTGAATTTACTGATGAACAGGTTGAGGAGATTGAAAAACTCCTTGATAAGCTTGAGGAGGACGATGACGTTCAGGCGGTTTATTCGAATATTGCTTAAGATAATTTTCAATTCAAGACTGGCCGCTTGCCTTTGGTGTAGCATTAATTCTCCTTTTGAAAAATAGGTTGTAGATTCAACCTGATAACAAAAACTCAGAAACATGCCACATTTTTTTAAGGCCGGTATAAGGCCTGTATTTACCCTGATCTGTATTCTTCTCTTGTTTGTTAGCCCTGATTCTTTTGCTCAGGACTTGAAAAAGCTGACCATTCAGGACTATGGACAGTGGGAAAGCCTGGGATTTAGTCGCACTTTTTCAGAGGATGGTAATTGGTTTATCTATGATGTACGAAGGAACAATGACAAAAACGAACTTCGTCTGCATCACCTCAGTGATAAGTCTCTAAAAGTATTAGCCGAGGGTTCTCGAGCCCAATTTTCTTCTGACAGCAAATGGCTGGGCTATTTTATCAATCCCACTGCCGCTGCCAGAAAAAAGAGTAAAACGCCACTTCGAAGTCAATTCAGATTGTTGAACCTGGGTGGAGGTGATAGTCTTACGGTCAAAGATGTTAACTCCTTTGCATTCAGTGATGACAGCCGCTTTTTAGCTATGAAGCACTACACAGCCAAAGGCAAAAAGAGCAAAGGGGCTGACTTAATTATAAGAAACTTAGCAGATGGCACCGAATTCAACTTCGGTAACGTATCTGATTTTGGATGGCAAGATGATGGAAACCTATTGGCAATGATCATTGATGCTGATGGCCAGGCCGGTAACGGTATTCAACTGTTTGATGCCAATTCTGGAAACTTGAAAATCCTTGATAGTAAGGAAGCCAGCTATTCAGGTCTTAAATGGAGGAAAGAAAGTGATGACCTGGCGGTATTTAGATCATCCAGGAACAAAGATTTTGAAGACAGTACCAACCACGTTTTGGCTTGGCAGAAACTGGCAGGTAAAAAGACTACTTCTGCCGTCTTTGATCAAAGTCAAATGAATGGGTTTTCAGAAGAAAGTAGAATCACGAGTAACAGACCATTGACCTGGTCTGATGATGGGGCAACCCTCTTTTTCTATACACAGGAATGGACACGAAAGCCGGTTAAATCTGACTCGGCTAAGAAAAAAGAAGATAAGAAGGTGCAAGACTTGACAAAGGAGGCTCCTGATTTACAGATTTGGCACAGCAAAGATGTGCAGGTCATTCCGGAACAAAAACAACGCGCTCAGCGCAAGCGGGAAGATCAATATTTGGCTGCCTGGCATTTGGATGGATCGTTCGTTCAGTTGGCCGATGAATTGGTCGAATCCCTAAAACTTCAAACTGACACCAAAACTTTGCTTGGCTATGATGCCACCCCATATGACCAAGAAACCATGTTTGGTCGAGGAAGCGTAGACGTGTATGCAGTTGACCTCGCCACAGGGGCGAGACAACGGATTTTGACAAAGGTAAACTACACTTATAATGTTGATGCTTCGGGCCAATTTGTGCCTTACGTGGAAGGAAAGGATGTTCGAATATTCGATTTGAAAGCCAAATCAAGTAAAAACCTATCTGAGAATACGGATGGTCTGTTTGTTAATTCAGACGATGATCATCCTACACCCAACAGACGACCTTATGGTTTTTTGGCTTGGGAAAAGTCGGGCAAATCGTTCTTTGTGAATTCTAAATATGATGTTTGGCAATTTTGGGCCGATGGCTCTAAATCAAGGAAATTAACCGATGGTAAAGCACAAGAAATTCGACATCGCTACTCCTACATAGATTTTGAAGATTATATCAATGAAAAGGATGCAATGTATCTGAGTACATTCGGCATTAAATCAAAAAAATCCGGTTACGCTTCAGTGGTGCCTGGAAAGGCTACGAAAAACCTCATTTGGCAAGATGCCAGGGTAAGTAGATTGGTCAAGGCTGAAAATGCGGATCGTTTTGCTTTTACTTCGGAAACATTCAGCGATTCTCCAGACTACTTTGTCGCTTCTGGTGATTTGAGTGATGCGAGCCAAATTTCAAATACCAATCCATTTCAAAAGGATTATGCCTGGGGCAAATCGGAATTGATTGAGTACACCAATCACAATGGAAAAAAATTGCAAGGGAACTTGTTTTATCCGGCTAACTACGAGCCAGGCAAAAAGTACCCAATGATTACTTATATCTATGAGCTACTATCTGATGGTCTCCATACCTATACAGCACCATCACAGCGCAACTATTATAATACTACTGTCTTTACACAAGAGGGCTATTTTGTGTTAAGACCAGATATTGTTTTTGATGCGGGTGACCCAGGGATATCTTCTGTGAGAACAATGGAAGCAGCTGTCAAGGCAGTTGTTGATAAGGGAGTGGTAGATGAGAAAAAAGTAGGGTTGATTGGT
This sequence comes from Roseivirga sp., assembly GCA_029262895.1. Classification (GTDB taxonomy): domain Bacteria; phylum Bacteroidota; class Bacteroidia; order Cytophagales; family Cyclobacteriaceae; genus Roseivirga. The sequence goes on from JAJCYM010000029.1 coordinate 34,989, forward strand.
CATTCATGGGGCGGTTACCAGGCGGGATACGCAGTAACTCAAACTGATATTTTTGCCGCAAGCGTTGCTGGTGCTGGATTAACCAATCTAACGAGTATGTGGGGTATGATTGCCTGGGCATTCGGAGGTGCACCGGAAAGTGCTCACTTTGAGGTAAGTCAGGAAAGAATGATGGTACCACCCTTCGAAGATGTGGAAAGTTACATCCGAAACTCCTCTGTATTTAATGTTAATAAACTCAATACACCTTTGTTGTTCGAAGTTGGTGATGCCGATCAGAACGTAGATTGGAGACAAGGCATAGAATATTACAACGCAGCCAGAAGGGCCCGAAAGCAATTCGTACTGCTTGTTTACGCTAAGGAAGGGCATGGTTTGCGTCAGGATAAGAATCGCTCTGATTATCAGATGAGAATTCTGAAGTGGTTTGGTCATTACCTGAAAGGAGATCCAACCGAACCCTGGATTGAGCAAGGCATCCCTTATGAAAAGCAGGTGAAGACGCTTAAAGACTGGAAGAAGTAAGGAAGCCTCTTTATAGAGCACACTCCAATAGGCTTAACAGGTCTGCACCCCCCTCCGAGTTATCCGCAGGAAACTCTGAGGGCAGAAGGCTTACGCTTAGGGTATCTAACTCACTCTGAGTTATCCATCGGAAACTCTGAGGGTTTCACCCCTGAATAATGGATTTCACGGCAAACCAATGGTGGTGCCTTGGAATTAGGACTCCTATTTGACTTCTTGGAAGTTTTCAGAATTGCTTAGCATTAAACTCGGGTTAAACCATCTATGAGAGTGATCAAGTTGTCCATATTCTTATTAACAGCCTGCTGCTTTTTTGCCGAAGCTCAGCAATATGTGCTGCGCAATGTCAACGTGATCCCAATGGATCAGGAAACCGTGCTTAAACAGCGAGATGTCCTGATCAAGGACGGTTTGATTGAGAGTCTTGTGCCCTATAGCAAGGCCGCTACACACTCAGGTTATGAGGTAATTGAAGGCAATGGCCGCTATTTAATACCGGGTTTGGCTGATATGCACATGCACTTTCTGGCCGATGATCGTATTGCCGATGAATATCGGAAAGATGAATTGCTGGTGCCCTTAAAGTATGGCGTACTGAGAGGAAGGGTTCCGATCGGTAATCCTGGTTTGCTCAGAGACAAGGGGAAAATCACTGGCGGGCAATTGTTGGGGCCATCGTTGCTTGTGGGAAGTCCACAGTTGGCTGGTGTGAACTTTAGTGCAGTTTTTTCAGGGAGTCTGGTGAAAAGCTTTCAGGAAGGATACGATGCTGTTAAGCGGTATAGCGAGCAGGGATATAGCTTTATAAAAATCACTTTTGGCTTGAACGAAGAGGCCTATCGTGGTATAGTAAAAGCTGGTGAGGATTTCAATATCCCAATTGCAGGGCACGTACCCGTTGCGATAAAAATCAGAGAAGCCATTAAAGCGGGTCAAGATGTGGAACACCTCGACCAATATATGGATGCCATCTTGAAGGAGGACAGTCCCACAAAAACCGGACTTTCGGCTTTTGGAATATTTCAGAAGAAATCCTGGGCAACTATGAATTTTATCGATGCTCAAAAAGTAGAGGAGTTGATTGCGCTTACTGTGGATGCTGGGATTTGGAATACACCGACAAACCATTTTTTCATTTCTTCCTTTGCACGTTTTATTCCGGAGGATGTACTCAGTGCCGGACCTTCCTACTCCTTGGTTTCTCCGGAGGTGAGAACCGAATTGCTTGATTATAGAGACCGATATTGGAGCGAATCAGCTGAGAAAGAGCTTAGGGAGAAGTATGTCGAAATGCGGTCTTACCTAATTAGGGAGATATTCAGGAAGAACGGTCGAATATTGGCTGGCTCAGATTCCCCCGAATGGCTCAATTTATACGGATATGCACTTCACCAGGAGCTTGAAAATTTTGTTAACGTGGTAGGCCTCACACCCTATGAGGCCTTGCAGACTGCTACCACCAAACCCTCAGAATATATGAACACTCCTAATATTGGAATGGTGAGAGTAGGGCAGAAGGCTGAGCTTGTGCTGCTAAAAGCGAACCCGCTGAGTGATATTCGAAATATTAGAGATGTTGATGGGGTAATGCTCAATGGTAAATGGCTGAGCAAGGAAAAACTAGATCAACTCTATCAACAAGCCAAACAAAGTATACAGAAAGCACCTCTGAGATCGGAATTTAAAAGGTAATCGGTTCTCTCTCACAATTGAGTTTTGGTAAACCTCATTTCTCAGAGTCCTCAATGAGTGACTCTGAGTGGTTCTTCACACACTATCCCTCAGAGTTATCCGCAGGAAACTCTGAGATTGGTCTGTTTCCTCATCCACGGAGTTATCCTTAGGAAGCTCTGAAGCACAGAAGACAACGATTTTGAGTTTGGCATGCAATTTGGAAATGTACCTGACATAACAACAAACTCAGGTCATTATGAAAAAATATTTACTCGGAATATCAGTTATACTATTGATATCAAGTTGCGATATCCACATTATCGAAGAAGCTCCTTACGATCCTAGGGATAACTTCACGGGTCATTTTGAAGCCGAAGAGTACAGTGAGACCTTAGATGTCTATACTTACTTCAACCTACGAATACTTAAAGATTCAGACCCTCGTAGCCGGATTGTCTACTTGCGAAATTTCTATGGTGAAAACATGGAAATATATGCAGAAGTGTATGGTGATCGGATCACCATACCAAGACAGGTCAATGGTTATTATATCATTGAGGGTTTTGGAAGTTTGGACTACGATGAGCTAGTCATGACTTACACTGTTGAAGATACTTTTCCTGGAAACAGATTCGTGGATTACCTCCACACAGTTTCCTACAGACGATAATGTTGTTGTTTTGAGTTTATCCGCCTTTGGCGGGTTTTGATTTGAAGAGCCTTACCGATTGACCGCGGTGGGCTCTTCGCTTTTGTCCTCCTTGGGAGGAGGTGCCCGAATGGCGGAGGAGGGCAGTCAACATCGGTCTGACCGCTTTGAGCGGTCGTACCGATAGCTATTCTTACCAATCCACCTTAGGTGATCTATAAAAATCAATGTCCATTACTTCCCAACGGACACCATGACCAGGAAGCCTCTTTCTATATGCCTCCCATTCCCCTGAACCTGACCATCCGAGCTCAGCATAACCTGGCATACGTGGAAAGACCATATACTCGATTTCATCCATGTTCGTGACCGTTTCGCTCCATAGTGGTGCTTCAATACCCAGGATGTTATCTTCATTTACACCTTCCATATATTGAGCAGGATCCCAGGAATAACCATGATCTACTTCAATGTATCCTGCCCATGTTAAACCTAGGACGGTGGTGGAGTCATATTTCAGGTCCATATAAGTTCTACTGGCTGGGGACATAATCAGCTTAGCGCCCTTGCTAATGGCCTGAAGGGCGAACTCTTTGTTAGCCCAGAGTTGAGTTACAGAGGTTGAGGTGAGATTGGCTTGGGCTGTTTCATCCCAGCCGATCATTTCTTTGCCATGAGACCTCACAATACCCTGAACCCGATTGACGAACTTTAAATAATCTGCTTTCTCAGTGGCATGGCTTTCATCCCCTCCAATATGGATATAAGGCCCAGGGGTGAGTGCTGCCACTTCTCTGATAACATCATCTATAAACTCATAGGTGAGTTCCTTATCTACACATAAGGAGCTAAAGCCAACTCTGGTACCCGTATAAAGTTCTGGTGCCTTGCCATCACAATTCAGCTCAGGATAGGAGGCAAGGGCAGCATTGGTATGCCCCGGCATATCGATTTCAGGAATTATGGTGATATATCGATCTGAGGCATACTGAACAATTTCCTTGTATTGTTCCTGTGTATAGAATCCTCCGGTACCTCCACCAACTTCAGTACTACCTCCATGCGCTGTAAGGTTCGGCCAAGACTTGATTTCAATTCGCCAGCCTTGGTCATCGGCAAGATGGAGGTGTAGTCTATTCATTTTATATAAAGTGAGAAAGTCTATATAGCGCTTGACTTCATCAACATCGAAGAAATGTCTTGATACGTCAAGCATTGCACCTCTGTAACTATATTTTGGAGTATCTTGAATAGCAATTACCGGAAGCGCCAGACCTTCATTGTATTGACCTTGTTGTTCAATTGAAGGGGGTAACAGCTGACGGATAGTCTGAATGCCCCTGAAGATACCAGCTGATCGATATGCGGTAAGGACAACCCTCTTACGTGTTATTTCTAACTCATAACCTTCATCTCCCAAGTCAGATTTATCAGGGCTTAGTCGCAGATTAAAATGCTTGTTCTTTATTGAACCGGATTGAATCACCTCAAAATCAAAGTCCGTGGCCGGATTCAACAGGTTGGAAAGGTAATCGGCTGATCCTTTAATTTCCTGATTGCCATCAAAGTAGATTTTACTACCAGACTTTAGGATGAAGGAACCTGAGTCTAGTGTGACATTGTCAGGTTGTGGAATTAACGGCTGTAGTGCCACATTTTTCTTGCTTTCATCCGTACAGGAGAACAAAAGGCAAATGGCTAAGACACATAGAGCAGATTTGATAGACGTATTCATTAATGGCAGATGTTGTGAAGTTATATTGTGATGTTAAACTACATATTATTTTGCGACTCGCCACCCAAAAAATAACCAACGGCAGAATAGCTGAAACATCCTATATTGCCCCCCGTTATAAACCCACTATACCATTGCTAAAGACATGAAGCGCACTTTAAGACCACTTCTGGTTAGTTTAATTGCAATCACCTTTTTTTCAACCCATTCCTTCTCCCAAGCTCCTAGGAAGCTTAATGCTGCCGAAATCAAGGCTGCATTGAATAAATTAGAGGTATTGGGATCGGTGCTCTACGTTGCTGCTCACCCGGATGACGAGAATACCAGATTGATTGGCTATATGTCCCTTGAGAAAAACCTTCGGGCGGGTTATATGGCCATGACCAGAGGAGACGGGGGGCAAAACCTGATTGGCACAGAGATCAGAGAATATCTGGGCATCATAAGAACCCAAGAGCTTTTGGCTGCAAGAAGACAAGATGGTAGCGAGCAGTTTTTTACCAGAGCAAATGATTTTGGCTTTTCAAAAAACCCGGACGAAACCTTTAATACCTGGGATAGGGAAGATGCTTTGGCAGATGTAGTCTGGAATGTAAGGAGGTTCCGTCCTGATGTGATGATCGCAAGGTTTGATACCACGAGTGGCAGACCTGGAATGCATGGACATCACACTGCGTCAGCTTTGTTGGCTTTGGAAGCATTCGATATTGCCAATGACCCAAATGTTTATCCGGAACAACTGAAATATGTGGAGCCATGGCAGCCTAAAGGGCTTTATTGGAATACCTATAACTTCGGTAGAGGTGGTGCAGACCATGAAGGGAAACCTGGGTATTACACGCTTGATTTCGGCACCTATAACGAACTACTCGGCAAATCATATGGAGAAATTGCAGCGCTCAGTAGCAGTGAGCACAAATCTCAAGGCTTTGGGCGGATGAGCTCTAGGGGAGAGAATAAGGAATTTTTGATGCGCTGGAAGGGTGAAGAACCTGAGGGTGATATTTTTGCCAATATCGATCAAACCTGGAACCGGGTCAAGGGTGGTAAGGCCGTGGAGAGACTAATAAAAAGAGCAAATCAGAATTTTGATTTCCAGAATCCATCAACCATAGTTTCTGACTTGTTGCAGGCCAGAGAAGCTTTATTGAAAATAGAGGACAAATATTGGAAGAATGTAAAGCTCAAAGAACTGGATGTGGTAATTAAGTCTGCCATGGGATTATATCTGGAGGTGGCAGCCAGAGCCTACAGTGCTGTACCGGGCGAAGAAGTGCCTATTTACTTCGAGGCGATCAATCGTACCGGAATTCAAGCCTCACTTAAATCCATTAATATTCCTGCTCTGGGAAAAAGAATCAGCGTCAACAAGGCTTTGGCTAATAACAAGCGTCTATTACAGAATGACACCATGCAAATTGCTACCGACATGGCTTATTCACAGCCTTACTGGTTGGTCGATGATGGGTCATTGGGTATGTATCGGGTAGATGATCAGCAGATGATTGGGCTGGCCGAAAATCCTGCAGCAATCTCAGCTACCTTCGAGATGGAGATTGATAATATACCATATAGCTATGAGACAGACATTATCTACAAACGCAGTGATCGTGTAAAAGGAGAAGTATATCGTCCGTTCGTCATTACACCCCCTGTGATGGCTGAAATCAAAGAAAGTGTTTTAATCTTCCCTGACAATGAGCCTAAGACGGTGAATGTAGTAGTCAAGTCCGGTCGGACAAATGTTAAAGGAAGAGTTAGTCTGAATTTACCTCGGGGATGGAAGTCCAATCCTGCATCTGTTGATTATGACTTAAAGAGCAAGAATCAGGAACTGTCGGTTACCTTCAGCGTCTTACCTCCGGCCAGGCCCGAAGAAGCATATATAGGTGTGAATGCCACCTACAATGGCAAAACCTACGATAGGGGTTTGAAGACCATTGAGTACGATCATATACCAGTTCAAACGATCTTTCCTAAGAGTAATACGAAGGTCGTGCGGGTAGATATTCAGAGAACGAGTCAGTATGTAGGCTATATCATGGGTTCAGGCGATGCCATTCCTGAGAGCTTGGAGCAGGTCGGTTATACGGTCACTTTGCTTGATCCCAACACCATTACCGCAGAGAGCCTCGAAGCCTTTGATGCAGTAATTGTAGGAGTGAGGGCCTATAATACCATTGAAAGGATGAATGTGGTTCAACCACGGCTTATGGAGTATGTGAAAGGTGGAGGAACAGTAATAAACCAGTATAACACCTCAATGAGAAATCAGCCCGACATTGGGCCTTATCCATTCCAGATATCCAGAGACCGGGTTACCGTAGAGGAGGCTCAGGTGACTATTTTGGCTCCGGATCACCCAATCATTAACGGACCCAATAAGATTACACAAAAGGATTTTGAAGGTTGGGTACAGGAAAGAGGCCTTTATTTCCCTAACAAATGGGACCCTAAATACACCCCAATCCTTTCTAGTAATGATCCTGGAGAAACGCCTAAAGACGGAGGGCTATTAGTTGGAAAATATGGCGAAGGTTATTTTATCTATTCGGGTTATTCCTGGTTCAGAGAATTGCCGGCTGGTGTCCCTGGGGCATTCAGGATTTTCACAAATATGATCTCCATTGGCAAAGAAAAGCCTAAAAATGCTAACTTGAATTCGGTAGAAAACAATAAAAAATGACCGAAGAAACAAGAGAGGTTGATGAAGGCAAACCTCCATTTTTTGATTCCTGGTCTAAGATGTATGCACTCGTAATGGGCGTCTTAGCAGTCTTAATCCTCTTATTTTATCTCTTTACTGAATATTATTCATGAGCACTATTGATTGGATTGTACTATTCGGTACGCTCATTTCTATTGTGGCTTACGGAGTTTGGAAAACTCGTGGCACTAAAGATATGGACGGTTACCTCAGAGGAGGTAGTGATGTGAAATGGTGGGCAATTGGCCTTTCAATTATGGCCACACAAGCCAGTGCTATTACTTTCTTGTCCACTCCGGGGCAAGCCTATAATGATGGCATGGGCTTTATCCAGTTTTATTTTGGATTGCCTATCGCAATGATTCTGATTGCCGTATTCTTTTTGCCTATCTACTATAAACTTAAAGTCTATACGGCCTACGAATACCTAGAGACTCGTTTTGATATGAAAACGAGGATGTTGGCAGCGTTTATCTTCTTAATACAGAGGGGTTTAGGTGCTGGTATTACAATCTATGCTCCATCTATTATTTTATCGTCTTTGCTAGATTGGGATCTGAGAGCTACAAACATAGTAATTGGAGTGCTGGTGATCATTTATACCGTGTCTGGTGGTACTAAAGCAGTTACCCAGACGCAAAAAATCCAAATGGGTGTAATGATGGGTGGAATGGTTCTGGCTGGAATATTCGTGATTACTTCATTACCAGGCGGTGTGGGCTTTGGCGATGCCCTTCAGGTTGCAGGCAAAATGGACAAGCTGAATGTGGTTGATTTCGAATTTGATTTGAAGAATCGCTATAGCTTTTGGTCTGGAATCACAGGAGCTGTATTCTTGTTCATGTCTTATTTTGGTACAGACCAGTCTCAGGTACAACGCTACCTTTCGGGAAAATCACTGTCTGAAGGTCGTTTAGGCCTTATGATGAACGGCCTGCTCAAAGTGCCGATGCAATTTATCATCCTGTTCATTGGCGCTATGGTGTTTGTCTTTTACCAATACAATCAACCACCAGTCTTCTTTAATGATACAGTAAAGCAGCAAGTCTACGAAACGGAATATGCCGATGATTTTAGAGCATTAGAGTCTGAATATGAATTAGTTTTTGAGAATAAGTTAGAGGCGGTCAACGAACTAACCGCGGCTGTCGATTCTGAAAACGAAATAGCAATTGCAAGCGCTCGAAAAGAACTGAACCAAATGCAGGCGCAGTCCGATGAAATTCGGGATCAGGCCAAGGACATGATCGCCTTAGCTGTACCTGGTGCAGAGATCAATGACAAAGACTACGTCTTTATGTCCTTTGTAACGAATGTGCTGCCAATTGGCATAGTCGGCCTTCTGTTTGCAGTTATCTTTTCTGCGGCCATGTCTTCCACCTCTTCAGAACTCAATGCCTTAGGAGGGACTACAACCATTGATTTCTATAAAAGAAGGATCAAACAAGATGGGGACGACCTGCATTACCTAAAGTCTTCCAAAATGTTTACCCTGGCATGGGGTATATTGGCAATCATTATCGCTTCCACACTCTCGCTCTTCGAGAATTTAATTCAAGCGGTAAATCTGATTGGGTCACTATTCTACCCAACAGTACTAGGAATCTTCGTGGTGGCCTTTTTCTTTAAATCCATCAAGTCGAATGCGGTCTTTATTGCTGCGGTTATCAGTCAATTGCTAATTATTTTGATTCATTACCTGAATACACAGGGTACTGCTGGTGTTTTCACTATGGGTTTCTTGTGGTACAACGCCTTGGGTTGTATCATGGTAGTGATCTTTAGCTTTGTGATTAAGATTATCAGGGATAAATAGCCCACTGAGATTTGAATAAGTAATAGGCTATTTTATCAATCCCGAAATAGCCTCTTTATATGATCGACTAGATTTCAATTTGGTCTTGTCTTTAAGGTGTATAAAATACTCTCCATTAAAATAAGGCTCGATTTCAAGGATTTCGTCAATGTTCACGATTGTTGATCGGTGAATGCGCATAAACCGTTTGGGGTCTAGCTTTTCAGCCATTTGATTCATGCTATCGTTGAGCAAATACTTATCATTCAAGCTGTGGATACAGACGTAATCTCCTGAAGCTTCAATCCATCGAATATGCTCAGTTTTGATTAAGCGAATCTTGTTTTTTTGCCTTACAGTCACCTTGTCTACATAGCGAGCTGACCCCTTAGACTTAAGTGTTTCATAATCATCCAGGAGGGAAGCAATAGTAGCAGAAAACTCCCCTTTGCCCATAAGGCTCAATCGCTTTTTTGCACGATCTAGTGAATCATTAAAACGCTCTCTGTCAAATGGTTTAAGAAGGTAATCTAAAGCATTAGCTTCAAAGGCAGGAATGGCATATTGGTCATATGCTGTTGTGAAAATGATCAAGGGCATTTCATTGGCGTTAAGCGTTTGAATTACCTCAAAGCCATTCATGTCGGGCATTTCAACATCCAGAAACACGATATCCGGTTGATGTTGTATAATCGAATCAACAGCCAATTTCCCGTTAGAGCATTCCACCACAATCTCGATACCATCGTGATCTTCAAGGAGAGTCTTAATCACATCTCTGGCTAGTGGTTCATCGTCAACGATTATTGCTTTAATCATTTTCTGTGTTGTCATCTATGGTAGGTATTTCTATAGTCACTTTGAATCCCATGGGTTCAACATTACCGGTTTCCATTTTGAAATCATCTTCAAACAGGTGTTTGAGCCTGCTTTTAGTTGTTTTAAGCCCTATGCCTTGTTCAATTTCGAGACTCTCAATTTCCTTACAGCCTGGCCCGTCATCTTGTATTTCTATCAAAACGTGATTTTCAATCTGGCTTATGGTAATTGACAATTCTCCGGCTGTTGAGGACTTGGCAATACCATGCTGTAACGCATTTTCGATCAGGGGCTGAAGTAGCATGAGAGGGAAGAACTTATCCAGTAAACTTTGATCAATATTCATATTGACCTTTAAGCGATCGCTAAACCGAGTCTTGTGTATATCAAGATAGGTTTCCAAAATACCTAGTTCTTCTTTGAGCAGCACGAATTGTTGATCGCCCAAATCAAGGGTTTTGCGCAACAGATCGCTCAGTTTTGTGAGCATGGAAATGGCCTTATCATTTTCACCCTTCATCATCAATGCCATGATATTATGATGAGTATTGAATAGAAAGTGCGGCTGAATTTGTCTTTTTAAAGAAGTCAGTTTTGCTTCATTGAGCAGTGCTTCCAGGCTTGCTTTTTCCACTTCCAATTGACGTGATCTCCTGAGGTAATCAACCGTATAGGAAGCACCAGCTACAAATAGAAACACAAATACATTGACATGGTATTTATAATAAAATGAACCATAAAATTCTTCAATGGGCTTAGCTGAGACAATAGAGTTCCATAATGTATACTGAAGCAGAATGTCCAGAACACAATGTATCATGGCAAAGCCCATGGCAATCAGAATATTCCTGATCACGAACCTGGCGTTGACCTGACCAACAATCGGGTTTCGCTTAACCAGCAAAAATATTAAGGGAGTGTAGATGATCCACAACAGCCAGCCTGATGCATAGATAAGCTGTTCTGCCCAGATAAACTCCCAGCCTCTGGCGAAGCTGGAAAGGTAGGTCTGGCTGATGTTTAGTGTGGCAATAAGCAGCCAAAAAAGTGATACGGCTGGTATAAAAAAGCTCTTTTTATTGAAATCCATATGAACTGAAGATAAGCGAATTATTCGTTACGAAGGATTTCTGTTGGATTGGATATAACACCTTTAATCACCTGCCCGGACATTGTTAGAAGGGCGATGCAAATGGAGATTAAAGCCGCAACGATCATAAAGAATGGACTGATGTCAATCTGGTAGGCAAAATTTTGTAAGAGTCTCTTGCCACCCAACCATGCCAATGGCCAGGCAATCAAATTGGCAATGATTAATAACCATAGCACCTCTTTTGAAATAAGCCAAATGATCTTACCGGCAGCCGCACCGAGGACCTTGCGGATTCCTATCTCTTTTAACCTGCGTTGAACAGAGAACGAAACCATACCAAAAAGCCCCATACATGCCAAAACAATGGCAAGTGTTGAGAATACCAGGATTCTCTTTCCCCAGGCTTCTTCAACCGCGTATGTGGCCTCAAAAGTGTCATCAAGAAAAAAATACTCAAATGGTTTTCCAGGCACCACTTCCTTCCAACTTTTTTCAAGGTGTTCCAGCGATGCATTAAGATTATCAGGAGTCAACTTGACGGAGATGTAGAAATACCAATAGGGCTTGATCATAAAAATCATTGGTCTGATTTCTTGCTGAAGGGGCTCAAAGTGAAAATCACTGACTACCCCAATAATCTGTCCATTCCGGGTTTCAGTAGGCTGGTTGAGATTGCCTGTCGCATAGGTTGTCGATAAGGATTCACCTAAGGGTTGACCGAGAGCCAATAGTTTTTTAGCACTTTCATTAATTATAAAGGCATTTTGCATATCAGATCCAATACCTTCCATGAAGTTTCTGCCTTCCAACAACTTTATGTCATAAGTATCCAAAAAGTCGTGATCCACAGAGACAGTGGCAATATTTATGGGTTCTCCCTGTTGATTTTTGGAAGTATGTACAGGGATTTGAATTCCAATATTTTGAGATGGTGTGTTAACAGAAAGCGATACGCTTTTGATACTTGAATGCTTTAAGAACTCTGTCTTTAAAGGCTTGGTGTTGAATCTCACCATTCTGCCATGAGGGATCACCAGAATTTGCTCCTTCTCAAATCCCAGGGCCTTATTTTGAATAAAATCGAGTTGTCGATATAAAACAAGTGTCCCGGAAATCAAGATGATAGTCATAGTAAACTGAATGACTACCAGGATTTTCCTCACTTGAAATTTCGATGTGCCTTTGCTTAGAATTCCCCTCATCATGTCTAAGCCAGAGTAGGACGAAAGTACAATGGCAGGGTAGAGGCCGGAGAAAAAACCGATGGCTATGGTACCTAATATAGCCGCTGCCAGTACTGTAGGGTTCAATAGCGCTTGCGTATCGAGGCCGATATCGAAGAGTGAGTTGACAAGTGGAATGATGAGCATGAGAATACCCAATGCTAAGGCCAAAGACAGAAGGCTGATAAGAACAGCTTCCGTTAAAAACTGTTGCCGTATTTGGGATTTCATAGCGCCAGCTACTTTTTTGATCCCAATTTCCTTGGCCCTGGTATGAGACCTGGCCACTGCGAGATTCGTAAAGTTAATGCAGGCTATTATGAGGATTAATGCACCTAACAGTTCAGCCAGAAGCAAATAGGAAGCATCACCTCCGGTATGTACATCTCCCTGAGCCTGGCTTTTCAAATGAATATCCAACAGTGGTTGCAACTTGCTCTCAAAAGGGCTTTGTCCATCGGCATCATTGGCCACATGCCTTGAAACCGCCTCGTTGAGCTGAGACTGTAGTTGTAATCGTGGCAACCCTTCCGGTAGCTTCAGGTAGGTATAGCAGTAGTTCATATTCCAGGCTTTTGGAATTCCACCGGGAAATGCCTGTTCTGCAGATTTGAAGGAAACCAACATATCAAACTTTAAATGAGAGTTCTCTGGGAAGTCTTTCAAGACTGCCACAATCTCCAAAGGATAGTCGATGTCGTTCCAACTCATTGTGATGAACTCGCCCAATGCGTTCGTGTTGCTAAAATATTTAATGGCCGTGCTTTCATTTATGGCCAGCTTAAAGGGTTCATCAAATCGACTTTCAGGATTGCCTGATAGTGCATCAAAAGAAAAAACATTAAAAAATTCTCTATCTGCCCATGCCATCCCATCTTCATAGAACAGGTCATCATTTCTTTTGAATAGAACTTTGGACCGGTCCTTGAAAATTTTGGTGAGTGTTAAGTCAGGGAAATCACTTCTAAGTGTTTCGGCCAGAACAAAAGGGGTGGTAGCCCTTAAGCCTGTATCTGTTTGCCTGATAAAACGTTCGATCCGATTGCTGTCTTTATGAAAACTATCGTAACTACGTTCGAAATTGACGAAAAGAAAGACGAGCAAGGCACTGGTAATGCCAACGGCCAAACCAAAAATGTTTATAAATGTGGTGAGCCTGTGGCGCGCAATGTTCCTAAGTGCTATTTTTAAGTTCATAGAGATAATCTTACGCAGGTTAACTTTTAAAGTAGACCGCGCGGTGGACGTAAATTAACTAATTCTTCGAGTTGACATTTTAGGAAGCTGAATTGAATATATATTTCTTTGAACTGACCATTGTACGCCATTGTAGATATAGAGACCACGGGTGCCTCGGCTGCCCACAATAAGGTAACGGAAGTTGCAGTGCTCATTCATGATGGTGTTCAGGTTGTCGATGAATATCAAACCCTTGTCAACCCTGAATGTGGAATACCTATTGGGATCACTTCACTCACTGGTATTTCCAATGAGATGGTGGCGGACGCACCTAAGTTTTTTGAGGTGGCTAAAGACATTTATGAATTGCTCGATGGCAATATCTTCGTAGCCCATAATGTCAATTTTGATTACTCTTTTCTCAAAAGGGAATTTCAGGAGCTGGGAGGGAACATCAATCTCAATAAGCTTTGCACCGTGCGTTTGTCAAGAAAGATATTGCCGGGATACAAGTCTTATAGCTTGGGCAGACTTTGTGATGAGCTGGGAATTGCGAATCATGCCAGACACAGGGCCATGGGTGATGCCAGAGCCACAGCCGAGCTGATGACACTTTTGATTCAAAAGGACTCCCAAGGTGATATTGAAACGGCCCTAAAGCGCAATTCCAAAGAGGCAGACCTCCCACCTTATTTACCCAAAAAGGTATTTGATGAACTACCTGATGGTACGGGAGTATATTACTTCCATGATGAGCATGGTAAGGTGATTTATGTGGGCAAGGCTAATGATATAAAGAAAAGGATCAGAGGGCATTTCTCATCTACCGATGTGGTATACAAGCAAGGGCTTAAAGACAAGCTATACGATATTACCTATGAGATTTGTGGAGATGAGATGATCGCTTTTTTGTTGGAATCTTATGAGATCAAAAGGCTGTTTCCTATGTTCAACAAGGCACAGAAATTTCCAACGGGTCGATATGGCCTGTATCATTATGAAGATGGGAGAGGCTTTCATCGATTGTCAATTGGTAAAGTGGCCAAAGGCCATGCCCCGTTAATTAGTTTCACCTCTTTTGACAGGGCGAGGAGCTATCTCATCCAGAAGGTGAAAGAGTTCAATCTGAACCCAGAGCTTTGCAGCCTTCCGGCAACTATGATGAAATATTTTGGCTACTCGTTTAAGACATCGACTCAAGAAGAAATCGATATTCAAAATGATCTGGTGGAACAGGCCATTCGAGCTATAAAGGATGATACACAAACTTTTTGCCTTCTGGGCCGTGGTCGGCAATACCCTGAAAAGTCCGTAGTGCTTGTTGAGGCAGGCACTTACAAGGGCTTTGGCTACTACGAAGATGCCGATCGCTCATTTGATACCATCGAAAGTGTCAAGGAAGTGATTAAACCATTTCCTGATAACCCTGATGTCCAAAGAATAGTCAACCAGTTTTACAACAAAAGAGAATCAGTTGTATTTGACTGAACGAGTCTCAAGTTGCAAGTTTTAAGCTCTAAGCCACAAATTCACATACTCAATTCTCGAAGCTATTCGCTTCTCAACGCTTTAATGGGATTGGCCACTGCGGCTTTGATAGATTGAAAGCTAACCGTTATCCAAGCTACAGCCAAGGCAAGCAAGCCACCGTACAAGAAATTTTGCCATTGAATGCTTTCGTGATAAGCAAAACCATCAAGCCATGGTCTCATGATCAGTATGGTAATTGGCAAGGCAATTATAATCGAAAGCATGACTAATTTGTTGAAATCCTTTAAGAGCAGAAATACCACTCCAGCAGCCGAGGCACCAAGAACTTTTCTAATTCCTATTTCCTTTACTCGATTTCCAACCATATAAGCAGCCAGCCCGAAAAGCCCGACACAGGCAATGGCAATGGCAATGGCCGTGAATACCAAAAAGAGATAGCCGGAACGTTCTTCAGCATTGTAAAGTTGAGCAAGATTCTGATCCAGGAAGTTGTAGGAAAAAGGAATGTTGGGAGCCACTTCTGTCCAGATTGATTCAATGGATGCAATGGTAGATTGCAAGTCATTTGACTGGATTTTGATAGGGAAGAAGCCAGTGAAATTGTTTGAACTCTCATTACTGAAAATGGCCATTGGCGTAATCTCGGTATGAAGTGATTTGTAGTTGTAATTTCTAATCACTCCAACAATCTGATAACTTATATCACCTGTGGCATTGTTAGCACCATTCACGTTGATGATTCGCTGCCCTACAGGATCTCCTTCTATACCCAGGGCTTTGGCACCCGCTTCATTGACCATGAGTGAAAGTGTATCACTGAATTCTTTAGAGAAGCTTCTGCCAGCTACTACCGTCATGCCCATGGTTTCTACATATTGATCGTCAAAGACAGCACAGTTCAAAGCTACAGACTCATTTGCTCCAGGTGTTCTAAACGATGATCCGAAAAAATTCCCGTTGCCCGGCATCGCACTAGTGGATGCAACATTGATAACCTCAGAGAGATTCTTGACACGATCTTTGAAAGTTTGCTGGTTTTGTAGTGCAAATCCTTGCTCCACCACTAGAGTGTTTTCTCTATCGAACCCTAGCTCTTTATTTTGCAAATATTGCATCTGATCGTTTACTATCAGAGTGCAACAGATCAAAGTAATCGAAATCCCAAATTGGAAAACGACCAGACCGTTTCTGATCCATGCACCACTCCGGCCGCTAATTGCTTTACCCTTTAAAACAACTGCAGGACTGAATGTTGACAAAACAAAAGCAGGATAAATTCCCGCGACCAGACCAATCAAAAGGGCAAATGCAGCAAATCCTGGAATGATAAAGGCATTGCTTAAGAGGTCAAATTCGATTTGTTTTTGAGCCAATGTGTTGAAGTAGGGTAGAACAAGAAATACCAGGCCAATTCCGATGAGTGTGCCCAATAGCGAAACGATTGTTGACTCTACTAAAAACTGATTAATTAACTGTTTCTTGAAGGACCCTAAAACCTTTCTTATACCTACTTCTTTGGCTCTTTCAGTAGATCTCGCTGTGGCCAAATTGATGAAGTTCACCGCGGCCAGGGCTAGCACAAAGACGGAAATGGAAATAAATATGTAGATATAGGTGATGTTGCCGTTAGGTTCTGCTTCTGATTCCAAGTGCGATTTGAGATGAATATCCTGGACGGGCTGCAAAAAGTAGCGATAGCCATTGCCAGCAGCCTTGTAGTCAGCAAAAGAAATTCCTTGGGCCCGTTCTATTTGACCAGCGGCATAGGTTTCTACTATTTGATCGAATCGAGCATTGAAGTCTTCGGGATCATAACCGTCTTGTAGTACCACAAAATTGTAGACGGAAAAATTCACATAATTCGGCTGTTGTAAGAACCCCAGTAAGCTCGTGTTAGCCAAAAGATCATACTTAAAATGAGTGTTCTCCGGTACGTCCTCACTTATGCCGGTAACAATCAAATTACCAAAACCTCCCACCAGAGTTTTACCCATCGCATCTTCCGTACCAAAATATTTTGTAGCAGTACTCTCTGAGAGGACCACGGCATTTTGAACAGAAAATACATTTTCAGGATCCCCTTGAAGAAGCTCAATCCCAAATACTTGGAAAAAATTACTGTCGGCAGCCATAAATCTGGACTCCAAATAATTTTTATCCTCGAATTGAATGGCAACATCTCCAAAGGATTTCCAAACTCGCACGAAGGATTCAACTTCAGGAAAATCCTGATAGGCCTGAGACGCAATGGCAGCTGGTGTGATGGCATACAGAGATTTGTGATCCGGATAAATCCTTTCTAAACCAATCCTATAGAGGTTTTCTTTATTAGGGTGATAGCTATCATAAGATACCTCTGACTGAACGTAGAGTAGGATCAAGGTACAGACTGCAATACTGATGGCAAGACCTCCAACATTGATGAAAGTGTAGATTTTGTTTTTCGTGAGGTTGCGAATGGCAATTTTTACAAAATTCTTAAACATTTTGGTTAGTTCGTTTTGGTTAAAAAAACTTGAAATGAGCCTTTATTCATTATTTGATACGGAGACTAATGGTTTACCGTTTATATAATTGTTATGAATGGACAATTATTACTGTAACAAATTCACGTAAACTTCGAATAACTAATTACTAACTATCGTACCAAGTATAAAAATGAAACGAACAAGAGAAATAGGAGGAAAAATATTAAAGTACGCTGAAGAAAAACTTCAGGAAAGCAACTTTAATACAGACAAGATTAGAAAGTATGCTAGAAACATGAGTGACGTCAGCATGGAGTTGATGCATGCAAGCAGGCTTATGGCAGTGCATAAGAAAATTTTCGTTGATCCATCTCCGGAAGCCTAAACAATTATCTTCACGAATAGAGCCAAAGTCAATTCTCTCGAATTGACTTTCTGGGTTTAGTTCATCCCCACAATAGTCCTATCTTTGCAGCCTTTCTCAATATGGGATGCTGAAAAGAGAACATCTAATTTGTAAACAGTTGATAATCAGACCCTTTACTAAAAGGGTAGGGTTTTTGCCTACATGCGCATATAATAGATGTCGTTAAAATAGGATGAATCAAGAAACTGCAATTGCCCAATTATCGCTTATCTGTCCTTTCACGGGAAAGGACTTGATTGAATTGTCTGAAAAAGAAATCAATCGGATCAATCTCCAGATTTCTGAGGGAACCTACTTCTTCTATCACGGGGCTCCTGTCAATGTAGAATTGAAACAGGCCTTTATTTCTTCTAACCATACCTACATTTACCCCGTCTTTGATGATATTTTGTTTCTAAAGAAGCTTACTGCAATCGTTCCTAAAAACAGAACTCAAGAACCGAACAAGCGTGTTCCAGATCATTTGGCGAATGAATTCTATAAAGAATTTGGATTTGGTGAAGCCTTCAAAAAAGAGAAAGCCAAGAGTATAGATTTGCAAAGCGGTCCTTTAGATGCTGAACAAATTCGAGATCTCGGCAAGCTATTTCCAAGGTCTGGCCAAAGTTTTGTAAGCGTTGTCACCCATGACATAGATTCAATTCACAATCTTGTTTTTGGCACCCACTTTGATCATTATATGCACTTGGATTTTTCTTTTGATCGCCTGAGGAGCGTGGTTGGTCAGCTTAAAGCAGGCACGCATTATATCTTAGCAGATCTATGTGATTTGCCACTAAAAACGGACTCTGTTGACGGGTTGTTTTCTTTTGACTACATCAACCAGTATGACAAGGCAACTCAAAAGGAAGCTTACTCTGAAATGAGGAGAAGCATGTTGTCAGATGGAGTTTCAATTCTTTTATACGAACAGAATAAGCCATTGCATGCAAAGAGTCAGCATAAAGCCGAACGAACTGCATTGAAGGCCATGAAGTTTGTGAAACCCTGGAAGAGGGCAAAAATACCAAGCATCTACTTTTACCCGGTTGGGGGTGATCAAAATACCGACCATCAGAACTTTGTTGTCAAAACGTCTTTAGGTAGTCAATTTTCATAATTTCGAGTATCCATTGAACATTTTTCTCGTAAAGGTGTTTATCAAATAAATTAGGAGAGATGAAAGTAAGAGTGATGTTAATTGCCGGGCTGATGATAGTATTGGTGACCAGCCTTATTTCTTTAAGAAGCGCTACGGTAAAAACAGAGGATCAGGATACCAAAAAGGAATACGAAATTCAACTCACAGAAGAAGAATGGAAGAAGCGCTTGACTCCGGAGCAATATTTTATTTTGAGAGAGCAAGGAACCGAAAGGGCTTTTACAGGAGAATATGACAAGGTTTATGAAAAGGGGACTTATTACTCGGCAGCCACTTTGCAGCCCGTTTTTAGTTCAGAAACCAAATTTGATTCTGGTAGTGGTTGGCCTAGCTTTTACAATCCAATAAGCAAAGATGCGATCAGGCTTGTAAAAGATACCACGTTTGGCATGGTAAGGTGGGAGGTCGTTGATGGCAAAAGTGGGTCTCACCTAGGACACGTTTTTGATGACGGTCCTGCACCAACCGGCAAAAGGTACTGCCTGAATTCAGCTGCACTGATTTTTGTTCCTGAAGGAGGCAAGGCACCCACAGCTAAAAAAATAGACAACTAGCTTAGACACTGAAAATATTTACTTAAAATTGGTCTGATTTTTCAGACCAATTTTATTTAACCCATGGAAGAACCGAAACCACTCAATAGTGTAGCCGAATTTCACAAGACCTTTAAGCATCCTATTTTACCAGAACCCCAAATTCCATCCGCTGAGCGATGCAAATTAAGAGTCTCGTTGATTGCAGAAGAGCTTAGTGAGTTAGAAGAAGCGATTGCGGATAACGACTTAGTTGAAGTGGCCGATGCTCTTTGCGACATACAATATGTGTTGTCAGGCGCAATATTGGAATTTGGTTTGGGAGATAAATTCAAGGCCTTGTTTGACGAAGTACAACGCTCAAACATGAGCAAAACTTGTAAGAGCATGGAAGAGGCCCAAGCTACGCAACAGCATTACCTGGACAAAGATGGTACCGAGAGTTATGTGGAGCAGTCTGATGGACATTACTTGGTTTATAGAAAGGTCGACAACAAGACACTTAAATCGGTAAACTATTCGCCAGCCGACCTTAAGAAGTTTCTTTAACCCATTCCGAGAACCTAATTGGAGGTCTAATCGTTGGGTGAATAGAAAATAACCGAACTATCATGTCGAATATCTATTTATTCTTTGTGTCATTTTTACTGAACTTCTCAGTGGGTTCATGCAATTCAAGCAATCAGGTAGTTGCCGTAGATTTAGCCACGATCCAGGAGGGAACGGCCGTGGCCACCTTTGCAGGTGGTTGCTTTTGGTGTACCGAAGCTGTTTTTGAACGTTTGGTAGGAGTCAAGGATGTCGTGTCAGGATATACTGGTGGGGAAATTGAAAACCCGACTTATAAGCAGGTGAGTTATGGTCAAACTAAACATGCAGAGGCCGTGCAAATTTACTATGATCCAAAGGTCGTTTCATATCAGGAGCTATTAGAAGTCTTTTTTTACACCCATTACCCTACGCAAGTCGATGGCCAAGGTCCTGATATAGGAAGGCAGTATAGATCAGCGGTTTTTTATCATAACGAAGACGAACGAAAACTAACCGAGGCATATATTCAGAAACTGCAGAACTCTGGTCAATATAAGAAACGAATAGTTACCGAGGTTAACGCTTATACTAAGTTCTACCTGGCAGAAGATTATCATCAGGACTACTACGAGCTCAACCCAGGCAACGGTTATATTATATCCATCGCCAAGCCTAAGGTTCGGAAGTTCAAGAAACGTTTCCCCGATAAGGTGAAAAAGGAGTATAATTAAGGATACCGACTTTTATCAAAGTCTATTAAGCGCCTTCAAAGTTTTTCTTCCTCTCGCCCTAAACCCTGCAGAACCGTAAGGCATTTGATCTTCAATGAGGATCACCAATTCATCGGCTAATTCAGGCACCCGCTTGGTAATGTTGTAAAGTACCGTCATCGAAAAAACCTTGATAGCCACTGCTTCATCATTAGATTGAAAGAATTTGAAGCATATATCAGCGGCCTCACCCAATAACTCTTCAGGAAGCTCTAACTCCTGCATGATTCTAAGTGTATTACGTTTTATGGCATCATGGATTCCCGGGTTTTTTAAGTTAAGCACCATGCTTTCTAAATGTACCGCTACCAATTCGGGTTTGTTTCTCACGGCATCACCAACCACCCAGGCTGCTCGTTGGTTGACCCGATAAATGTCGCTCAGAAACAGCTCCATCAATTCAGCAAACTTCACAGAATCGGATCCAATATAGTTGACTACCCGATTGGTGTTTTCCTTTGAATGTTCAACAAGTAGCTGTTTTCTAATGTCCATTGATTAAAATTATCAGAAAATTGGACATCTTTAGTCACTCTTTAGCACTTTTCATTATGGATATACTCTGGGTTGTTTTAGGCGGGATTTTGATGTTGGTAGGCATTGCAGGTTGTATTGTACCCATAGTACCAGGACCACCAATAAGTTTTGTAGGCTTGCTTTTGCTTCAATTGACAGAGACACCTCCATTTGATGAGAAATTTTTATGGACCTGGGGTATCATTACAGCCGCGGTTACGGTGCTAGATTATGTTATTCCGATTTATGGTACAAAGAAATTTGGTGGGACCAAACGGGGCGTTTGGGGTAGTACCATTGGTCTGTTTGCAGGCCTGTTCTTCTTTCCCCCATTTGGCATTATCATAGGCCCGTTTATAGGAGCATTCATCGGAGAAATGAGTACTGGGAATGCCACTAATAAAATGGCCCTCAGGTCGGCTTTTGGTTCTTTCGTGGGTTTTGTTGCTGGAACATTGCTAAAGTTTATTGCTTGTTTTGCAATGGCCTACTATTTCGTTGTTAACATGTTTTGATTGTTTTGAAATACCTTTTGACCGTCATATCATGCTTGCTGATCTTAGTCAATCAGGGTAAGGCTCAAAATGATATAGACAGCTTAAAATTTGTACTTGACAATTACAATTCTATTGACACTGTTCGTGTTAATTTGCTCAATCAAATTGGCTTTGAATACTGGATAGTTGACCCTGAACAATCTGATAATTATGGCGAACAGGCTGCTGCCCTGGCAAATCAGTTAGGCTTCACCAAAGGCGAGGCCTTTGCCCATAGAGTCATTGGAGTTGGCCATTGGACAAGAGGGAACTATGAATTGGGCTTGATTGAACTGCTCAAATCACTTGACCTTTATAAATCACTTGAAGACAAACTAGGAATAGCCAATTGCAACCTGAACATTGGTCTGATCTATTCAGATCAACAGAACTATGACAGAGCGCTAACGAATTACTTCGAAGCAATCACGGCTTTTGAATTGCTTGCAAGAAATGACCGATTAGCCACTACTTATAACAAAGTAGGAGAGGTATACATTGCACAGGATGAATTCGATCAAGCCTATGATTATCTAATTAAAGCCCTCAACATCCATCAAACGAATGGTTTCAGGTATGGTATTGCAGAGTCGAACAACCGACTTGGGCTATTATTTTTGAAGAGAAGCCAGTACGAACGCGGTTTGGACTATCTGTTTCAGGGCCTGGAAATTAGTGTGGAGATCAATGATAAGCAGGGTGTGGCTCGCAGTTACGAGAATATTGGTCGGGCCTATTTAAGCAACGGGAATCTTTCTAACGCACAAATGTATCTGGAAAAGGGAGTTGAAGCATCTAAAGAAGTGAGCTCTAAGAGATGGCTGAGAGACATTTACCAGGACCTCAAAGTTTTGGCGGTAAAAAGAAAAAACTATGCACAGGCCCTTCAGTACAATGACATGTTTATGGCCATGAAAGACAGTCTCTTCAATGAACAGATGGCCAATCGGATCGCTGAGCTCGAAAAGAAAAATGAAATGGCCGTTAAAGAGAGAGAGCTGGACGCACTGAAATTAGAGCGGAGCCTTTTGGAGGAAAGAGACCGATTGAATTCAATGCTGAAGCTGCTTATGGCTGCCCTGTTGGTTTTACTGCTGGTATCAGGCTATTTGATTATCACTAAGCAAAGAAACAGAATCAAATTAGATAAGGAGTACCATGCTGCTCAGCACTTGTTAGCAGAAGTCGAATTACAAAACTCACAATTAAGAGAGCAGGAATTGCAAAAGGAACTGGACTTTAAGAATAAGGAGTTGACATCGTATACCATCAATTTCATTCGGAAAAACGAGGTCATGGAAGAACTAAGAACGGCTGTTCAAGAGACGAGGAAAATGGCCAGCGCAGAAGTTTCATCCAAATTGGGCAAGTTGAATCGAATCATCGACAACACCCTGGACGTGGATAAGGATTGGGAAGATTTCCGGCTTTACTTTGAGAATGTTCACAAAGACTTTTTCAAAAACTTAAAGACAAGTTTTCCTGATTTGGGTAATAGTGAACTCAAGCTTTGTGCTTTAGTAAAACTCAACTTGAATATGAAGGAGACTGCTGCCATAATGGGTATTTCGGCAGAAAGCGTCAAGACAGCAAGGTATCGATTAAGGAAAAAACTGGACCCTCCTAAGGAGCAAACCCTTACTGATTTCATAATGACACTAGGTTGACTTTAAAAGTGTCTCCAAACAATTTGGTGATAGATTTGTCATGATTATGTTCACTTTTTGTTTACCCAGTTAATACTATTGATTTCGTTCTGTATACCTTGAAAACTAGTCGTTAACCTCAATACAGACTAGGTTCGAAAATAATTCTGGCGGAAATTCCCAAAGAGTTGGGTTAACCAGAAGCATTAGGATTTCAAACAGTTCTTTGCTGGGCTGAGGATACTGAGGCTCAAATTGATTAAAATAAATAAGCATGGCTAAGCAGCCAACGAAATGAAAAGGTCGTATGGAAGTCAAAAGTTAAATAGAAATGGATAAAAGAATTCTCACCCTACTTTTTGCAATGCTCATACTGGTGATGGTCAATTGCACATCAGAAAAAGTGCCTGTACCTAACAATTGTACTGATCCCCCTGATATCAATCTTGGTACTAAGACTGATGCCAGTTGTAACCTGAGTGATGGTAGCGTGTCGGTTATCGGCACTGGAGGAGAAGGTACTTTAATGTATGCCATCAATGGGTCTGCAAAGCAGGTGTCACCTACGTTTTCCGGGCTCTCGGCTGGTAGTTATACTATTACTGTATCAGATGATAACAATTGCTCATCAGAATTGGTGGTGGATGTGGTTAATACGAATGGGCTTAATATTGAGGTAGTGGCAATAGGCACCGCCTGCGGAGACAACAATGGTTCCATTACAGTGAACGCCACTGGGGCAACCGGAGCAGTAGAGTATCAACTTAACGAGAATCCGTTTCAAAACTCGAATCAATTCGCTGGACTTCCTCAGGGAGGCTTTACGATTACAGCACGTGACGCCAATGGATGCGTGGTGGAGCAGGAGGTGGATATAGAATCTGACATAGTATTCGGAGACATTCAGTCCATTGTTCAAACCAACTGTGCCATATCCGGTTGTCATAACGGAACACAAGCCCCTGATTTTAGGGTAACCAATAATATTCTTGGGAGGGCCGATAGAATAATGGCCAGAACAGGACAGAGAACCATGCCTCCTGGTGGCAGAAGTATAAGCAATGCACAAATCGAAGCAATTGCTTGCTGGGTAGAGGATGGCGCAAAAGGAAACTGATTGAATTGAATATTATGAAAAGGAAAACCTTCGTACTTATTGCTGCTGTGCTGGCTATCGCTGTAGGCCTTTATGTTTGGCAAAACTTTTTGAAAACAGCCCCGGCTATGCGAAAGCTAGAGGCCGAATATCGTGTCAATTCGAATGAATTCTATGCCGAATTTGAGGAGAATGAAGATGCTGCTAATGAGAAATATGTCAATCGTATTGTGGAGATAATAGGAGAACTGGAGAGTATTGAGATGAATGAGGGTAGCAAGCCAGTAATTAACCTGAAGACCGAAGGGTTTGGTATGATAAAGTTTACCATGGAATCTAATCTTTCAAGTGGCGAATTGAACGAGCTGGAACTGAATTCCACGTTGCTAATCCGTGGAGAATGTATTGGTTACCTATTAGATGTTCTGATTGAACGGTCCATTATACTTGATCCATCTTAACTATCTGTTAAATAGAGAATTACACTAAAAAATTAATCATGAAATTTAATACCATTCTCACAATTATCCTTTTAGCTGCATGTACTAGCTTGAGCATGGCTCAAGACCGGTATCTAACTCGTTCAGGATCTGTTAAGTTCTTTTCCACAGCTCCCTTGGAGGACATAGAGGCGCACACAAACAAGGCACTCAGTATAATAGACATTAAGAAAGGCGAGGTGGCTGTGGATATACTTATCAAATCCTTTGAATTTGAAAAAAAACTGATGCAGGAACACTTCAATGAGAACTACATGGAGTCGGATAAATACTCGAAAGCGACCTTTAAGGGAAATTATGGATCCAACGAGAATATTGCGAACATGGTCGATGGTACCTACGATGTAGTGGCTAAAGGAGATCTTACCATCCATGGTGTGAAAAAGGCCATAGAAACCCCCGTAACGATCACAGTGAGTGGCGGAAAACTTTCAGCCAATATGGTCTTTATGGCGAATGTGAAAGAATTTGGAATTAAAATCCCCAAAGTTGTAGTGAGAAACATTGCCGAGGAAGTAGAAGTTACCGCGTCCTTTGAATACGAACCTTACAAGTAATGAAACCTATGAACAGAATACTGATTATTGCATTTTTATTATCTACGGGCTTTGGATTAAAAGCCCAGGATGATCTGTTGGATCTTTTGAATAATGAGCAAACTGAGGAGACCACTTTTGCCACCTCCACTTTCAAGGGAGCCAGGCTCATCAATGGTCACACTGTGGTCACAAGGAAAAAGAGCGAATTGGAATTTGTTATTTCACACCGTTTTGGGCGAATTAACTCAGGTATTGATGATTTTTTTGGCTTGGATAATTCCAGTGCAAGGTTCTCTCTGGAATATGGAATTTCAGATAACCTGACATTTGGCATAGGCAGAAACTCGTTCGAAAAGGTGTATGATGGCTTTCTTAAATATCGAATTTTTCGACAATCGGAGGGAGTGAAGAACATGCCAGTGACCATCACTGGATTTACCAGCATGGCGATCAGAACTCTGGACAACCCAAACTTTACGGATGATGATTTTTCCTCTAAAGTCTCTTATACGCATCAAGTTTTGGTGGCCAGGAAAATAAGCCCTGGGGTCTCCTTGCAAGTTGTACCAACTTATGTGCATAGAAACAAGGTTTTGGATAATCAGGAGAATGATATTTTCGCTTTAGGATTTGGAGGAAGGTTTAAACTGAATAAGCGGGTTTCCCTGAACGTAGAATACTACTCGAGATTAACCAGTGAACTGGCCGACAATATTAAAGACTCAATTGGCTTTGGAGTTGAGATTGAAACCGGTGGACATGTTTTTCATATCACCTTCACCAATTCCAGATCGATGGTTGAAAGAGGCTTTATTACCGAGACCACCGGAGATTTTTCTGGCGGAGATATTCACTTTGGCTTTAACATTTCAAGGGTTTTCTAAGCCCAATATTTAACCCAACAACAACCGAAAATGAAACAACTATTAAGAACGCCCACAGGCGTTCTCCTTCTACTCTTATGCCTTTTTTCTTGTGCGCAAAAGGAGGTGAGAACCTATCAAGCTCCTGTTTTTGAGGGACTTGGCAATCATTCTTTAAAAGTCACAGCTAAATCAAAGGATGCCCAAATGTTCTTTGATCAGGGTCTGACTTTGGCCTATGGCTTTAATCATCTAGAGGCCGCCCGTTCTTTCCGGGAAGCGATCCGTTTGGATTCTGAATTCGCCATGGCCCATTGGGGCTTGGCCTATGTGCTTGGCCCGAATATCAACGAAGGCATGAATCCTGATCATTTACAAGAGGCCTTTGAAGCTTCAAGAAAAGCGATGGCCTTGTCAGAGGATTTGCCAGATTGGGAACAAATGATGATCAAAGCTATTAACGCCAGATATGATCAACCTGAAAAGGGAAGGGATGGCTTGGATGAGGCTTATGCCGATGCCATGCGAGCTGCATATGCTGAATATCCTGAAATGGACGATGTTGCCTTTATCACAGCTGAATCCTTAATGGATTTGCACGCCTGGGACTATTATGAAAAGGATGGCACTTTAAAGCCTTGGACACCAGAGTTTATGGAAATCATTCAGAACGGCCTCAAAATTAACAGAACTCATCCTTTGGGGAACCACCTCAATATCCATGCTACTGAAGCCTCGATGAATCCGGAAGAAGGTCTTGAAAGCGCCAGAATTTTGGAGACGCTCACGCCTAATGCCGGACATTTAGTGCATATGCCCTCTCATACCTATATCAGAACGGGAGATTATCATCTGGGCACGATCGCCAATGAACGCGCTGTCATTGTTGACAGTATTTATGTGGCCACTTGTGTCACAAGTGGTACTTATCCTTTAGCGCTGTATCCTCATAATTATCATTTCCTGACCGCCACGGCCGCCTTGGAAGGCGCTGGAGCAAAGGCCATTCAATCAGCTTTTAAATTGGCTGAGATTACAGATAAGCAAGTCATGAGGCAAGATGGGTGGGGCACCCTTCAGCATTTCACGACCATTCCTTATAACCTCCTGGTAAAGTTTGCGCAATGGGAGAAAATCCAGGCCATGCCTGCACCGGATGCCGATTTGGTTTATCCAACTGCGATTTGGCATTATGCCCAGGGAATGGCCAGGGCCAACATGGGAGACCTTGAGGGAGCTCAGGCAGCGCTTAATTCCGTAAATGCTTTGGTTGATAGACCGGAGGTTGTCGCTTTGACAATTTGGGATATCAATAGCGTAAACGAGCTGGTCAGAATCGCAAGTTACACCTTGGAAGCTGAGATAGCTGCCAAAAATGAGAATTACAAAGAAGCAGAAGAATTATTGCTTCAGGCGGTTGAGTTGGAAGATGCATTGTCTTACAATGAGCCGCCAGATTGGTTTTTTTCGATACGACACACGCTGGGAGATCTATATATAAGAATAGGCGCCTATGAAAATGCGGTGCAAGTGTATCAGGCGGATCTGATCACATTTCCAAAAAACGGTTTTGCGTTGAAAGGAATGCACTCGGCCTTGAAATATTTGGGAAGAGACGATGAAGCCCAAGAGGTCTGGAACCAATTCGAAGAAGCTTGGAAATATGCTGACGTGACCCTGGAATATTCCAGGATTGACCCAAAATCAAGGGAAGACCTGAAGATCATTATTGATGAGAAAATACCATCCGATTTGCTGGCGATTGCCTTACAATTCTGCGGTATAGATAGAACAAGAAACTAGTAATTACATCAACCTCAATTTATTTTTGGAGTCATCCCGATGCTATCGGATGGCTCTTTTTTTGAGCCAGACCGTGCTAGGGTATGAATCATCTGTTACGTCTATCGGTCCGACCGTTATCTTCCCTTCGAAAGAGCGGTCGGACCGATTCCTCAATATGAATAGTTACCAACATTCAAAAAGTTCACGAATTTGGTTCCTCAATTCTTATATTGACATGATAATTGAATATCTCATGGAATCTTCAAAAGAGCACGGAGTTGAGGCGGTAAATCAAGAATTTAAGCGCTACGAACAGGTTGAAAAAGATCAGACCTACAATCTGGCTGAAAAGCAGGACATTGATCAATTTGATGATGAATACGAAATCAAGACCTGTGATATGGATCAATTCTTCAATGGTGGAGAAGAGGGTAAAAAGCAGTTTGCAAGTGAGCTTGGTGAAGCGCTGGAGGGAATTGGTTTCGCAGTGCTCACTGGACATGGTGTGGATCCCGCACTTTATGATCGGGCCGAAGAAAAGGTGACGGAGATTTTTAAGGAAATTCCAAGGGAGGAGCGAATGCCTTTTGTGGCCGAGCGTTTTGGCTCGGTAAATCAAGGCTATTTTGCCATGAAGGAAACCACCATTATTCACCCTGATCTGGTAGAAGGCTGGGTGTTTTGCCGCAGAGCCTTTGATCTTCCTGGAAACAGAAACCCAAACTATAAAGAATCGAATTTTTGGCCGCGTGAGGGCTACGAGCCATTCTTTCGGCAGATTGTTCAATCACATGAGAAGTTGATTTTGCCCATTATGCAGAGCATTCTGACTTATTTAGGTTGTGATACACATGCTTATGACGAAAAGCTTTCAGAGACCAACTTTGGATTCAGGCTCAACTATTATCCACCCGTAACTACCGAGGACGATGCCTCGGGTGCCGGAAGAATGCTCGGACATGAAGATGTGGACCTTTACACAATCTTGCCGTCATCAGCAGTTGAGGGACTTCAAGTCCTGAACCGGGAAAACATGAAGTGGATCAGATTGAATCCCCCGAAGGGCAGCATTATTTTGAATACTGGTGATTACATGCAGCGTATCACCAACAATCGATTACCCTCAACAACCCATAGGGTGAGCAAGCCCACAACGACAGCCTACTCTAAGCCACGAATAAGCATTCCAATGGCCGTGTACGTTTGGGAAGAAGAGGTCTTGGAGGTTTTGCCATGTTGCGGAGATTCTAAATATGAACCCATCAAAGCGGAAACCTTTCATACCCGAATCACCAGCAAGTATTATGGGGATGATTATTCGGATGACTAGAATTTACTTTCCACATCCCTAACCCTGATTCCTTTACTCACCGAAGCTTTAGCACAGGTGAGCTGTTCCTTAATTACTAATCCTGTCTCCCTTAACCGGCAAATAGTCTTTTTTGACTTTACCATTGACCTTGATTTTTTCAAAGTGTACAAAGGCTCCGGTAGGCGATACCAAGTCTGGTAAGTTCTGAATTTGAAAGTGGAGATGTGGCTCAGTAGAAAGACCGGAGTTGCCGCAAAAGCCTAATACATCTCCCTGACTTACCATTTGGCCTTCCTTTACTCTGATGGAATTTTCTTTCATATGGGCAAATACTATATATTCCTTGTTGGGAGTTTCCAGCATTACCGCATTGCCGTAAGCTTTGTTTCGATTGACAGCAGGCCAAATGTTATCTTTAACACCCTCCGACACAAAAACCACTTTACCAGAAGTTGGTGCAATCAGTTCTTTTCCAAAAGCATAAAAATCCTCATTCGAATTTGGGCCTTGGCGATACGATTTTCCATTTTCTCCTCTTACGTAGAAATCGGAGGCACCTCGCGTACTCGGTGAGGCATTATGGTAGTTTTGTACCGTGGTTTTTCCTCCCCAGTAAACAGACCATTCTCCGTGAAATGGCAGAATCAATTGGCTAACATTTCGTTCTAATATTGGTGTGTTCTTATGCAGATATTTGTCTATGCTGAATTCACTTAATTTGCCAATATCGTTGAGCGTAAACACTATCTGCATTGAGCCCATTTTATGCATGCTTCGATAAGTATAACTATTGTTAGAGGCCTCTTCGAGCCTTAGAGACTGCATCAATCCGATTTGATTATACACACGTTGAAAACGCTGGTTTAGGCTGCTTACAGAATTGCTGCTTTTCAATTTATCATCAAACAGAGTTCTGAAATTGCTGGAGTTCACACTGTTGAATGATTTGATAAAGGTTTCTTTAACCTCAATTGGCAACCCTGTAGAGGTTTGGGCCTTTGAGTATGTACTAATGAGTAACATACAGAAAGCAATAAAGAGAGCCTTGTAATTAATCAAAGTTGTCATGTTCTCATTCATTAAGCTTAACCGTTTGGAGCTGTTAGTTGGATGTGAGAAGGAAAATGTAGAGCGGTTTTAGCAACCATGATCCAACCGCCCTACGGTAATAAACCAACGCGTAAGGCTACCGATTTGAAGCGAATTAGGGCATATGGAAATGTTATGTTTTTCTGCTGATTAAGTGAGTTATAAAATTTGTCCCCAATCAAAGGTTGTTGACATGAACAAGGTCACCTTGAAAATCGATGATGTGCCCGAATATTGCCCAAGAGCCATCAGATGAAATGGAGAAGGTGGCATCCTGGCCTGGTATTCTGGCCCTGATTGGGATTCTTTTATCAATGGTTTCACTTTGCAGGTTGAAATATCTCAACTCTGGAACTTGTAGTCCTTTAAGCCTATCGAGATAGTAAATGCCATTCTGATCTGCTTCCCAATTGCCCCAGTCTTTATCATTAAGGTCTTCTATGAGTAATTTCTCTTCACCGTTTTGGATGCTTTTACTCCAAAGACCGTGTTGCTGACGCTTGGTGAAAAACAGGGTAGAGCCATCTGGCGACTCACAGGCGTAGAAACCACCATCTGTAGTAACCTGGGTGGCGTTATTGCCGTTGGTTGGCTTTTTCCAAACCTCCCAATCACCTGTTCTATCCGAAGCGAAATAAATAAAATCTCCTTCTGGCGACCAACTGGGAGCCATGTCGTTATAGCTTCCCCTTGTAAATTGATATTGATCAGTACCAGATGAATCAACAAGGTAAATATGGGAGAAGTCGTCTGCCTGAGCGTCAAAGGTGACCATATCACCTTTGGGTGACCATTTCGGGTTTGCTGTCAGGGACTTCTTAATGTTCGTCAGTTTGCGCAAATGCCCACCATCAGCATTGGCAGACCAAATTTCATAGCTGCCGGATTGATTGGAAGAAAAGACCACCTTCTTTCCGTTTCTGGAAATGTTAGGATTCAGATCCCACTTAGTGGATTGTAGCAATGGTATCATTTTGGCAGAGGTGTCGGCCAGATTAAGTTTCCAAAGATCTGTATTGGTATTCCATTCTTCCATCACAAGGTTGGACCCGGATATGGAAGGGTTTCTTTTGTCTTTACCCAAGGCCATCTTTTGAATGGAGGCATTCTTGCCAGGAGGTCGCTCCCAGAGTGCCACTTGCCCATCATAGTCAGAAGACAGGATTAAGCCTGAACGGTTTGTCCAGTCGAAACCGTAAATATTGCTTTTGATGTTAGTGAGTTGCTGTAGTTCCTTGTTTTTCAGATTTACCTGATATAGGTCTTGCATACCCTCATCCAAAGTGCGGATGAATGCAATGTGTTTGCCGTCTTTCGAAAACCTTGGAAAACCGTCACCCCAATGGTTTAAAGGAGGGGTGGTGACTCGCGAAGACTTCTGATCATCAAACGAGTAAATAAAAATTGCATGTTGATTAGTGGACGTGTCTCTTTCTACATAGGCCAATTCATTGCCATCTGGTGACCAGGACAGCGCGGCCACCTGGGAATTGCTTCGGATAATTTCGCGCTCTTTACCTCCAAAGGCAGGCATTACTCCAATGGATACCACACCTGCCTTGTTGGTGTAGAACGCAATTTGATCCCCATTTGGAGACCATTTGGGAGAGAAGTAAAAACCCTCTTGTTTAGTCAGTACTTTGTGATCTGTTCCTCCCAGAGTTTTGGTACATATTTGGGTAAAATTTTCATTAGGTCGCCTCCATAGAAAGGCTACTGATTTGCCATCAGGAGAAATGTCAGGTTCAAATTCCCATCCCTGTAAGGCCGTGAGGGGCGTTGAAGTGTAGTTTTTTGGCAAAGGAATAGTAGACTCATTAGCAGCCAGAATGGCAATCAGGGTGATAATAACCAAGGCCGTTGCCGCTATTACATATCTGTTGCTCCGCTTGTAGGATTGTTTGGGAATTTGAGAGCCATGACCTGTTCCATCTTCTAATTGAACTGAAGCAATAAGTCGGTAGCCCCCTTTGGGGATGGTCTCTATTACCTTGGGTGCCGTAGGGGAGTCTTTGAAAATGCTCCTGAGTTCTGAGATGGCTCGAGTCAAGACCATGTCAACCACCACAGTATTTTCCCAAACTGTGTCGAATAGATGATCTCGGGTAACCACTTTACTTGGTGTTGAAGCCAGTTCGCAAAGCACCTGCATGATTTTTGGCTCCAATTTCCATTCTTCTCCATTGAGAGAAACACGATTCAACTGTGGTTGTATTAACCAATTATCGATATAGAAATTTTCTTTCATTTGTTTGAGCCGACCCGAATTAACTAGTCATTAATGTACGACAAAAAAGAGGTGCAAGATGTTCAAACTGATAAACCTAACATTTTCCTAAGCCCTTCTCAGGCATAAAAAGAAATGAATAAATCACCTGAGGGTAGAATTGAGACCTTATCACGGCATAAGTCTAAAACAATGTTTCCCTAAGGTTTAACAGTTCAGCCTGATTTAATCTTGTAATGAATTAAATCAAAAATCATGAACTCAAGAAGATTAGAAACAAAATTGACGATTGCCTGCATAATGCTGATGATCGCGATGACCGGGTTTTCACAGAAAATGAATTACCCACCAACCAAGAAGGTTGCTAAAGAGAGCACCTACCATGGTACAAAAATCAAAGACAATTACAGTTGGTTAAATAACGCGGATAGCGAAGAAGTTAAAGCTTGGTCTAAGGCACAGGACGAGGCCATGGTTGCTTATACCAGATCATTGCCGCAATATGAGGCCCTTAAAAAAAAGGTGGGTAGCCTTATGCGAGTTTCAGGCAGAATGATGTTACCGTCTCAGGGCGGAGGTCATTATTTCTACACCAAGCAGGAAGCGCAAGGAGCATGGGGCCTTTATAAACAAGATGGAAAGGGTACAGCGACCAAATTGGAGCTTCCTTTCGATGCCAGGGCAGCCTTATTTTTTCTACCCAGCCCTGATGCGAAAATGCTCGCACTTGGTATGGCCCGTCCGGGTGGTTATTTCGATTGGAAAGTTTTTGATGTAGACAACCAACAACTCAAGGAAGCTACTATAATCGGTGCTCATATGGGAGATACCCGATTGAGTTGGTCAAAGGATGGTTCGGGTTTCTACTACGTAGGCATGGATGTAGGCGAAGATCAACAGAGCCCAAGGACAAATAAGCAGGTCAGGTACCATAAGGTAAATTCAGCAGCAACCGAGGACAAGGCCATATATACGCCAGAATCACCAGGATCAAAATTGCATCTGGATGTTTCGGATGACGGAAAGTATATTGTGATTGCTGAAAGGGCAGGAGCCGCCACAAATGGAAAGATCAAGTATGCCAGTACCTCTGGTCCCGATAAGGCTGTGAAAGAATTAGTATCGAATACTGAAGCATCTTATGTTTTTCTAGGCAATGATGGTCCAAAGTTCTATTTCCAAACAGATTTGGGCGCGACTAATGGTAAGATAGCATCCGTGAATATCAATCGGCCCACAAGGGTCTGGAAGGACTTGGTGCGAGAAGGGAAAGACCCTATGATGGGATTTCAGTCAGCTGGTGGTACTATGGTTCCTCTTATGGCAGGCAACAAATTTGTAGTTCCAACACAGAAAGATCTTAAGATCAGTTTGAAGGTCTACGGCCTTAATGGGAAATTGGAAAAAACGATAGCAATGCCAGCAGGAGGCTTGTTCTTTAGAGCAAATGGACTGAATGCCCTAAGTGGAAACCGGACATCCGATGAGGTGCTGGCACAGTTTATTGGCATTATAGAACCAAATACTGTTTTTAGCGCGAATGTCAATCAGGGCAAAGTTTCTGCCTTTAGCCGAGCTCAAGCACAATTCAATGCCGAGGATTATGTGACAGAGATTGCTTTTACGGAAAGCAAGGATGGTACGCGTATTCCCATTTCGGTGACCTATAAAAAGGGAATGAAAAGAAATGGCAAAAATTACATGATGATGCAGGTATATGGAGCCATTGCATTCACCAATTATCCATACTTCCAGGGAGACTACATGGCCTGGTTGGATATGGGAGGTATTCATGCTGTGGCGCATATTAGAGGCGGAGGTGCCTATGGCAGCCAATGGCACAAAAATGGAATAACGCGTAAAAAACAGAATGGTGTAGATGACTACATTGCCACGTTAGAATGGGCCATCAAAAAGAAATACACCACAGCAAATAGAATGGTGATCAATGGGGTGAGCGCAGGAACAATTCCTGTAGCGGCTGTCATGACCCAGAGACCGGATTTGGTAGGTGCTGTGGTGTCTCATTATGGTATGCTGGATATGATTGGTTATGCCGAAAAACTAGGTGCAGACCCCACTCATGGCGATTTTGTGGCGGAAATTGGTACAGCAGCAGATGCAGCGGACTTCAAAGCCCTCAATGCCTATTCGCCTTACCAGAAGTTGACACGAAACACGAAATATCCACCTATGCTGGCCTTGACCAGCGAAATGGATGCCCCTCTAAATACAGACTCTTACAAGTACATTGCACAGTTGCAAAATGACAATAACAGCACTGGTCCGATGTTGCTACAAATGGCTTGGGGATCAGGTCATAGTGCTTTCGGATCTCAAACACATTCACCCGTAATCACTTTTACTGATGAGTTGGCCTTTCTGATCAAGGCGATGAAGATTGATGTTAAGGATTGGTTGAAGTAAAACCCTCTGACTTTTGACTAAAAGAGGCTGCCCTTTAAGGCAGCCTCTTTTTTGCTTAAATCACCGGTCTTAGAATTATCATCGTTTTAAAGAGCGATCAGGTAGGCAAATTGACTTGGATTATTTATGTCACGCAATAGGAAGACACCTTTTCTACATTGTCCTTTTTTTCGCTGAAGTATGAAGCGTCTTGACCAATTGTGGATTTTATTGACATGCTCCTTCTGTAGAACTCGATTGCCTTTGTGATTGATTCCTGTATTCGACTACCTTCCCAAATTTTCCCCTTAGGTCGTTTAACGAGCACATAAGTCAATGATCGAAGAATTGCAGCTCGTTATCGAAATCTGAGGGAAAGATGTACAGGAAATGTTTCATTTACCTGATTAACAGCATTTTCCTTGACCAAGAAGCCATCTTTTCAACTAGACGATTCCTTCACAGTAGTTGAAACCGCTTTGTTGCCCACTTCTTTCAAAGAGGAATTAGGCCTCGAAGTCGGGCGCAAGCCAAAGAAGCTCTTTCTTAGTATTCTTAAAGAAACCGGGTTTTCATCAAGCGATCTCAAAGACGTAAGTTTAAATGGTTGGAACTTTAAGTTTGCCGCTCAGAAGCAGAATGGATACCTTAGTATCCAAGTCGATTTGGCCTCAAACAAGAAAAATATTAAACCAGTCAATCGTTATCAACTTCTGGTTGAGGCGGCTAATGACATTATCTTCGAAATAGATTCTGAGGGGTTTTTTACTTATTTGAATCCAGCAGCACTCAAAATTTCAGGTTACAAGAAAAAAGAGATTCTGGGTAAGGTATTTCTTAAAGTGATTAGACCGGATTGGCGGGCTCGTACAGTGGAGTTTTACATGAATCAAATGTCCAATTCCATCGCCAGCACTTATTTCGAATTCCCAGGAATAACGGCAACCGGAGAAGAGATTTGGATAGCACAAAAGGTTCAGCTTTTAGAAGACGAGAAAGGCATTATTGGATTGATGGCCGTGGGCCGTGACATTACAGAATTTAAGCTGGCCGATGAAGCATTAAGGAGGAGCGAGGAGAAATATAGAGGCATTATTCAAAATCTGGAAGCGGGTTTGATGGAGGTGGACACTGATGAGAAAATCCAATACGTCAACAAGGCCATGGCAGAGATTGTCGGTTACTCCATAGAGGACATGATGGGAAATAACGCTTCTGACTTATTGCTTGATGTAGAGTCCAGGAAGGTTATTGATGAAGAGCATAAAAAAAGAGATGAGGGCTCTGGGAGTGTATATGAAGTAAAACTAACTCATAAAAACGGAAACCCGCTTTGGACACTTATAAGTGCGGCACCTGTGTTTGGCGTGGACGGGAAGAGGACAGGGTCAATTGGTATTCACCTGGACGTTACGGAGAGTAAAAAGAACCTCAAAGAGCTTGAATTTACTAAGAACAGATTAAGCAAGTATAAAGAAGGGCTTGAGCTTATTAATGAGATTACTTCAAACACTGAACTTTCCTATCAGGAGCAGCTGAGCCAGGGGCTAATTACTGCTGCATCTTATCTGGAACTTCCTGTCGGGATTATTAGTAGTATTGAGAATAATGAATACAAAATTGAAGACTATTTTCTAAAAGAAGACAATGGGTCTTTGAGTAAGGGGTTGATATTCGACTTTAAAAAGACCTATTGTGAAATGGTCTATACTCATGAGACTTATATTGCCATCGATCATTTTACGAAGTCCAAGCATTCAGGCCACCCGTGTTATGATTTGTTCAAGCTCGAGACTTATATAGGCGCACCTTATTATGTAAATGGTGAAAAAAGGGGCACTGTTAATTTCAGTGCACCAAACCCAAGAGAAATCCATTTTGATAGTTTTGATACAGAATTTATCAACCTATTGTCCAAATGGGTAGGGTCGATATTTAATCAAATGGAAACCCAGGATACCCTTGCGAGTGAAAGAAAGGCTTTGGGCCAGAGAAATGAGGAGCTGTTTAGACAAAGGAATTTTTTAAATGCGATTAACAAATTTGTTACCAAACTGCTGGATAAAGATGATCTGGAAGAGTTGGCCTGGGAAATTGCAGAAAACGTCATAGATAATTTCGGCTTTGAGGACTGTGTCATTTATTTGCTTGATGAGGAGGCCAGGGTTCTGAATCCAGTAGCTGTTTTTGGGGCCAAAAGGGGCAAGAAAAGGGAGATTTTGAACCCAATACAAATACCGGTAGGAGAAGGTATAGTGGGAGCGGTAGCGGCTAAGGGAATTCCTGAGTTGGTAAATGACACCTCTAAAGACAAAAGATACATAGTGGATGATGCCAGGAGGTATTCTGAATTGGCCGTGCCGATCATCGCAGATAATAAAGTCCTTGGTGTAATTGATTCAGAGCATCACAAAAAGAACTTTTTCTCGAGCGAGGATCAAGGAACTTTGACAACCGTTGCAAATCTTGCCGCTACCAGGCTAAAAATTGCCAAGTCCAAAGCGAAGGAGAGAGAGCTGAATGAGCTTAAATCACGCTTTATTGCTATGGCCTCGCACGAGTTTAGAACGCCATTGACCACCATTAAGCAAAATGCAGGTCTGGTGGCTCACAAGCTTGAAAAGGAA
Organism: Roseivirga sp.; assembly: GCA_029262895.1. GTDB lineage: Bacteria > Bacteroidota > Bacteroidia > Cytophagales > Cyclobacteriaceae > Roseivirga. The sequence goes on from JAJCYM010000029.1 coordinate 72,891, forward strand.
ATACCAGAATCGTACAATAATTATGACAAGTTTTTAAAACGAATAGATTCAGAGATTGGAAGGGTGACCTTGTTGATGAACGACATTTTAACACTTGGTAGAATTGAATCGGGGAGAATTGAAATCACTAAGCAGCCTGTTGACATACTTGCTTTATGTGAAGGAGTCATAAGGCATAGAGGTCAAAATTGGCTTGATGGACGCAAAGTCGGCTTGACTGTCAAAGGTACTGTAAGACAGGTTGAAATTGATGAGCACCTTTTTGATCATATAATTACCAACCTGATGTCGAATGCGCTTAAATATTCGGTTGGCAAGCCAGATCCAGAAATTACACTAAACTTTGAGGATGATAGGCAATTGTCACTGTCCGTAAAGGATTATGGAATAGGTATTCCTGAAAAAGATCAAAAAGGACTTTTTGAGTCTTTCTATAGAGCAACCAACGTAAAGAATATTCAGGGCTCAGGGCTAGGTCTCTCAATTGTGAAGGAGTTTGTGGAAATGCATGAAGGCAATATTGAGGTCATTAGCCAGTCGAATCAAGGATGCGAGGTTATAGTCAAAATGCCATATTAGTTGATATATACTCAATTGATTTACAGTAATATAAGAGTCTTAAATAAAGGATAAATTGAAAGTACTAGTTGTTGAAGATGATGAGTTGATTGCGGAGAGTTTGACGGACATTCTTGATGTGCTCGGGCACGAATCGATTGGGACCGCAGCTGATGCCGAGACTGCGATTGCCTTGTGTAATCAAGTCCATCCGGATATTGCGCTGCTGGATATTCAGATAGGTGGTGATTTAGATGGCATTGAGTTGGCAGAAATTCTGCATGATGATTTTGACATCCCCTTCGTGTTCACAACCGCGTTCGCAGATGGCTCCACACTTTCCAGGGCCAAGGAGAGAGGGCCCTTTGGCTATGTAATAAAGCCTTATGGTACCAACGATATTAACGCAGCCTTAGAAGTGGCCATTAATGCTTTCAAGCGATTGAAGGAGGCTGAAGTGCACGTTTCACCACAAATAATTGATCATAGTATTATGCTCAAAGTTGATACTAAACTGATTAAGGTGCGCGTTGATGATATTCTTTATATCGAAGCCAAGGGTGATTATGGGGTTTTTAAGACCAAAGACTCGAGCTACATTGTACATACTACAATGAAAAGGGTTCAGGATAGGTTGACTAAATACAACTTTCAGAAAGTCCACCGATCCTATGTAGTTAATCTGTCAAAAATCACAGACATCGAAGACTCTAATATGGTGATTGAAGATAAATTAATACCCATTTCCAGAGCCAATAAGGATATGCTTATGAAACGACTGAACCTCTTTTAGTCACGCATAGCACATCAAGTTTTATTTATGACAATTTAAAATCTGGTTGGCTCAACAAACAAATCAGAGATTTGTTAAGTTAGCACCTCAAACAAAAACCATGGGACAAGTCACACTTAAAGGAAATCCTGTTGCCACCAATGGCGAATTGCCAGCAATAGGTAGCACACTCCAAAATTATCAATTGGTCAATTCGGGATTGTCGGAAATAGGACTAGAAGATTACAAGGGGAAACGGGTGATTTTAAACATCTTCCCAAGTATAGATACATCCACTTGTGCCACTTCAGTACGCACCTTTAATTCAAAGGCTGCTGCTTTGGAAAATACAGTTGTTCTATGCATTTCTAAAGACCTGCCGTTTGCGCAAAAGAGATTCTGTGGAGCGGAGGGGATAGAAAACGTTGAAGCACTGTCTGATTTCAGAACACCTGGTTTCGCTGAAGATTTGGGTATTGTGATGCAGAACGGTGCACTCAAAGGTTTAGACGCCAGAGCAATTGTGGTCTTGGATGAAACGGGTGTGGTTGTTCATACAGAACTGGTTCCGGAAATTGTTGATGAGCCTAATTATGAGGCTGCCCTGACGGTTTAGGTCAGAAAATGATACCGAATTCATTTGTCAATTGGTAGTAGTCTGGTATCACGCTGTGACAAACAAGATGATGCCTTGATCAAAGGCAGTCCCATTCCGTTATTTCGTTTTTGAAAACTCTTTGTCTCAATTACTGCATCTGACAAGAGTTTTGCAGCATTGATATTTTGAAGAAGGTCGTGATGCCTTACATTGAATTTTGCTAAACAAATTCGATGATGAGAAGACTCGCCACTACAATTTTCTTAGGTATTTGTATTTCCATGTCTGCGATTGGGCAGATTCCTGGTTTCAAGGACGGTTATATTCAAAATGAAGATGTTAAGATTCATTACGTCACCAAAGGAGAAGGACCCGTAATGATATTTTTGCATGGTTTTCCCGATTTCTGGTTTACCTGGAAATATCAAATGGAAGCGCTATCCAAAGATTACAAAGTCGTGGGCATGGACTTAAGGGCCTATAATCACAGCGAAGGTCCCGAGGGAGCGGAAAATTATCAGATGCGCAAGCTGATGTCTGACTTGGTGGCTTTAATTGATCATTTGTCTGATGAGCCAGTGACCTTGGTGGCCAATGACTGGGGTGGTGCAATTGCCTGGTTGGTAACAACATTTTACCCTGCTAAGGTAAAATACTTGATAGCCTGTAACATTCCGAATCCCACCGTGTTGAGCAATCATCTAAAAGAAAGCCCACGCACAGGGACTTATACTGAAGCCTTCAAGGGTGAAGAAGCAGTTAAAAACTGGACTCCCGAAAAGTTGCTGGGTTTGAGTGGTGCCAAGGGTACAGACTTGGAAACGGAATACTTAAATGCATTCAAAAGGTCTAACATTAAGGGGATGCTAAATTATTACAATGCGAGTTATCCGAAATCTGGAGGTAGTTCCGCAGCTGCAACCCCTAATCCAGTGAATTGTCCTGTGCTAATGATCCATGGCTTGAAAGACACGGCTTTTCCGCCAGCCTCTTTAAACAATCACTGGGAACTTGTGCCCAAGGGACTGACCATCAAAACAATTCCTGACGTTGGTCATTTTGTGCAAAGAGCGGCCCCGGAAAAGGTTTTGAAATATATTAAGGATTGGTTGGAAGCGCAGAAATAGAGAGAAAGATCATCTGGCTTAGCTGTGTAAACCCAATAAAAAAACCCCTTCATTCGTCTAATGAAAGGGTTAAAATTATACCTCAACGTACAGAATTAATTTTTAAATAGATTGTCAAAAACTAAACACTTATTTCTTGACGTGTTTAAAGGTATGTATTTGCAGAGCCCTGTAGGGTGATTTTAGATAACTGACATGGTATTGACGATAAGTGGAAGGGATTCGGGGTTAAGTGACATAAGCCCATGTATGACTCTTCATACTTTTTGATCCAATCACTTTATATATTTCTATTTCATCCGATATATTTTTTATTTTGATGCCACCTGTAATGTCTATGGCTACATGAGGCTCTTGACTTTATATGGAGTATGAACCGTGGCCAGTTTATTAGAACAACCTCATCTGAATGGTCGATTGTTTGGGTTTTTTAGCCGGGCCAAAGACAGTCATTCCGCCATACTTATGGGAATCGGCTTTTTCCCTAGCGACTATTGCATCAAAATTGGCGTTGGGCTGGAATGCCTTTTCCATACTCTGAGCCACTTTTGTCAGACTTTTGACCGCTTTGATTTTGTCGGAGTGTCCTATTTTAGCACGATCCACTGCCGTTCGAAGAAGAGAAATTGTTTCATCATAGGTGGTTAAAGGGACAGGAAAGGGGTGCCCATCCTTTCCGCCATGAGCAAAGGAAAATCTGGCTGGGTCACTAAACCTGGATTGGGTGCCATAGATTACCTCGCTCACTAAGGTCAGGGATTGCAAGGTGCGCGGTCCAACACCCTTCAGCAGCAACAATTCTTCAAAGTCAGCTAAATCGGTGTCATGGGCTAGGGCCAGTATACTTCCTAATCTTTTTAAGTCAACGTCCTCGGCACGGACATCATGGTGCCTGGGCATAAGGACAAATCGCTGCGCCTCCTTTATAATCTTGTCGGGCTTTTCGTCAGTCAGACTCATGATTCCGGCCTTGGTGGGTTGAGCTGCCTTGTCAGTTAGATTCAGAATTGTTCCTTGATTAACACCGATTACTGAAGTATGCGGTTCCTCTAAAAAAGCGGCAAAGGCTTCAGAATGCCAGTGATATCTACGAGCATAGCCAGTATCGCCATTCATGCCTTGCTGCACCACAGACCATTCACCCTCGTCCGTCAGAAAGAAGGAGTGAAGGTAAATCGAAAAGCCGTCCTGCAAGGCCGTGTTGTCAACTTTTGCGCTAAGTCTGCTGGATCGCACAAGGTCTTCACCGTCAAGCCCGGTTTTGTCTGCAATGGCCATCAATTCTGCAGGAGTTTGTCTGGAATGCTTTCCACGGCCACCACAGACATAGATGCCCAATTCCCTGGAGATCGGATTGATGGCTCTTTTCAAAGCCCCCACAACTAAAGTGGTAATACCTGAAGAGTGCCAATCCATTCCCATCACTGCTCCCAATGATTGGAACCAGAGAGGGTCACTTAAGCGCTGAATCATCACCGATTTCCCATACTCAACTAAAATGGCCTCCGTAATGGCTCTGCCTAGTGTGGCCATTCTCTTGGCAAGCCATGGAGGCACTGTGCCGTAATGCAAGGGGAGATCAGCATGGCCGGATTGTCTCATGTTTTAAATCTAACTAATATTTGTAGTTAACTAAAATTATTAGTATTAATTCAACGCCTTCTGTCCCTTTTTAGCCATCAGTTCGTTGTTCACACAGGCACAACATTGCCTTTACAAACAATGCCATTAACTTTAACCATATGAGTGAAAAACTCAGAATCAAACTTCAGAAGCTCAAAGCGATTACCATCGTTTGGATGCTCATTGCCATTGTATTTGCCTTAATGGAGCATTTCACACTAGTTTCTTCCTATTCATTAGGCACCCAAAACGAATACAGCTTTCAAAGCAATTTGACCTTTCATCTGGTGTCCTCTGTAATGGCGGTTATTTTCGGGGCATCCTTTCTGGTTTTCTATATCCACGAGAAATTTCGTGAAAGACCCTACTGGCAGGGAATTGCCGCTATTGTCTTGACTTATATAGCGGTGGTTACCATAATCACCTTTGTCATGGGCTTTGTCTTAGTTCCGAGCCAGGCAGGGCTGTCCTTTGGTGAGTCGGGTTTTGATGCAGCTTACCGAGCTTATCTTCTGGATACTGTCCATTTAAAGAATATACTAGCCTGGTCAATAGTGGTGGGTTTCACCCAACTTCTTTTGCAGATGAGCGATAAGTTTGGTCATGGACTGATGTGGGATTCCATAAAAGGTAAATACCACAAAGCCCAGGAAGAGGAGCGCATCTTTATGTTTCTGGATTTGAAGTCTTCCACCGCAACTGCCGAAAAACTGGGTAACCGATTATACCATGAGTTTTTGAAGGACTACTTTTCTGACATCACCAATGCAATTCTTTACAATAAAGGAGAGGTATATCAATATGTTGGAGACGAAGTGGTGGTGACCTGGAAAATGAACGCAGGACTTGAGCAGCAGCACTGCCTTAAATGTTACTTCGATATTCGGTGGTCAATTGACAAAAAGAAAGAAAAATACCTGCAGAAATATGGAATGATTCCGGAGTTCAAGGCCGGACTTCATTCTGGTAAAGTCGTTGCCGGTGAAATCGGTATAATCAAGCGCGACATCACTTATTCCGGTGATGTGCTAAATACTGCCGCCAGAATTCAGGCCAAGTGCAACGAATTTGAAGTGCCTATTCTCGTTTCCAAGAGTTTGCTGGATCTCTTCCAGGGAAAAATCCCCTTTATCACCACAGAGATGGGTGATATAGCATTGAGAGGTAAAGCCTCCCGCGTTGCACTAAGCACTTTGGGTGCCTTACCTCAGGATAGTAAAGGGTTTTAGAACCAATTCCAAAAACCACCTTGCCAGTGTCCAATTCAATTGTGACCTCCTTTGAATAGGAGAGATTAGACTGCTTCCTTTTACGCTAACCATTGAATTAACACATGTTAACACTCATTAACTAATGGGTAAGAATGTAGTGGCCATTTTGTAAAAAAAAAGTCATGAAGACACTAATAACAACCATTTTTCTATTGCTGGCATTTGCGTTATCAGCTCAATCAAATAGTGTATATCGTTTGAATGGAGTGGAAATCTCAAAGTCGCAAATTGACAGTCTGGAGACTGTGCATGGAAAAAACCTCAAAATGACATATAAAAGGGAATCGGGAAAAACCATTGTTGATATTACGATTCCCTCTAAAGGTTCAGATTCTCCAGTCAAGGATAGAATGGTGTTTAAAAGGCCAGAAAAGTCGGATGAAAATGAAGGAGAGAAGAGTCTTGATTCGAAAGTAATGAAGTATTTTGACCTTGACCAAGCAGAAATATCGAAAGAAGCATTTGCTAAGAAACTTAAGGAAGGGCTCCAAATGCGATACGAAATTACCGGCAATGAGATTAGCAGTTTCCTTGTCTCTAAGGCAGAGAGTGATGAAACGAGTCGGAATCTGGAAGCTGCCAAAAAGAACTTTGAAGAATCAGTAAAGAAAAAAGATTTCTCCAAAGTTGTATTAACCGGTTTAAATAATCAAAAAGTGAGGTTCGATGACCTGAAAAATCAAGTAGTCGTTCTTAACCTCTGGTACACTGGTTGTAAACCTTGCATTGCAGAAATGCCGGAGCTTAATGAGTTGAAGAAATATTACGAGGAAGAGCGGGTGTCATTTGTGGGATCAACCTATGAGGACCAACCCAAGGTTGAAAAATTCTTGGACAAGAGGTCGTTTGAATATCTGCAAACAATCAATGGAGGAGAATTTCATAGGGACCTATTTAAACTGCTTTCTCCGGAATCCTCTACTGAGCTGACCTCAATTTATCCATTACATTTAGTGATTGATATGGAGGGAAGGGTACGATATTCAACCTTCGGGGCGACTGATGATATTGGAGAGACGCTGAAGGGTGAGATTGAGAAAATCCTGGCAGAAAAATAATCCCCAAACTTCTATTTGATCAATTTTTTCATAGAACGCTTTTTGAGTTTAATTCACTTCAACTAGTCTTGAGGCTCTTCTTAGGCTGGGCCTCATTCTAGAAAAGTTGTTGCTGGTGAAATTGTAGAGGTGGGTGATAGAGTATTAAGGGGTAAAGCCTCCCAAGTTGCACTAAGCAATTGGGTGCCTTACCCCACGATGCTAACAGCTTCATAGTATGAAGACCAACTCAATAGTGACTATAAACCCTTAGCAAAGCCTTTTATCAACTTGTAGGTCTTCTCAGGTTGATCTTCCCAGACAAATAATCTGGCGTTTTCAATGGTTTCAAATCGAATGCTCTTGTTCTTTTCTTTAACAGAATCCCAAATGTCTATAAAGAAGAGCTTAACAAAACTGCCGAATTGACCAACAAGCATTTCCGGACTAAATGAGGGTATTAGAACAAGGGATGGGACTTTCAGATCAGCGATGTTCCGGGTCATGTCGTAAGAGAAAAACTCACATAAATAACGAACCATCACAGGCACAGGAACTGCCGCTGACTCATCCCAAATATTCTGTGCTAAATTTTTATTGGTCGTGTAATATTCAGGTAAAAACATATTGTCGTCCCAGGTCTTTTTGGTTACAGTCTTAAACCACTGAGGGCCAAAATAATAATCTACAGCACCTTGCCTTTCTTGAAAGGACATGGCTTTAGACGTATCAGAGCGAGAGGCAAAATAACGATAGGGCTCACCCCCCAGTATAATGACACCACCAATCAATTCGGGATGTTCCCTGGCCAGATCAAAGGCAATTTGAGTACCATTTAAGAAGTGACCCACTAAAATCGGCTTGTCTAATTTTTCCGTGTTGATAAGTTTCAGAATATCACTTTTGGCAACCTCTGTCCATGCCATTTTACCATAAGGCGCATTATCTTTTTCTGGCATTGGCAAACCTTTGGTGTCACCAAACCCAGCCAACGTAACGGCAATCATGCTGAACTCATTCTTGTTGGCTTCCATAAAATCATCAAATATGTTTTCAGAAAAGCCTAATCCGGGGATAAGAACCATGTCCTTTTCTCCCTTGCCTACTTTTTTAAATGAACCTAAAGAGGGACTGGGATCAGTCAAATAGCCAGCTGCATGTTCTAAATTGTTTAGAGATGGATCTTGCTGCGTGGAAGTCTGTGCCATGCCATTCGTGCCAATCAGACATATCAGGAGGCAGCCAATAAATTTAATAGTTGCTTTCATTTCGTGTTTTTGAAGGCAAATAGGAGGTTGAATGGCATTATGTGGTTACAACCAGTCGGGAGTTACCTATAATTCACAAAATGGTATTGAATTGTTATGCTCAACCCTTGTTGGGGACCGTGCGAGGGTCGAAAGATCAATGAAGAATACCCTGTTAATTTATTGCTTCGGAACTTATAGTTTCCATATAGTCAGATGGACTGACTCCTTCGAATTTCTTGAAGGCCCTATAAAAGCTCACTTTATTACCGAAGCCGGCTTGAAATCCAATATCAATAAGTTTCACTGACTCACCATTTCCTTTTCTCATTAATACCTTGGCTTCATCCACTCTATATCGATTGATGAACTCATAAAAAGTAGCCCCCAATTCCTTATTCAAAATTAATGAAAGGTGATGCTTGCTGAGGCCTGAACCTTTGGCCACTTCCGCGAGAGATAAATCCTCCCTTAAATAAGGCTTTTCAGAGGCAAAGTATTGGTAAAGGTCTTTAATGTACTTGCTACTCAATTCCTTAGGTAAAGAACTTCTTCCGTATTTGGCCTCTCCGATGGGCTTGAGACTATCCATAAAAAGAACAGGTTGATTGATAACAAAATAACCAAGGACATGGATCATTAAAGCCATCAGAAACAGATGGATATAGTCAACATAAACAGGATAGCTACCGACTAAGGCCATGATGAGATAAAAAACAAGACAGGAGCAAATAAACAATGCATACACCACGAGGACTTTCGAAAACCATTTGGTTCTGATTGTAGTTTTTTTATTTAAATGATTTACTTTAATCAATCTCTTTAAAATTCTATAAACCAATAAGATATATGAGAAATTATAGAGATAAAATAAAGCACCAATGGTATAGCCACCGAGATCAATTTCTACAGTAGAATCTGCCGGAAGAAGGTTCAGCGACTTTAGCTTGATTGATGAATCCAGTAGATAATAAGGAACCATTCTGATCAGAAAACCCAGAGCGGGAATAAGGTGCAATGCTTTTTTCCAATTCCATGTTGAATTGCCCTTAAGGTGCTGGCTGTAGTAGTAGAGCAGCGGCCCCATTAGAAACAAGAACGGGAATGAAGTTTTACTTAGGTGAGGCACATAATTAATAAGTCCTGTGATTGAAGAGGCAGTTTCAATCAAGTGGAATGTGAAGATGAAAATAATGAGGGCAAAAATTCGATTGGCCTTTTGATTTTCCCTCTTGAGCCAGAGCATCAGCCCAAGATAGATGCCTAAAAAAGCAGCAAATAGAATAATTATAGACCAGACATTAAACTCAACGCTCTTCATAAACATGAAAACTATGCCTTTCAAGAAACAAAAAATGACCTTTGTGTAGGAAGACATTTTGGACAACGGCATATAATCGGGATGGTTATCCTATAAGGCAGGTTGATTGACATAAATTTGAATGGAGATCGTAAGATGAATTTTGCAGCTTAGGTCATTTGCCTTAGATTTAGGAAAACCTTAAACCATGAAAAAGCTCTTAACCCTAATTTTGATTCTGGCAATTTCAACCAGTGCCATGGCACAAATCGCTTATCCGCAGGTGCTGTCAATGAAAGACCGCGCGGCTACCATTGATCGTTTGTTAGATGACAAAATACAAAACTACCTTCCTGAAATAATGAGGCGCGAGGGTATCGACATGTGGGTGGTGATGTCGAGAGAGTATAATGAGGATCCCGTGATCAAAACACTGCTGCCGGCTACCTGGCTTGCTGCCAGAAGAAGAACAGTCTTGATCATGTTTGATCAGGGAGAAGGAAAGGGCATTGAGTCGATTGCCGTGGCCAGGTACAATGTAGGTTCAAGCTTTAAAAGTGCATGGGACAAGGAGAAACAGCCAAGTCAATGGGCCAGGGTAGCAGAAATTGTCAAGGAGCGCAATCCACAAAAAATCGCGGTGAACAAGTCTAAACATTTTGGTTTGGTGGATGGTGTGGTAGCTACCGACTTAGAAGAGTTTACTGCCGCGCTCGACAAGAAATTTCAATCCAGAGTGGTCTCTGCTGAAAAGGTGGCTTTGGGTTGGCTTGAGACCCGGACGGCTGCGGAAATGGCCATATATCCTCACATTGCGAGGCTTTCACATCAGATTATTCAGGAGGCCTTTTCTGCTGAGGTAATCACCCCAGGAGTAACAACAACGCAAGATGTGGTATGGTGGATGAGAGAGAAGATAAGAGAGCTAAAGCTGATTACCTGGTTTCAGCCATCAGTAGATATTCAAAGGCCCGATCCTGAAAAGTTTGATCAGTTAAGAACATCTTCCACAAGACCTGAACCGGGAGTAATTATGCCCGGGGACTTACTGCATTGCGATTTTGGTATCACTTATCTCAGACTTAACACTGATCAGCAGCAGCATGCCTATATACTTAGACCGGGAGAAACTGATGTGCCGCAGTATTTGAAAGACGCTTTTGAAAATGGAAATCGTGTTCAGGATATCTTTACTGGCAACTTTAAGGAAGGCAGAACTGGCAATGAAGTACTTAGACTCTCAAGGGAACAAGCCATTGCCGAGGGCTTAAAGCCTTCTATTTATACACATCCGATTGGATATCACGGTCATGCAGCGGGAACTACACTTGGCATGTGGGATTCTCAGGGCGGTGTACCTGTTAAAGGAGATTATCCCTTGCATCTGAATACGGCCTATTCCATTGAGTTGAGTGCAACCACTTTTATCAAGGAATGGGATAAGGAGGTGAGAATTATGCTGGAAGAGGAGGCTTTCTTTGATAAAACGGGAACCAACTATATCGATGGCAGACAGGATGAAATATTTATGATTCCCAGAAGGCCGGCTGACAAGAAGGATTAATTAGTGCGTAGCTATCCTTTCAATATTCAAGATATTCTAGGAGTTCTGATTGTATACCAGGGACTCCAATTTTCAATCAACCTATTACTCAATAAAACTCGAAAATTTGACTTTAATGCCATTCTGGCCATATGTGTAGGGAGTTTATCGCTAAACTTTCTCAATATGTTGTTGATGAATCTTGGCTTGATTAAACTTAATCTTGGCCCATTCTTTGGCCTACTGTATGGCCCAACATTTTTCCTTTATACACGCGCCATGATCTATGCTGATCAACAGTTTCGAAAAAAGGAACTGGTACATTTTATACCCGCGCTTGTCATGTTACCATTCATTCCTTTTTTAGGGAGCTTATTGAACGAGCCCACCTTCGGAATTATCATAACCGCTGTCATTATGATTCAATTGGCCGTGTACCTTTATATCGCTTATAAAAAGGTGATTTGGTTTCAACGAAGCCTGCAGAACTTAATGTCAGAAGTAGTAACCATCAACCTTTCCTGGCTCAAATTCTTGATTATCTCGGTTTCAAGCCTGTTTGTGATTGTCTTTGTGGAGTCGCTTGTGTCCCAAAATGTAACATTAGACAATATCACGATCACCGTGCTTTATGTTTTTGTGCTGGTGTTTTTGAACGCCATTTACTCAAAAGGGCTTCGCCAACCTGAGATCTTTCAAGGGATTACTTCAGAGACTATCAGCATCACAAAGGATATTGAGACCAAATACAAGTCTTCCAAATTGACCGAAGAAGAAGCTTCTGATTATGTCCGTTTACTCGATCGATATATGGCACAAGAAAAGCCATACTTGGAGTATGAACTTTCATTGGAGCATTTGGCCAGCCGAACTTCAATCCCCGCGAGATATTTATCGCAGATAATAAATGAGAGATTTCAAAAGAACTTCTTTGACTTTGTAAACTCCTATAGAGTAGAAGAAGCCAAAAGACTGCTTGAGGACAAATCGCTGGATTTGCGTATCAATGAAGTGATGTATGACTCGGGCTTTAATTCCAAATCTACATTCAATTCGGTATTCAAGAAGTCCATTGGTATGACACCTTCTGAATTCAGAAGAAGTACGAACTAAATTGAGTCCAGCTTCCTGTTTTCGGACTTCTTAACGCCCTTTACATGTGATTTTTGCATTAAACAAACGCAAAATATCATGAACAAAACTTTAAAATTTTATTTAGTCAGCTTGCTTCTTGGAATAGGAGTGACCGTCCTGACAGGTGCTTTTCTGTTAACCATTTCTCTCGACATGAGATGGATGTCAACATTTGGTATCATCATCACTTTTGCCGCGGCATATTTTATTCGCTCTAAATTTTCAGTGGGCAATAGATTAATCAGTTCCGTGCTGATGACAATCCCCTATGCGATCTTCTTCTTTATGCTGGTCAATAAAGATTTACCATCAATTTGGTTTACTATCCTTGCCTTTGCTGTATCCGCTTTACTAGGGCATTTGCTTTCAGCGAATTCGTCTAAGAAGGCCTTATTTATCGGCTTAGAGCTGAGTCTCTTAATTGGAATTTTTCTGATCATCCCACTTTTTATCAGTGGTGATTTAACCCAAAAACTGAATAAGAGGGGTTCAGATTTTCAGTTGACAAGTCATTCAGGAGAAATTATTAAGTCGTCAGACCTAAAAGGGAAAGTAGTGCTATTGGATTTTTACGGAACCTGGTGCAAACCTTGTATTTATGAGCTGCCTGAAATTGCCAAGGTGAGAGACCACTTTTCTGATAATGACAATGTTGAATTTATTGTGGTTAATTCGGATCAATTAGGAGATACCCTAGAAAAGGCCAAACGTTGGACGAAACGATTCGATTTTGATTTCAACTTCGCTTATGACTATAAAAGCGATGCCTATAAGAAATTAGGGCTTGTGCCGCATGTGGATGGAGCACCAGCGCTGCTCATCTTGGATCAGGAAGGAAACATCAGATTAAAGCATGTTGGGTACAACAAATCTGAGACTGATTTTGTGGAAAATATGATAGAACATATCGAGGAGCTTATCAAAGGTGTCTAAACTTTTTAAAGTTGACGTCAGAATTAATTTTGAAATCTATTCAAGGTTATTCAAAGCTCTCTATGGATGAAAAAGATGTAGTTATGAAAAAGTCAAAATCAGATATAGTAAGACGATTTTTAAAATTGTCATTTCCGATCAAAACAAAAAATTATGCGATATAAAACAACTATCCTTCTCATTTTTGTATCCACGTTTGTGAATGCTCAAAGACTTCAAATTGGCATCGAAAAATTTGAAAATGAAAAATACGATGAGGCCGCTAAAACATTTAATTCTTTTAAATCTGCCAACACAGATTATGCTGAAGCAAGATATTACTTGGGCAGAATAGCTATTGAAAAAAGAAAATATAAGGATGCCAGAAGTAACTTTAAAGAGGCAATCAAGGAAAACGAGAATGTCTCCAAATACCACAAATATTATGGTGTAGCCTTGGGCAATTTAATGGCAGATGCCGGTCAACTGCGTCAGGCCATGTTGGCCCCAAAAATGAAAAGTGCCTTCAAAAGAGCGGCTGAGTTAAACCCTACCGATGAGGAAGCTCAGAAAGCTTTAGTAAATTTTTATTCTCAAGCTCCCGGTATTCTGGGAGGTAGTTGGGAAAAAGCTTTTGAAGCGGCAGATGCGCTTTATAAAATTAGCCCAAGAGAGGGGCAGATGGCTAGAGCCACCATATATGAGCGTAAAGAAGATTACGATTTGGCGGAGCAAGAATATATTAAGGTGATCAATAAATATAAAGTGTTCTACTATGAATTCGGGATGTTTTATCAGGCCAGAAAAGATTACGACAAATCTTACGAGATATTAGAAAATGGATTGCTAGAAAACCCTGAGAATTGGGCAATTCTTTATCAGATAGGAAAAAACAGCGCTTTATCAGGGTTGAGGGCAGATAGGGGTATTGAGTGTTTAAGCATATATTTAGAAGAAGATCGGGGAAAAGATTTACCCTCTCGATCAAGCGCAAAATCAAGAATCGGCATGATTTATGAAAAACAGGGCCATATTTCAAAAGCCAAATCTCTATATCAAGAAGCTCTTAATGAAAACCCCAAGGAGAGTTTAGCAAAAACTGGACTTAAACGTATTAAGCAATGAAGAATGCTGTCTCCTAATCTTATATTGTCGGTGATAAATGAGATCATTTTTTTCTTCTGAAGATAAACCAAGTAATATTCCGAGAAGCTTTAGAAGATACTGTTGGGTACAACAAATCTGAGACTGATTTTGTGGAAAATATGATAGAACATATCGAGGAGCTTTTGGTTGATTAAGGCTGTTGGTCATTCCTGCTTGTACAATAAAATAGAACTTCTCTGGTTTTATAAGAAAAACTAGAACGATGTGGTGGGATAAGAAAAATAGGGCATATGGCCCTGTAGTGATGATATTTATTGTAAGTATGGTACTCGCGAGCTGCGGGTCGGGTGATGATGAAGAACCGATTGAGGTTAGAGATTTTCCCGGAGTTGCGCCAGCACTCTGGCCTTATTTTATACGATTTGAAGATGAGGGCAGAGCCAGAGGAATAGATGTGAATTTAAAAGCATCGGGAATTACAGCTAAGATTGAACAAATCGTTGAACAGGAAATTGCTGGCGTTTGCCACTTTAATCCACGAGAGCCTAATGACCTTGTCATAGACCAGCAGTTTTGGACGCGTGCTCGTGATTTATTCAGAGAGTTTGTAGTATTCCATGAATTGGGTCATTGCTTCTTATTTAGAGATCATAAAGAGGACCAATCTGCCGATCGAACTTGTGTGAGCGTGATGAGAAGTGGTAACGGGGACTGTAGGGACAATTATACGCTTGGTACAAGAACAGCATATCTGGACGAACTCTTCGACCCAGAATTTGCACGAGATATTTTTATTAACTGATAAGGACTAGACTTAGCCAAGCCGAGGAGAGATTGCCTTTTTATTTCCTGATGCAGATGCTATATTGTGAGGTATTCTTCTTTAGAGGGATATCTCATTTTTTTGACCTTATATCTCGGTACATTGAAGTTACTAACCAGCCATTCTTCAGCTTACAGGTGGGCCTTGATCCTGAGCTTAAGCTTTGTGATTCTTACTGGTTTCCAGTCCAACATTCAAAATGATATTGATAATTACGAAGAGCTAATTCCCGGCTCTGAGCTTTCCTTTAGCATGGTGCCAATTCGCGGAGGTTCTTTTCAGTTTGGTAGTCCGAATGACGAAAAAGGAAGAAATTTGGATGAGGGGCCTGTACAGACAGTTTTACTAAGTGATTTCTGGATGAGTAGCCTGGAAGTCACCTGGGATCAATTTGAACTGTTCCTCTACCGGGAAACTGATCAGGATATAGTTAAAGACGGCAGGCAAATTGACTTAAAGGTTGATGCCGTTTCCGGGGCCACCATGCCCTATGTCAATTTCAATAAGCCAGGTTATCCATTAATCAACGTCACGCAGTATGCTGCTTCTACTTTTTGCAAATGGCTGAGTGCCAAAACAGGTCATTTCTATAGACTACCAACAGAAGCAGAGTGGGAGTATGCCTGCAGGGCCGGTGCAACTTCTCCATATTCATTTGGAAACTCAGGGGCTGAATTGGACAATTATGCATGGCACAAAGGAAATAGCGAAGACAAACTCAGAAAAGGTGGTCAGAAGAAGCCCAATGCCTGGGGCCTGTACGATATGCATGGCAATGCGGCAGAATGGACATTGGATGGATACAGTCCCATGCTGGATGCCAGCAGTGGCAC
>JAJCYM010000030.1 GCA_029262895.1 Roseivirga sp.
GATTTGATCATTTCCTGACAGCGGTATTCGGGAGATAAGTGATTCCCTATTTTGGAAAACATCATCTACCAGAAAGATAAACGGAGCCTCAGGATTTTTTCGTTGAGGTTCGATAATATCTCCTGTAGCGCTGAAACATCCTCGTCCAAATACTACCTTGGACACCATGGGGAAATTCTTGAATTCCATATTAATCTTCTTCTATAAATGTCTTGGCATGTTCCAAATCCTGGGGAGTATCGATTTCTATGCCCATGTATTCGGTTTCTACCATTTTAATTCTTTTGCCGGTTTCCAAATAGCGAAGACACTCAATTTTTTCAGTGTCCTCAAGGATGGTCATAGGCGTATTGTAGAAATCTAGCAGCGCCTGTTTTCTAAAGGCGTATACACCGATGTGCTCAAAGTATTTTGGATTTGCCCCCTTGTTTCTTGGATAGGGGATGGGAGAGCGCGAAAAGAACAAGGCGTTGTTATCATTGTCCACCACCACTTTCACATAATTGGGGTCTTCTATTTGATTCACCTTAGTTAAGACCTGCATCAGCGAGGCCAGATCAATCTGATGAGCATCGTCTCCCTCAAATACTGCTAGAAGCTTTAGCAGCGGCTCTTTTTTGGTAAAAGGCTCATCTCCCTGAACATTTACAATGATGTCAGCTTCAATATTTTCAGCTGCCTCAGCTATTCTATCGCTGCCACACTCATGTTCTTTTTGACTCTTGATTGCCTGTCCACCGTTTGCTGTAATTTCATCAAAGATTACATCACTATCAGTGACAACAATGGTCTGCGCAAACAAACCCGTTTTCACTACGGCTTCATAAGTTCTGAGAATCACAGATTTTGCTCCAAGTTTTGCCATGAGCTTACCGGGAAATCTCGTGGCATCGTAGCGTGCGGGTATCAAAGCTACTGCTTTCATGAAAGTACCGATTGAATGGTAGCCGCCATTTTTGAAGCACGTTCTTCGGCTTGTTCCGGAGTCCAACTCAGGTTGATCAAAGAAGATATTGTTCTGCCCATAATGGCATCTGATTGCTCAAATTGATCGAAATTATAATTGGCAATGGCCTCTTTTAAGCCTGAGTGCAGTGGGAATAATGAGGTGGCATTTTTAAGGTGATCCCATTTTTTGACGTAGTGCCAATTATTATCGTACCAATAGAAGTTGCCACCAAGACCGTTTTCCAGTAGTTTGGCGTGGGCCTTTCTGGTCAAGTCTTCCGTTGGTAAAAAGAAAGAAAGGAAAGTTGCACTATCACCTTCAGGGTCTGGAATTCTTCTAAAAGTTACTCCGTCAATGGCTGCCAAAGCATCTTTAATAACTCGATTGTTTTTTCGCTGAGTGGCAAGGATACGATCAAGCTTTCGTATTTGTCCTAAGCCAACCGCAGCATGCAGTTCAGAGATTCTAAAGTTATAGCCTAGAAAGGGATGTGTTTCAGCACCGCGGTCATTGCCGATATGGTCATGCCCGTGATCTGTGTAATGGTCGGCATTGACGTAATAAGTTTCGTTGTTGGTCAAAACCGCACCACCCTCACCGCAAGTCATGGTTTTTACAAAGTCGAATGAAAAGGTGCCAGCATCACCGATTGTACCCAAATGTTGGCCTTTGAATGTGGCACCGATTGATTGACATGCATCTTCGAGAAGTAGTAGATCATGCTTATCGCAAATGGCTTTGAGTGTATCGACTTGGGCCATGGAGCCGCACATATGTACGGGCATCACGCATTTTGTTTTTGGAGTAATAGCGGCTTCGACAGCTTTTGGGTCCAGGCAAAGGGTATCATCCACATCAACAATTACAGGAGTGGCTCCGGCAGTAATAATTGCTTCGAAGCTGGCTACAAATGTAAAAGTTGGCATGATCACCTCGTCTCCAGCGCCTACACCCATCACCGCCATGGCAGTGCTAAGGGCTGTAGTACCACTTGAAGTAAGTTGTGCATGCTTTACCTTAAAGGTTTCGCAAATGGCCGTCTCCAGTTCCCTGGCCTTCCAATGTCCATTGCGCATGTGATCGAAACCATATCGCATTAAAATGCCCGAATCAAGGACATCCTGAACTTCTTTTCTTTCTTCTTCCCCAAAAATTTCAAAGCCTGGCATAGGTCAATTCTTAATTCGCCAAAAATAGTGAGAAATGGCGAGTTTTTATAAGTGCAATTGGCCTGAAAGCAAATCTGAGTCCCGATTTGGGAACCAGATTCCTGATATGGCTCGAATTGGGAATAGTCGCACTCATGGCTTCAATCATAAACATCTGATTTTCAATTACTTATTTATAACACATCTTTTGGCAGCAGTCTTGCAAAAGAGTGTGCAACAGGTTACAGATAATAAACAACCTTGTTGACTAGTGAAGTTGATGGTTATTTATGTATTTGGTCGAGGTCTGCCCCGGAGGAGAAGCTTCCGGGGCAATTTTTTTTGTAGACACCGTAGGATCAATTTACTCGCCATCAGACATTGTTTTCTTCCAACCTGTCTGACGTTGTCCATCTGACGGTGAATCCCCTTTGATTTGTTCTTGGAAGTTCAATGAGATGCTTCGTGCTTCAGCAAAAGAAAGGACAGCGCACAAAGACTGTTTTCCTATTCTCAGGAACGAAGAATCTCATCTAAGCTCTTGCTCACACTGATCAGCAAAAAAAACTGCCTTTTGCAAGACAGCTTCTCTTCCTTAGAAATCCAGTCATCGGGTGACTCAAAGTCACCCGATGACTCGTGACACAAAAAAGAGGCTGCCCAGTAGGACAGCCTCTTTTTTGTGTAGCATTTGAGCAATGCTAATCAGTTGTTAGTATAGACCTTAAAGCCAGCACATTCATTTTAGGGATAGAAGCTCCGAATGAACTGTTGATCAAATCTATTATTGCATTAGTCACAATGCCATGCCCTCTTGGGTTTGGATGGATGCCATCGGTTGAGAACACACCATTAGGACTGAAATCCGGAGCGAGGCTTACACCATCCACAATTATTCCCTGCACACCGTCAGCCCCGGCAACCGCAGCTGGAGAGAGGGCTAGTTGCGTAGCTAGCGCGGGTGTTAAGCCTGCGATGTCCGCCATTTGAACATTAACGTCATACTCGACCAATGCGGTGCTTCCAACTCCGGCATTGACTGCCTGAACGACACCTGAGATAATGGCGTTAAATGTTGCTCTGGCAGTTACTACATTTACTTGTTCAGCCTGTGTCAAGATAAACCGATCACCAATAGGGTAGGAGATTCCTGAAAGCAAAAGTGGATTTCCTCCTATCACACGCTGAATCTCACCAGCTGCGGTAAGCAATGGTAAGTCTCCTGAAACAGCAGGTCTAGATTGGCGAAATGGATCTAAGGCTGCTCTTTGTGCCGGGGTAATTGCACCAGCACCCATAAGGATATCGAACTTCGGCCCCAGGTCTTCAAGTGCATCATCGAAAATAAGTAATGGGTTTGGCCCCGCAACATAATTGACTTTTCTTCTGTTTGCATCGGCTGCATCATGTCCAAGTGCACCCACTATTCCATCCATTGCTTGATTAAATGCAGCAAACGCGCCATTTAGAGTAGCGGCCGTTGTTGCATCCAATGGAACGGCATTGTAAGGAACTGCTCTAAAGAATGGAGTGGTTAGCATCATTGGTATATGGACTACCACACCTTTTGCTCCTGAAGCGGCTAGCGCACCTAGTGAGTTGCTAAGCTCAGTTTGGAAGTCAACTGCCCCCGTGATATCAGTCTCGTCAAGACCTCCACTGGTAGCGTAGCCGAGCACGTCATTGGCACCCAACTCAAAAGTGAAGAAGGTAGGACTGGCAGCCAAGGCATCACCTAATACAGTTGATATTCCAGGAGAACTGGCGAATCTTCCGTAGAGTGGGTTGCGAACGGCCAAAGTGGGATCGGCCGCATCTACAACCTTCATTCCCGGAACTGCAAAATTGTTAAGGGTGGATTTGGTGCCTCCAAAATCTGGGGGTAGCTCACCAGCGGTTGGAACGGGCCTTAATAGGCTTAAGCTTAATTGAAACCTTCCAAGGTAATCTCCTAAACCGTTGCTTGGATCCGGATTAGCACTTGAGAAACCATTGATTGAATTAATATCAGGTTGATTAAATGCTCCTCCGCCAACTCCACTAATTTGAAGTTGAGTGGCCAGAAAACTTGCAAAATTACGTTCCTGCGCATTGGTGTACAATGCCCCATCCTGGTAGCCTGCAGCGATCGAATTTCCAATTGAGACATACTTACTAAAGCTCAACTCTCCTGGATCTCCGGTTGGAGCCGAAGGTAGAGGGTTTTGATTCAACTGATCCTCAATCTGTCTTTGATCTTCATCACAAGCTGTAATGAAAATCAGCGTTGAAAGCGCGATTAAATAATATTTTATGCTTTTCATTGTTTTGCTTTTTATTTGAAGAATTCGTCAAAAGTGACCTGGAAGTAGTAAATGCCCCCAATAGTCGGGTTACCAAATGAGGTGGTGTACCTCTCATTAAGCAGGTTGCTAGCGCCAACCTTAACTACTGATTTGAGCTTTGGTACGCGATAGCTCACCTGGGCGTTTAGTGTTCCATATTCAGGAATAACTCCTGTGCCAAATGATGACTCCCAAAGATAACCCTGCTGCCATCTGTAGTTTATATTGAACCCAAGTCGGTCAGTGACTTTCCTATTGCTGACCTTAATGTTATATCGATATCTGGGCGTATTATAATCTGCCCTAAAGCCTTGAGATAAGAGATCATCTTGTGAGATCAGCTCATTGAAAGCAACATTTGCACCAATCTTATAACCTCCGGCAAGAGAGTATTCTACCTCAGCGGCCCAACCTTGAGATTTAACTTTTCCAGTAGCGTTGATGTCCACACCAAAGCGCTGGGTAGGAACGGTTCCATTTAGAATGGCTTCTTTCGCTGCCGCACTGCTTGGGTTAGTAGGGCCTGGATTAGTCAACCCATTAGGTACTGCCTGAATGAAATCAATTTCAGCAATGAAATCCTTGTATGTACTGTGATAGTAGTAGGCGTCAATAAACAGTCGACCATCCATGAAAAGTCCTTTGTAGCCAATTTCAAAAGTGTTGACTTTTTCTGTTTTGAACTCCTCGTTGATCCTAAGTTCTGGATTTAGGCTGGCAGCTCCTGTTGCTGCGGTAATGTCACCGGTCAGAATTTGCGCCTGTAGCCCTTGAACCGTACTGGTTGGGAAAACCGTATTTGTTTGAAAATTGTACCTGTTTACTAGCAGGTCATTGCTTCCAATCAATCTTCTGGTCACAACATCTAAATCAATGAACTGATCCTGAGTGGTTGGAATTCTAAACCCTCGTTGGAATGATCCTCTAATATTGTGGTTGTTACCTATTGTTCCAACAGCCGATACTCTTGGAGAGAATTGCCCTTTGAAGAACTCGTTTTTGTCATAGCGCAGTGAGGTGGCAAGTTTAAGGTTGTCATTGACTATGCTTTTGGAGGCTTGTACATAAGCACCCCACTCATTGAATCCAACTTCAGAACCATCATTTTCCAAAGCGAATAGTGTACCGTTTGAGTTTAGTGAGTACCTTCTAAAGTTGGCCCCAACCACTACTTCTGCAAAATCGATTTTGTCTGAATAGTCTTTGCTGCCCTCTATATGCCATAGGTCCGATTTGTCTAAAAACTTAGCACCACCTTCAGCGATGGAAAGTGCTCTGAACCCATTGACCAAAGTATTAAATTGTGCACTTCCGGGTTGTGGTTGCGCTGCGCGGCCGGCTACTCTGCCAGCTGCGTGAGATTGGGCTATGGAGGCACCTTGCAATCTTGCACCTGCAAAGGTCTCTAAGTAAGGCGCCAGGTATGTGGCTTGATTCACTAAGGATGCCACAGTGTTAGCAGCATAACTATCTCCAGAATTTTCCTGAGTAGTATAAGCCCTTACATAGAAATCAGAACCCTTCAGTTCAAGTTTTCCTGTTGAAATAGTGAAGTTATCTAAAACGAAACGGTCATTGGCGGTGTATACAGTACTCCCCGATCCATAATTAAACTGTCCGAAAAGTTCAAGGTTGTCATTCAATCTATAATGGAGTGCACCTCCCAATTTCACACTTTGGGTAGTGTTATCGACAAAAGAAGATTCTGCAAACCCATCAGGAGTAAATAGTCCATCTACACCATCAGGGATTAGCGTTCTCACCGCTGCGAGTGTTGCTGCAGTAGCAGCATCCGCGGGACTGGCGCCCGGAGCCGTACCCCTGGCTATCGCGATATCCGCAATTCTTCCGACAGTAATGTCAAAGTCACCATAAACGTTTACGCCATTGTAAAATCTATTGGTACCTCTTTCAGTAGCACCTCTTTCTACAGAACCAAAGGTGGCAAAACCCTGATCTCTCGTGTCTTCACCCACAAAATCATCGGCAGATAGGTAAGAGCCGGTAATTTTAAAAGCGAGCTTGCTATTAAAAGACTTGGCCCAACGGAATCCAAAATCATTGTATAATGCTACATTCTGATTGGGATCATCTACGTGATTAAAACCTGTTTTGGCGTAAACACTCAATCCCTGATAGTCAAAAGGATTTTTACTATTCATCAACAAAATTCCATTGATTGCATTGGGTCCGTAAAGTGCAGAGGCTGCACCGGGAATCATTTCAACTGATTCCAAATCGAGGTCGTTGATACCCACAATATTTCCAACTGCGAAGTTCAGGCCAGGTGCCTGATTGTCGATACCATCAATGAGCTGAACAAAGCGGGTGTTACCATTGGCACCAAAGCCTCTTGTATTGATGGATTTAAATGTCAAACTCTGGGTGCTAAAGTCAACTCCCTTTAATACTGCAAGACCATCATAAAAGTTTGCCGAAGCCGTATTTTGTATATCCAGGATATCGAGTTTCTCAATTGACACCGGGGATTGCAAGATACTTTCTTCAATCCTGGAAGCAGAGACTACTATTTCCTGACCGAAAATTATTTGCTCTTCCATTCTAATCTCCAATCCGCTGACCGAACTTTGAGTAATTTCAATCTCCTGGGCTTTATAGCCTACGTAAGAGAAAATCAGCGTGGCCGGTGGGGCTTGATTGATTGTGATGCTGAAATCTCCGTCAACTGTAGTAATAGTCCCGATTACCTTATCTTTTACCCTGATATTCACACCAGGGAGTGACTCTCCAGTGGCATCATCCACAACTTTTCCTGCTACAGTAATTTGCGCTTGAACCGCAAGCGAAAAGGCCATAAAGGTCAAAAGTGAAAGTGCCAGACTCCTTAATACTCTCTTCAAATTCATAGTCTGTTATTGAGTTTGCAATAGAATTTTGTTTGGCTTTTGGCCCTGAATTGACCAATCGTTAATACGCATAATACCAAAAATACGATGTTTTCGCACTTAATGAAGGCAATTTGAGAAAAATGTTAGGCATGCATAACATTTTTCTTACCTATAGTGGTAATACGGGCAGTTGTTGCCGTGGATACTGGCTATCCTTGCTGATTATTCTTGTTTTCTTCTTCGAGGTGTTTGACAAATTTGTCGCACAGCCTGTTCATAGCTGAGGACATAAACTCATCGCCCGTGGAATTGAGGACGCTTTGAGCCAACCCTCCTATGCAGTCCACGTAAAAACGTTTCATTTCATCGGTGGGCATGTCTTTAGACCAGAGGTCTATTCTTAGTGTGCTCAGGTTGGCATGGTCCCAAATATTGAGGCTTATTGATTTGGTTGACTCTTCTCCTTTATCTTCTTTATCTGAAGCACTCCAGTAGATTTTTTCTGGTACATTTTCTTCATCCAGAACTACTCTTAACTTAATCTCCGACTCTTTCATCAATTGATATTTTCTTAAGGCCACAAAGATATCAACATATTCAAAAGTATCAGGCAATTTTTGAATCGGTACTTCTTGTTCAAGAAGATCGGGGAATCGGACGGAGTAATCTGAGGATATTATTTGGCTTGTTCCAATTTGAGTGGTACAATAGTCTCACCCCAATGGAAATGCAAGGTGGCCTCTTTTCCCTCAACCATGGGGAAATAGTAAGCCAATGTTTCCATGTGCATGCCTTGAATGGATTTGACTTTCACCCTTAACTCATCTTCACCTTTGGGGTATTCTGTGTGCCAGGCATCATGTTCATTGCTGAAAATGAATGTCCATTCAGATTCTCCAGGTATAGACCATAAGCTGTACTTTCCAGCTTCTAAGGTTTCTCCTTCAACTTTGATGTCTTTGTCAATCTCGAACACGGTCGCATTATTTGCGCCAGGTTGCCATACTTCATTAAAATCTACCAAGTCACCAAATAAATCACGCCCCCTGGCCACCGGTCGATAATAAGTGATACTGATCTCCGTTTGACCGACCATCTGAGTGAGGCTGCTTTTTTGGCTCTTTTTAATTCGTTGCCCAAATGCTGAAGAGGATGAAAAAATTAGAATAACGAGTG
Organism: Roseivirga sp.; assembly: GCA_029262895.1. Classification (GTDB taxonomy): domain Bacteria; phylum Bacteroidota; class Bacteroidia; order Cytophagales; family Cyclobacteriaceae; genus Roseivirga. The sequence goes on from JAJCYM010000030.1 coordinate 8,447, forward strand.
CTGAAAAAATTAGACGTTTCATTAGAATGACCTTTGCTTGATTGCTATAACGCAATTATCACTTTTTGGATTAGTCAAATTGCATTTCCGGTATTTCACCTTCAACTATTAACTTCCCTTCAGTGGCTTGCTGGATTTCTTCTACACTTACTCCCGGAGCCCTTTCCAATAATTTAAAACCACCTTCCGGCAGAACATCCATGACTGCCATATCCGTGACTACTTTCTTGACACAGGCAATTCCTGTGATGGGCAGCGAGCAGACCTTGAGCAGTTTGGAATCGCCTGATCGACTGCAATGCTGCATAGCGACTATAATGTTATCTGCAGAAGCCACCAGGTCCATGGCTCCACCCATGCCCTTGACCATCTTGCCTGGTATTTTCCAATTGGCGATGTCTCCACTCTCTGAAACTTCCATGGCACCCAGAATGGTTAGGTGGACGTGCCCGCCTCTGATCATTTCAAAACTTTCTGCTGAGCTGAACAGGGAAGACCCGGCCGTGGTAGTTACTGTCTGTTTGCCTGCATTAATCAAATCAGCATCTATTGATTCTTCCTCCGGAAAAGGGCCAATACCTAGTAAGCCATTCTCAGATTGAAGTACCACATTGATGTCATCAGGAATGAAATTCGAAACTAGTGTGGGAATGCCGATACCCAAGTTAATGTAGGTGCCATCCTGTACCTCCTGAGCGATTCGTTTCGCTATTCCTATCTTATCTAATCCCATGTCTAATTCAAATATTCTAAGTCCACCTAATCACCTAATCACCTAATCACCTAATTCTGGTAGTGCGCTGTTCGATTCTCTTTTCGTATTGTTCTCCTTGAAAAATTCTCTGCACATAAATCCCCGGAGTATGAATATTATTCGGATCCAGTTCACCGGGTTCTACCAACTCTTCAACCTCTGCTATCGTAATTTTACCAGCAGCAGCCATCATAGGGTTGAAATTTCTGGCCGTCCCTTTATAAATCAGATTGCCTGAAGTATCACCTTTCCATGCTTTAACAATTGAGAAATCTGCTTTGAGCCAGCTTTCAAGCAAATGCATCTTTCCATTAAATTCTCTTACTTCTTTGCCCTCAGCCACTTCGGTACCGTAGCCAGCAGGGGTGAAGAATGCTGGAATGCCAGCGCCACCAGCCCGAATTCTCTCGGCCAGTGTGCCTTGAGGAATCAAATCAACTTCTAATTCACCAGAAAGTAGCTGACGCTCAAACTCAGCATTTTCACCTACATAAGATGAAATCATTTTTTTGACTTGTTTGGTCTGAAGCATCAAACCAATGCCAAAGTCATCCACACCAGCATTGTTAGAGATGCAGGTAAGTCCTTTTATACCTTTTCTTAGTAGGGCTGCGATTGAGTTTTCAGGAATCCCGCATAGGCCAAAACCCCCCAGCATTAAAACCGCATTGTCTGGGATGTCTCTGACAGCCTCGTCTGCATTCGCTACAACCTTATTTATCATGATTCTTTTTTTAAGACTTTTCTAACGGCTAATTCGTCTTTTTTCAACTGATCTTTAAGTTGATCAAGGTTATCAAATTTAACTTCTTTTCTGATGCAATCGATGAATTCAATGCTGATTTCCTGACCGTAAATGTCCTGATCAAAATCAAAGATATGTGCCTCAATGGTTTTGGTGCTTCCTCCAACTGTCGGGCGATTGCCGATATTCAGCATACCGTCTCGTTTTTCGTACTTGTTGCACACCTTTACGGCATAAATACCATCTGCCGGGATAAGCTTATAGGGCTCTTTTATGCTGATGTTGGCAGTTGGGAAGCCGATGGTTCTTCCAAGCTGATTGCCCTGAACCACAAGACCGGTCAGAGAATAGGGACGGCCTAAGTATTGGCTGGCCGAGCTTACCAAGCCTTGGTCCAATGCCTCCCGAATTTTGGTTGAGCTCACCCCAATTTCATCAACATCTTGTCTTGGTATTTCTTCAACTTCGTAATTGTATTGAGATGAATACTTGACCAGATCATCGAATCCTCCCTTCCGGTCTTTACCAAAACGATGGTCATAGCCAATGATCAATTTGTTTGTATGCACCCGCTCATGCAGAATTATGCGAATATAATCTTCACTTGAAAGTTCTGAAAACTCCTTGGTGAATGGAATTTTGACTAAATGATCAACTCCGTGTTTTTCGAGTAATGTGGCTTTTTCCGGGAATGTTGACAGCAGTCTGAGCCCATTAGTTTTTGGATTCAAAACCAACCTTGGGTGAGGCCAATAGGTGATCAACACGGTCTCCCCATCTATGGCATCTGCGGCTTGTCTAAGCCGCTCCAGAATTTTCTGATGGCCTACATGTACACCATCAAATGTACCGCTGGTAACTACCGCGTTCTTAAGGCCTTCAATTGATTCCGTACCCAGATGAATCTTCATTGATCTTGTTTTACCATTTTGATGAAATCATCCAATTGGAACGCATTGTCCAAGTGGTGCTCACCACTGCGTGTTCTTTTCAAAGCTTTCAAATAGCCGCCTACACCAAGTTCTTGTCCCAGGTCATTGGCAATGCTCCTTATATAAGTGCCTTTTGAGCAAACAATCCGAAAGTGGACTTCGGGCAAATCTACCTTCTCAATTTCAAATTCAGAAATTAAAACCTCTCTGGATTTCATTTCCACCTTTTCTCCCTTTCTGGCTGCCTTGTATGCTCTTTTGCCATCAACACGTAGGGCAGAGAATGCAGGCGGGGTCTGTTCAATCTTTCCCAGAAATTTTTTGGAAGCACTAGTAATTTCATCAACGCTGAGGTGTTCAACATTTGTAGCTTCAGAAAGTTCAGTTTCCAGATCAAAAGACGGAGTGGTTTGACCCAGTGATATGATCCCTGTGTATTCCTTTTCATCCGCGATAAGTGATTCTATGGTCTTGGTTTTTTTTCCCGTGCAAATAATCAAAAGCCCGGTGGCCAGAGGATCTAAAGTGCCGGCATGACCTACCTTTTTCACCCTGATGGCATATCTGATTTTGTTCACAACATCAAATGATGTCCATTCTCTTGGCTTATCTATCAGCACTTTCTGACCAGCGAGAAAATTCTCTTGGATAGAAAGTGAAGGATCAAGATCCAGACTAGGGTTCATTTAGAATAGGGTATAGGCGACAGCGCCAATGCCAACAATAAAACAGTAGTATGCAAAATACTTTAACTGACTGCGCTTGACCAAACTAATCATCCATTTACAAGCAAAAAGCCCGGCAATAAATGCTGCAACAAAACCAACAATCAAGATAGAAACATCAGTTTGACTTGCAGCAAGATCACCACTCAAAATGTCTTTGGCCATTTTGCCCAGAATTAGGGGGACCACCATTAAAAAGGAGAATCGGGCTGCTTTTTCACGGTCTATGCCAAGCAATACGGAGGTAGAAATGGTAGCACCTGATCTCGAAATACCTGGCAGAATAGCAATTGCCTGAGAGATACCAATGAGAATGCTGTTGGTATAACTGACTTGTTTAGTGGTGTTTTTGGCTTTGTCGGCCAGAAACAACAAAAGGCCAGTGACTAAAAGCATAAAACCAACCAGCATAATCTGACCGCCAAAAAGTGACTCTATTTCTTCGTCAAACAGAACACCAGCCACAGCAGCAGGAATCATGGAAAGGACAATCTTTAATGAGAATTTGAATTGCTCATTATTTTTGAATTGGAACAGTCCTTTGATAAGGTCGACAATGTCTTTTCTGAAAATCACGATGGTACTTAGCGCTGTAGCTGCATGTAGCACCACGGTAAAAAGTAGACTTTCTTCAGGGAGACTCTGATCGCCCAGAATTGCTTTTCCAAGCTCCAAATGGCCGCTGCTGCTCACTGGCAGAAACTCGGTTAACCCTTGAACAATGCCAAGAATTAGCGCTTCAATTATGCTCATTGATCAGGCTTGGGCTTTTTGAAAATGGCGAAGAACTGAATAACAAAGCCTGCAACTAAAATGATAGGGCCAAGGGTTAGCCCAAGGAAGCCCTGACCGTGCTGTGTGCTGTCAAGTGACATCACAATATAGCCTAGCAGAAGAACACCCAGCCCAATGAGCATCCATTTATAGTTCTCTTTGCCAAAGGCAAAATTTTTCTTGTTTTCAGACATGTTAGTAAAGTTCGTCTAACGACATTCTCAAGTATTTGTTCATTGCTCTCTGTGTGCTGATAAAGGCGATAAAACCTCCTAATACAATCAGCCCACCATAAAGCAACATTATATAAAGTTCATTTTGCAAGTCTTGCAAACCATCAATCCTGTTGTTGGCCAATTCGGTTAGCCCGAAAAGCATGCCGCACGAAACAATCCCGGCTATAGCGCCATGCATTAATGCCTTTTTCAGAAAGGGCATTTTTATAAAACCACGCGTAGCACCTACCAACTGCATACTTCTGATTAAGAAGCGTTGAGAGAAAAGTGCCAGCCTTATGGTGCTATTGATTAGCATGACGACTACAATGAGAAGAACTGCGGCAAAACCCAACAGGAAGAGGCTGATATTGGTGAGGTTCCGGTTGATGGAGTCAACGAGACTTTCCACATAGGTAACCTCGAATACACCACTAATTCCAGCAATGTTGCTTTTAATACTGTCCAGCTTATTGGCTTCCTGATATGCAGGATCAACATTAATGACCAAGGCATCCCTCAGTGGATTATCTCCGAGAAATTCTGTAAAATCTTCCCCGGTATCTTCCATGAATTGTGCGGCAGCTTGTTCTTTGGATATAAAATTGATTTGCGGCTGATTATCCTTTGTTAAGGTAAATTCTCGTGATGAAAGATCACCTTGAATCCGGTTTCTTTGGTTCAGGGTAACGTTTTTGTTGAGATAAACCTGAACCTCAATATTTTCCTGAATATTGGTGGTAAGCTGTTTGGTTTGCAATAATAAGACCCCAAAAATACCAATGACAAAAAGTGCCAGTGCTATACTAAAGATGACACTGCCGTATTGGTAGGAACCAAGCTTCTTTTTTCTCTTGTATTTTTTTTCTTCTGCCAAGGCTACTTATTGGATCAAAAATAGTAATTAAACATGAGTTAAGGATAGAAATTAGTGTCAAGCTGTGAAAATGGCTTTTTACCTTTCTCAATACGCTGTCAGGTCATTTTTATTACCTCATTTTGGGCAATGGCATATATATTATCGCTCTTTCGGATAGAAATTTTGGCCGTACCTGTAAACTGACCAAAGGCAGGGAGCAGAGCCTGGTTTTTTCCAAAGTAAAAAACAGGAACGCGTAATGATTGGCGGGCCTTTCCGCGAAGCCTAACGGCTGGGTGGATATGGCCAGCAATGTTGTAGTCTCCTTCATGTTCCTCTTGAGGATGGTGGGTGAAATGGAAAGGCGCGATGTCAAGAAAATCAACCAATTCCAGGTTGGTTATTCGGTAATCGTTCTCCATCAACACGTCATGGTTTCCTCTTACCAGGATGAATTGCAAAGGGGCCTTGGTTTTCATCCATCTTCTGAAAATCTCCCAACCCTGATTATGGTCGCTATGAAAAAGATCACCAAGGAAAATGACAGCCTCAGGTTTGAAAGCGTTGATCAGCTTTTCAATAATTAGAATGTCTTTGGAGTGGATGAGGTCAGAAACCGGTATGCCGGATTTTCTGAAATGACCCGCTTTGCCTAAATGCACATCGGCCAGAATGAGCATTTGTTTTTCCTTCCAGAAAATGACCTTTTCAGGACAAAGGATAAAAGTCTGACCTAGTATATTATGCTCAATCATCAATAGTAAAACATAGAAACGTGTCGAATGTACAGAAAACTTCGACACGTTTTGTCCTTATGATGAAACGCTGTTGACCACTTTACTTTTGTTTCAAAATGTACTCCCCCGTAAATTTCAACTGTTCAGTTTCTGATAAAGGATGAAATCTTGCCCCTTGTATATCACGGAATAGTCTTTCCATTTCCTGATTCTTGAAATAGCTCTGGCCGCCATTGATTTCAAAAGCTTTACTAACCGTTTGAATTACAGCATTGGCCACGGCAGTTTTCCGGATTAAGATGTCATTTCCGTTTTGGTCCGTTGGCTCAAAATCCAAGTCATTGGCAATTCTAACCATGTCTTCCCACATCACTTTGGCATGCGTGAACATATTCTGCAATGCCCCAATCTGACTTACGATATGTGGGGGAACGTCTGAGGATTGCCTGAATTTTTCTACAACAAGTTCAACCGCCCTTTCAGCAATTCCAACGTAGGCCGACATGATTAATGGCATGGCTACAGTTAGTACAACATTCCACACGGGATGAAACTCTCCAACATTGCGGCTTAGGACTATGGCACCTTCAGGAACAAAAACATTGTCGAATTTAATGGTGTGCGACCCTGTACCACGCATGCCCATGGTATTCCAGTTGTTGAGATGAGATACGCCCTCGGTTTTCATGGGTACTGGAAAGTGGAGGACTTTCATACCGTTTTCAGGATCGTTGAATTGGGCACTGGTGACGATCACATCGCCATAAGCAGATTGGCTGGCGAAATGTTTCAAGCCAGAAAGGCGATAACCATTTTCTACTTTCACTAACTCACCGTTAGACGCTAACCAATCTTTGGCACCTGTGCTGATCAATACCAATTGTTCTCTCGCTACTTTTTCAAGCATTTTTTCACCTCCCTGGCCTTTTTTGTATTTCCAAATGTTGGCGGCCAGCAGGTGGTTGTGCATGGTCATGGCCAGTGCAGTTGACCCACAACTCTTTCCAATCCTTTTGATGATATTACACATCTCTGAATGCGAGACTCCATAACCCCCTAGCTCTTCAGGAATTGTCAATGACTGGTATCCACTGGCCTTAAGGTCAGCATAATTATCAGCAACAAAATCACCAGCCTGATCATGCTTTGCTGCTCTTTCTGCAAATGCATTGGCCAGGTCATTCGTGATTGCGTTCCAGTTTACTTTTTCTATTGAGGACTCCATGGTTTTTATTTTTGCGTTTTGATATCACAAAACTAGTGGGTCTTTCTTTTTCAGAGATGACTGAGAAGTTCAATGAGTTGACTAAGAAGGCCAAGTTGAAATTAAGCCAACTGAGGTAATTGGTTTCTGTATTGTGTGGGGCTCTGGCCAAACTTCGCCTTGAAGCTTCGACTGAAGTGAGATAAGTCTTCAAAGCCAGACTCGAAGATGATGTCTGAGATAGAAAGGCCATGTCTGTGAATCAAGGCTTTTGCGTGTTGCAGGCGTTTTTCCAGCAACCACCGCCCTGGAGTGCTATCGAAGCTCTTTTTGAAATCCCTCTTGAAGGTTGATAAACTTCTATGAGACATTTCGGCATATTCTTCCAAGGAGAGGTTGTACAAAAAATTCTTTTCCATGATGCCCTTCAAATCGACATTAGTAGAATTGCTTACACGATGAAAGTAGCTGGCTATATCCTCGTTTTTGCTGTCAGAAAGTAGGTTGATGATTAACTCCTTGAGCTTGAGTTTCAAAAGCGAATCGGCAACTTCTCCTTTGTGGTGAAAGTAGCTAAGCATGGATTGGAAAAAAGCCTGGAGGGGTATCGTATTTTCTATCCATTGAGCCGATTCAGTATAGACCTCGGGCCTTGGCACACCAATCTCAGCAACATTTGATTCCTGAACACTCTCCTTTATGAAATTATCGGAGATGAAGAAGCCAAGCATGCAAAAGTCATCTTCAAAGAACTGATCGATAATTTTGGCTCCTTTTTTTATGTACAAGGTTGATCCAGCGGTACCAGCCCATTCACCATCTACGGACTTCCAGGTTTTTGTTCCACTGAGTATATGTACAAGCAGGTCGCAATGCGTCCAAACAGCAGCTGTTTGAACTTGTAATGGACAATTGTATTCGACAAATAGAAGATCGTCTACCTCAAACTTATGGTAATTCAATCCTCCTTTTAAGACATCATATAAGTTGAACATGATCAATTGCTCCAGTTCAAAAATACAAAATCATTGAATTAGCATGGTTAATGTCTTATTTGAATGGTTGAACAATTATGAACCAAGTTGAACAAGTGATTTCGTTAGTATCATAAAGTGGGTATTTACTTTTCTCTTTCTATTATTGCATCTCAAAATATTTGATTATGAAATACAGATTGGTTTTTGCCTCAATACTCGTTTGCTTGTGCTTTCAGATGAACGCACAAGATTCTACTGACTACTACTATCAAATCCCGGATTACCCGGCTAAATACACGGCAGGCACTGTAGCCGGTCGAGTGGCAGACGGTTTAGGGTTTAGATACTACTGGGCTACGGCAGGCTTGACTGCCGAAAACATGGCCTTCAAATCCAATGAGGATGGGAGAACAATCGAGGAGACTATGGATCATATTTTGGGACTGACCAGAATTGTGATGAATGCTACAAAGAAAATACCGACTGATTTTTCGATAGAATATCCCAAATGGACCTTTGAAGAAAAAAGGGAAAAGACTTTGGAATATATCAAAGTGGCGAGTGAAATATTGAAGAAGGCCAAGGCCAAAGATTTTAAGGAGTTCGAAATGATCTTCCTTTCAGCTGACGGAAGTAAAAGAGAGTATCCATTCTGGAACGAGCTCAATGGCCCTTTGTCAGATGCACTTTGGCATACGGGCCAGGTTGTATTGATGAGGAGGGGAGCCGGTAATCCTTTTAACTCCAATGCGAGTGTTCTTTCTGGTAAGGTGAGAAAATAGTTTTTGATTTCGGGGATTGGGTTAAATAGGCAAGATCGTTTGACCAGACTGCAACCGTGGCTTATGAATGATACCGTGTGTTGAGCTCAGTTCGGTATGCATGCAGCAATGTAGGTTAACATAGCGTTGGAAATATCATTCATCCTTTAATGCTTCCACAGGATTGAGTCTGGCTGATTTCAAAGATTGAAATCCTACGGTACCCCATGCGATGACTAATGCCGAAGCTCCGGCCAAAACAAACACCCAAATATCGATAGATGTTTTGTAGGCAAAACCCGAAAGCCAGGAGTCTACGAAGTAGTAGGCAAGGGGAGTGGCAATTAAAATGGAGATGGTCACAAACCTGGTAAACTCTGAAGAAAACAGAAATACTAAATGGGAGACTTTGGCACCCAGAACCTTTCGAACCCCCAGTTCCTTTTTTCTTTGCTCTGCTGAGAATGCGGCAAGTCCAAATAAGCCCAGGCAAGCAATGGCAATGGCCATCACGGTGAATATGTTGATGATTTCCCCCATTCTTTGCTCATTCCTGAAGCTGTTTTCAAAACTCTGATCCATAAAACTATACTCAAACGGGAAGGAAGAATCTAACTGCATTAATTCCGATTGAATACTGGTGATGAATGACTGGAGGGTCTCTCTTGAACCAGCGACTTTATTGTCCAATCTCAATGATAAAAACGATGGGCTCGTTCCACTATCAGGAAGGTTTGGGTTGTCGATGTGATAGATGACTAAAGGCTGTATCTCTTGTTTCAGGCTATTAAAATTGAAGTTATCAACCACTCCGATAATCTCGAATTTTCTCGATCCACGAAGGAAGAACTTTCCAATAGGTGAGTTTTGAGCATATTCATCGGGAAGCCCAAGGCCTAAAGCTTTCACAGCTGCGGCATTCAGAATAACGCTGGATTGCTTGTCAGTCAATCGTGTTCTTTCAAAATTTCTGCCTGCCAGCCATTTTGGGTTGAGCAAACGGATATAGTCTTCATCCGTTTTCATTCGTTTCACATGAACGGCCTCGTCATCTGAATTTTCTTTATTGATGATATCGCCTCTCTGAATGTTGGGAGGAACCTCATGAGACTGGCCAATTGCCTTAACGATAGGATTGTTGACCAATGAATTTTTGATAGCACCAACATTGGATTCCAACCTTTCGATATTATGCAATTGCAATACGTGTTCGCGGTCATATCCGACATCAAAACTCGTTGTGTAACTTAATTGCTTATGGACGAAAAATGTACTGATGATCAGCGCGATAGACACTGTGAATTGGAAAATGACGAGGACATTTCTTACTCCTTTACCTTTAAATCCTGCACTTGATTTTCCCTTAAGTACCTGGGCGGGTTTGAATGAAGACAAATAGAAGGCGGGGTAGGTGCCAGCGATAAATCCAAGGACAAGAACGAAGCTCACAACAACGAGAATGAATTTAGGATCGATAAGATTGGCGTAGAGGCTAAGCTCTTTTTGAGCAATTTGGTTGAAGCCGTTCAGAAACAGTTCTGTACTCACAATTGCGATCAATGTGCTAATTGCCGTATAGAGGAGGGATTCAAAGATAAATTGTTGAATCAACGATTTTCTATGTGAGCCAAGCACCTTTCTTATGCCTACTTCCTTTGCCCTATTTGATGATCGAGCTGTTGAAAGGTTCATAAAGTTGATGCTGGAGAGGACAAGGACTATTAGGCCAATAGCCGAAAAAATGGTGATGTATTTGACATTTCCATTCGGGCCCAGAAGGTTGCCAACTTGGGCATCCAAATAAATGTCTTCAATCGGCTGTAGATATAGTTGCCAAGACTTTCCACTTTCCTCTAATTGGTCGAACGTTTGACCAAAAACTATTTGTAGAGTTCCAGCTGCCCATTTTGGTGGGATCGCCTGCATTTTGGACGTTAAGGCCACCATGTCGGTGCCTTTTTCTACAAGTCCGTAATTTCCAAAAGCCGTCCAGACCCATGTAGATTCATTGGCTTTTATGTCCTGGTAGCTGCTCATTGAGGTAAGCATATCGAATCGGATATGTGAATTCTGTGGAATGTCTTTGAGCACTGCGGATACTTGGAAGGGCTGCCATATTTCGGGTTTTTGATTTGGACCTTCCAGAATAGTGCCTTTCATATGTAATGTTTTGCCTATGGCATTTTCATCTCCAAAGTATTTGATGGCCATTGCTTCTGTAATAGCAACCTTAAATGGCTCTGCGAGTGCAGTTGAAACGTCTCCGGCAAGCAATTCGAATGAGAAGACATCCAGGAAATTTTCTTCAACAGCCAATAGGTTTTCCTGAAGAAAAGAAGTGACCGCCTTATTGTCATTTCTATAAGCCACAGCAAAAGGTTCGGTGGCCAGAACTCGTGTCACTTGTTCAAACTCGGGGATATCGGTTCGAAGCGCTATGCCCAGGTTTGGGCCGGTGTTACCCATTTGCTCATTCCAGTCGCCCCATATGTAAGACTGGTTGATTCTATAAATGCGATCTTTGTTTTTATGAAAACTGTCATAGGACAATTCGTCCTGAACATATAGACCGATCAACAAGCAGGTAGTTATGCCAATAGAAAGGCCAAGAATATTAAGCAATGTAAACTGCTTGTGTCTTATGGAAGTTCTCCAGGCAGTTTTAAACATGTTCGTGAGCATCGGGGGCAATTTAAGTATAAACTGCGATGCTCTTTCCAAAAGCAGTGCCAAAACAAAATGTAGCCTAATACACTCTAACCAGAGTTTTTGAAATTTAGAGTATAAACCTCCTGTTCCAAACAGAACGGAAGTGTCCGTCAGCGAACGGTAGCTTTTGAGTCTAAATTCCGAAGATTACACCAAGCTTATAACCGAAGTAATGGGTTAGCGATTCATGAGTGCCTTCTTCAAGCGAGAATACTCCATCACCTTCAGGGTGCATGCGATAGGTAGCTCTGCTACCCGAATGTCCATTGATGCCCATATTTATCCATAAATTATCTCTTTCCCTATCCTTACTAAACAAGGCTCCTGGATTGACCATCAATCCTATCCCTGCTCCCATATTGAAGGCTGTGCCATGGAAACTGAACTCACCATCGAAGCCAGTGTTTTCTAGAGCAGCATCTGTGGTACTGAAAAAGGTGGTCAGTCCTAATCTTGCTTCGGAATACAATTTGAATGCCGACATTTCGACCAGATCATATCGCACAAATCCATGGAGGGTGAAGAAGCAATCCTCTTCGTCTATCCTAATTTGATTGCCACGATGCATGATATCATATGAATCGGAGCTGTACATGGCTACGCCCAGTTCTCCACCCCATGAGAATCTTGAGTTATCCGAACTGCGTTGATAGTTGAATGAAATACCGAATGGAACCTTGTCGACATTTTGGTTAAATGCGGCCTTCGGAGCATAAGCCTTTAGGCTGATACCCATTCCTGTCTGGGCTTGAACGGATATTCCTAAGAATAAGAGGGAAGCAATGAGTAAAACTTTTTTCATGATTCAAGGGTTTGAAGTTAAAAAATTAATAGACCCATTTTCCGGGATTCTTATGCAACAATAATGCCGATTTAGCCAAATAGACTATTTTCTATCTAAGCTAGAGTGGTGGACTATTTTTCCTATTCGATCTCCTGATTTAGAATATCAATGATTTCATTTACCTGCACTTTTGTGTTTTTGAAAATATCAGAGATATAGGTGTAGTTGATTTCGAGCAAGTATATATTGTTCAGGAACACTTTGTTTTTAAAGAGGTCGCGAATTTCATTCTCCATAGTCCTTTTGTGACTTTCGATGTAGGTCGAATCATAAGTCAGTTTTAGGTTTGGAATGTCGGACTTACTCAGGTCGTAGTATTTGCCTAAATCGACATGGTGCAGAAGGTCTTCAAGAAAAACATCATAATCATTCCTGATATGCTCATGAGCAGCTGCAATTTCCGAATAAGTCTTTTTCAAGTTCATCAGCTTGAATTTGAGCTCATCATTGCTAAGCGAACTGAAATGTCCAGAACTCTTCATTTCATCGTAGGTATTATCATTCGGCCGAAACTCGTCAACAAAGGTTAAGTCTTGCAGGTCCTGATTGAATTCGTAAAGTGACCCTACTCGCATAAGATCTGAATTTCGTTTTACATCTTGTGCCGCGCTCACCTTCGTTTTGGCCAATTCAATCATATTGTCTAAGCCTTCTAGGTCAGCGCTAAGGTCATTTTTCAGATTATAGAAGTACTGGGATTCAACTATTCGATCCTTTCTTCCCTCATTCAAGTTATTGAATTGTATGGCGATGTAGATGCCTATGACCACGAGGAAAATTTCGCTGATGGCATAGAGGAGGTATTTGGAGACTTTCTTTTGTTCCATAAGTTGTATGCGGATTTTCCGGAAGAAGGTGATCATGATTGCTTAATATAGTGAAAGGAGTTTTGAGTTACGAGTTGTGAGCCCCTAGTTTTTCGTCATTCTGAATGCCTGCACGATAGCTTCAGCGTTGGCGCAGCAAAACAAACCTGCCTTCCATCGGGCAGGGAATCTCATTTTTCATTGGGGAGTTTCTGTCGGTCGGCTTGCAGCCTCCCTCAAAATGTCGTTGACTTATACATTCCCTTCTTGGAGCCCGGAGTTTAAGCCTTCTATTCCAAAGAGAATGGAAGTGTTTGTCAGCGAAGGGTTCCGAAAAAACTTTTGTGACTATTAGTTGCCAGCTGCTTTCTTAGCACCCTCCAGCAACTCATCAAGCTGGGCTCTATTAAGGTGTTTACCCCGAAGAATCACCGAACTGATTTTTCTAGTATTGTTGATGTCGGTCAAAGGATCGGCATCCAAAAGCACAAGACTTGCCAGTTTGCCTTCTTCTATAGTACCAAACTCACTCTCCTTATCCGTGAAGATAGCAGCATTGAGTGTAGCGGCTTTTAATGCCTCAAGCGATGACATACCACCCTCAACCATCAACTCAAGCTCATCGTGCAGACTGAAACCAGGGTAACAATAGGGATTGGGGTAATCTGTTCCGGCAATAATTTTGACCCCCTTTTCAGAGAGCCTCCCCATTAAGGAGAGCTGTAGTTTATATTTATCAAGAGCGGCTTGAAAGTAATCTTCAGGTGCATTCTTAAAGCGAAAATCCTGACTCGGATTCCATGATTGTGTCATGAATGTGGGTAAATATTCTAGTCGTGGATCGTCAATATATTCTGCATTATTTAGGTTGGCGATACTGCGAAGTACTGTTAGCGTTGGTGATAACCACATGTCACTTTTCGCCATAACGGAGGCCAAAGAATCAAATTTGGCTTCATTAAAATGTTCTATCAAAAACATGGTTTTTTCGGTATTGGTAGCCGATTTTTCATTGAGCTGTTCAAACCCCTTTGGATCATCAATACTGGCTTCGAGCATGGCGTAAAAATGCTCGCTGCTCTTTTGCCCTGCTTCCATGGTCTCCCAAACCGTCATTCCTGAGGGGATATGACCAGCAAATGAAATTCCCTTTTCTTTGGCATAATTGGCTATAGCCATATAGGTGTCTTTTGGCAACCGACTGTAGACCTTTAAGAAGTCAACACCCGATTCAATTTGTGCATCGACAGCCGCGATGGCCTCTTCGGGTGAGGCAACTCCGGTGGACGTAGGCCAAATGGGAGGGGTGCCATCAATGATGCTACCAGCTGAATAAATGTCGGGAGCCAGCAATTTGCCCGAGGCAGTTTGCTGCCGAACATTTTTAATAGTGTTCATTTCTCCCCACATCTCACGGACGTGTGTGATACCATTTGCAATGAGCAATGGATTGGAAATGATGTAATTCCAGAAATAGTGGGTGTGCATATCGGAAAGTCCGGGAATCAGGAATTTGCCTGTTCCATCAATCACTTCTGTTGAATCTGAGGGGCTCACCTCACCATCGTAGATTTGGATAATACGGTCTCCGTCAATGGCGACATTTCTATTCTGGAGTTTATCTCCGGTTTTGACATCAATCACAGTAACATTGGTAATCAGAAGATTATGAGAAACATCCTTTGGGGTGCTACAGGCTCCCATCAGGATCACGAGAAGAAAGAGAATGGACTTTTTCATACACTTTGAGTTTTGAACAAGTTCCAGTAAAAAAACCAGCACCTCGGTCCATTTTGGTGGAGCGGAAGAAAAGAGTAGTGAGTGGTTTTATGTAGGGGTTTTTAGTTGCCTTGAACTAAGGCCAGTATTTGATCCTCAAAATCTTCTTTGCTCATCTGAAAGGAAATAGCTTCGGCTTTTTGCTTGTAAGAAGGGTTTAACCAGAGCTCTTGAATTTTGGGTTCCAAACGTTCCAAATCGGCCTTTTTGATTGGTATACCTTTTGGCCCGGCTCCGAGATTGGCAACGGTATTGTTCCAAAAAAACTGATCAACGATGTGTGGAATAATCAGGTTGGCGCAGCCGTACTTTAGCGCGGTATGCGTTGTACCCGAACCACCATGGTGCACTACTGCATGGATTTTTGGAAACAACCAATCGTAAGGGATGTTCCTGACAAAGTGAATCAAATCTGACGCAACTTCTTGTTCAACCAAACCTCCCCATGAAGTATTTATGATCACAGGAATATTATGTCTAGTGCAGATTTCACAAAAAGCTTTTGTGACCTTTTCAGGCTTGGCGTTGATCATACTTCCAAAGCTGATAAAGAGAATCTTGTCATGCTTGGTCAAAAACGCTTCAAGTTGTGCGTCCGGTTCGTATGCAGTTTTCTTATCCAGCTCCCTGAAGCCAGTGATATGAATATGATCTGCCCAATAATCGGGCTTAGTAAACAAGGAAGGAGAAAAAGAGTAGAAGGCCGTTTCCTGATTGAGCATAAAACGCTTGATTCGCCTTGCGGTAAATTTTGTGTTTTTAAGGTCTTTTCGTAGGTCTTTGGTTAGCATCTTGGTCACAAAACCTCGAATCCAGCCTACTGCCCAATAGGTAAACAGGTTGAAGTTACTACCCAAATTTACCTTGACGCCCACCATAGGCTGGTGCTTCACGGGGTGTGCCACGCAAGGCATTGGGCTCATCATAATGCTTTTGTTGGGATTGGCCATGCCCCAAACCAAAGGGAAGAGACATTTGCTGTGATATAAAACCAGATCGGGATTTTCCTGTTGAATCACATCATGTTGTTCTTTCAAAATGGTTTTTTGAACCTGCTTGGAAGCTTTGATAATTCTTAACATGGCCTTTATGCGGAACCATCTTGAACCCTGCTGGCCCATAACCGCCCGGCCATCTTTTCCCTCAATTAGTTCCAGAAACCTGCGGTCAAACGGGTAAAATGGTATTTGATGCTGTGCCAATGTTTCTTTGAATTGTTCGGGCATGCCGCATACAACCTCCCAGCCATTTTTTCTAAGCATTTGCGCCATGGCCAGAAAGGGCTCCATATCGCCACGGGTACCTATAGAAAGGAGGAGTGCTTTCATTTTATGCAAGGTAAGTCTGTCAAAATTAGAAAAGGTTCAATCAGTCCTTGGCTTCAGCAATAAAAAATGTAGAATTTAAACTTATGGCATAAAAGCTTGATTTTTTACAAACTCTCTACGACACAGCCGTCATTCTGAGTTTTGCTTTTCACAAAACGAAGAATCTGTCTGTAAAAACCACCTACCACCTCAAAACTTCAGATGCTAAATCTACCCATTTTGGGTTAGAAGCATTGATCAGCTCGTTTTTCCAGGCTCTGGTCTTACCTTTAATATACTTTTCCCGTTGGATAGCCTCCTCGATTGTTGAAAAATGCTCCATATAAAGTAAAATGGTCAGATTATACCTGGCCGAAAAACTTTTCGGGAATGACTTATTCAGGTGCTGACGCATTCTTGAGCCCAAGTCGGAAGTAACACCTACGTAAAGAGTTGTCTTGTTTTTATTTGTGAGTATGTAAACCGAACCTCCCCTGACCATTGTTTAATTTAGTTAATGGTCGTCAGCTAATGGAACCATTATAAAAGAATCTCAACTAGGTCGGATGTGGTTTGTCGGTTCATTGCTGAAGGCTGGCTAGACAGACAGATTCTTCAGTCGTTTCCTTCTCTTGCGAGAAGCAATCTCCTTCAGAATGACGGTCAAATTAGGGTTGGCGCAGTAAGCCGCTAATCATTTATAACTCCTTTTACCTATTGCCCAATTTCCAAATCATCTAGTCACCCAATTCCCAATCAAACAATTCCACTATTTTCTTAGCACATAAATTGCTACTATTGAAAACTGAACTGAAAATCCAAAAACCAATACCATGAAATTAAGGTCAATTCTTTCGGTCGTTCTGACCATTACTTTAGTTATAAGTGTCCAGTCATTAAGCGCTCAAGACAAGCTTAAAAAGATGCCGGGCTATGATCAATATAGATCCATTGCACCTCAAATAAGAGGTTCTTTGGTTTCTGGACAGCTATCCGCCAGTTGGAGCGATGATGGTAATTCTTTTGAATACAACAGGAACGGCAAACGATTCAGATATAATGTCAAAAAGGGCAATACCGTAGAGTTGGGAGATGCCCCTAGGCCACAACGAAGAACAAGAGGAAACAGGCCCGTTAGAGGGAGACAATACGCATCGGCCGATTCGCCTGATGGCAAATTGAAAGCATTTACGAAAGATAGAAACATGTACCTCAGCAATCCTGATGGTAGCAATGTGGTGGCAATCACCACCGATGGCAATAATGACAATCAGGTGAAATATGGTATTGCCACCTGGGTCTATGGCGAAGAGTTGGGTCAGATCACAGCAATGTGGTGGTCGCCAGATAGCAAGAAAATTGCCTTTTACAGGTTTGAAGAAAAGCACGTAGATAAGTACTATGTCTTGCTTGATCAGGTGGACATATATGACTCTTTGGAAGTGATGTCTTACCCAAAAGTGGGGGCTCCTAATCTTCCGGTTGACTTGATGGTCTATGATTTAGATACCAAGAAGATCACGAAATTCGATACACGTGATGGCAAGCCATTTAACGATGGAGCGATAGGCACCTACCTATATGGCATGAGGTGGACTCCTGATGGCAAAGAATTCCTATTCCATAGTACCAATCGTAAGCAGGACATCATGGAGTACAAAGCTGGTGATCCTAATACTGGCAAAACCAGGGTAGTGGTAAGAGAAGAATGGTTGCCAAGCTTTACCAGAAATACGCCAGAGATCAGAATTTTAGAGGACGGTCAACGCTTTATCTGGGCCTCAGAAAGGACAGGTTTTAACAACTATTATCTCTACAACTTTGATGGGAAACTGATTACAGCGCTTACTCAGCATGGCTTTGAGGTGAGCAATGTTGTGAAAGTGGATGAAAAAGAAGGGGTACTGTACTACATGGCGAGGAGTGGTGAAAACCATATGAAAATGCAGCTACATCGCGTGAAACTTGACGGTACAAAAGACACACGACTAACCGACCCAAAATATCATCATAGCGTGCGTGTTGCTCCAGGAGGTAAACATTTTGTGGATGTTGCACAGACGCATGACATCCCACCTTTCACCAATCTTGTGAATTCAAAGGGTAAGATAGTTGCTGAATTGGCTCAGAGCGACCTGTCTAAGTTTGAAAAACTCGGTCTTAAAAAAGTGGAGGTGTTCACATTTACTGCTGCCGATGGCAAAACGGAACTTCATGGAATGATGAGTTTCCCATCTAACTTTGACCCGAACAAGCAATATCCGCTTATTCTTGCCAATTATGGAGGGCCAGCCACCAACGAATTCCGTGAGACATTCACATTCCCCAATCCCCTGACAGAGTATGGCTTTCTGGTTGTAGATATTGACGGAAGAAATGTAAGAGGCAGGGGTAAAAGACTCTTAGATGAGATTTATGGCAAGATGAGCGTAGTAGAAATGGATGACTTTGCCGAGGGAATTAAGTCGCTTTATAATCGCCCATACTTTGACAAGGAAAGTGTTGGGGTTTACGGCACCTCTTATGGTGGCACTACTTCCGCTGCCAGTATTTTCAGACATCCGGATGTTTATCATGCTGCTGTCGTTAACTCTGCTGTTACTGACTGGAGAAATTATGATAACATCTACACGGAGCGTTTCATGAACACAATTGAGAACAACCCTGAAGGCTATGAAGGTGCAAACCTTATGAAATACGCCAAGGACTTTAAAGGTGAGATGATGATCTACTTCGGTACTGCAGACAACAATGTGCATCCTTCCAATTCTCTTCAATTAATTCAGGCCTTGCAACAGGCTGGCAAGAGTATTGAAGTACAAGTAGGACCGGATAGGGGGCATACTGCCTTAAATACTGACAGAATGATGGAGTTCTTTATTGATCGATTGGTGCTAAAGAAAGGTATTCCAATTAATATTGACCGGTAGGGCTTTCAATCACCAGTCGTGTCCTTTCCTGTGGGTTGTTGTTGGCCACTCAATAGGCTCTTTTGATGATCTCTTTAAAGTCTAGAGAGGTCTATCAGGGTTCGTGTGGATGATTAGTGTTTAGGTTGATTTCATTTTTAAAATCATATCCAACTGAATGGTGGCTCCATAGGGTAGTTGGTGTACTCCTGTGGCGGTTCTGGCATGTTTGCCACTTTCACCAAAGAGTTCAATCAGCAACTCTGTTGCTCCATCCAAAATCTGGGGCTGCCGCATAAAGTTGTCTGATGACCTGATAAACCCCTGAAGTTTAACCACACCATCAATCAGATCAAGGTCTCCAATGTCTTGCTTAATAATGGCTAGCATAATCACAAGTGTATCTCTTGCGGCAGTCTTAGCCTGTTTTTCCGTAACATCGGAGCCAACCGCTCCAGATAATTCGCTTTTACGGCCAGAAACGTAAAGGAGATCACCATCTCGCTTGGAACCGAGATAATTGGCCACGGGTGCTTTGGCAGGCTCCAGCAGTATGCCTAATTGCTTAAGCTTTTCTTCAATTTTGCTCATGGTTGAAATCTCTTACTGAATTATCAAAATGAAGATAACCATATTGAGCTTAGCGACAATATGCAGAGCTCTGAGATTATGAGACTGCTAATTACAGTTCTGAGCGGTCAGACTTTTGGACTTTTCGTCATAAGGGGCTAGTTGCTTCCATAGGCCGCAAGCCTTATCCTTGGTACCATTGGCAAACCAGGAATCTGCGAGATACTTGTGTATGGTGGTGAGTTCGCCACTTCCCTCAATTTGAATGGCCTTTTCATAATCTCTAATTGCGCTGCCGTGTTCGTTCTTTAGCGCGTAAGCCTGACCTCTAAAGAAGTAGGCATCTTTTCCACCAGGATTAAAACCAATGGATTTATTGAAACTGGTTATGGCATCATCCTTCAAATCAATGGTGAGTTGCAGTACACCTAATTTGTCATATACCGCCCAGGCACTCTGGTAGAACCTAAGCACTTCTTTGTATTCTTTGATGGCATCATGGCCCAGGTTCATCGCAGCAAGCATCTCTGCGTACTCCAATCTCATATTAGAGTACTCTTCGGTCAATCTTTTTGTAAAGCCCTCAAAAGTCTGGTCATAAACAGCTTTGGCCTCTTGCATCTTTCCTTGTTTCCAAAGAACGTAGGCCTTTTCACCTCGATAGACCTTAAGTTCATTAGTTAATTTACTTTCAGGCAAAGACAGGAGTCTATCCAGGTTTTTAAGGGCTTTATCATATTGGTCGCTTCTGCTGTAGCTTTTCCCAAGCAGGGCGATGTCTTTATTTCCGTAGCCGACAGAATTAACCACTTTTTCGTAAAAAATGGCTGCATTGGTGAAGTCGGAGAATTCAAAATAGAAATCAGCGTAGAGCCTGAGAAGGTAAGTGCTCTTGTCCTCATCAATGGGTAGGCCATTGCTGACATCAATCAAATGTTCGAATCCGTTGTTGAGTGCATTGGCTTTATAATACCTGGAAGAAACACGTTCGATCCTTCCAAAAACAAGTGGTAGAATTATATTGTTGTCTTGGTCAATTACTCCTTTGTAGCTAACAGTTCTGTTTGATACTTTACTCGAACGACTTACTATGGCATGACCTGCTTCATCAAAGCCCTGGACCGAGCTATAGTTTAAAGGTATTTTCAGCTTAATGTTTTCATCCGTGAATCCACAACTGACCTGTGTCCCTTGTCTAATACAGATAGGGATGAAACCGTTTTTTAAGGAGCCAACAGACGAAAGTTCATACTGAGTTTTAAGAGAACCATTAAAATCGCTAACCGCATAAAGCGTTTGTTTTGTGTTTGGGTTATTTTTACCCACCCCAATCAGTCGCCCACTGATTGGTAAAATTTCGTCATATCCTTCTTTGAGTATTTTCTGACCTGATAGATTCATCAGATTCCATTTTTCGTATCTGTTGCTCCGAAACTTGAGGTAGCCATATTCCAGAAAATTAAAGTCTCCATGGACATGATCAATTGTGGGCTCCATGATCATTCCCGTGGTTGCCGACCAAAGGCCGTAATCGCTGTGTTTGAGTGTACTCCCGAAGCTCCCCTGAGATGTGGGTGTTTTGGAATCAGGCACTTCTACCAGAAATACATCATCTTTCAAATGCGTGATCTTTTCATATTCAATGGGTAAGATCACTTTGTTTTTCCCATTAATGATTCCCCATTTTTTGCCTTTTTCGGTTGCAATAAATTGGTCTTTGCCTATAAGGATGTTAGCACCATAACTGTCGTATTGTGGCTTGATGACTTGCTTGCCCTTTTTGTCCACAAAACCATATTTAGCCTCACTTCCAAGAAATGCTGCGAGACCATTTTTGTATGGTCGAATGTTCTTGAACTTATTATCGAACAGAATTTCACCCTTCTCATCAATCACCTCATAGGACATTCCAAGTCCTTTGATTGCACCTATGGCAATGCCTTCATTGAAACTGAGCATGGAATTGTACCTCGGTTCAATGATGGTGTTTCCCTGCCAGTCAATCACACCCCAAACCCATGCCGGTCCGTGTTGTACGTCAATTCGACCATTGTCCCTGACAAAAGCACTATGATAGCTTTGATCGTTTATTGGCTCGAGCGTTTCGGCATTAAGTACTTTCCCATTGAGCAAAATTGGCTTTTCCTGGGATCGTACGCTAATTGAAATAATCAGACAGAACAAAGAAGAAATAATTATCCTTTTCATATGAAGAGCTCTTATATGGCTTTAACAAACAGGGAAAAAGGGAGTCTTGTAAACGCTTAAAATCTATGGGATAAAGCTGACTGTCGCCATAAGGCATATGACGTATCTTCTCGCAGAATGTCGCTTAGGTGTTGAAAACCAGGGCCTGTGTAAAACGCAAGATGAGATGGGACTTTAGGATTCTTTCGACTCAGTATTGCCCAGGATTTTGCGCACCAAAGGTCCTATGGTCAAGCCCTGTGCAATGATGGAGAAAACCACGATAATGTAGGTGACGGTGATGAAAAGCTCGCGCTCCATTTCTGGTTTCAGTGAAAGCGCCAAAGCAATGGAAATGCCTCCTCGAATACCGCCCCAGGTCATGATTATATCGGTTCTAGGAAGGAACTCGAGCCTGCGTTTGAAGAGTTCAATCGGGCCTTTAAGTGCAAGCCATCTTGCAAGTAATACAACAGGAATAGCGATCAGTCCAAAAGTGAGATACTCACCACTTATTGGTATGATCATCAACAATTCGAAACCTATAAGAACAAATAAGATGGCGTTGAGTAGCACATCGATTAACTCCCAGAACTTGTCAACATAATTCTGAGTGGTTTCAGACCAGGCAATTTGAGGCGATTTATTGCCAATGTAAATTCCTGCAACCACCACTGCCAACGGGCCGGAAAACTCGATGTAATGGGCAATGCTGTAAATCCCCATGACTAGCGCAAGGGTAATCATTACTTCAGTTTCATAATGGTCAATGGCCTTCATTACCTTAAAGCCGATCCAGCCCATCACGAGGCCAAGGGCAATGCCCCCAAACACTTCTTCAAAGAACAAAAAGCTCACTTCCTCAGCGTCAACTGAGGCTAATCCCTGCTCGGCAATTTTGAGGATTACCAGGAATACCACCACACCAACCCCATCATTGAAGAGAGATTCACCAACAATTTTTACTTCCAGTTTTTTTGGTGCTTTGGCATTCTTTAAAATGCCCAAAACTGCAATCGGGTCGGTAGGGGAGATTAACGCTCCGAACAAAAGACAGTAGATAAAATCGATATGATGATTAAGTGCACCCGCGACCCAATACATCACCCCTCCAATGATGAAGGTGGACATGATGACGCCCAAGGTGGCAAACATCATTATTGGAGCTCGTTGCTTCCTGAGTTCGTCCAATTTGGTATGCAGTGCTCCGGCAAAGAGAAGGAAACTCAGCATGACCTCAAGCAACACAGTTTCAAAATCAATGGAGCCAATAATCAACTTAGCTTCATCAAGAATCCAATGTTCAAAATGGCCGAGGACAATAATGACCAAGGTGAAGCAAATGGCAATGATCATCAAACCAATGGTGAAAGGCAGCTTTAGGAATTTGGTGTTGATAAAAGCAAAAATTGCCGAGAGTACTGTTAGAATGGTGATAATAGTAAAGATGTCCATCGACTGTGATAAGGGCTGGGTTAACTGGTTCTGAAATTATGGATTGTTCACTGATAATTAAAGCTTGAAGACTAAAAAGAAACTGGTGCCTACACCTTCCTCTGATTTTACGGTAAGATCACCCTTGTGCTTCTTCATGATTTGCTTGGAAAGGCTAAGCCCAATACCGGAGCCTTGTTCCTTGGTAGAAAAGAAAGGAATGAAAATCTGATCGAGTTTGTCCGGTGCTATTCCACAGCCATTGTCTTTGATTTCTATGATTTTGCCAGTCTCATTATAATAGGAGAGCAGCTGAACTTCCGGATTGGCTTCGGTTTCTACTGCATGTCGGGCGTTTGTCAGCAGATTGATCAGCACCTGGGCAATCAATTTTTCGTCAACAGCCAGGTCGAACTTGTTTTTGGTACTGATCTGCAGCTTGATACCCTGATTGTCGAATTCAGACTTCATAAGTTGGCCAATGCTTGTAGTCAACTCTTCAGCTTTAATTTTCTCAAGTTCTAATTGCTTGATTTTGGTGAGTCTTCTATAGTCATCTACAAAATGCAAAAGCCCTGCACTCCTTTTTTGGATGGTGTTAAGTGAGAACCTTACATCTTCAATATCCTCTTCAGTGAGCTCTGAGAGTGCTTTCTTCTTTTTATCATCTGTTTCCAGGAGCATAAGCATAGTCTCAGTCAATGAGGTAATAGGTGTTACAGAATTCATGATTTCATGGGTCAGAATCCTAATCAACTTATGCCAGGCTTCAATTTCTTTTTGCTCTATTTCACTCCTGATATCCTGGAAGGTGACGATACTATATCGGTAATTAAGAATTTTAATTTTAGTGAGATGAGCTGAAACTTGCAGTGCGTTCCCTTTGACGTTTAGTTCAAGCAGCTTTCGCTCATTATCTTCCATGTGTTCAATCTCAGCAGAAAAATGAGGTAGCAATTGCTGAAACTGTTTCCAGTAATTCGGAGTAGCAATTTTGAGCGTGTCCTGAGCTGACTGGTTGATTAATTCTATTTCATAATCTTCCTTGATCGCAATTATGCCAACGTTGATATGATCCACGATAACTTTTAGGAACCTGAATTGCGCTTCTTTTTCAACAGACACTTTTTTGAATGCGTCTATGATCTCGACAAAGGCATTTTGTAATTCTTCGAATGATTTTCCTTTTTTCTTGCCCTTAAAAGAGATCGAGAAATCCGAATAACGGATGGCCAGCAGCAGTTTGGCTAACTCTCGATTGGTATAGGTGACGAAGCGAATCAACTCTGACACCTGAATAATGATGATAGAGAGGAGAATGATCTGATTAAAGAATAGCTCCGTCTTCGCGAAAATAAAGGCAAGCGCAGTCAATGTAAGCATCAATAAGATGATGCGGATGATGACCAGAAAAGCAAAGCGTTTTGATACCATTAGTAAGCTTTAAGGTTTAAGCTGCAAGTTTCAAGTGTGCCTAGGCAACATGAATTCAGCGCCTCAGTAAAGCTTGTGACTTGAACCTTATGGCCTGTAGCTTTACAATCCATATTTCTGCAATCTTCTATACAATGCCAGCCGATCAATACCCAATTCCTTGGCTGCTCTCGTGACATTGCCACTGTTTTTGTCTAATGCTTTGAGAATAAGTCTTTTTTCCATTTCCGATAAATTTAGAATATCGTCTTCATTGGAAGAAACCGATCGTGAGGGATGAAGTAAAAAATCCTCAGGAGTCAATTTATTACTCTCACAGAGAATAATAGCCCTTTCAATGGCATGTTGCAATTCGCGAATATTCCCTGGCCAGTCGTACCGCTTGAGCTTAGACAAAGTATTTTGGTCAATTCGCATATTGACTTTCTTATACCTTTTACCATACAGATTCATAAAATGCTTGACGAGTAAATCGATGTCATCTTTGCGTTCAGCAAGTGAAGGCATCCTGACTTCCACGGTATTAATTCGATAGAGCAAGTCTTGTCGAAAAGTACCTTCCTTTACCATTTCATAGAGTGGCATATTGGTGGCACAAACCAGGCGAATGTCAATAGGTATTTCTTTTCCTGAGCCAACGCGACTTACCTTACGTTGTTGTAGCACAGTCAACAATTTCGCTTGGAGCGGCAATGATAGGTTGCCTATTTCATCAAGAAATAATGTGCCTCCAGAGGCAAGCTCAAACCGTCCGGGCTTGTCTTCTTTTGCATCTGTAAAAGCACCTCGCACATGGCCGAACAATTCGCTTTCAAAGAGTGTTTCGCTAATAGAGCCAAGGTCCACATTGATAAAGACCTCATTTCTGCGTTCCGATTGTTTGTGAAGCGCTCTGGCAGCGAGCTCTTTGCCAGTTCCGTTTTCTCCCAGGATCAACACATTCGCATCGGTAGGTCCAACTTTCTCAATTAACCCAAAGACCTGTTGAATAGGTAGTGACTCCCCGATAAAGTCTCCAAACTTCTGATCTAATTGATCAGAAAGCGTCTTTTGGGTGTTTTTAAGCCGATCAACCTCAAGCTTGCTTTGGCGCAATTGTAGTGCGGATTGAATGGTGCCAAAGAGCTTTTCATTCTTCCACGGTTTGGAGATAAAATCAGTGGCCCCTGCCTTTACCGCCTTCACGGCTAAGTCTAATTCACCATAGGCCGTAATCAGGATAACTATGGTATTCGGGTCTATATTAAGAATATTGTTGAGCCAATTCAGTCCGTCCTTGCCATCGTTCTCACCCTTTTTGAAATTCATATCCAGCAAAACGACATCGAAGCTCTCACGATCAAAATGTTGTGGAATCAGCTCGGGGTTATTCTCGATTTGTACGAGTGTGAACTGCTGCTTCAGATACATCCTTGCAGTGTTCAACACATCGATGTCGTCATCTACTACAAGTATTTTAGCTTCTGTTTTGGCCATGTTAAAGTTGTATCAAAAACAAACAGTTAAATGTATTGAAAACAAACGATAATATTATGAATTGATTTTGAAATACTTTATAACCTACTGACATACAATAAATTAAGAGTTTGGCATCAGTCTTGGTAATAACCACGTGAATAATTGACTTTAGCCATGCTCAAAAATTACTTCAAAACGGCAATTAGAAATCTGCGAAGGAACAAAACGTTTGCGATCATCAACATTCTTGGTTTGATACTAGGTATCTCATCGACAATCGTTATTTACCGGATCGTAACCTTCGAAGAAAGTTTCGACACCTATCATGCTGATGCGGACCGGGTATACCGTGTAAACATTATGTATGAAAGTGATGGCGAGGAGGCTAACTCCACCTCAGTGATGCATCCACTGCGCCTGGCGCTTAGGAATGATTTTCCTGATTGGAATGTTGCTGGTATCCATTGGTGGGATGCTGGGGTATTCTCAGTGGAAAATGCTCAGGGCATTGAAACCAAGATTCGTGAGACCAATCCCATCGCTTTTGTAGGTTCGGACTTCTTCGAGATTTTTGACTTTGAGGTCATCGCTGGTGGAAAGGAGCAATTGCTCGCTGAACCGAATACCATTGCCATGTCCGCCTCCTCGGCAGATAAATTGTTCGGATTGAATGGAAGTGGTTATCAAGAGATTATAGGTAGAACTGTCAAATTCGAAAATCAGCTCACGCTACAGATTGAAGCAGTTTACAATGACCCTCCTAAGAATACAGATTTTGACATCGACTATATGATGTTCTACGAAGGGGCAAAAATTTATCCTTATGCAGCCGAGCTTAAGAGTTGGCAGACGATCAACGGAGCTGCACGGTTATGGGTAAAATTACCCGAAGGACTTACAGAGGAAGCTGCTCAACAACAACTTAAGCAGGCCTCCTCAAAGTATCTTGAAGAACTAAAGAGCTTTGTCACTAATGGATATATGGCCTTGGAGCCTCTTTCGGGAATTCACTTGGATGAAGATTCTGGTTTGAGTGTTGTCGATAAAAGTGTCATTTCAAGTCTTACGGTTCTCGGTTTGATTTTAATCATCACTGCGGCAATCAACTTCGTTAATCTGGCAACAGCACAATCGGTCAAGCGTGCCAAGGAAATCGGAATTAGAAAGGTATTGGGAAGTAAGAAATCGCATCTAATCATTCAATTCTTATCTGAAGTATTCATTATCACCTTTATCTCCTTAATTGCTTCCTTAGGTGTCAGTGAAGCAGTGCTAATGCAGCTAGAGCCAATTTTAGGCTACAACCTCGGTCTTAATTTATTGGCAGAACCAGGAATCGTTGGATTCTTGCTGCTACTCACCTTGGTAGTGACACTCTTATCTGGTTTTTATCCATCAATGGTTTTGGCGAATTACAATCCTGTAACCGCAATTAAAAGCAATAGTATGGCGTCCGGCTCAAAATCGAAAAGCATGTCATTGAGACGGGTGTTGGTTATCATTCAGTTCTTGATTTCACAAACTCTAATTATAGGAACATTGGTGATCGTGTATCAAATGAATTTTATGCTTAATAAGCCTTTAGGGTTTGATACGGAAGCCATTGTTACTTTTTCTGTTCCAGAACGCACGGAAGAAAAAATGAGTCTTCTGAGAAGTAGAATGCAAGAAGTTGCGGGGGTAGGAGATATTAGCTTCTATGTGGCATCGCCTGGTGTAGCTCGAACGAATAACATCGATCAGCTTAAGGATCCGAAGGGAGGAGGCGCGGAAATGATCAGAGCGAATCGTAAAAACGTGGATGATCAATATGCCGAACTCTTCGATCTTAAGATTCTTGCTGGTGAATTTTTTCGCGAATCTTCTCCCAATGATAACTCGGTAATTAATAAAAAACTTGCCGAGAGTCTGGGATTTGAAAGTCCGGAACAGGCGGTTGGTCAACGCTATGAAACGAGCTTCGGACGAACATATATCATCACAGGTGTGGTAGATGATTTCCATAACAATTCTTTAAGAGGTGAGATAGACCCGGTTTTCATGATGAGCGGAACTTCACAATATTTTGAAGGGGGAGTAAAGTTGAATCTTAATGATGGCTTCAATGATGCTCTAACTAAGCTTGAAGAAATCTGGAGTGAGGTCTTTACGGCTGATGTATTCACTTATCAATTCATTGATGAAAAAGTCGTTCAGCAATATCAGTCTGAGCAACGAGTGACACAGTTGCTTCAAATATTTGCAGGCATTGCCATCTTTATTGGATGTCTGGGACTTTATGGTCTGGTTTCCTTTATGGCGAACCAGAAAATCAAAGAGATTGGTATAAGAAAAGTGCTGGGAGCCACGATTGGTAGTATCCTCGGTATTTTCTCCAGGGAAGTTCTGATTCTGGTCGCTTTTGCCTTTTTGATCGCAGCGCCTCTTGGGTATTACCTGATGAATCAATGGTTAAGCAACTATGTCTACCAAATCAATATTGGGCCTGGAGTTTTTGCAATGGCTGTTGGTGCTACAGTGCTGATAGCTGCAGGAACTGTGGGTTTTCGATCAGTTAAGGCGGCATCTGCCAATCCTGTACAATCACTAAGAGACGAATAGATTAAAACAACATGGTCAGAAACTATTTTATAACAGCATTAAGAAGCCTGCGAAGAAACAAAACATTCGCCTTCATCAATATCCTTGGTCTGGTATTGGGAATTTCAGGAACGGTTGTCATCTACCGAATTATCTCGTTCGAACAGAGCTTTGATACCTACCATCAGAGTGTCGATCAGATTTATAGAATGGCTTTGCACCAAGAATCAGCTGGAGGAATAAACAAGGACATATCCGTGCAGCATCCATTGGGAGTTGCCTTGAGAAATGACTTTCCTGATGCTACGATTTCTCGAATTCACTGGTATACGCCCGGGATTTTTAAGGTATCGAATGATCAAGATGTAGCCAGAAAACTACGCATCACCGATGAAATGGCCTTTGTTGAAAATGAATTCTTTTCCATTTTCGACTTTAACGTTCTGGCTGGCAATCCGGAACACCTATTGGATGAACCAAATACCATAGCCATCTCTGTGTCTATGGCCAACAAACTCTTCGATTTGAAGGGGGACGATTATCATTCAGTACTCGGAAAGACTGTGCAATTTGAGAACAAACTCACTTTGCGGGTGACTGGTGTTTATCAAGACCCACCCAAAAACACGGATTTCAATATTCATGCTTTAATGGAATATCAGGGTGCTAAGATTTACCCATATGCAGCGGAATTAACAAGTTGGAGAACTCGAAATGGAGATGCACGGTGTTATATGAAATTATCTCCAAATAGAACGGAAGAAGCTACTGAAAAGGAGCTTAGAGAAGTGACACCTAAATATATGTCTTCCAAAACTAGTAACAACTATTTTGCCCTACAGCCATTGAGGGATATCCATATGAGTGAAGAATATGGAGGAAATAGTGCTTTGGATCAATCTACCATAAGCAGTCTCAAAATGATCGCTGCGATTTTGATATTGACAGCTGTTATCAATTTTATAAACCTTGCCACCGCTCAGTCTGTGAGGAGGGCTAAGGAAATTGGAATTCGAAAAGTACTGGGGGGACGCAAAGGACATGTGATGATACAGTTTTTGGGTGAAGTGTTTATTATTACCTGTATTGCCGTGGTTATTTCCCTTGGAATAAGCGAAGGCGCTTTGATGAAATTGGAGCCATTCCTGGGAAATGATCTTAGTCTGAATATTCTATCCGAACCTTCAACAGCACTGTTTTTATTAATACTTGTGGTGGGAGTAACATTCCTGGCGGGATTTTATCCGGCATTGGTACTCTCTCGCTATAATCCGGTGGATGCTATCAAGAACAGTACATTGACACTGCAGAAGGGCAAGGGACTTTCTTTGAGAAGAGGGCTGGTCGTATTGCAATTTTTGATTTCTCAGACATTGATTATCGGCACTTTGGTTGTTGTTTTTCAAATGGACTTTATGAAAAGTCAGCCTGTTGGCTTTCAGAAAGACAATATCTTGACATTCCCTATTCCCGACAACAAAAAGGAAAATCTGGACTTGTTACGCTCGCGTTTGGCTTCTATGTCCGCGGTTGAAGGTGCAAGTTTTTATATAGCCAGTCCTGGAGGTGCAAGATCAAACAATAGAGGTTCTGTTAGGTATAGAGAGGCTGAAGGATCATTTCGGGTAAACAGAAAAAATGTTGATGGGAAATACGCACAAGTCTTCGATTTACAAATATTGGCTGGAGAATTCTTCAAAGACGATTCACCTTCCGACCATGCCGTTATCAATCGCAAGTTTGCTGAGAAGTTGGATTATGTTGATCCTTCTGAAGCAGTAGGTCAACGCTACAAAACATCCGGAGGCAAAAGCTACCTTATTGTTGGGGTTGTCGAAAATTTTCATAATCGAGCCCTGAGTGCTGAACTGGAAGCCATCCATATGATGAATGGCCCTACGCAGTACTTTGAAGCAGGTGTGAGAATATCTCCACAGTCAGATGTTAGTCCCATTATTAGCCAAGTGGAGGACATATGGAATAGCATATTCACTGAAGATGTTTTCGTACACAAGTTTTTGGATGACAACATTGCAGCTGAATATGAAAGAGAAGAGCGTGTATCACAACTCTTTCAAGTATTTGCAGGCATGGCGATTTTTATCTGCTGTCTGGGACTTTATGGATTGATTTCATTCATGGCCAATCAAAAGGTCAAAGAAATAGGGATCAGAAAAGTGCTAGGAGCAACGGTATCGAGTATCGTGATGATATTCTCCAAAGAAGTAGTCATGCTTGTTGGTTTGGCCTTCGTATTGGCTGCACCACTGACTTACTATGTAATGGATGGGTGGTTGAGTAATTACTTCTATCGAATTGATATCGGAGCCGCCATTTTCATCATAGGAATCGCAGCAACTGCAATTATTGCAATGCTCACAGTTGGGTCACGCGCTTTCAAAGCAGCATCTGCAAATCCAGTAGAATCTTTAAGAGACGAATAAATCAAAACGACATGGTCAGAAATTATTTAATTACAGCATTCAGAAACTTAGCCAGAAACAAGGTTAATACTACAATCAATGCACTTGGTTTAACACTTGGAATCACTTGCTCTTTGGTGATTTTCCTTGTTGTCAGATATGAATTGAGTTTTAACCAGCACTTTGAAGACTCTGACCGTATCTATCGCGTCATCTCGCTACAAGAAAGTGAGGAGGGAGAATCCACAGAGGCCTCGATGCAATTCCCATTCGTGACTGGTTTCAAAAGTGAGTTTTCAGATATACCTGCCACATTTATCCACAATAATATGGCGCCACCAACTTTTTTTATTGAAAAAGGTGGCGAACGGGTGCGCTTTCAGGAAAGTGGGAACCATGCAGCTTATGTACATCCTGATTATTCAGAAATCTTCAGCCATGACTGGATATTTGGAAATCCCCAATCCGCTTTGTCTGACCCTAATTCTATCGTTCTCACCCGAAAAATGGCCAGCAAGCTTTTCGGAAAGACAGACGTTGTTGGCGAAGTAGTTGAGTTGAATGGCAGGGACATGCAGATCACCGGTGTATTAGAGGACTATCCTCAAACAACAGATTTTCCAATCGATATTTTTATTTCAATTGAATCGAGTGGACAATATGCGAGTGACGTAAGCTCAGGTAACTGGGGGTCTGTTTATGGAGCGGTAAATGCTTACATCAAGCTTCCAGAGGGAATGACACAGTCATCCTTAGAGTCTCGTCTTCAAGGTTTTGATGAAAAGTTAAATCAATCATTAGAAGATGGAGAAAAGATGACTCGATTGCTTCAACCTCTTAGTGATTTACATTACAATGTTGACTTAGGCAATTATGCAAGACGGACCATTGATAAATCCAATCTCTGGGCAATGGCTGTTATTGGAATTCTCCTCTTGGTAGCCGCTTGTATCAATTTCATCAATTTGAACACCGCTCTTGCGGTAAGAAGATCGAAGGAGGTTGGAATTCGAAAAGTACTTGGAAGCAGTCGTAAAAGTCTGGTTATCCAGTTTATGGGGGAGACTCTTATTGTGACATTCATTGCCTTGTTGATCTCGTTTGGAGGAGTAGAATTGGCCCTGATCAACTTGAAGTCATACCTAGGCTATGACCTCCAATTCAACTTGTTTGAGGATTCACAAGCCGTACTCTTTTTAGGAATTACGTTTGTATTTGCTGTCGTCTTTTCTGGATTGTACCCATCATTTGTTTTGGCATCTTATAAGCCTATCGCAGCCATTCGAAACAAAATTACTACCGAGAAACAAGGCTCGTTTTCACTTCGAAAAGTATTGGTGACAACACAGTTGATGATATCACAGGCATTAATAATTTGTACCGTGATTATACTTCAACAAATGGATCACTTTTACAATGCACCAATAGGCCTCGATAAAGATTCCATAATAGAAATTTCCGTACCTGGAGGGCAGGTTGAAAATCATAGATTGATGAAGTCCAGAGCACTTCAAATACCAGGAATAGAGAGTGTTACCAGAACCAATAGTGGTGCCATTTCAGGTAATGTTTGGTTTGGAGGATATGACCTTCAAATGGACGGAGAAACCATAGAAAAGAGCAGTGAAGTAAAGTTCATAGATAAAGACTTTTTACAAACTTATGGCATAAAGCTGTTGGAAGGTACTAATGTACTGGAAAGAGATAGCTTGAAAAGCTTCATAGTCAATGAGCAATTGCTAAAAGAAATTGGGATTACCGATTACAATGAGGTCTTAGGAAAGCCCTTCTCATTTTGGAGCCATAGTGGTCATATTGGAGGTGTAGTAGCGGATTATAATACCCAATCACTTCACGCTTCCATCCAACCTTTAGTGATGGTTTTTAATGAAGGCTATGGAAGTATGGCCCTTAAATTCAAAACCCAAGATATTAGATCGCTTCTTAGCTCCTTAGGGGAGACGTACACCGAGATTTTTCCTGAAAGAGATTTCAATCCTCGTTTTCTTGATGAGACACTTGCCAATTTTTATGAAGAAGAACAGAAGGTCTCTACACTTTTTCAAATCGCAGCCGGCATTGCTATTCTTATTGGTTGTATCGGTATGATTGGGTTGATATCCTACATTGCTCAGCAAAAAATAAAGGAAGTAGGGATAAGAAAGGTACTTGGTGCAAGTATCTCTAGTATCCTATTGCTCTTCTCAAGACAGTTCTTAGTCTTTACATTTTTAGGGTTTGCTATCGCAGCCCCGTTCGCTTATTACCTGATGAATAGCTGGCTTCAGGGCTTTGAGTCCAGAGTAGACATTGGTGTAGATGTATTTGCTCTTGGACTTATAGTTACGGCTTTGTTAGTGATATTGTCTGTAGGCATCAGAGCATACAAATCGGCTACAATTAATCCAGCACAATCCCTTAGATCAGAGTAAACAACTATGCTTAAGAATTATATAACCACCGCATTCAGAAATTTAAAAAGGAACAGGACCTATACTTTCATCAACGTATTTGGTCTGGCCTTAGGCATCAGCTCGGCATTGATCCTTTTCAAATTCATTAATTATCATAAAAGTTTTGATGCAGATCAAAGCAACTATGATAGGCTCTATCGTTTCGTCAGACATGAAATTAGTGCCAATAGTATTGATAAAGATATGGGCATGCCTGTTCCTTTTTTAAAGGCATTCAAGAATTACTACCCGGATTTGGGTACAGCAGCGATTATTAATTACGCGGAGGAGGGCCAATTCACAGTGACCAATGAACTTGGCAACAAATCAAAGTTTATGGAGCGCGGTGGTATTGCCTTTGTCGAGGAAGACTTCT
This sequence comes from Roseivirga sp., assembly GCA_029262895.1. GTDB lineage: Bacteria > Bacteroidota > Bacteroidia > Cytophagales > Cyclobacteriaceae > Roseivirga. The sequence continues at coordinate 42,399 of JAJCYM010000030.1, forward strand.
TTGAACTCTTTGATATTGAGATGATTGTTGGGGACAAAGAGACCGCTCTGGACAATCTGGATCAAGTGATTTTATCGGAGAGTTTGGTAGAGAAGTATTATGGTTTTACCGGAACAAACGTGGCCTCTGCCTTGGGTAAAATGATCACGCTTGACAGCAAGGTGGATTTGATGATTTCCGGGGTTATGAAGAATAACCCTAAAAACTCGGACTTGCCAATAAGTGCATTGACCACCTTCAAATCAGCAAATAGCGACATATTTCCTCTTTTTGATGAAGAAGCTTGGGGAAGTGTGAGCTCAAGCACAAATGTTTACTTTCTGAAGAATGATGGAGTGAGCGAGGCCGATATTGAGACCAAACTCAAAGAAATTGTGGCTAAATATCAACCAGAGCAGACGGAAACCGAAGAGTACCATTTACAACGATATGGAGATGTTCATTTTGACATTTCATATGACAGCCACGGTGATCAGCGGGTTAGCAGACAACTGCTGGTTGGTTGTGCGATTGTAGCCATTATTTTGATTTTGACCGCTTGCATCAACTTCATTAATCTGGCTACGGCCCAAGCAGTCAAACGTGCCAAAGAAGTAGGCGTAAGGAAAGTGTTGGGTGGAAGCAAATCGCAATTGGTGAATCAATTTATGAGCGAGACTTTGCTCATCACCCTGATTTCTGTTGTGCTTTCGTTAGGTGTGGCAGAACTGGTGCTCAACAAATTAGACCTGTTGCTTGACTACAGACTCACCCTCGACTTATTGAACGATCCTGCAATGCTCGTTTACCTCGGGCTTATTATCATATCGGTCACCTTGCTTTCCGGTATTTACCCATCTTTCGTATTGTCCTCTCTCAATCCTGTTGCTGCCATGAAACGCACCATGAACAGCAAAGTGTCAGGTAAATTTAATTTGAGAAGAGGCCTGGTGATTACACAATTCTTTATTTCTCAATTCCTCATCATTTGTACACTGGTAGTCATCTCTCAAATGAGGCATTTTTATAGTGCTGATATGGGTTTCAGCAAGGAATCAATCGTGAGCTTTAATATGCCTGAGCCCAACTTCAAGAATGGTCAATTGCTTAAGAGCAGGTTGGAAAGCAACCCCAATATTGAAAGTATCAGCTTTCATGTAGGAGCACCGCTCTCCGAGAATAATTTGGGCTCAAATTTTAATTATGCACCACTAGCCAACGACACGGACTTCGATGCTCAATTCAAAATTATTGACGACCAATACCTGGAGCTGTTTGGCATTGAACTGCTTGCGGGAAGAAATCTACGCGCTACTGACACCTTGTTGGTCAATGCCATGATTACGGAAACTGTGATGAAAATGATTGGCATTCAAGATCCAAATGAAGCCATTGGAATTAAAGTGAATACTGGTTTTAATGGAGATAAGACGATAGTGGGAGTGGTAAAGGATTTTAACGCGCATTCTTTAAAATCGGAGATGACACCACTTTTTCTGATCGGCTTTCCGAGCTTTAATTTTGAAGGAGCTATTAAGGTTTCCGGGGATGATGCCATGAGGAAAAGCACAGTTGCTGCGCTGGAAAAGGAGTGGAATGACATTTTTCCAGCCTACACATTTGAACCTTCTGTTTTTGAAGAAACCATCAAGGCCAATTATGAACAGGAGGCTGATTTGCTGGTGCTCTTTCAGATATTTTCGGGCATAGCCATATTTATCGGTTGTCTCGGTCTCTATGGTCTGATTTCCTTTATGGCCAATCAGAAAACCAAGGAAATAGGAGTGAGAAAAGTGCTGGGCGCTTCGGTAAAGCAGATTCTGAACATTTTCTCCAAAGAACTATTGCTGCTTATAGCACTTGCCTTTATAGTCGCGGCACCCCTTGGTTATTTTGCCATGGATAGGTGGTTGATGGACTTTGAATACAATATTTCCATCCAGATTTGGATGTTCGTAGTGGCCATACTTTTTACCCTGATTATTGGTGGTTTGACCACCAGCTTAAGATCATTTATAGCCGCCAAAGCTAACCCAGTAGATTCATTAAGGTCAGAATAAATAAAAAAAGGTCATGTTTAGAAATCACTTAAAATCCATAATCAGAAGCCTCAAAAAGAACAGAGGCTATACGCTGATCAACATATCAGGGTTAGCCATCGGTTTTGCTGCTGCCATTCTGATTGCCATCTATGTGAATCAGGAATTCACCTATGACAAGCATTATAAGAATCACGAACAAATTTACAGGCTAAGCGCCCGAAACTTTGCGTACTCGTCTATTGCACATTTGAACCTCCTAAAAGAAAAAGTGGCTGGGGTTGAAGCTACTGTGATGGTTCAACCTATAAGCAGTTCAACCTTGAAATATCAAAATTCAAGCTTTGTTGAAGAAGCCGTGTATTACAGCACCAAAGATTACCTAAAGGTTTTTGACCAGAAATTTGTTTATGGCAACCCTGAAACGGCATTTGATGCGCCTAATGCATTGCTGCTTAGTGCATCCATGTCCAAAAAGATATTTGGCAATCAAAACCCTATAGGAGAAATAATCGAAGTGAATTCTCAGTCAGCTTCAAATACTCATCAGGTGACTGGAGTTATTGAAGATTTACCCTTGAATACACACCTCAGGTTTCAGGTGCTGGCCAAGATGCCGCAGGCCTTTGAGGATGATAACAAATCTACTTTTAACATGACTATTGGCTTCTCCTATTTCAAAATGGAGACGACAATAGACGATCGGATTATACAGGATCAGTCGGATGAAGCATTTGCCAGGCGGAGCTATGAATTTGGTGAAAAGGATGTTGATTTCGAAACTTTTTTAGCTGCGAACAAACAGAATCAAATGTTGGTAATGAATCTTGCCGATGTTCATTTGAATTCAAATTTGTCATTTGAGGCTTCAGCAGCAGGCAACCTTCAGTACCTCTATATATTCCTCGCTATCGCTGTTTTTATTATTATTTTGGCCAGTATCAATTATGTTAATCTGGCAACCGCACAGGCCTCCAAGAGGGCCAAAGAAGTGGGGGTAAGAAAGGTGCTTGGCTCATTTAAACGAGACTTGGTGATTCGCTTTCTGACAGAATCTTTTTTGATCACTTTTGGTGCCGCAGTCATCGGTTTAGGGTTGGCAGAAGGAGCACTAAACCTGATGTTCAGTATGGGATTTTCAAACTTTAATGTTGACGTTTATGACTACCCGTCTCTTGTGTTAGTCGTTTTGGTTATTGCCGCGGTCACTGGCATGTTGGCAGGAATCTACCCGGCTTTATTTCTTACTTCTTTCAAGCCATCAACTGTGCTCAAGGGAGATTACCGAATGGGTAATCGCAGCAAGGCCTTTAGGAGCACCCTTGTCGTTTTCCAGTTTGTGGTTTCTCTTTCTCTGGCCATTTTCTCGGTCTTTGTTTATCAGCAATTGAATTACGGTTTGAGTAAGGATTTGGGCTTTACTAAAGAAGGTGTCTTGGTGATTGAGAATAATAAATCACAGATTGATGAAGACACGGAGGCTTTCAAGAATGAACTACTTCAATTACCGGCTGTGCAAAATATTTCATCCAATCGTTTTAGTATGATTGGCAGCCTGGCGCTTGCCGGGCTGCTGGAAATTGGTGGAGAAGAAACCTTTCATCGAGTGCAGTATAAATTGGTCGATGCAGAATTTGCGCCTACCATGGGTATGACCTTTGTCGATGGGAGAAATTTTGATGATGCCATTGATGAGGATAGGGAAACCATAATTGTTAATGAGACCTTCGCAAAAATATTGGGCACTGAACTCTATGAGAAGAATTTTAATGCTGGGTTTTTGGGCGAAAAAATGAATATAGTTGGTGTAGTCAAAGATTTTCATGCCGCAGACTTCAGTCAGGCGATTGCACCAACAGTTTTCTTTAAAGCAAATCGGAACAATCAATTTAATATAAGGGTGCAATTGACAGAAGCAGGAAAGACATTAAATCAAATAAAGTCAACCTATGCTCAATTTACAGACGAGCCACTAGAATATTATTTCTTCGATCAGAAGTTTAATCAACTCTTTGCATCTGAGAAGCGCATGAGTCAAATCATAACCGTATTCACCGGGTTGAGCCTGTTTGTAGCACTACTTGGTTTGATTGGATTGATTAGCTACAAATTGGATCAGCGTATCAAGGAAATTGGGATTCGAAAAGTCCTCGGAGCAAGTATTACCCAAATCCTGAGCATCTTTTCTAAGGAGATGGCAAGACTAATTGCCATCGCTATGCTGATTACGATTCCTGTTGGTTTTTACGCCACAAGCAAGTGGCTTGATGGCTTTGCTTATCATATAGATATCGCGCCTGTGCCCTTTCTTACAGTCGCTGTTTTAGGGTTGAGCATTACACTTTTGATTGTCTGTTTAAGAACGGTCAAAACAGCGTCAATGAATCCGATTAGTGCTTTGAGAGATCAGTAAAACCCAGAAACCGTGTTTAGAAATTATGTAACCCTAATATTAAGAAAATTTAAAACCGAGAGGTTCTTTAGTCTCCTGAACATTTTGGGATTATCGATAGGGGTTACTGCTTTCATTCTCATTGGTTCCTTTGTACAATACCATCTGAGTTTTGATGATTTTCATGTAGATAAGGATCGCATTCAAATGATGACCTCCCGATCTCAAAATCAATATGGAGAAAGATTGTCTGGCTATTCAAACTTAGTTATTGGTGATTTAATTAAAGAGAGTATTCCTGGTGTGGAAGTGTATCAGACTATAGGAGCAGGAGAATCTTTAATTAGCGCAAATGGGAATTCCTTTTATGAAGAAGAAGTCATCTATTCAGATCCATCATTATTTTCATTTTTTAGTTTCGGGATGATTGAAGGTAACCCGAGACAAGCACTGTCAGATCAAAATCGGGTTATCATTACTGAAAGAATTGCTAAGCGATTGTTTGGCTCTAAAAATGCAATTGGAGAAGAATTAAAAATTGAAAAAAAGACATATTTAATTGCAGCGATTGCTCAAAACCCACCTGAGAATAGCCACATCACCTTTGGAGTTGTTCTTCCATGGATTGAATATGATAGGACAAGCCCTGATTTTTGGAGAAAGAATTGTCTGAATTATTTAAAGTTCGACAAGAATTTGGAAATGGCATCCTCTCAAAGAGCTATTACGGAATTATTAGAGAATAAAATACCTCAACATCTGGAAGGCCGCGATATTGGATATACTGCTTTAAAAGACATCCATCTTAATGGTGAACTAGAGGCCAGCCTCAAGCCGAGTTTGGACAAAAGGTATGTCTATCTATTCATGACGATAGCCATTTTTTTATTGATGATTGCTTCTTTCAACTATGTGAATTTAGCAACAGCATTATCTGTTAAACGAGCCAAGGAAGTTGGACTTAGAAAGACTTTAGGGGCATCTCGGGGGCAGATAGTCAATTATTACTTGACAGAATCACTGCTGATAACTTTTGTGGCTGTGGTTTTGGCCTTTGCCATTGCAGAAAGGATGCTTCCAATTTTCAATGATTTTCTTAAGATCAATCTTGAACTTCACTACTTCAGTTCTCAATTTTTCATTTTGACAATTGGCTTGTCTTTGCTACTCGGTATCATGTCAGGTATTTACCCTGCATTTTATTTGTCACGATTCTCACCACTTAATGCCTTTAGAGGAGGCAAAGACATAAAGAGTAAAGGTAGATTCAAAAAGGTGGCAGTGATTAGCCAATTTTTCATAACTCAATCCTTGATCATTGGGACTATAATTATTCAAAGTCAACTCAACTACCTTCAAACTAAAGATTTGGGGTATGAAAGAGAACAACTTCTTTACTTAAATACTCACGGTGAGATTCGGGGAAAGGGAGAACTGATGAAGGCTGAACTACTTACGATTTCAGGTGTAAATGATGTTTCAATGAGCTTTGGAATTCTTGATCATAGTTCAACTCTTGTTATTCCTATAAGTGCAGTTGAGGATAATGAAAACTTGGACGGGTATTCACACTTGATACTTCAGAATATTGGTGCTGATAAGGATTTTGTACAGGCAATGGGTATGAAGATTATTGCTGGAAATAATTTTGATCAATTAGAGTTCTCGAATAATAAACGCAAAGTTTTAATAACTGAAACAACAGTGAGAAAATTAGGATGGGAGGAACCTCTCGGAAAGTCTATCAGTGGTATGATGGTAATAGGTGTTGTTAAGGATTTTCATTACAAATCTTTGAAAGATGAATTGTTTCCAACGGTTATACAATTTCGTTCTAGTGCATCCACTTATGCTAACCTTAAAATATCATCAGCAAATACAAAGGAAGTACTTAAACAAATAGGAGCAGTTTGGGATCAATTTATTCCGGAAAGACCTTTTGAATATGAATTCTATGATGATAAATATGACAAGTATTACAGGTCTGAAAGTAGATTAGCTACGCTCTTTTACATTTTTGCGGGGCTGTCAATTACTATTTCTCTGCTAGGTTTGGTTGGACTTTCCACGTTCTCTGTTCAGCAAAGAATGAATGAAATTAGCATTCGAAAAGTACTGGGAGCTACTTTCAAGAGCATTCTATTTATGCTGTCTAAAGGCTATCTTGGTTTGATTCTAATAGGTTTTGTCTTAGCAGTACCAATTCTATATTACTTTATGAATCAGTGGCTTGATAACTTCAAATATAGGATCGAATTGAGTCCCACAGTTTTTGTGTTGGCGATTGTCCTGACGCTCGCCTTTACCATGTCAACAGTGGTATTTAGAAGTTGGAGAATAGCAAAGCAAAATCCAGTAGACACATTAAGAAATGATTAAGCGCTAAAACCCAGAGACTATGTGGACAAACTATTTTAAACTGGCTGTTAGACGAATGAAAAGAGAAAAGCTCTTTTCAGTTTTGAATATTTCAGGTTTGACCATAGGCGTAACTGCCTTCATTTTAATCTCTCTCTATGTTCGTTATGAATTGAGTTTTGATAAGTTTCACAGCAAGGGAAAACAGATATATGCACTGACACAGCATGTACAGTCTTTGAACGGGGAAGCTTTTTGGGAGCGCTTTTCGGTGAAGGGAGCCTCAGTAATGCGGTCTAAGATTCCGGAACTGAAAATGATGACTCAAATCCGAATCGATGACAACAACGATCTTGTGACAATCGGCCAGGAGAAGTTTTACGAAAGTAAAGTGCTTCAGACCGACAAGAACTTCCTCGAAGTTTTTGACTTTCAATTATTAGAGGGTAGCAATCAATTGGATGAGCCCTATAAATCAATCATTACTGAAAGCACTGTGACCAAGTATTTTGGTGCCGCTGATCCATTAGGTCAATTACTAAAAATAGAAGATGAAGGAGAATTTGAAATAGTTGGAATAATAAAGAATCCTCCTGCAAATTCTCATATCAGTTTTAGTATCATCATTTCGAACCACCATTTTGTCAATGCTAGAATAAACGATGCAGCATCACGCGATCAATGGGGTCCTGTGGCAAGCAATTTTGTGTTATTGCCGGAAGGAGTCGATATAGGCAGTGTGGAGGGCAAAATGGCGGAGGTTCAGCTAAGTGACTTTCCTGAATCCATGGCCACCAAGGCAGTTAATGGGGAAGTGGAGACGCAGATAGAGCTTTTTCCATTTTTGGACATCCATTTGAACTCAGGCTTTAGTTGGTCAATGAGCCCTGTGAATGACATCAGTTATATCTACCTGTTCTCATTTATAGGCATTCTCATACTGGCCATTGCCTGCTTTAACTATATCAATTTGGTAACCGCAAGATCCATAAAAAGAGCCAAGGAAATTGGCTTGAGAAAGGTGATTGGGGCACAGCGCAAACAAATCATTTTGCAGCAAATGACCGAGGCTTTTGCCTTTACTTTTTTGTCGGTTTTTTTGGCCTTCGCCATTGCCGAACGATTGCTGCCATATTATAGCAATTTAGTCGAACAGGATTTAGCGCTTACCTACGGCAGTGCTGAGTTTTTTGTATTCATTTTTGGGTTGAGTCTTGTTGTGGCTCTTCTGGCAGGTTACTACCCGGCCTTTCGGTTGAGTAAGCTCAGTCCTACAAATGCCATTAAAGGAGCCAGCTCTGGCAAGGGGAAATCAACCATGAGAAGAGGTCTCGTGCTCTTTCAATTTCTCATTGCACAGGCCTTGATTATCACAACTTTTGTCATTCAATATCAACTTCACTATCTGCAGACAAAGTCCTTAGGCTATGACAGGGAGCATGTATTGTACATTGATGCTAAAGAAGAACTTCAAGGGAAAAGGAAGGTTTTCCATTCAAATCTCAGTGCCATTCCGGGTGTGAAGTCCATTTCGTTTTCTAATAATATTTTGTCGTCAACGGGCTTGGCTTTTTTTAAGCTTAATGAAATAGAAGGATTTGAGGATGCTCCTGCCAGCGAGATGGTCATTGCTGACCTCTGGCATATCGATAGCGCCTATACATCCACAATGGGTATGAAGATGCTCGTATACGGCACTTCTAATGCCGCCCTGGGGGAGGTAGAAAATCAAATGATTATCACCGAGTCTACAACACGAAAGATGGGCTGGGAGAATGATGCCATAGGCAAGCAATTAGAATTATGGGGCAAGCTCAGGACTGTAGTAGGAGTTGTTGAAGATTTCCATAATGGGTCATTAAAGAATGAAATGCGGCCGGCCTTTATGCTTCTTGATAGTCGAACATGGATGTATGTGAGCATCAAAGTAGACGCTGCAGATGTTATGCAAACAATGGATGCAATCGAACAGGAATGGGCCGGTTTGGTTGATGGTATACCTTTGGAATTTCAGTTTTATGATGATTACTACAATGCTCAATATGACAAGGAAATAAGGCTTGGAAGTATTTTTAATGTTTTTGCCACAATCGCTATTGGCATCTCAATTTTGGGTCTTATAGGCCTTACAACCTATTCTGCTGAACAGAGACTGAAGGAGTTTGGCATTAGAAAGGTACTTGGAGCAAGACTGTCACAACTGGTTTTTTTGCTGTCAAAAGAGTTTTTGGCCTTGATATTACTTTCTTTTCTGGTTGCCTGTCCAATTACATATTTTGTGATGAGCGATTGGTTGACAGCATTTGCTTACCGCATTGACATTGGTGCATTTATCTACATTCTGGCTCTCGCAAGCGCGGCCATTATAGCCTTACTGGCAGTTGGCCTCCAATCTGCGAGAGTAGGGAGTCTCAATCCATCTGAAATCCTAAGAAACGAATAAGGAAGGTTATGCTTAGAAATTACATTCTTGTTTTGGTTAGAAATATGCGTAAGCATTGGTCTTATACATTGATCAATATTATAGGCCTGGCTACGGGTATTGCATGTTTTGTATTGATTGCCCTTTTCGTTCGGGACGAACTTACATTTGATAAGTTCCATGAAAAGGGAGATAGAGTCTTCCGTATGTTGTCTAACGTGAAAAACATGGAAGGCACACTTCAGGTGCCCAACGCTTTGGCCGGTGTTTTGACAGAAAGATTTCCTGAAGTTGAAAGCGTAGTCCGCATGGATTTTGCAAAGAAGGCCATTGAATATAAGGAAGAAGTAATATATGAGCAGGGCTTCTATTATGCAGACCCGAGCCTTTTTGATGTATTTGATTTCGACTTGGCCCAGGGAAACCCGAAAACCGCCTTGGATGCACCGAATAAGATAGTTTTGTCAGAAGAGATGGCAGAGAAGTATTTCCCTGATCAAAGCCCCATGGGTAATGTGCTGCGCTTTAGCAATGACTCTACAAGCTATCAGGTAACTGGGGTGCTGTCACCAATCCCCCAAAATTCCAGGTTTAATTTTAGCTTTATCACTCCTTTTTCTGGACTCCCGGATGCGCGATCTGGCAGAGATCAATGGGAGACACTCGATGCCACATATTATGTCCTTTTCAAGAATGAAAATCAGGATATTGAGGCTTTTTCAGATAAGGTAGTCTCTGTCTATAAAGAGCAAGAATTGGTCTACCTGCCTCTTATCGAATCTTTTGAAGGATTGTATTTGAACAGCGACTACAGTTTCACACCAAGCAATGTAAACGGAGAGAGAAAGACGATCGTTACTTTTTCAATCATTGGAGTATTGATTTTAGTGCTGGCCTGCATCAATTACGTGAATTTGACCACCGCCAAGATGACCGTAAGGGCTGGAGAGATCGGGGTGAGAAAGGTATTTGGAGCGGGCAGAAGGGACATCAGAATTCAGTTTTTATGCGAGACCATGGCCTATGTCTTGTTGGCGGTTATAATTTCATCTGGTTTGGTGGAATATTTCCTGCCCCACATCAACGAACTTACTAATAAGCAGATTACGCTTAACTATTGGAGTGATCCATGGATACTTCCATTCCTCATATTTCTGGTGCCATTTATTGCTTTTTTGGCCGGGTTCTACCCTTCAATGATCCTGTCAGTACTAAAGCCGGTGCTCGTTTTGAAATCTAACACCACAGTCGGTGGAAAAATGTTGCTACGCAAGGCTTTGGTCACATTTCAGTTTGCTATTACGCTTATGCTGATCATCAGCACCATTATTATGAATAATCAGTTCAGACATTTTATGGATTTCAAGGGTGGCATTGACAAAGAGCATCTGGTGCGAGTTGGAAGTGGAAGCATGGTTAGAGAAAAATTTGATCTGCTGAAAAATGAGTTTGAAAGAATCCCAGGAGTTGTGGATGTCATTGGAGGACCATTCGGTAGTTTAGGTGGGTTGTTTCCATTAAGGTCAGAGAACATTGAAGGTGGAAGCACTTATATAAACTTTTTAGCCGTTTCGACCAACTACCCTGAAGTCATGGGCCTGAAGTTAAAAGAAGGCAGGAATTTCTTGCCTGATAGTGAGTCAGATTTTTTGAATTCCGTTTTGATCAACGAAGCATTGGCCAAAGAGCTTGGCTGGGAAAATCCGGTGGGTATGAAAGTAGAAACCGTGACAGACAATTTCAAAATATCAGAGCGTACAGTAATCGGTGTGCTGGAAGACTTTAGTTATAATGCCAAAAGACTGCCCGACAAGTTGGTGGTCCAGCCTTCAAAAAGATTTTATCAGATGTCTGCCAAGTTGCAAGGCACGAATTTAAATGAGACCATGGCTGCCATTCAGCAAGGGTGGGAGGAGATTAATCCGGGAGTACCTTTTGAGTCCCAATTCCTGGATGAACATATCCAAAATTTCTATGAAAGAGAGTCGAAGTTCAGTACTCTTTTTAATGCCTTTTCAACCTTGGCAATTTTGATTGCCATACTTGGCTTGGTTGGATTATCGGCTTATAATACCTCCAAAAGAGCCAAGGAAATTGGGGTCAGAAAAGTCCTTGGAGCATCTTTTATGGACATCATTAAAATCCTGAGCAAAGGCTATATCGGACTGGTGATTTTGGCATTCCTGATAGCGGTTCCCATCAGTTACTTCTTTGTCGACAATTGGATGAAAGACTTTGCTAATCGAATTTCTATTGGCGTTTCCCATTACGCACTGGGAGTGATTATATCACTTTTAGTGGTGTCAATATCTATTGGTTATCAGTCGATTAAAGCGGCCAGAATCAATCCTGTAAATCTTTTAAGAAACGAATAAACTCAAAGGTCATGTTCAAAAACTTAATATCAACAACGCTAAGATCACTCAAGAAAAGCCCAAGTTTCACAATAGTGAATGTGCTGGGTCTTTCGGTAGGTATCGCAGCATTTGTCTTAATCACGGTGTTTGTCCGTGATGAATATACTTACGACAAGTTTCATAAGAATCATGAGCGTATTTATCGTGGCATGACCAAATATGAGCAGGGTTTTGTAATGGGTGTGGCTGACAAGCTTATCGATCTAATGAAGCAAGACCTTCCTGAGGTGGAGGCACTGGCAAGACTCAATTTCGGAAGCACTGTAGTCATGAACTATAATGGTGAAAAGGTCTTCGAACCAGAGGTTTATAATGCCGATCCGCAAGTCTTTGAGGTTTTCGATTTCTCCTTGAAATATGGAGACGAGGCCGAGGCATTGAGAACACAGAACGCTGTTGTGATTTCGAGCTATATGGCCATGAAATATTTTGGAAAAGAAGATGTTGTTGGGGAGATATTTAAAACGGCCAATGACGACAAAGGCAAGATTATCACTGGCGTACTGAACGAAATTCCGGGAAATTCAAGATTCAAATTTAATGTATTAATGCCCCATCCTGAGAAGGTTGCCAACCCGAATGACCTCTGGGAAGCTTCAGGGTTAATGTATTTCCTATTGACAAATCCAGTGAATGAAGACGAGTTTTCTGCTCGCCTAATGGATTTGGCTGAGAAAAATGGTTACGAGCAGAAGGGAACAACCTTTATGGTAGAAAACTATGGAGAACTCTACCTCAATAGCACTTGGTCGTTCACGGCATCA
>JAJCYM010000031.1 GCA_029262895.1 Roseivirga sp.
TGGTGGCCAGGGCTATTCATAATAAATCGACCAGACGTGATGAGAACTTTATTAAAGTAGATCTTGGAGCAATTTCTGAGACTCTGTTTGACTCCGAATTGTTTGGCCATGTTAAAGGAGCCTTTACCGATGCCAAAGAGGACAGACCCGGACGTTTCGAAATGGCGAATCATGGCACGCTGTTTTTAGACGAGATTGGTAACCTATCCCTTCCACTACAAGCCAAGCAGCTAACAGCTTTGCAGTTTAAGCAGATCATGAGAGTAGGATCTAACAAGATTATCCCATTGGATTTGAGACTCATTTGCGCGACCAACATGCCACTTTATGAAATGGTGGCCGATAATGAATTTAGACAAGACCTTTTGTATAGAATCAATACTGTGGAAATCAAAGTACCGCCATTAAGAGAACGTATAGAGGATATTACTCCATTGGCTAAGCATTTTCTAAAAATATTTAGCAAAAAATACCATAAAGAGAGAATGCGTTTAAACGAAACAACGCTTAGCAAGCTTCGGTCCTACTCATGGCCAGGCAATATCAGGGAACTACAACACGCGATAGAAAGGGCCGTAATCATGGCCAATTCACACCTACTTGCTCCGGAAGACTTTTTGTTACGAGATGAATCCGCAGAAAACAATATCTCACTGGACTCCTTTAACCTGGAAGATATGGAAAAAGTGGCCATTCAGAATGCCGTTAGAAATGCCGGTGGCAATCTAACACAGGCCGCTAAACAACTGGGCTTTGGTAGAAGTACTCTTTACAGAAAAATGAGCAAATACAGCCTTTGATGAATTGCAGATTCACAACATTAAATCAAAATACCGAATGAGGGTATTGATTGGTGTTTTCATTTTTATCATATCCACTTCTGCCCTTCATGGGCAGTATACACTCATGCAGGTGCATGATCAGATCAAGAACAGTCAGCTACAGGATAAGCGCTTCGATTGGAAGTATTTTGGCACATTGAATTATACTGTTGATGGCGTTGAAAACGCGGGCAATTATCGCCTGAACATTAAAGAAAATGTCCAGGTCAGGTTGTACTTAGTTTCTAAAACAGACTGTATTATTTACTTTACCGTGAGAGATGCTGAGCAACGCTATCTCTTTGGCACTGAGGACATAGAAAGTCTGAGAACAATATTGATGGGCGGTCATAAGGTGGCAACGGCCATTCACGATTTTGAGGATGCAGAAACCATGATGATCCGCTTCGGCCTAAGATGGGGTTGCCAAAAGATGATCAATACCGAAATGAAATTGCTGGTTTTTTACAAAGAGAATTAGGCCATTATGGAGTACAAATACTTCAGGTGGCAAGTGCTGATAAGGATAATCATTATCCTTGGACTCGGCTATTCGGCCATATATGTACTCACACAAACACACTTCTGGCTGGTCTCTTTTTGGCTATTGCTGACCCTTGCGGTTACCCTTTACAATTTGATAAAATACGTTGAACGCTCCAGAAGAGAATTGGCCTACTTCCTAATGGCCATTAAGCAGGGCGATTTCACCAATACCTATCATTACAAAAAACAGAGTGACTTAAACTATGCCTTTCATGAGATCAATCAGGTGATGAAAGACCTGCGTAATGAAAAGGCCACCAACCTCCTTTACCTGCAAACAGTAGTTGAGCATGTAAGAGTGGCGGTATTATGCTTTGATAAGGACTACAAGGTACAACTGGTGAATAAAGCCGCAAAAGACCTTTTTCAACGCCCTCACATCACGTCTCTCCATTCGATTGAGAAAATATCCAGCCCTCTCGCACTTAGAGTGCAGGAGATGAAATCGGGAGAACGGGAGTTAGAGAAAGTGCATATCAACGGACAGCTTCACAATTTATCTGTACTGGCTACGACATTCAAGTTACAGGATCGAACATATAAGCTTGTTTCATTTCAAGATATCCAAAATGAATTGGAGCAAAATGAGATAGAATCCTGGCAAAAGCTGATCCGTGTACTCACGCACGAAATTAAAAATTCTGTGATCCCAATATCCACGCTTTCAGATGTCATTATTCAAATGATTAGGCAGAACGGGGAGAAACCAGACTTGAGCAAGTTAGATGAAGAATCTGTCGAGGATTTAATTGGTGGTCTGGAAACTATAGAGGCCCGTAGTAAAGGCCTGGCTAGTTTTGTCAAAACCTATGATCAACTAACTAAGCTGCCTCAGCCCCAATTCAAGGAAACCAACATAAACAAGCTCATAGGTCGAGTGGGGAACCTCTTCAAGCCAAATCTCGAGCAGCTTGGTATCGATTTTAAGGTTCATTCTTCAAAAGAACTACAGGTTAATGCAGACCCGGACCTCATAGATCAAATACTCATCAATTTGGTAAAAAATGCCATAGAAGCACTCGAGAGCACTAAAAATCCTACCATCAGAATCTCAGCCTCCGAAATTGATGGCGTGGTGAGGGTGCTGATTAAAGACAATGGGCCTGGTATTCCTGATGAAATTCTTGACAACATCTTCATTCCCTTTTATACCACCAAAGAGGCCGGTTCCGGTATAGGCCTTTCCTTGTCCAGGCAGATTATGAGACTGCACAAAGGCAATATCACGGTACAATCAAGCGGTGAAAATGGCACTTCTTTTGTTTTGAAATTTTGAGGCATTAGGAGCAACCTTACAGTCCACCTTCAATCATTATGTAAAACCTTTATGATACTAGGGCTTATTGGTGCAGCGCATGGCTTTTTGATTTCACTCATGCTGCTAATCACTTCAAAAAAGATTCCGCTTAGAGTCTACCTTGCCCTTTTTCTTTTATGCCTTAGCCTAGTGCTGTCAGGAAGCCTCCTATTGTCCTCAACAATGGCAACTCAGTTTCCGCATCTTGCCTATTTGCATTCTCCATTCACCTACATGGTCTTTCCCCTACTCTACTTCTATATCCGAGCCTCGAGTAAGAGTGAAAAATTGCCTTTTTGGCCCCATTCGATTCTATTCTTTGCCTCCATACTTCACCATCTGCCCATTTACTTTTTAAACACCTCCGAAAAAATCGGTTACATTCAATCAGCTGGTATTGAACTTCCTATGCACCGTAGCGTATTTTTCTGGACAGTAATCTTGCAAGCGATAGTTTATCTTAGCCTGAGCATCAATAGACTTCGAAATCAGCAGCATATCATCAACCGTAAACTCTTCATATTTTCTTCTGCCTTCGTATTGCTCATGATTCTTTTAGTGCTCATGGGGGTCGTGAGGAAATTTACTTTCTACAGTTATGACCAAAGTTACCTGCCTGCAGCAATTACTCTAATTTGGGTCATCTACGCCTATTTTCACTTTTTCAACCCCAACTTCTCAGATTTCAAAACGCCTCAATCCAAATACGGTAAAAGCGGCCTGAGCAAACTCCAATCTGAACATTACTTAAAAGCATTTATTGATTTCATAGAATCAGGTAATTCTTATTTGAACCCTGGTTTGACCCTGGCAGAGGTAAGTACAGCGCTCGGAATAAATCCCAATTATCTTTCTCAAAGCATCAACCAAAATCTCAACCAGACTTTCACAGAAGTTTTGAATGAGTATAGGGTGAAAGAGGCAATTCAAATGATGCACAATAGAAAGTACGATCACTATAGCATTGATGGTATCTCTCAGGAAGTGGGTTTCAAGTCTAAATCAGCGTTCTATTCAAACTTCAAAAAACTCACTGGTGGCAACCCTAAAGAACTCCGAAAAGGATTGAAATGAGTTTCTCCCTGTAAGAATGAACATCTTCTACCGCAAAAATCGGTGAAGAGAATCTGCTCAAAGTACATTTGAGAAAAGGTCAATTCATGAAAAAATATATTTCAATTTTCATTGTAGCAGTTCTTCTGATCATTGCATTTCTTTTCAACAGTCAGGCTCAACATAACAAGCTCAAGAAACCCGGAGATTTTGTAATCAAAAAGGCCACCTATCAAACAGCCTACAAGCATAAAATAGAAGCCGAATCCGGATGGTTGGCTGTTGCTGAAAACAGAACTAAGGCCAACAATAAAATCATCAAACTCCCCTTCTACCGATTCAAAAGTAGGTCTGACAACCCGGGAAGTCCCGTGATTTATCTTAGTGGTGGCCCGGGAGATTCAGGCATTACTGAGGGTAAAGGACAACTCCACTGGGTACTTGACGCCTTGAGGGAAAATGCTGATGTCATTATTTTCGACCAGCGTGGAACAGGTATGGCAAAACCAAGCCTGGTCATGAAAGGAAATTTTAACCTTCCATTGGATCAGCCACTTGATAGCAAAGCCTCGGATGAAGCATTGAGAAAAACAGTTGAAAGCATGGCCGAATTTCTCAAGAAGCAGAAAATAGACCCTTCGGCTTATAATACGATGGAAAATGCCAATGACATAAAAGAGCTGATCGAAGCCCTGAATTATCAAAAAGCAAATATCTTAAGCTTTAGCTACGGAACGCATCTTTCATTGGCATTGATGAAATATCACCCGCAGGTAGTGGATAAAGCTGTTATGATAAGTCCGAACGGGCTAGACCAGCGCTGGAGATCTCCAAAAAATATCGAAGCCCAATTTGAAAGTATACAAAAGCTAATCGACAGTGATTCGCTGCTGTTGGCTGCCTATCCTCAATTTATGGAAGATGTACATTCCGTTTTTCAATCCCTGAAAAACAAACCCATGAGCACAGAAATTGATTGGGAAGGCAAAAAAGAGAAGGTGGTTATTGGCAAAATGGATATGGCAGTCATTCATGCACTCAGCATGGGAAACACAGAGAACATGACCAGAATAGGACTTTCTTACCAAGGGATTCTTAATGGAAATTTCAGTGCTATTGGTGAGGCATTGGTAGAGACTTTAAAAAGACGACCGATCGGAAATGTTATGACCTACCTCATGTCATCAGCCTCTGGCCAAAGCGATACACGCAAGGCCCAAATTGAGGCCGACCTTCAGGAAACTGAATTCGGAGATGCTATGAATTACCCTTTCAATCGCCTTGATTTTCAGAAAGCATTGGGCTCAACACCTTTGGGGAATGATTTCCGCAGTACATTCACGTCCGAAATCCCAACCTTGATAATCAGTGGTGAAAGCGATGTCCGCACATCGGTGGAAGATGCCAAAAAGATAAAGGAACAATTTGTAAACGTAAATCACCAAATCATACCACTCTCAAGCCATAGTGTGCTTTATTATTCAACTGGTGTGATTGAAGGCATTAGTTCCTTTTTTAATGATGGAACCTATCCTGATCCTTTCAAGCGTAATCGCCCATTCGAACTACAAACCCCAAAAACATCAGTATTGATAAAAACGGTTTTGCAGACAATCGAAAATCAGGACGTTTCTGCCGGCATTACAATCCTTCGCGATTGGTATGACAATAAGAAGGAAATCGTAGATGCTTATCTAATTAATGGCGTGGCCAGTGAACTTTTAAAAGATGACCAATATGAAAAGGCCTGGTCCATCTATGAGGTTGGTATGGAGTTTTTACCTAAAATTTGGTACATCAAGGCCAATGCATCAATTAGCTTAAGTCGAATCGGAAGTCAAGGAGTAAGTTTCAGATCACCGGAAGCAACCGAAAGAAAAAAGAAGGCCTATCGGCTTTATCTTGACTCTAAGCAAATGAACCCCTTCTATTTTAGTCAGGAACTGGAAGACCTCGTAAAATTTAAATAGCACTCTCGACTGAAGCCTACGCTCGAATGCTCAAGACGCCTTCTGAGCTAAATAGCAAGCTTGCCTTACCTTTTATCATCGCTTCAGCGGTTATTTCTATATATGGTATTATTTTTGGCGCGTTGATTGCCTGAAACAAGTAGTTCCTTTTATGAGCCTTTGTGGCAAAGGATCGTTTTACCATCAAATAATTAGAAAGAGAGTCATGAATAAACTCAAGATAACTTTAGTAAGCCTTCTTATCACATCAGTCTTATGGGCAACAGACCCATACAAATACACAGTCGACTTGACGCGTGTGGTTGATGACAAAGTATATGTGGAACTGCTACCACCAAAAATCAGAAAAAAGGAAGTCGTTTTTTACTTGCCCAAAATTATACCCGGTACCTACTCTATCGCAGACTACGGCCGAATGGTATCAGACTTTAAAGCGGTGGACAAAAAAGGCAGAGCGATTAAAGTAGAGCGAATAGATGACAACTCCTGGAAAATCAGCAATGCCAAAAAAGTAGCCAAAATCAGTTATTGGGTTGAAGACACTTATGACAGTCAACTTGGAGAGCCTGGAATTTTTCAACCAGCCGGTACCAATATTGAAGACGGAAAGAACTTTGTTATTAATAACAGTGGCTTCTTCGGTTATTTTGAAGACATGAAGAAGCAACCATTTCAGCTTGACTTTATTAGGTCAAAAGAATTTTATGGTGCTACGGGCATGAGGGCTGAGGCTAATCCTCCACTATATGCCAGTTTAAACAAGGAGGCCACTGATGCGGACCAAAAAGAAGTAGATCGCTTCATTGCGGATGATTACGATCGCCTCGTTGATTCTCCATTAATGTATAGCAAGGCAGATACGGCCATTATCAGAGTGGCTAATACCGATGTGCTAGTGTCAAGTTACTCTCCAAACAATAGAGTAACGGCCAAAGAAATAGCAGCAAGCATCAAGGAGGTACTGGTCGCTCAGGCGGCCTATTTGGGAGGTGAATTACCTGTAGACAAATATGCCTTCATCTTTTATTTCACAGATCAACCCGTAAGATCATTTGGTGCTTTAGAGCATTCATATAGCTCTATTTACTATATGCCGGAGAGAACAATTGCTCAAATGAATCAGCAGCTACGTGATTTTGCTGCCCATGAGTTCTTCCATATTGTCACTCCATTAAATGTTCATTCCGAAGAGATTGAGAACTTTGATTTCAATGAACCAGAAATGTCCCGACACCTTTGGTTGTATGAGGGAATGACGGAATATTTTGCCGGCAACGTTCAAGTGAAACACGGACTAATTACGCCAGACCAATATTTGAATGTGCTAAGACAAAAGATGATAACTGCATCAGGCTTCACCGATAATCTTCCGTTCACTGAGCTGAGCCTGGGTGCCCTTGATAAATATGCCGACCAGTACGTTAACGTATATATGAAGGGTGCCTTGATCGGAATGGCCTTGGACATTAAGCTCAGAAAATTATCCGATGGGAAATATGGCACACAGCAGCTTATGGCAGAACTCTCAGCCAAGTATGGCAAAAATGCTGCCTTTAAGGACGAAGAACTTTTTGATACCATCACGGGGATGACCTATCCTGAGATTGGAGAGTTTTTTCAAAAACATGTGGCCGGGAAAGAGGCAATACCTTATGCCGAAATTCTGGCTGATGTTGGAGTGACCCTTCAGGAATCAGAGTCTTATATGGCTTATGACCTGGGTATAGAAAATGCCAATGTTGCCGTTGGAGTCCACGAGGGTAAACAAATGATACAAATAAGAAATGAGATAGGATTGAACGAGATGGGAAAAGCAATTGGATTTAAAAATGGAGACCTGTTATTGAAGATAAATTCCGAGGCCTTCCCTCCGCTCGGACAAGAATTGGCTGTCTTTCTCCAGGGGCAAACGAATAGCCTGCCCAACAGGGAGAAGATAACTTATACAGTGCTGCGGGACAATCAAAGTGGAGCAAAAGAAGAAGTTGTGTTGTCAGCCGACATCATCCAGCTCAAAAAAGCAAGGCCTTTTTTGATCACCTTCAACCCCAACGCCACAGAGGCTCAGTCAAAACTTCGAAAAGTCTGGCTGGAGCCATCAAATTAAAATATTCTAATGATCTGAGGCAGCCACACTAAAAAGTGGCTGTCTTTATTTTGATGTTTTCAAAATCGCTTTAGAGACTGATAAAAAACACCAAAATGTCGAACAAGAAAAGTTTCAGGTCCTTTCTAAGAGAAATCCTATTGATCTTCATTGGCCTACTGCTCGCGCTCTTTGCCAACAACTGGTGGGATGATCAACAACAAATTCGAGAAACAAAAAGGGCTCTGCTAACACTCTCAAGTGAAGTAGACAGCAATGTTGAAAACCTCAAGAATCGACTCCTTTACCATGGACCACTTCAAGATAGCCTCTTTCGAATTACCGGAAGGACAAGTTCATCAACCCTCTCTCAATTACCGACACTGGACGAACTTGGCTTCAACAACGGTTTAGGCATTGATGGACAACTCAAAGCTATTGCCTGGGATTTCATGATTAATAGCCAGTTGTATGGCAAGATTAATTTTGATCTCAGACTCCACCTCTCTCAGGCCTACTCTGACCTTGAACAACTTCTGTTGGTAGAGCGTATTGTACTTGAAAAATTAATGGCCTATCTCACGGGTATAATGGATGAAAAACCTAAATACAGCGATTTGAATCTGTTGGCTCTTTTACTCAGTGATCTGGTACGAGTTGAAGAAGGGCTCAAAACTAACCTGGAAAAGGCTCAAAAACTCTTACAAGAATAAATTTCCTAAGGGAGCGCAATTGATACCGCCAAAACCTTGATGAGAAGCAGGTAACAAATTGATTATAAATCATACCCGGGGACTCACCTACTGTGTAGGTCAGTTTTTATCAATATCCATCAAAAACTGATCAGTAATCTTCAAGGAATAGCAGAATGCTTTATTAATTAGATTTAGTAAATTGGAAATCGACTTTTTGAGCATACCTATGAAAGACAAAACTCCCAACAACGTTACACGAAGAAATTTCATCAAAACAACAGGCCTGGCTGGCGCAGCATTTACCATTGTACCACGATCAGTGCTCGGAGGCTCAGGCTATGTCGCTCCATCCGATACCCTCTATATAGCTGGGATTGGAGCGGGTGGTAAAGGAACAAGTGATTTGGCCAGCTTTGCAAAAAGTCCCAATGTCAAGATCGCTTACCTCTGCGATGTGGATTCCAGAAGGTCAAAGAATTCGGTCGAAAGCTTTCCTGATGCACCGGTGTATGAGGATTATAGAAAAATGCTGGATGAGAACAAAGACAGCATTGATGCGGTTTCAGTCTCCACTCCCGATCATATGCATGCAGCACAGGCCATGGCCGCCATGGAATTAGGCAAGCACGTATATGTGCAAAAACCGCTGACACATGATATTGCGGAAGCCAGGCAGTTGACCGAAGCGGCTCAAAAATATAAAGTGGTTACTCAAATGGGTAATCAAGGGGCCTCTGGAGACGGGGTTCGTAAAATGAAAGAGTACTATGACGCTGGGTTTATTGGTGAAGTCCATACCGTAAAATGTTGGACAAATCGTGCCATCTGGCCCATGGCCCTTGAGACACCTACCGTTAAACATAAAATCCCAAAAGAGCTTAATTGGGATTTATGGTTAGGTACAGCTGAAAAACGGGATTACAATGATGCCTATTTGCCGTTTGATTGGAGAGGCTGGTCTGATTTTGGAACCGGTGCTCTGGGAGATATGGCTTGTCATATTATGGATCCTGTATATAGGATTCTCCCAATTTTGTATCCTGATCAGGTAGAATGCAGTGTAGCTGATGCCTTCAAAGCCAATTTTGAAACAGTAAGTTATCCAAAAAGCTTTCCTACAGCCAGTAAGATTCATTTAAGATACCCAAGAACGGATGGTGAAGGCACAATAAAAGTTTCCTGGATGGATGGAGGTTTGATGCCGGAAAGACCAGAAGAATTGGGTGATGATGAAGCCTTTGGCAATTGGGATGGTGGAGTACTATTTATTGGCACAAAAGGGAAACTGTTGGCAGATTGCTATGGGGCCAAACCAAGACTCCTTCCTCTGTCATTGAACGAACAAGTTTCAGTAAAAGAAACCATTGAACGGGTTCCGGAAGGTCACTATCTACAATGGGTAAATGCTTGTATCGCAGGCTTCGGTAATGCAAAGACAAGCTCTTCTTTTGATTATGCGGGTCCTTTCACAGAAAGTCTTCTTATCGGAAACCTTGCCTTAAAAGCTTATTTTGAGGTAGACCCATCAGCAAAAAACCAAGGTTTCTGGGGTGGTACAAAATATCATGGAAGAAAGAGATTACGCTGGGATGCAGAAAACATGAAGGTTACCAACTTCGATGAGGCAAACCAATATGTCAAACGCGAGTATAGAACTGGCTGGTAAAACCCGCTCTATTCAATCATATTGCTTCAAACAAACCACTTTGGACTGAAAGTCGATTCCAAAGAGAATTAGCAAATGTACGATTGACGACTTTAGATTTTCTTAACTCATACCAGTAGGTTTAAGAAGCTAGAATGAAATGCAGTAAAGTGCATAGTTTAAACTCTCCTTGTGACCTGTAAAAAGTAGTTTATCAATTACTGACAACCTCAATCTCATAGAGTAAGGTTGAGCCCGGATTTATCACAAATCGTTGATTTGCCGGTTTGTAGGGTCCATAGGATCCACCACGACCATAGGCCATCTGTGCAGGAATTATCGCTATGCGTTTTTCACCAACTTTCATTTGAGAAATGACCAAATCCAGACCTCTGTTGATCTTGCTATTACCGATAGTGTATTGAAAGATTGCTGGCTCTGGGTTATTCAGGGGTTTGCCCTCTTCCGTGCTTACGAATGACAGATCACTAAGCACTACAGAGCCGGTGTATTTTACCTTGACCACTGTCCCGGAGTCCAGCGCGGCACCTCGCCCCGCTACTTTTGTGTATTGGGCAATTCCGTCAGAGGCAATCACAGCCTCTGGATAATTTTTGGCGATAAAGGCATCCTCCTTCTTCTTTTTTGTCTCTCCCTCCTTTTTGATTTTCGCCTTGGCCTTATCAACCATCTTCATAAAGGCCTTGGTTTCCGGCTTAAAGCGCTCTGCCTTCTTCCCTATACGTTTAATTTCTATTCTTTCAATCACGTCTCCCTGTACGATGCTATTCACCACATCCATCCCTTTGACCACCTCTCCGAAAAGGCTATAGTTACCATCCAAGTAGGATCGGTCTCCCAGGGTGATATAAAACTGACTGCCATTGGTATGAGGGCCGGCATTGGCAATTCCCAGTACGCCTGCCTTTATATGACTTAGACCATCATAAATTTCGTTTGGATAAGAATAACCAGTTCCTCCTCTTCCCTCAACATTTGGCGAGCCTCCCTGTATCACATGGCCAGGAACTACCCTGTGCCACTTTGAATTGGTGTAATAAGGTTTGCCAGAATCAAAGGCCGTATTATCAATTGTACCCTCTGCCAGCCCGACAAAATTGGAAACGGTCATGGGAACATTTTCATAATCCAATGAGGCAACAATTTCACCCTTGCTGGTATAAATGTGGGCATAAACACCGTTTTCCACTTCCTGGGCAAGTAGGTGCGCTTGCATAGTGCATAGACTCAGAACTAGTAAAGCGGTCAATTGAAAATGTTTCATCTTGAATTTGTTGCGAATTGCTTTTATAATATTGAGTAATTTAATGACAAATTGGAAATATGAGGCCTCTAAAAATATTTTTGCTGATGTGCATAGCGTTAAACACAGTGGCACAAACCGATCAGTTCACACGCCAGGATACACTAAGAGGCTCAATAACACCAGAACGCGCTTGGTGGGATCTGACCTACTATCATCTCAGTATGTCTGTTGACATAGAGAAAAAGTACCTAAAAGGCACCAATTTAATCGAGTATGAAGTGATGGAAGGTCAACAAATCATGCAAATCGATTTGCAGCGCCCTATGGCCATTACGGATGTCTACCAAGAAGGAAGGGAACTTGTTTATTATCGTGAGGGCAGTGCCTATTTTATAGAGCTTGAGGAAACTCAAACGGTTGGTGAAATCAATAGTATCCTGGTTAAATATGAAGGTGAACCGATTGTTAGTGAAAATCCGCCCTGGAGTGGCGGACTCACTTGGCAGAAGGATTCGAATGGATTGGATTTTATAGCCACAAGTTGCCAGGGAGACGGAGCGAGTCTTTGGTGGCCAAATAAAGATCACATGTATGACGAGGTAGACAGTATGCTGATCAGTGTATCCGTGCCGGACCACCTTACCAATGTTTCCAATGGTCGATTGCGTGGAATTGACCAGAATGCAGACCATACCAAGACATTCCATTGGTTCGTTGCTAATCCAATCAACAACTATGGTGTCAATATCAACATTGGCGATTATGTGAACTTCTCTGAAGTATATCAGGGTGAAAAAGGTCCGCTCGACTGCGATTATTATGTTTTACGAGACAATCTACCGAAGGCAAAAGAACAATTCAAAGAGGCCAAAGTGATGCTTGAAGCTTTTGAGCATTGGTTTGGCCCTTATCCATTTTATGAAGACAGCTACAAGCTTGTAGAGGTGCCCTATTTAGGTATGGAACACCAGAGTTCTGTGACTTATGGAAATGGTTATAAGAACGGTTATCTGGGAAGAGACCTGAGCGGTACGGGTTGGGGATTGAAATTTGATTTCATCATCATCCACGAATCGGGGCATGAATGGTTCGCTAACAACATTACTTATAAGGACATGGCTGACATGTGGATACACGAAAGTTTCACAGCCTATTCTGAAAATCTCTATTTGGATTATGTCCACGGTAAAGAAGCTGCTGCTGACTATGTTATTGGGACAAGAAAGAACGTTCAAAACGATCGCCCAATTATCGGCCCTTATGGTGTCAATAAATCTGGTTCAGGAGACATGTACTACAAAGGAGCCAATATGCTCCACACGATTCGGACGGTTATTGATGATGACCAGCGCTGGAGACAAATACTCAGAGGAATGAATAAAAAGTTCTATCATCAAACTGTAAACACCTCACAAATAGAGAATTATATATCAAGTGAATCAGGTATTGACTTCTCTAAGATTTTTGACCAATACCTAAGGGATATTAGAATTCCAAAGCTTGAGTATTCCATTGAACAGAATCAATTGAGCTTCCGCTGGACCAATGCGGTGAATGGATTTGATATGCCCGTCTTTATTTCTGTGAACGAAGACTTTCTTAAAATCAATCCGACCAACAGCTTTCAGAATATGAAGTTTGACGAGGCCATCAAGACCTTCTCAATAGACAGGAGCTTTTACATTGAAGATGCGAAAGTGACGCGCTAAGTCTGTCCGAGTTCTGTCAAATCTGGTTGAACAAAATTTGGCACCTGCGGCCCTATTCTTTGTGGTTCCAGTCAGCACAGACGCCACACACTCAGAAATAAGTTGTTCACAGATACTTATTTCAACTTCACCGTAAAATAATAGGCTTGAGCCTCGCTAATTTTCGTTAGATTAGTCTTCAGCAATTCAATAGTTTGCGATTTGAGAGACAGGCCAAAATATTTTTTTCTGATTCTCCTATGTTGTGCATTAATCTCGCATGCAGAACAAGACAGTCCTGCCTTAGAAACTATCAAGTCAAAGCTGGACAGTGCACTCAATTTCGAAGATGAACTTAAGGTAAAAACGGCCCACCAATTTTTTAAATCAGTCAAGCAGCCGGTCGAGCAACTACTCCAAGCTGACAGCACCAATGCCGAGCTTTGGAAAATACATGGCATCATAAATTCAAAAATTGGCACAATTGGCCAAGCATATGAAGCCTTCAAGAGGTCGGTTATACTAGATTCCGCCAACCTCGAAAACCAGATTGAATATATCGATTTCACCTTAAATACCGCCAGAAACCTTGCTAGCGACAATCAGCAATTCAAAAGTCAGCAATGGCTTCAAAATGCGTTCAACGTCTGTGCGGCAGCATTATTGATTTATCCGGAAAGCAGCCAACTGCATGAGTTGGTTGGGGATATCTACGCTTCTACCAATGACATAGACAATTGCACTTACCACTATCAAAAGGCTTTTAATGCCAAAAGAAAACCTGAGCTGGCACTGAAATTATATAGACTCTATGCTGTCAATAAGGATTATGATAATGAGGTGCGGATGGCCGGTATTCTGAATCAAAGGTACAGCACATATGCAGAGTTCTATGCTGTTCAGGGGCAGCTGAGCCTGGATGGAATTGTGAGTGATTCGGACGAGCAGAGTCGATACCTGCCGGGTGTTAAGCGAACTGTTTTGATGGCAATAGACTTGGGCAGTAAAAACCCCAATACCTACCAGAACTACTTTGAAATTATCAAACTGGGTTTCGCTTTTGATCCCGCCTATGAGGCCGATAAAAATGAAATTAATAAAGTAATGAACAAGGCGAGCGAAGTATTCAGTCAAGTGGACCTGGCCAAGGCCGGTATTCTTCTGAGCGGTGCGGAGCTTTTAAAGGACTTAGGCTATAAAACAGAGGCCTGCGAGGCCTATTCCAGTGCGATGGCATTAAATACCAGGAAAACCGGTTCCGGAAAAACTATGTTCTGCGATTGACTTAATGATGGAGATGGAGCTGAACAAAATACAGACGATAGCTTTTGATGCAGATGACACATTATGGGTGAATGAGCCTATTTTCACCAATACGCGCCTGAAATTTGAGGAGATACTCAAGAGCCATATTGATGCGAATTCTTTAGAAGATGAACTTTACCAAACGGAGCGGAAAAACCTGGAGATTTTTGGCTATGGTATCAAAGGTTTTATGCTGTCGATGATTGAATCAGCCATCGAGTTAACCAAGGGCGCAATTACTGGTCAGGAAATCCAGCAAATCATTGATTTGGGAAAGGAGATGCTTGTGCATCCGGTAGAAATTTTGCCCGGAGTTCGTAAGACCATCAAGGCACTTAAGGAAGATTATAACATTTTGATTATTACCAAAGGCGATTTGTTCGACCAGGAGAACAAAATCGCGAGGTCTGGTTTGGCGCATCATTTCAAGTGGATAGAAATTATTACCGAGAAAGACGAGGCCACTTATTATGAGGTGCTCCACAAACACCAAATTGATATCTCTACTTTTCTTATGGTTGGGAATTCTTTGAAATCAGATGTTTTGCCCGTGTGTAACTTAGGTGGAAGGGCCGTTCATATTCCTTTTCACGACACTTGGCAGCATGAACATTTGACTGAAAATGACTTGGTGAATCAAAAGTACTTAGAGCTTAAAAACATAGACGAACTTGTGAATATTTTGAGTTAACCTCTGTTTTCTAGTTAATTAATTAGTTCAAAATACTGGTATCACTATTCAGTATTTCCAATACCTGATCTTTGTAATTGCGGCCAATGGGCAACTCCTTGCCTCCCACCTCTACAGTATGGTTGGAGAAGGCGTCAATCTTCTTAATAGGAGCAATGAAAGATCGGTGAATTCGCATAAAGCAATCTTCAGGTAGCTTCTGTTCCAGGTAGCTTATTTTTTGAAGGGAAATGATTTCACGATCCGTGGTTTTGATTCTCACATAGTCTTTCAGACTTTCGATATAGAGAATGTCTTTCAGATAAATCTTCACCATTTTTCTATCTGCCTTAAGAAAAATATAAGGGTCATCCTGTGTTAAATTAATCAAGGGCTCTATCTGTGGTTCCGCCTCGTTCTGATTACCCGTAATGGCCTTATTAGCAGCCATTAAAAAACGGTCAAAGGCAATGGGTTTCAATAAATAGTCCACCACATTCAATTCATAACTCTCAATGGCATATTCCCGATAAGCCGTAGTAAAAATGACCTTCGGTGCGGGATTAAGGACTTTTAAAAAGTCAATACCGTTCAGTTTGGGCATCTGAATATCCAGAAACAGAAGATCTACCTTCTCCTTTTTAAGCAAATCAAAAGCCCTCACGGCATTACTACAGCTGGCCACCAACTCAAGGCCCTCAATTTTCTCTACATGAGATTCCAACACCTCAATGGCCAAAGGCTCATCATCTACAATAATGCATCTCAACATCTTACGTTTTCTGGTTTAAAAAATTCAGTTTGAGCACAATCAGAAATGATTCCTCAGTGTCCAAAATATTCAACTCATGCAATTCAGGGTATAGCAACTCCAGGCGTCTTTTCACATTTTTCAAGCCAATACCCTGCTTATACTCGAACCTATCTTCCTGAATACCATTCTTACTTTTACTGTTTTCTACCTTTAAGGTTAGGAAGTGCTCCTTCACGGCAAGGTCAATGCTCATCCAGGACTCATCTAATTCTTCACTGGCACCATGCTTAAAACAGTTTTCTACAAAGGGTAATATCAGCAGAGGTGCAATCATCTTGTTCCTCACATCTCCCCTTACATCAAATGATACCTGAAGTCTGTCCCCGTATCTGATTTTTTCAAGAGATATGTAGTCCTCAACCAGCTTTATCTCCTTACCCAGATGAACACTATCGGCATTGCCTTCATAGAGCATATAATCGAGTAAATCCGAGAGCTTAAGCACCACTTCTGAAGCGTGTGAGCTTTGCTTCAAGGTTAAGGCATAAAGGTTATTCAGGGTATTAAACAAAAAATGAGGATGAACCTGTGCCTTCAAAAATTTGAGCTCGGCATTCAGTTTTTCCTGTGCCAAACGTGCCGTATTCTTTTGTTGAACAAACCAATACTTAAACCACTTAATTACAATAGCCAGCGCAACAACCGGGTAAATTTTGGTCGTGTACTTCAATATCTTTCCTACGTTGACAATGGCCGTTTCCCAGGTATCATCAGGCCAAAATATAGGCCGCTGAATATACAGGTAGTCAAACCAAACCAGTGTGCTACCAACGAGAATGAGCAATACCAGATACAGAAAGAAGTCGCCATACCTCTCTTTAAAAAGATACCTTGGCATCAGGCCATAAATGGCCATATAAACCACTGGAATCTGAACCAGAGCGTCAGTCGACAGAACAAGAAACTGATGAGAATAGTCCTCTTCAAAACTTCCATATACCAGAGAGAAGAATGAAATAAATACCACCCAGAATATCACATGCCAAAGCAACCTGGGCGTTTGAAAAAGAATTTTTTCGAAATTAATTTTAATCATGCTATAAGCTTAGCAAACAGACCGTAAACATATTCATTATGTTTCAATTTGTGAGCTTCTTAGACTAAGTCTGCGCTTTGCTCTCCCAGTAGCACTATACAACTGACCAACAACATCATTCCTTAAGACTACCCTTTTGTCCCTTCAATGATGCCATATGTCTATAAAGCTAAACTGGGCGAAACTAACTCCTTCGTTGATAGTATAAGCGTGAAACTCAAACAACAACATGAAACTTTTCATCACGCTCTTTTTGGGTCTGACCCTAATCAATCTCACCTACAGCCAAACAGGACTTAATACAAGAAGTACCTTTCAATATTCTATCGAGAAAACGGACATTCCTGTTCTTATTGATGCCAAGGAAGATGACCCTGCCTGGCAAGCAGTTTCCAAAATACCCAACTTAATGAACCACTGGCCTATTGATACTGGTGCAGCCGATGCTTTAACAGAAATTAAATTAACATATGACGATAATTTCATATATATAATAGGTGTACTCCACGATAAAGGCGGTAGAGTCATCCAATCGCTCAGGAGAGATAATTCAGAAGCGCATTGGAACAGTGATAATTTCACTGTGGTGCTTGACCCCATGGGCAACAAACAGAATGGCTTCCTATTTGGAGTCAATGCTGGTGGTGCCCAGATGGAAGGTCAGCTCAATGTAATGGGGGCACAAACTGAGACGGACGAGAATTGGGACAATAAGTGGTACTCACATGTTGAGCAATATATGGATCACTGGATTGTGGAAATGGCCATTCCCTTTAAGACGCTTCGCTATAATAGCAATATTTCAGAATGGGGCATCAACTTCATCAGAGGAGATATGAGCCAAAACAGCTATTCCACCTGGACGCAGTTCCCTCTCAACTATGGGGGCAACGATCTCAACTTTATGGGCACACTAAAGTGGACTGAGAAACCAAAAAAGGCCACTGGGAAAGTAGTTTTGATCCCCTATATCGCTGGTGGCACTACACGCGATTTTGAAGACGAAACACAAACCGCTTATAAGCAGGATTTTGATACAGGAATTGATGCAAAGCTGGCAGTCACCGGATCACTCAGCCTAGACCTCACTTTCAATCCTGATTTCTCAAATGTAGATGTTGATCAACAGGTGACCAATCTCACAAGGTTTTCAATTTTTCTGCCAGAACGGAGGAATTTCTTTCTGGAAAACGGAGACATCTTTTCCAATTTCGGTGGTTGGGAAATTAAACCCTTCTTCTCACGAACTATAGGCTTAAATCAAGGGCAGCAGGTCCCTATCACTTATGGTGCACGGCTTACCGGTAACGTGACCAACAAGACCCGAATCGGTTTAATGAACATTCAAACCAAAGAATTTAATGAGCTGCAATCCCAGAATTACACCGTGGGTGCCCTACATCACCAGGTACTAAAACGGTCCGTTATTAAAGGTATTCTCATCAACAGAAACACCGGGGCAGACATCACCGAGGGAAAATATGCTCGAAATGGAGGACTGGAATTTGCCTACCTCTCTCCCAGTGGAAAAATCAGCAATACGATTAGGCTTCATGCAGCGACTACTGACCAAAAACTCAACGACAACTATTACTATGGATTCAATGGTCGATACAATGGCAGAAGCTATCGAGCCGGTTGGACGCTTGATGTTGTTGGTCAGAACTATATCACAGAATTAGGCTTTAACCCTCGTCAAACTAATTTTAATGCGCTTACAGAAGAGGTAACAAGACAGGGCTATACTCGGATTAACCCATGGTCTCTCTATCGCTTTTATCCAAAAACGGGTAAGCTCAACATGCACGGACCACGGACCTGGCATAATACATGGTTTGACAAAAATGGTCGAGGATTGATAGAAAGAAGTCACGGCTTTGCTTATGACTTTCAGTTTAAAAACACCACAGAATTGAAGTTTCAAGCTCAAATCAGGGAGGTGAATCTGCCCGTTCCTACGGCTTTGATAGGGAATGACTTTTCTCCGTTACCATCAGAAAATTACCTCTTCACCTCCTACTGGATCACCTACAATACTGATCGCAGGAAAACCGTAAATGCAGACTTTCGACTTCAGTATGGAAACTTCTTTAATGGTACCCGACTCAATTCTTCTGTAAACTTAAATTATCGAGTCCAACCCTGGGGCAGTTTTGGCATCAATTATGACTACAATAAAATTGAATTTCCTGGAGAGTTTGGAGAAACAACTTTACATCTCATTC
The DNA here is from genome assembly GCA_029262895.1 of Roseivirga sp. GTDB lineage: Bacteria > Bacteroidota > Bacteroidia > Cytophagales > Cyclobacteriaceae > Roseivirga. The sequence continues at coordinate 19,119 of JAJCYM010000031.1, forward strand.
GTGCCAACATGGAAATTAGTTTTTCCAACAAGATGTTTTGGACCACAGCCATACAGTACAACTCTCAATCAGAGAATTACAACATATTTTCAAGATTTCAGTGGAGGTTTAAGCCTATGTCTGACTTCTTCCTTGTTTATACTGATAATTACACAACTGACGGACTTAACATCAAAAACCGTCAGATCGTTTTCAAACTCTCTTACTGGTTAAATATGTAGATCTCTCTATTTAGTTATAGAGAATTTGGTTATTTCTTCGAAAAATTACATAAATTGGAGCAGACCTAAACACCTCAATACGTAATGAAACGCTACTCGTGGACAATCATGGGCTTTGCCCTGTCCTCCGTTCTCCTGCTGTATACGCTAATTTCAGGTGTAGATCTCTTTGAAAAATTTACCGGTTTACTCACTTCAGTAGAGTTTCTTGAGCTTGATGAGTTCATCATTCCAACTTTGATTTTTTCAATCTTTGCCACTTACGATAAACTCAGGAGGGCGAAGTTAAAACAGATCGAATCCAGTGAGGTTAAGATATACAGGTCAATGCTCACTGCGTCTGATCATATTTTGAAAAATTTCGTGAACCAAATGCAGGTATTTAAATTGACAGCAGAAGAAACTCCTGAATTTGATCCCGAGGTAGTGAAGTTATTTGAACAGATAAAGGCCGAAACCGAAGGCCAATTAAAGGCTTTAAGAGAACTTGATAAGGTGAGCGCCAAAACAATCAAAAAAGCCATTAACATCAATACTTCTCTGCTCTGAACCGGTCTCGCCACAGCACCTAGACCGGATGTTTATCGCTGCTTTACTTAACTATATTTGCTGACATAAAAATGAAAAGGTCGGCTTCAAATCTTGCAGTACTTTTTGCACTACCTGCCCTTATTTGGGGCTCCACATGGTACGTAATTAAGTTCCAATTGGGTACTGTTGATCCACTCCTATCTGTATCATATAGGTTTTTCATGGCCGCCCTGGTTCTTTTGGCGTTTTGTAAGCTCACCAAAAGATCATTGAAATTCAGCCTCAAACAACACCTCAGAATGCTTTTGCAAGGGGTACTCCTTTTTGGAATGAATTATTGGCTCGTATACATGTCGGAAGAGTATATTGCCTCGGGTCTCGTTGCGGTTGGTTTCTCTACGATCGTATTCTTCAATATATTATTCGGAGCAATCTTTATGGGTAATTCTGTTAAAAAGCGGGTAGTCATTGGAGCCCTGCTTGGCTTGACAGGAACTGCGATTATATTCAGGCCTGAGCTTATGGCCTTTAGTACCGAAGATGGTGGCTTTCTGGGGCTCATCCTGATGGTGACAGCGGTCATTCTCGCCTCACTTGGAAACATTACATCAGCCTTTAATTCCCGCCTCAAAATTCCGGTAATTCAGGCCACAGGAATAGGAATGCTTTATGGGTTTGTGGTGATGTTTAGCATTGCCATGATTCTCGGAAAGCCTATTACCATTGACACCAGTAGCGAGTACCTGGGCTCGCTGATTTATCTAACCATTTTCGGTTCTATCCTGGCCTTTACCACCTACCTCACCTTAATAAGCAAAATTGGCCCTGACAAAGCAGCTTATGCTATAGTCGTTGTCCCGGTCATCGCCATCACTATCTCCACTTTGCTTGAGGGCTACCAGCCCACATTTTACACCTTTTTAGGAATGTTATTGTTGTTGGCTGGAAATGTATTCGCACTGTATAAAAAAAAGTCTGCAACAACAACTGACTAGAAGTTGTACTTCAAAAGATTCGGACTTCTTCTGATCTTAATCATGAGTGCGTAAATAAGAACTTTAACTTAAAAGGATTCTGGCTTTCTCAGGGGACATTTGGGATGTCTTTCAATTTGGGCCTCCTGCTCTATTCTCCCCATTAAATCTACCAAGCTCCCTTGGCTGGTCTCCTATTGAGTCCAAAAATGGGGTTTTGATGTAGTTGTTTTAGAATCAAATTTCAAAATTCCTTTCTCTTAATTGCTCACCTCTCCCGAAAACGAAGTACACATTGTTATGTTAATTAATATTTGAACGAACGAACGATGAAAAAACTTCTCACACTCCTGCTTCTCATTTTATATTTTGATGGTTATTCACAAGACATCACCTCCAACCTTATCGGACATTGGCCCTTGGATGGAACCTTCGAGGACTTATCCGATTCAAGTTTCAACGGCACTGGACAAGGAAATGTCACGTTTGGTCCTGGAGTAAATAATGAAGAAAATGGTGCAACCATTTTTGACGGTATAAACTCCAATATAGCCCTGTCTCATTCAGGGCTTCTTAATCTTAGTGAAAATTTCACCATTTCAGCTTGGATTAAAGTCTCAGCGTTCCCAGTCGGAACAGCGCACATTTTTTCAACACTAGATGTTGTCACAGGTTCTCAAACGAAGGGTATAGGGTTCGGGATTAATACTGTTGCCAATTACGGTCGCAATGCAAATAGTCTTGCGCTTCAAGTTGGAAATAGTATCTGGCAATGGGATGTTTGGACTTCGCCTTCAGCAAGCATAACCACGAATCAATGGCAGCATGTTACAGTCACTGTACAAAACAGTTCGAGTTACAATAAAACAATTACTTTTTATGTAGACGGAATTTCCAAATCAGCCACACTTTGGGCAACGCCAGAAAGCCCTATAAACTGGGGAAACCTTACCACTTCAAACATGATTGGAGCAGCGCACTCGAATTATAATAGCACGTATTTTGATGATCAAAATTTCAACGGATCCATTGCAGATCTTCGGGTTTATAACCGAGCCTTAGTACAAGATGATGTAACTCTTTTAGCTTCTACTGTTGCCGGTACTCCAATACCCAGTAATTCACTATGGTCTGAAAATGCTCAAAGCCAATTGTATTTTGGCGGAGATGTAGGAATTGGCACAGATAGCCCGGATGAAAAATTGACGGTAAAAGGAACTGTTCATGCGGAAAAAGTCAAGGTTGATCTAAATGTTCCGGGGCCCGATTATGTTTTTGATGTCAATTATTCATTTCCAACTTTGAAGGAACTAAAGAAATATATAGAGAGACATAAACATCTTCCCGAAATCCCCTCAGCGAAAGAAATGGAAGCGAACGGAATAGATATTGGCAATATGAGCATGTTGTTGTTGAAAAAAATTGAAGAATTAACGCTCTATCAAATCAACCTTTTAGACAAATTGAATAAGTTGGAGCAAGACAATGAAATTCTCTCTCAGAAAATCAAAGAGCTAGAAGTGAAAAAGAAATAATCACACTAAAACGGTTTTGAACACCCCGGGAAGAGCAACCTCCAATAACCTAAGACTATCGGAACATTGCAGGTAGCTCGTCACCTGACCCGGGGGGATTACAAAGGCGTCACCTGTTTTTAGCGCGTAAGACTTCTCCCCGCTGGAATGAAGGCTCATCGTACCTTCAAGAATAAAAGTGAACATAATATCACCAGCATGATGGTGGGCTACTTCCTTATTCTCCGAACATTTGACGACATGAACTGAGGCAACTCCCGCAGTAGCTTCGCTAACCCCGGTTTCTTTAAATTCAAAACCAGGTATCCTCCATGATTTCCATTCTACTTCGTCAAACTTGAAATGACAGAATTTTTGTCCACCAAAATCACGATCTGGATTGAATTGTGGTGTAGGTAGTTCCATCTCATGATCTATTGTTGTCATATGTTCGGCAGGAACGCCTATTTCAATCACTTCCAAACCTTCTGAGGCTTCAAGTACTCTATGCCTGATTTTTGGAGGTTGGATCACGCAATCTCCTTCCTTGAGGATAAACGGTTCTCCTTGATCTTCATAAACCAATCTTACCCAACCCTTATAACAGTAGATCAATTGAAAACCAACGGTATGATAATGCACCATATCCGGAACGGGGCCGGCATTAGGTATTCTAATGTGGGAGGCAATTATTCCTCCACCCAGTCGGTCGGGAATCAAATCCCGGTAGAGCATTCCAGCTCGTCCGATCACCCATGGATCTTGGTCTTTGAGCTTTCTTACTTCGAATTGATGCTTGGTTTCGGGAATAGAAAATATCTCCTCCCTCTCGACAAATCTGAGCACTGTACCTCCCGGACTTTTCTGTTCGGTCTTATGCCCCACGTCCATCGAGCTCATTGGCAATAAAATCACAGGTGGATTTCCTTTTCCACCTCTTTCAATTCGGATTCGCAGATCACCTATTCCAGTCAGTTTGGCAACAGTCGGATCATCCGAAGGATAAATCTGGTTAAGCTTAAACCCCACTTCGGTGAAATACTCCAACTCTGCATGAAAGTCATGAGTGGGCACCAGAATTTCGGCCCTCGTGAGTGAGTCTATTATTCTGTTCTCTTTTTGTTCAGACATTGTCCTTCTTAATCATTCTTAGGGTCACCAAATTAATCAAAGCAATTGATTCATGTCTATCGAAACAAATCACTTTCACACCTTGGTAGATATATCTATTTTGGAGTCAAATAGTTGCCCATGGTAAAACCAGCCTTTCCCATCGTTGCTTTTGTGATTCTCAGTTCCTGCAGCCCTACTCCTTTTTCGGTCGATCAACTGTCAATAAGTGTCCCTACAAAGGGTAATACATGGATTCTGGGAGTCGATTCGGACAGGGACAGGGAAATTTTGAGGAATGGAATCAAAGACTGGAACCTCTCTGGTCTTACGACCCGCACCTACTTTTATGTAGGAAAAACAGGATCGATAAAAATTGGAATTACAGCCAAATCCAGCACCAAAACTCCGCTATTGGCCAGGTTTGAAGGCGATGAAAGAGAGATCGAGCTAAGTGGTTCTGAGTTAATATCCATCTCAGTGGGAGAGTTCACCATCGACACACCCGGTTATTACTACCTAGAATTAATCGGTCATAAAAGAACCACGGCTACGGTTGAAATTCAAGACGTTTTACTTGGTGGAGAGTCGACTGAAGGGGAAATGTATTTCGCCAAAGATGATTTTTACTGGGGCCGCAGAGGACCATCAGTTCACCTCACCTACCAATTGCCGGATAAAGTTGAAGAGGTCCAATATTTCTACAACGAAATCAATGTGCCAGAAGGGCAAGACGTTCTGGGCAGCTATTTTATGGCCAACGGTTTTGCCGAGGGCTATTTTGGCATCCAGGTAAACTCTCCTGAAGAACGGAGGGTTCTTTTTTCGGTGTGGAGCCCTTTCAAAACTGACAACCCAAATGATATTCCCGAAGACCAGCGTATAAAAACGCTAAAGAAAGGTGATGACGTTTATACCGGAGAGTTTGGCAATGAGGGTTCCGGAGGGCAGAGTTATCGCAAGTACATGTGGAAAGCTGGCACCAACTATAGATTCCTGCTCAAGGGTGAGCCAGCGACCGATAACTCTACAGACTACACAGCCTACTTCTTTCCGCCTGAAATTGGCAAATGGGAATTGATCGCTTCGTTCAGAAGGCCAAAGACGAGTACCTATTTAAAAAGGCCTCACTCCTTTCTGGAGAACTTTCGTACAGAAACTGGAAATCAATCTCGCAGAGGCACTTATACCAATCAATGGGTTTATGATACCAAAGGAAATTGGCATGAACTGACCAAAGCCAAATTCACAGCGGATGCTACTGCCAGAAAAGAGTCGCGAATGGATTATTCCGGGGGTTCGGATGGGACTTCCTTTTTTATGAGGAACTGCGGTTTCTTCACAGGTTGGACAGAAATTGATAGCTATATAGACCGAACTGCACTTGGCGTGCCACCCGACATTGACCTCAGTATTTTGCCCTAAACCGGATTTATGCAATGGAGAATGTAATGAAGACTTAAATCGCAAAGAATCAGGAGGTCTGTGCCGATGTTTGTGTCTTAGCTCGCGGAGAGACCCTTTAACCAAATACAAATCGTACTTAAGTTTCTGAAAAGATTCCTTCACTTCGTTACGGAATGACGCTGCTGTTGCAGTTTTGCCGCGACAAAGGCCTTCGTTTGTGTCGCCACAAACGAACTGATGAACTTCTCTAATTGGTCTCCCATATGAAAGTCGTTTGTGAGGACACAAACAACGGCTTCTGAGATAAAATTTAGCAATTAGGTTTTTTAGGTCCCATCTAAACCTGCCTGCGTTTGCAACTTCGGTAAAGGCAGTTTACATACGTATTAGAAAGTCTATTGCATCACCCGGGTTAAATCAACTCGAAGGAACAAGTCTGAATATTCCCTTTCCTTCTACACCAACATACAAATAGCCCTCAGGGCCTTCGATAACACTTCTGACCCGGCCGATACCTGAGGCAATTTGTTCTTGCCGTACAACCACATTGTCCTCAATTACACACCTCACTAAGTAGCTAAATTTCAGAGAGCCTACGATAGCATTATTTTCCCATCCAGGGTATCTGCTGCCACTTACAAAGGTCATCCCGCAGGGCGCAATTGAAGGCTTCCAATAAGTCGCAGGTTGTTCCATACCGCTTTTTGCTGAGATGTCCGTAAACTTAGTGCCGCTATAATTGATCCCGTAGCTAATGACTGGCCAGCCGTAATTCTTGCCCTTTCCAATAATGTTCAATTCATCTCCTCCTCTTGGACCATGCTCATGTTCCCAAATCTGTCCAGTCTCCGGGTTTGTAGCCATGCCCTGAGGGTTCCGGTGCCCATAGGAGAATATGGCCTCCCTGGCCCCTGATTGGCCTACAAAAGGGTTGTCAGCCGGAATTCGACCATCATCATGTAATCGATAAACCTTACCCCCATCTCGCGTAATGTCCTGAGGGTTATTGTTTCGGTTGCCTCTGTCTCCAATAGAAAAATAGACATAACCTTCAGCATCAAATGCAATTCTACTTCCGAAATGTTGACCAGCTCTGGTATTGGGGCTGCCCTTATACAAAACCTTGTGATCGGTGAATTTTTCTCCATCCCATTTGGCCCGGGAGAAGGCCGTCATAGCACCATTACCCTGCCCTTTATCACTCGCAAAAGTGAAGTACACCCACTGATTGTTTTCGAAATCAGGATGCAATTTAATATCCATCAAACCACCCTGACCATGCGTTTTACTGACAGGTCCACCTTGAACGTTCTTATCGACAATTTCCCAGTTCCTTAGCCTGACAATCTCTCCTGTCTTTTCGGTAACGAGCAGATCATTATTAGGCAAAAAGGCCATGCCCCAAGGGTTTTTCAGTCCGGCATTGACAAGTTCAGAAGTTACTGATTGGGCATCAGGTTCAATATTTGCCTGTAGGTCATCCGATTGTCGGCTCCACACGTTTTGTGTTACAAAAACCAGGAAAAGGAAATAAGATAAGGATCGCAATTGCATAGCTTTCTATTAATTGGTTTGTCACTAATTTGTTGGAACAATATCAATAACGCAAGAAAATGCCTTATGGCCGGTAGATACTCTTAAATTGTTCAGGTCTGTACTTTACGTACAACTGCATAGATTTTTAAACTTTCCTGCTTGCCTCTCAACATCTCCTCTCCCATCAATTCAATGTCAAAGATTCCATTGGAATTTAAGTGGCGATGGAAATTCTCTGAAATCAACAAGGTCTGATTAAAGTCATTGCACTTGTCCTGAATTCTGGCTGCTATATTCATGGTATCGCCATGATAAGCAATTTCCTTTTTGATCTCCCCCACTTCAGCGGTGGTCACCTCTCCCAGATTAATACCAGCCTTAAACTTGGGAACGATACCGTATTTTTCTTTATAAACTTCCGCGCGCTTTTGAATTTGATCCTCGAAAGCCCAAAAAGCCCTTAAACATTGAACCATGACCATATTATCTGTTACCTTCCAGCTCAGTACAGCTTCATCTCCCACATACTGATATACCTCTGCATCGAACCTTTCAACCACATGAAGGTCGTAAAAGCAATCTTGGAGAAAGCGGCTATACTTAATATGTCCCAGCTCTTCCGCAATAGTTGTTGACCCTTTTAAATCCACAAACATAAAAACCCGATTTTCCACTCTGGGCGAATAAAAATCACCACGGACAAAACGCCAGAGATTGCCTTTGCCCAGCAATAAATTTACCTGACGGATACTTGCCATAATAAAGTTGACAAGAATTGAATAAAGGAAGGTTAGTATGGCATTTGCATTGGAGACAAATTCACCAAACGTTGTAGGCCGATCAAATCCCACCACGTTTTTAAAGAATTGGAAGGCGACTACAAATAGGACTCCCATTATCAATGCGTTGATCATCAGACCAAGCAAAGACAGCTTCCACATTGGAATTCTTCTCAGTAAATAACGTTCGAATTTAATCTGAGTAATACCAAATAAAAGTCCTGCCAAGGGTCCAAAAATCATGACCATCCTAATATTGTCTCTTAGCTCTGGGGTAGCAGGCACATCTGCAGTAACACCATAGTTCCTTACAATGCTCCAGAATATAAGTGCAGTGATCCAACCTAAAACAAAATCTCTTAATGTGCGGAGTTCTGAGCGATGCATAAAAAAATGTATGTCGCAAGTTAAGGAGATATTTCAAGTCATCTCACATAGATTCTGAAGGACTACAGGTTCTTCCCTTGATCAGTTATGCCAGAAAGAGTTCTTCAACAAGAGCACTCTCCACAACCGTGCTCAAGCACCAAATGGCCACAGTATTCCGTAAATAATTCCTTAAGCATTTTACGCCCTCTTTGCACCCTCGATTTAAGGCCGGACTCACTCATATTATATTGGACAGCCAACTGCTTTTGAGGTATGCCCTTGAGTTCATAGGCGGCAAGAGGAATGGCATACTTTTCCGGAAGCTTATCGATCAACGAAGGCACACATTCTCCCAGCTGCTGATTCAAATCAGATTCCTCGACTTCGGAAAGCGTTAAGGGAAGTTCTTCAGATTGCCTTTTTTGTTTGTCTCTGAAATAATCAATAATCGTATTTCTAGCAATCGTAATCAACCAGGCTTCTGTATTTCTAATTCCGTCTACCTTGTCGCAATTGTCATAGATTTTCATCATAACAAGGCTCAGCAATTCTTCGCTATCCAGCGGATCTTGAACCTTACTTTTTATAAATCGAGTCAGAATATTCCTGTACTCCTGAAATACCGGTGCCACCAATTGGCAGTTTGGATTCATGGCGATTTAATTAAGAATTTCATTTTTTGATTTGACCATCAATAAACTGTTAAAACGGTTTATGCAAAGGGTTCGATTTATAACTCGGGATTTGAACCCCGAGTTATAAAAGTCTCTTAACTTCTGAATGGTTTTAACCTTTTTCTTCAAAATACCTTTAAGCTGCACAGCAATTATCATCACAACAGTCAGCCTCTGCTGTTTTGTTCACTTTGGACTCTCCATAAGTGTAAAAAGCTTCCCACTCTACATTCTGAGGATCTTTTACCCAAGATTTTTCAGATTGGGCATAACAACAGACAGTATGACCTTCTTCTAACATTTGGGCATCAGCCTTCTCGATATTCGAATAGATCTCTTTTAGTTCAGCTTCATTTTCAGCCTGGATGCCGAGGTGTCTTACTCCTACCTCATGTCCACCCAATGAAATGGAGAAATTAACCCTTGGGTCATCTAACATCCATTTGGCATAGTCTTCTTTTTTGACCGTGGGCTCAGTATTGAATAGTGCCCTGTAGAAATTGACCGACTCGTCTACATTGTTTACGTGGAGGTTTACGTGTAATCTTTTCATTTGTCTAAGTTTAAATTCATCCCGTAGACGGACTAATTCAAAAAAGACGCAAAAAAAGATGAAAATTTGTTTCTACTCTATTCTGAGGGTTTCCACTGGATTAGATTTAGCCACTCTAAGTGACTGAAAACTTACGGTTGCAAGGGCCATCAGCCATGAGCCTAACCCCACAATAAGGAATACAACAGCTCCAATTGTGATTTTATAGGTATAACTGTCTAACCACCCATCCATTAAATAATAGGTAATCGGTACGGCAATAATGAAGGCGATCAAAACCAAAAACGTAAACTTCTTGGATAAAATCATTACAATTTGTCCAACTGAAGCGCCTAAAACCTTCCTAATACCCATTTCCTTAAGTCTTTGACGGACTGTGAAGGAGGCTAAACCGAACAAACCCAAGGATGCTATAACTATCGCCAAACCGGATAGGACGCTTATCACCTTGGTTAGCTGCTGTTCCGACTGATACATTTGATCTATATGATCATCAAGAAATTCGTATTCAAAAGGTCGTTGTGGAAAAAGTGTGCTCCATACATTCTGGATCTCCTGGAGCGCAGCGGTGATGTTATCTCCTTCAATCTTGACATTCACTTCACTCCACCCCCATTCTTGTCTACTGATAAAGAGTGGTTCTACCTTGAGGTTGAGTTTATTGTAGTTAAAATCCTTAACGACTCCGACAACTGTGCCCAAAGTATCTTCTCCCCCAAAACTAAATGGCATTCCTAATACTTCTGATCCTGAAGCGGACAATTCCTTTGCCAAAGTTTCATTCACAATGAAGCTTCTGCCCGCCACATCCATTGCGAAATCTTTATTCAATTCCCTCCCTTCAATCATCTCCATGTCATAGAAGTCCATGAAATTGTAATCAACTGCCACAAACGAACTCGAACCCTCAATTAAGGCCGTATCCGCTCTATATTGCATACTAGTTTGGTGCAAATTGTTCCCGAGTCGCTGAGTAGTTGCTGTAACATCTACCACATTGGGTTGATTCTTTAATTCAGTTGTCAGAATGTCGTATTTTTCATTGGTATCACTGAACATGTTCATGACAACAGTAAGTTCCTTTTCAAAGCCCAGATCAAGGTTTTGCATAAAATTCAATTGGCGTGTAGCTACTGTAGTACCAATAATGATAGCTATAGCAACAGCATATTGAAATACCACAAGCACATTTCTAAAAAGGGATTTATTCCCAGCCCCTCCACTTCCCTTAAGGGCTGAAACTGTATTGAAGCGCGCCATGAATAATGCTGGATAAACACCCGACATTAAGCCGATGATTATGGTGACACCTAAGATTATTCCAAGGTTAATTGGTTCAAAAAAGAGCATCAAGCTTAAGTCCCTATCTATGATATTGGTTAAGCTCTTGATTGAAGCAAAACAGAGCCCAAGGGCAACGAGCAGGGAGATCAACGTCAATAGTACTGACTCAACCATAAATTGCCCGGTAATTTGTGTTTTAAATGCACCTATGGATTTCCTAACACCGACTTCTCGCGAGCGAGTTGCAGCTCTCGCAGTAGACAAGTTCATAAAGTTGATACTCGCAATTAAAAGCACGAAAAAAGCCAAAATCAAAAAAACTTTGACTGAGCTCTGGGCAAATTTTTTGTGGTTGTTATAGTCATGTGTAATGTCCATTGAACCTAAGTGAACATCACTGAGAGGCTGTAGAAATAACTCATAATACTCCAGGGCCTCTTCATCCATATACCGGACGAGAAAGTCATCAAACTTAGCCTCCAGTGCCTCTATATCCACATTATTGGCAAGTTGCACATAGGTATTGAGGTAATTCCCGCCCCATCCGTTTTGTCTTCGTTCATCGTCCCAGGCCCTAAGGCTAATCAAGGCATCAAATTGCAAATGAGAATTATCGGGTACATCCTCGAAAACTCCGGTAACCTTGAATTTGAAGTCATCCGTTGGTAGATCAATGAGTTGTCCGATTGGATCTGCATCACCAAACAATCTCTTGGCGTTGCTCTCAGAAATTAGCACATCACCAAGGTCTTGAAACGCTTCTTCCTTATTTCCTCTTATTAAAGGAAAGTCGAACATCTCCAGAAATGAGGTATCGACTCGAACAGCATTCTTAAAATAGTGTTGCTTATTCTCAACCTCTATTAAGGTCCGTCCCATCGTCCAGTACCGAGTGAAATTTACAATTTCCGGATAGTCGTTGAGCAAATTAGGTCCCATCGGGTACATGGAAAGCGCAACTTTCTGGGCAGAAACAGCGCCAAATGTCTGCACTTCGTCAAGCCGATAGATATTTGACTTCTTTTCGTGAAAGCCATCAAAACTAAGCTCGTTGTTCACAAAGAGTAAAATCAGAAGGCAGGAAGCCATACCGAGCGCCAAACCAAAAATATTGATGAATGAATAACCCTTGTATTTCGATAGGTTTCTAAATGAGATTTTTAAATAATTCTTATACATGACCAGTGGATTAAAATATTTGAGTTTTCTTCTTAAATGGATATTTCTGAATGAAAGTAGTACCGTAATAAAGTATCGTGATTTGGCCTTAGCAAGACCATGAGCTTCAATGTTATCATGAAAAAGCTCAGTCAAGTCTCCATCCACATCATCAAACAAATCTTCTGAAATAAGCCATCTCAGAAGTCTTCTTGAATATTTGGGAGGATTAGTCAAATTCATTTAGAGGTGGGTATTTGCTGGAAAGAACTCCAAAATGACTCCCGAATCCCTTTCGATTCCTGTAACAAATTAGGGAGCACGTTCCAAAATGACTCACGGGTTTGCTTAGATTCTCGCAGCATGCTGAGCCCATGGTTGGTCACCTTAAATAATCGTTTGTTCTTACCGCCTCGCTTTGCTGTTGCTCCTCCCCTTGACGATTCAACAAAGCCTTTATCTTCCATTCGATAAAGGGCAGTATGAATAGCTGAAACATTGGCGAATCGTTCAACACGATCTTGTAGTTCAGCCTGAATGGAAACGGCATAGGCGTTCTCACCTAATGTGGCGACAGCCAGCAATACCAATTCCTCAAATTCTCCTAGATGTATTCCTTTCATGCTTCAAAGAAAGTAATATTCATAACAATTGTAAATATTATCAACACTATTTTCATAACATTTGTAAATAATAGACTCAACTTGTCTCAATTCGTTACACCTCTCAAAAAAATACTTACCGAAAAAGATTGTCAAAACTGCCCATTTGAGGATATTCGGCTATCCTGAAAGAGTCATAGCCTATCTGGAATAAAAAAATTCCCGCCACATTACTGAGACAGGAATTAAACCAAAACAAAATTTCAATCCAGAGATTAAAGACTATTTCTCAACTTTTTCCAGTTTTGAATTGCCTTGCTTTCCATCCCCTTTTCATCCTTCAGCCAAAGCTCTTTTGCATCTACCTCCAGATCATAAAGAAATAGGAAGAGCTTACCATCTGTAACCAGAAACTTATTTGGATCAGTCCTGAATTTGGCATTTACCGCCACTCCGGTAGCACACCATCCACCAAATTGTGGTAGGTACTTTGTAGGGTTTTTGTCAAATAAACCCTTTTGCTCAGCACTGATAAAATAGTAGGCTAATCCATCATGCGTTGACTTAAATTGTTTGGATCCACGTTGGGCCAAACCCAATTCAATATATGAGACTGCACTAAAGCCGCTTAGGGCAATCTTGCTATCATCAATGTTGTATTTCATTTTGATGTCTTGCGCTTTACCAGAAAAGTTCAGCATGCTTAACATGGCAACCAATACAAATGTGCTTTTAACTACTCTCATACCTTTGCAATAATTAGTTCTGGAAGTATTGTTCGTTAGTCACTTGACCGTTTTTCCAAACTCTTCTAATCACTTCGTGCCAAAGAATTTTGCTACCGTCTTTCATATCAAAATCAAACGTAAATTCCGACATGGATACGTTTTCCCCTACCGCAGAATTGTGTAACGTGATTCCGTTGACAGCCGCTATTGATCCAACAAAACCGCTTAGTTTGTTAACCATAGCTGCTTTATCTGACGTTATCGTTCCATCTACGTCTTTCGTTCCGGCATCCTCTGCTACGAATTTCTCAATTGCTTCAACAATCAGCCCTTGGCAAACCATTGAATCCATTTCTGATGCTAAATCTGTTATTTGCATTTCTATCTTCTTAAGTGTTTAATTATTTATATCACAAAAGTAGATTTAGAAAAGGGGCATGTAGGTACAAGAAATTCGCTAGTTCTTGTACATTTTTACTTGATATGCCGAGGGCGATTCGCCAGTATAGTGTTTGAAAAAGGTAGAAAAGTGATTGGCCTCAGCAAAGCCAAGTTCAAAAGCCGCCTCTTTAACCGTTCCCTGTTCCAAGAGTATTCTGGCGCTATTCAATAATTCCTTACGGATTAAATCTCCAACCGTACAGCCAGAGCGCTGTCTCACCTTTCTTGAAAGCGCCTTAGGGCTTAGGTGAATGCGGTCAGCATAAAAGGATGGTGAATGTTCCGTGCGATGGTGGGTTTTGATTAGATAAAGTAAATCCCTCAGGAACGAGTCAGTAGCATAGAGCTTAAAGTTTTCTCTAAACCTTGACGGTGTGCTATTGGATCTTGATTTAAAAAAACGGTTGAAATAAGCAGGGTCTTTAAAACCCATCTCATAAGCTACCTCTTGAATGGGCTGATCCGTTGAAGCTATGGTCCGCTGACTCTTCAAAAGGAGTGCATTGTTCATAAGTTCTTTTACGGGCATCCCCAACCTTCTTTTTACGGTGGCCTCCAGATGACGAGGCGTATGATCTACATAACCCACCAGTTCTTTTATACTCAAATGCTCACTTATATGCTCATCAATAGACTCTTTGAGATCGAAAATAGCCTCATACTCTCCCGGTTCGGCCTGAAATGGGTTTTGATGAAACCATTGGCTTGTGGAAATGTCCAAGATGTCGAGGAAATCACTTGAGAACAGGTGATCAAAGATATCCTGCCTCTCTTCCGTAAACTTAACATAACCCAGTGAGATCAAATGCTGGAAGAGCACTCTGAATTCTTTGGATCTGGATATGGTTGCATTTGGAAAAGTCAGTTTACCAACTTGGAAGTCACCATAGATAAACTTGACATATTGCTCAGGAGATAGGAAGATGAGCTTATCTTCCAAATCAGAATAGACTTTAAAATCAACTTCAATCAGACCTGTGCCAGACTTAATCCAGATCAATACATGCTCATTGCATTTTACTATCTCTTGGTTTTGTGGCGTTAAAAATTGAAGCATGTGCTGAAATTCTTATAACCAACATCAAACTACTGCCATGAGTTCATAAATTGGGGCTGCATTAACCTTGAGCAATGATCTACGAAAGAATAGCCGCTGATCCGGCTCTTAGCGAATTTATTGATTGCTACTGGCTTATCGACAGCCAGGGAGATAAGACTATTGAAATTCAAAAAATCATCCCTGATGGATTTCCTGAACTGATATTTCATTACGGTGATCCTTATAAAATTAATATCAATGGCTCCTGGGAAAATCAACCCCTTTACCTACTTGCTGGCCAGATAAGAAATCATTTTTACCTGGAAAACACCGGAGCTTCCGGAATGATTGGTATTAAATTCAAACCAGCCGCGCTTTCTCTACTCTTCGACCTCGACTTTTCTCTCTTTACGGATAAAGTTATCCCTTTGGAATCAGTGCTATCTGAGCAATGCAATCAGATACTACAAGTAGCCCCCTGCCTTGAAAACAAAGCAAACTTTATCTCAAATTTTGAAGGATTCTTGAAAAGGGCCGCTGCCAGCTTTGATAGTAGTAAATCTAACATTGCCAAGGCTACAGCGCTCATATCTGAAACTCACGGACTCATGGCAATCAGCAAACTTTGCCAACAATTGAATAAAAGCGAAAGGCAATTAGAACGGTTGTTTTCACGACATATAGGGCTTAGCCCTAAGTTCTATTCTCGCATTATTCGCCTGGCCCATATTTTTGACCTCATGCAGGCCAAGGACAACTCCTGGAGTGATTTAGTCTACAAATCAGGCTTCTACGATCAATCTCACTTTATCAAGAATTTCAAAGAATTCACAGGAGAAGACCCCTCTTCTTATGGTTTCGATGAAAAGAACATGGCCAATTTTCATCTGAAAAAATCCTGATGTCGGATTTTTACAATACAGAGTTTTTGGCAGTTGATATCTTTAGGAAAAATCACACCGTATGAAGATTTATCCATTTCTAATTTTACTCTTATTTAGTCTTTCTTGTGCAGCTCAGGACAAGATTTCAAAACAGACCAAGGAAGACTTTCAACGTCTTGAGTGGATATTGAATAAATGGGAAAGGACTAATGTTCGACCAGGTAATACCGCCTTTGAAACCTGGAGCCGTGACTCAAAGTATCTGTTTACCGGAATGGGCGTTTCTCTAAAAGGGTCTGACACCACTTTTGTAGAACAACTACGCATTGAAATCAAAGAGGATAAAATTTACTACGTGGCCGATGTCAGGGAAAACGCTACTCCTACTTATTTTCACATGACTAAAATCACTGAAAACGGGTTTGTAAGTGAAAACCCTGATCATGACTTCCCTAAGATGATTAGCTACAGTTTAGAAGGTGATGACCTTACCGCTATTATCTCAGATGGCGGTGACAAAAAGATGGGTTTCATCTTCAAAAGAAAACCGTAATTCCCTGCAACCCTTTTGACTGATTTTCCATCTATTTGCATAGATGGAATCTGTAATGCCTTCAATCAACCTCGTAGCCGTAGGTATTCTTTTTGGTATACTCCAAATAGCAATTCTGATTGGATCTTTGGTGGCCAAAAAGAAAACCAGGAGTCACCGATCTATTCTAGCTTTCTTCGCGGTCCTCCTGTTGGTCCAGTTTGAAGCTTTTATGAATCGTTCGGGCTTTATGGCCCAAGTGCCCCATCTTTTGAACATTGCAACGCCCTTCATATTCCTCTTTGGTCCACTACTATATTTCCACACACAAAGTAACTTTTCCAGAAATGTCTCTTTCAAGGAGGTTCTTCTTCATATAACTCCATTCATTGCCTATTTCTGTTATTCATTCTTTTTCTTTCTACAACCAGCTGCATATAAATTCAACGCTTTTGCACTAAGTTTTCAGCCTGACTTACAACTGATTCCAACTTCAGTACCGTTCGATTCAGACCCATGGAACATACAAGGAATTGTGGTAGTCGAGCTCCTTGCTTTAAGCATATTGATCTATTCAATAGTTAATACCTACCTGATCAGTCGCTTCAAAAGACAGGCTCCTGAAGCCAATCTATCATGGACCAATTTTGTCACTTGTTTATCATACCTGGCAGGTGTAATCCTGATATTAAGCCAGGGCGGGCTGATAAATGGTATACGCATTTTTAGCACCCCAATTCCCGCATATAGCGCAGATCTTTTTGCCACCGTAGCCACTTATGCGATTTCAATCTACATTCTGATCCATGGTATACCACAAACCATTAAGGCCAAGAAGTATTACAAAAGCAATGTTTCCAATGACCAAAAGCAGTTTCTAATAAGTAGAGTACTAGCCGAATTCGAAGACAAAAACCTTTACATGAATCCCGGGTTTTCGCTAAAAGTGCTTTCGGATAAATGCAAAATGAGCAAGCACCACATTTCGCAAGTATTGAATGAGGAACTGGGGATGACGTTCTTTGAACTCACCAATAAATACAGAATAGAAGAAGCGAAAAAATTGTTGTCTACCTCTGACGACTATATCAAAATGGAACAATTGGCTTACCAACTGGGCTACAAATCCAAATCAACCTTCTTTACAGCGTTCAAAAGGTCCACTGACCTTACGCCTTTAAAATACCGTCAAAGACTAGCAGTATAAGTTTTTTCCGTTCGGTTCGAACTCGAAAACACCAAATCTCCACGCTCATGGATTGAATTGGCCGTATCCTCATGAAAAAATAAATCATGAAAAAACTCATTATCACAACAATACTCATCGGTCTAACCAGTGCTTGCTTTCCACAGAAACAAGTACCGATTAGTGAAATGACTCAGTTGAACTGGGAAGAAGACCTTACCTACTTGAACAAGAGAATTCAAAAAGAATTTACCTCATTTGACCCAACAGTTAAACCTCAATTCGAAGCGAGAATTAAAAAGCTCATTGAGGAATCGAATTCATTAAGTAATAATGAAGTTACTTTCAAAATAATGCAATTGATGGCGGGACTCGGTGATGGTCATACCGAGCTTCAGGTATTTGGGCACGACCTCGAATTCGAACGATTGCCTATTTCAACCTATTACTTTGAAGATGGACTTTACCTGCTTGGAGCTCACGAATTTCTGACAGAGCACATGGGAAGTGAGATTACACATGTAGGTGGCCTTCCAGCATCAGAATTGTTAGGGAAAATGGAAGCCTTAATAGCCCACGACAACGAGTTTGAAATTCTACATTCGATCCCGTCCTACCTATTAATCCCCAGAGCTTTGAAGTTTATGGGCTTCACCGATAACATCTCTAATGTCACATTTACGCTAAAGAACTCCTCCGGAAAATCCGTTGACATCACTCTAAGTGCTTTGACAATTCAAGAATACCTTGACGGACAGTGGGTGAATTACCGAGGCATTAACGGTATCTCCCCTCCTCTTTCTGCCACACCTAGTGAAGAGTTGCATTGGTACGAATATCTGGTCGAAGAGAAGACCATGTACTTTTGGTATGGATCTGTGAGTGATCAAAAAGGCAAGCCCAAAATCAAAAATGTTCTTAAGGATTTGTTCAGGGAAATAGACAATGTCCAACCGGAGAAATTTGTAATTGACATGCGTAGAAATAGCGGTGGAAATTACCACCGGAGTGAACCATTGCTCAAAGCAATTAAGGAACGAGAATGGTTAAATCAGAAGGGGAAAATCTATGCCATAAATGGCAGAAGGACCTTTTCTGCCGCTATGGTGACCTCTGTTTGGTTGAAGCAACAAACGCAAACCACGCTTATTGGTGAACCTTCACGAGGCAACCCCAATAAAACGGACAATGTAGAACATTTCAAACTCCCTAACTCACAGCTAAGAATTGAGTATACAACCCGAATTAAAAAGCACTGGCCAGAACTGGGGAACGCGGATCATGTGCCATTAGACATTAGGATTCCTGTGCTATTCAAGGATTTTGCCAATGGGAATGATCCCATCATGGAATACATACTTAAGAATTGATCATGACGCATGTATCAGGTTTTCCTGCAACACTCAGTTCACTCTTAAGCTCTAATTGGATAAAAATGAGAAAACTCATACATACAGTCTTTTTGATTCTCTTCATATCCGCTTCATGCTTATCTCAGACAACGGAAACTGCTTTTCAAACTCCAGCCAATTTAAGTGAGGCCATAGCACAGTCGAGCGTAATCATTCAGGAGCTATTGAGTGAATATCCAGGTCTTTCCATAGCTGTTGGTATTGATGATTCGGTTGTTTGGTCTAAAGGCTTTGGGTTTGCCGATGTAGCTGAAAAAAGGGCGATGCAAGCAGATCATCAGCTCAGGTATTACAGCCTGTCAAAATCGATAACTGGCATGGCATTAATAAAATTCATAGAATCAGGAAGCCTGGATATCGAAGAGTCAGTCAAGCGCTATTTGCCCGACTTACCTGAGCACTACCAGGATATAAAAATCAAACATCTTATTGCTCATACTTCAGGCATCAGAGCTTATAATAAAGGTGAATGGATGAAGCTTAGCAAGAATCACTGCAATGCTCCGGCAGAGGCATTAGATGTATTTATCAATGATCCACTTCAATCTAAACCTGGTGAATCTTATTCCTACAGTTCATTTGGCTATGTCTTGATTTCCAAAGTTATAGAAGCCATCAGTGGCAAAACTTACTTTGACTTTTTGCAGGAAGAGTTTTTTATGCCCAATGGTATTACTTCATTGAAAATTGATCAATCCAATGACATTCTCAAT
The DNA here is from genome assembly GCA_029262895.1 of Roseivirga sp. Taxonomy (GTDB): domain Bacteria; phylum Bacteroidota; class Bacteroidia; order Cytophagales; family Cyclobacteriaceae; genus Roseivirga. Next base: position 38,766 of record JAJCYM010000031.1, read on the forward strand.
GAGGTGACCTATTATGATCGATGGAATGTTGACAGAGGAAGGGCTGTTGCTTCTCCTGCTGTGAATAACTCCTGTAAGTTCGGTGGAGGTGGATTTGTGGGCAAGGCATCCGACTTAGTTAAGCTCCAATTGCTTATGCTAAACAACCGAATATCACGTCAGGACTTTACCAATAGGTACTACAAAGGATTTGAAACCAACGATGGTGAGCCAATCAACTATGCTTTCGGGCTAGGCGACCGAGTAAGCGAGTCTGGGGTTCGCTACAATGCGCATACAGGTTCGGGAAGGGGTGCGAATACAGCTCAGCTCATCTACCCTGAAGCAAAATTGGTAGTGGTGCTATTGGGGAATCGTGAAAGTAACATTATGAATCAAAAAATCGGTGAAATCGCTAAACCGTTCCTTGAACTAATCAAATAGTATTTAGGGTCAGCCATTGCAATGACTGACCCTAAATATCACTCCATCCTCAATGCCTTTACAGGATTGGCTCTCGCTGCCTTAATCGTCTGTAGGCTAATCGTCAGGGCGGTTATGACCAACGTGACCACTATGGCCACTATAAACGGACCAGCACCCAAACTCACACGATAGGCAAAACCCTGAAGCCATTGGTCCATCATATAATATGATACCGGCAAGGCCACAAACAAGGCGATAGTCAAAGTGATAATAAAACGCTTGTTAATCAAAAAGATCACGGCCTGTTCGTTTGCACCCAGTACTTTTCGTATACCGATCTCCTTGAATTTTCTTTGGACCGTATAGGAAGTCAAGCCGTAGAGCCCGAAGCATGAAATCACAATACTGATCACGGCAAAGATCATTATTGCCCTAAAAACATTATTCTCAGACTCATAAAAAGCAGCCAAATCTTCTTCCAGAAAAGAATAAACCAGGGGTTCACGCTCTTCAAATTTTGCCCAGCTTTCTTCCAAAGCAGAGATAACATCTGCCACGTTGCTGTTTGTTGTCTTAATAGACAAGCTATATGGTCTTGCAGTGGGCTGCATTATCATGGGTTGGACCGTACCATGTAGGGATCTGAAGTTAAAATCCGCTACAACTCCTAGAATCGTCAACATTGGTCCATCTTCATCCATACTGACCTGCCGACCAACTGGATTTTCCCAATCCAAAAGGGCCTGCATGGCCTCGTTAATAATAACTCCATTTTGATCTGAGGAAACGCTACGATCAAAATTCCGACCTTCAACAATTTCAATCTTATAGAAATCAATAAACCGATCATCCACCAGAAACATACGCGCTTCAATTTCTTTTTCCTGAATTCCTTCAGGAAAAACTCCATTGGACCAGTTACTGTGTCTAGGTGTCTGCTGACTCAGCGTATAATCCGTTATAGCATTATGGCTGATCAAATCGTTTATAAACGGCTCGTAGTTCTCATAAATAGCATCGCTGAACTCTGTCAGCAATACATTCTCTTTATCATAACCCAGTTCTTTATTCGCCATATAAGCGGTTTGTCTGGAAATAAAAATTGTTGAGGCAATCATGATAATTGTAATGATAAACTGAATAGTGATCAGCACCTGTCTTGGTGTGTTTCCAAAGGCCTTTCCTGTGCCTCCCCCCTTCAAAACCTGTACGGCTCTGAATCCGGACATAATTAGAGCCGGATAAATTCCGGACACAAATGAAATGAAGAGTACAATTCCAGTGAACAAGAGTATGATAGAGGTACTTATATCAGCCATTGAAAGGGCCCTTGCTGTAAATGCATTAAAGGCTGGCAAAGCAGCATTCAGCAGGAATAAAGAGATGATTGCAGCGATCAAAACCATTAACAGGGATTCTGTTAAGTGCTGTATAATGATTTGCGGCTTTCTGGCACCTACGACCTTCCGTACACCAATTTCTTTGGAGCGATTGGCCGCCTTTGAAGTACTAATATTTACGTAGTTAAAAATGGCAATAAGGAGTATAGCAAAAGCAACACTGGACAGTATGTATAAGAATTTTGTACCGGTCATGGCCGGACTAAACTGAACATCTGCAGAACCGAGGTAGACATCTTCAAAGGGTTGCAGATAGAAATCGTACATTTCTGCCCTTTCAGGAATATTCTTCTCTTCAAAGGCCGCTAACTTCTCATCTACAAATTTGGCCTGGCTTCCGGGCTCCAATAACAGGTAGGTTGCCAGGCCTTGAGTGTACCAGTTATTCATCCAGGAAATGGCCAATGGCCCTCTGTTAGGAACGGTCGTTTCCCATGAACAGAGCACATCAAATTGTACATGAGAGTTCTTAGGCACATCCGCAGCAATCCCCGTGACGGTATAGGTAAAGCCCTGCATTCCAAGAATAGTTTTGCCTACAGCATCTTCATTACCAAACAATGCGGTGGCAATTTTTTCAGTTAACACTATTGAGGATGGAGCAACCAGTACATCATTTTTGTTTCCCCTCTTCAGCTCAAAATCGAATACATTGAAAAAGTTGGAGTCCACATAGATAAGATTATTGACCTTGATGTTTGTCTCCTTGTTGGTCAAAGTGGCTCTGTTCCGCTGACTTACACGAACTGCCTGACTAACCTCAGGGAATTCTGTAGCCATGTTAGGACCGAAAAACCCTGAGCTTTCCGCATTCTTGGTAATATTTCCATCCCGCTTTACTGCCTTATTGAGTCTGTGTATCCTATCGCCTTTGGTATGAAAATTATCATACGACAATTCTTGCTGAACAAACAAGGTAATGAGCATCACACTGGCAAGACCAATGGATAGGCTTAGAATGTTAGCAAAAGTGTGAAACTTATGCTTGAGAATATTGCGATAGGCAATCTTTAAATAGTTTTTATACATAGTAAATGGTGTTTGTCGTTGATATTTTCGTCTTAACTTAAAATTTCTGATGGAGAGGAATGTATCCTTGTAATAGTGCATTTTGGCCTTAAATGCTCCCTTTTCGTTCACTCTACGCTCGAAAAGTTCATCCATGTCCCCGAGTACTTCATCGCAAATAGATTCTGCTATGATTTTTTTCAAAAGGAAGCGTGCCGACTTGGGAGGACTAACTGTTTTCATTTTAAACCGCTTAATTGAGGGATAACATTTCTAAATGTTGCACGAAGCTCTTCTGCATTTTGGAGCGCTTTAATACCAGAGGCCGTGATTTTAAACAAGCGCTTACTCTTGCCCCCTCTTGTATTAGTCGCACCCCCTATTTCAGAATCAAGCAAGCCTTTGTCTTCCAATCTGTACAAAGTGGAATGCACTGCACTTATATTGGCTTTACGGTTTGCCTTCTCCTCTATCTCGTCCTTTACCGAGACAGCATATGCATTACCCTGAAGTGCCGCGACTACTAGTAATACCAGCTCTTCAAACTCTCCTAAATGGTTTCCTTTCATAGTTTTGGATTCATTATCCTCAGTTTTGTAAACATAATACTGCGGCAATTGAAAGAGGTTACAGCTTGGGTTAAATAAAGTTGGAAATAGTTATTATGTCATCTCGCAGCTTGCGGAAATATCCTTTCACCAAATTTCATGAAAAACCTTTAGGGCATAAAAAAAGCATCGCCTGTTGGACGATGCTTAATGCTTTTCTTCAGAAGTTTTATTCAGTTCTTAATGCTTTTATGGGATTGGCTCTAGACGCTCTCACAACATGATAGGCCACCACAGCTAACATGATGCTCAAGGCCAGCAACCCGCTTAACATGAACATCTCTGCACCAATGTTAATTCGGTATTCAAACCCTTCCAGCCACCCTTTCATCAAGTACCAAGTAATAGGAACAGATAGAATTACAGCTATTAATAGCTGTATAGAAAACCCTTTAAATAATAGATTAAAAATAACCCTCGGAGATGCTCCTAACACTTTTCGAATTCCAATCTCCTTGATCTTCGTATTTACTACCATGATTGTCAAACCAAGTAATCCCAAACTTGCGATAATGATGCTCAAAACAGTGGCAATCGTGACGATTTTATTTACCCGAGCTTCGTTCTGATACTGTGCTTGAAGACGTTCTTCCATAAAACTAAAATTGAGCTCTTCAGATGGGAAGATCTTGTTCCAAGCTGGAGACAGCAGCTCATTTACAGCTGAAAGGTTTGAGCCTTTAAATTTAAAAACCAGTTTCGGGATACGACTGTCCCCGCTATTACAATCTGCTATTCCGCTGAAAATCGGTAATGGATTTTGAGCAATTACCAAAGGTCCCACTCCCTGATGTAGCGAGCTAAAATTGAAATCTTCACTGACTCCAATGATTCTGTGCTCACCAAACTCATCACTTGGCAATTTGGCTCCAATCGGATTGTCAAATCCAAAATATTCGACTGCAGCTTGATTGATAATAACCCCTTGCGTCTTGTCTGTTTCTAATTCAGGATCAAAATCGCGACCATCTATCATTTTTATACCGAATGCCCTGAAATAATTAGGGTTTGTGATCAATAAATTAGCCGTCAAGTAATTTCCGTTTTTGGCCGTAAAGCCAAAACTTGCCCAACCAGGCGTACCAAATACGTGTGAGCCCATTGCGAAATCCACCAATTGCGGATTTCTGCTCAGTTCTCCGATCAACATTTCTCCATTCTCTAATGCCGTACTGATACGCTGTGAGGTTCTATTCGCCTCGGCAGCTGGATATAATGGAACTGTCACTACGGCATCATATTCATAGCCAAGATCCTTATTCTGGAGGAACTCTAATTGCTGTCTCATTATCAGTGTGCTGGAAATAAGGAAGACGGTGAGCAAGAATTGGAAGATCACCATACCCTTCTGAGCAAGCTGCTTTCCTCTCCCCGACTCTGAACTTCCTCTCAAAACGCTGATCACGCTAAACTTTGCCAAAACAAATGCTGGGTAAATTCCAGAAAGCACCCCAATAACAAAGCCTAAAGGGGCCGCAAAGCCAATGGTCATCGCATCAGTTGGAAAGATCAAGTTGGTCTGGGCTAGTTCATTAAAGACTGGAAGCGTGGCATAAGTAAAAAACACACCAAACAATGTAGCGATCATAGAGATCAACACACTCTCACTCAAATATTGCCAAATCAATGATCCGCTGGTTGCTCCTGCAACCTTTCTCATGCCGACTTCCTTTGATCTCTTAAATGATTGACCAATGGAAAGTGTGGTATAGTTGATACATGCAATGACCATGACCAAAAACCCTATCACACCTAGAATATAGACGTATTGCGGATTACCAACCGCTGTTCTTCCATCGGGTACATCTGTATCCAAATGTATATCGATTAGCGGCTGCCAATTGATCAAATAATGATCTTCAACCGGCACATCTCCAAAGACATTGGCTCCATTAATCGTAGCCTTGACCATGCTACGTGTTTTTTCGTGTAAATCATCTTTATTCGTTCCATCTTTCAACAGCACATAGGTCTCAGGAGAAATGTTGAACCATCCCCTTTGCGCTCCGGCCATATTCGTCAGTTCTTCATCATCGTAAGAAATCAACATGTTATAGGGTAATGAGGTATTTTGTGGAGCGTCCTGAGCGATAGCACTGACGGTATAATCAGTAATATCATTTCCCAATTGCAAAGAAATTGTTTTGCCTATTGGGTCGGCACTACCAAAATACTTTCTAGCGTAACTTTCTGAAAGCACTACATCGTATCGCTGGCTAAAAGGTTGGTTAATATTTCCAGCAATCACATCAAAATCGAAAACCTCAAAGAAATTTGTGGTGACCATTTCCACTTGATCAACCAATCGACCATCGCCTCTACCTACGAGCGTTGAAAGATCTCGTATCAGTACAAATTCCTCAACTTCTGGAATATCTCTTGCTAATGTTGGGCCCAGCGCTGTAGGCGTTGTAATATCGAAGAACTCTCGACCATCTGTATAAGCTTCCTTTACCCAAACGCGATAGATGTTGTCCTTTTTGGTGTGAAATTTATCAAATGTCGTCTCTTGTTTAACATATAATGCGATAAGCATAAAGCAGGCTATTCCCACCGCAATGCCCATCACATTCATAATGGTATTTAGCTTTTGCTTCCATAGAATCCGGGCAGCAATCTTAAAATTGTTTGTTGTCATTGTAATAAAATTTGAGTTTAATCTTTTTGTTTTCTTCAAGTTAGACCACCGGAAAAACCTAATCACATCCCATACAAATAGCTTTTTGGCCTTGCTTATATCACCATTCTCTACCCTTACTTTAAAGAGCTCATGTATATCACCTTGGATCTCTTCTAAGTAATCTTGGTTACAGTAAAACTGTAAAAAACGGTCCGCCCACTTGGGTGGCGATATATTTTGCTGTAATCTATTCACTTCTTAAGAACTTCACCGGATTGGATTTGGCCAAGCGAATAGACTGAATAGCAATGGTAAGCATCGCTACGAAGACAGTAGCCAATGAGGCCAATACAGGAATTTGTATGTTTTGCCATATCTCTATTCTATAAGCGAATTCTGACAACCAGCCATCTAAATAGTAGAGGCTAATAGGGATTGCAATTGTAATTGATACAATAATAATGACCATGAATTGCCGAGAGAAAAGGAGCCATATTTGGTTCAAGGAAGCTCCCATAACTTTTCTGATACTTACCTCTTTCATTTTTTGTTCAGCAGTGTAAGTAGCCAGAGAGAACAAACCAATACATGCCAGCACAATGGCAATGGCTCCAAATGTGGTAGCCATTTTTGATAGTCGCGTCTCTGCGACATATTGTTCGGCTAGTTTTTCATCCAGGAAATAATAGCCGAATGGAATATTTGGTTCCGTAGCCTTCCATGCTTCAGCAAGGTCTGTCAATACCTTATCGGTTGACCCCGGATTTAGTTTGATAAAAAGGGTGCTTGTCCAATCGACTTTATTGGCAATGACCATTGGGCTGATTTGGGTATGCAATGACCTGAAATTAAAATCTTTAACTACGCCAACTATTTTTCCGGGGAGCCATGGATTTTCCGAATCCCGAGTCGGCATTTCAATACGCTTACCAATTCCAGAACCCCAACCAACAGCCTGCAAGAAAGCTTCATTAACAATAAAACTGCTTTCCACATCTGTCTTTAGTTCCTCTTTAAAAAATCGACCTTCTACAAGTTTGAGCCCTAAGGTCTCCCCATAAGCAGCATCAATAGACATAAAACGAACATTCAAGGGGCGCTCGCCACCTTCATATTGAAATGGCATTCCCCAATCTCCACCCCCTATTTGATTTGCGGTGAGGGCTACCTCTTTTACTTCCGAAAAATTTCGAATTTGCTCGGCAAACACGTTCTTATTTCTCCATACTTCACTTGAGCCTAAGGGAACTACCACAACTTGCTCCTTGTCAAAGCCCACATCCTTATTTAACATGTATTGGAGTTGTTTATAAACCAAAGAAGTTCCAATAATCAAGGCCACCGAGATAATGAATTGAAGGGTAGTAAGGGACTTTCTTAAATAATTCTTTCCCCCTAACCCTACAGCATTGTTCTTAATAAGATTTACAGGATTAAGAGACGACAATATAAAGGCCGGATAGAATCCAGATGCCAGACTGACAAGCAATGTGACCAAGAACATAATGCCAACCAATTGAACGTCACCAAATAGGCTAAAACTTAAATCTGAATTCATCAAGCTGTTGAAACCTGGCATAAATAAATTGAAAGAAGCCATAGTTATCACAAAGACAGAAAAACAGACAATGATATTTTCGATCAAAAATTGGGCTTGCAACTGCCTTCTCCGAGCACCTATGGATTTTCTAACGCCAACTTCTTTAAATCGCTTTGCAGACCTGGCCGTTACCAAATTCACGTAATTGACTAAAGCGATGATCAAAATAAAACCGCCAATAACTCCCACAAGTCTAACTTTTCCAATCTGCGGGGTTTGGTCGGCAGTATCATCATAGAGATGGATTTCAGAAACCTGTTGTAACTCTACGTGGTTATCAAAAGGCGTTTCAGGTGTCTCGAACCTTTCCTTAAAAAATGCTGTCAATTTCGACTCTACATCACTGGCTTCAGCATCCGAATTGAGCAAGAAAAAGGTCTGATAGTTTCTGATAAACCAATCAGTCTTAAACCAACTATCATGAGAATCGAAAGACGCAATAAAATCGAATGTGAGATGACTCGGTTTTTGTTTGTCAGCCAAAACACCCGTGACGGTGTATAATTTTTCGTTGTCAATCCTTATGACCTTCCCTATGGGATTGTCATCTCCAAAGTATTTTTTGGCCAGCCTTTCTTTGATAACGACCTGATTGGGCTCTAATAATGCAGAGGCTTTATCACCCTGAAGCAAATCAACACTAAAAAGCTTCAGAATTGAAGCATCAGCAATGATTCCACCATTTTCATAAAAACGATTATTGTCTACCTGAAAAACTGAAGCACCATGACCTATGATTCTGGTGTAATCCTCTATTTCTGGAAACTGATCTTTTAAGGCTGGACCCCATGGGGCTGCAGATTCATTGCCTTTGCCTCCAGTTGTATTGCTTACTCCCAGCAGTCGATAAGTATCTTCAGCACGTTGCAAGTGTTTATCAAAACTTAACTCATGACTCAAGTAAAGCACTGTTAGCACCATACATACAAATCCGATATAGAGTCCGGCAATGTTCAAGAGAGAATATCCCCTGTCCTTTAACAGGTTTCTCCGGGTAATTTTAAAGTAGTTTCTAAGCATAATAATGTTGTTTGAGTTTAACCTTTTGGTTCTTTTGATATTTGACCATCTGAGAAATCTGAAGACATCCCAGATAAATTTCCTCCTTGCTCTTCCAGGAGGCATTTCTCCCAGTCTAACCTCAAAGAGTTCATGCACATCTCCGCTTATCTCTTCGAGAAATTCCTCTCGACAGTAAAGCTTCAAAAAGTGGTCTGCCCATTTGGGTGGCGATATATCTTCTTTTTGTCTACTCACTTCTCAGGTTTTGAGCAGGATTGATTCTTGTAATCTTGAAAGATTGAAAAGAAACTGTAAGCAATGTGATTGTCGCAGTAATCAGTCCGCCCAGAATAAATAAGACTGGGTCAAAATCAATGCGATAATTGAAATTTGATAACCATGACTCAGAAGCCAGATATGCAATTGGAATGCTAATCATCAAGGCCAAAACTGAAAGCCTCAAGAACGCCATAGAGAACTTGAGCGCTATCTCTTGCCCGGGAGCTCCCAATACCTTTCGTATGCTAATACTTCTTTTTTGCTGTTCTGCACTTAGGGTTGAAAGTGCGAACAAGCCTAAAGCTGCAATGAAAATTGCCAAGCTAGAAAATGAGCTGAACAATCTTTTTGTTCTCATTTCCGCAGCATACCTATTGTCTAATGCTTGGTCTAAGAATGTAACTTCAAAAGGAATGGCCGTGATCACTCCTTCCCAAATCTCTTCAAGTGATTCAATAGTGGCCAAGTCAGCACCTGCTTCCAATTTAATAGACATTACACCTAAATATTGAGGGTCGGTCAATTGAATAACAAGTGGTTCAATGGCACTATGTAGGGTCATATAGTTAAAGTCTTTTATAACTCCGATGATCTTTCCCTTCTTGCCAAATTGAGCGAAGGTCTTGCCTATCGCTTCTTCAGGAGATTGTAATCCCATTTTAATGGTTGTCGACTCATTCACAACAAAAGCATCATCCATATCTGTTACCAATGATCTGTTGAAGTCTCGACCTGCCAAAAATTCAAGTCCATAAGTCCTGGCAAATTCATGGTCTACTAAAAACCCATACATAGATGCATTTTGCATCTCCCCATCAGCTACTTCATATTCTGTATACCAGTTGCCCGCATTGTCACCTGCGGGAGTAGAACGTGTGAAGCTGATACTTTTGACTTGTGGATTACGGATAAATTCAGAACGAATAGTCTCCATATTGGCTGCAATAGATCCATCACCTCCATGATTGAAGATCAACATCTGTTCTTTCTCAAATCCCAAGTTTTGATTTTGAAGACTAGTGAGTTGGCGATTGATCACTAAAGTACCAATGATTAGGATGGTTGAGATCACCAATTGAAAGACTACCAACACTCTCTTCAATAAAGAGCCTCCCTGTCTGCTTGCCCCGCCACTCTTCAATATGTTTATCGGTTTAAAACCTGACAACACAATTGCTGGGTAGAAACCGGCCAGAAAGCCTATAAAAAGGATAAGAGCAGGCCAAACAGCTATAAAAGTGCCTTGAATTAAATTTTCGACCATAAGGTCTTGCCCAATCAAGGTATTAAATGATGGAAGGGCCCACAGGACTAAAAAGAATGCCAGAACAAATGATAGAAAGCTGATTAATACTGATTCGGTTAGAAATTGAGTGATCAATTGTCTTTTCACAGCCCCAACTACTTTTCTCAAGCCAATTTCCTTTGCTCGTCTTGTAGACCTAGAAATCGATAAATTCATGAAATTCACACAGGCAATAACGAGTATGAAAACAGCAATAATTGAAAATATTTTGACAGACTGAATATCACCATTCTCTTTGGCCTCCACATCCAAATGAGACTTTAAGTGGATATCAGTAAGTTTCTGAAATTCAAATTCATATGTTTGGTTTGCACTCCGCTGGGCGTCACCAATATTGCGTTCAACAAAATCCGGCATTTTGGATTGTAGTTCTGACGGGTTATATCCTACAGGAAAGAGTAAATAGGTATAATAATCCAGAAAGAACCATTGCCCAGTATCTGACATAAAACCTTGCGATTTTCTGGTTTCCATGGAAACCAACATATTGAAATCGAAATGTGTGTTTTGAGGCACGTTCGCCATTACACCCCGCACCGAGAAGGGCTGTTCAATCCCATCAACCTTGATCAATTTGCCAAGCGCATTTTCACTGCCAAAATATTTATTGGCCGCTTTCTCCGTAAGCACTAAACTGAAAGGCTCAGATAAAGCGGTGGCGGCATCTCCACTCAGCATTGGTATATCAAAAAATTCAAAAAATTCAGGATCAGAGTACATGGCATCCTTCTCAGCAAACACTTTGTCTCCATAGCTTAGTGTGCCATCAAAACGTGCCAATCGCGTTCGATTTAGCACTTCTGGAAAATCGCTTACCATTCGATCACCTAGATTGGGAGGTGCGATGGCAAATTCAAAATAGCTCCCCGGAACTGTAAGATGGCTCGCAATTCTGTGGATTTGTCCTGATTTTGAATGGTATTTATCATAACTCAGCTCGTTAGTTACGTAGAGAAAAATGAGCATGAAAACGGCCATACCAACCGCCAAACCTGATATATTAATAACCGAATAGAGCTTGCTTCTCTTGAGCCCTCTAAACGCAATTTTGATGTAATTCTTGAACATGTCGAATGAGTTTGATTGAACCTTTTTTAACCTTTTGATATTTGACCATCTGAGAAATCGAAAAACGTCCCAGGTAAATTTTCTTTTTGCGTAGGCAACTCCCTTGTCTTCTAAATTCACCTCGAAGATTTCATGGATATCTCCTTCGATCTCTTCTATAAATTCCTTCTTACAATAGAGTCGCAGGAATTTTGCTGCCCATTTGGGTGGCGATATTTCATTTCTTGAATTCATTAATTGCCCAATGCAATATTTGGAATCCGTTCATAGAGCTTCATTCTGAGAGACTGCGCCTCGTCCAAGGCCTTTTTTCCATAGGAGGTCAGCACGAAATATCGCTTTCTCCTACCTCCTCTCTCATTAGTTGCTCCACCCATGGTGGATTTGACAAAGCCCTTTTCTTCAAGCCTTCTTAATGCAGAATGGATAGCCGAGATGTTCACTCCCCGCCCGGACTCATTTTTTATTTCGTCCATTACGGCTACTCCATAAGCTTCGTCATAGAGCGCCCCTACTGTGAGTAAAACCAGTTCCTCAAATTCTCCGAGGTATGTACCTTTCATAACATAGAATTTATTAGTTGTACAAATATAAAAGAAATATTTAATTCATATATGTACAACTAATCAATAAGACTTCTGTAGTGAGTTGTCTGTTACATGAAGTGAACCATAAAATTTCAAGAGATAATATGACTGATCTTTCGGTTTTTTCTTGCATATAAATACTCCGCAAGCAAAGGAACTCTGGTACTTCCTACCTATGTTGTAGTGGTCAGTTTTAATATTTCTGCTCTATGGATATTCTTGAGAAAATTGACGCCCTTAACTTATCGCTTCCTGATATCGCACCTCCAGGTGGTTCGTATGTTTCCGTCAATGTGCGTGGAATGATAGCCTATGTGGCCATTCAATTTCCCATACTCAATGGAGAATACCAATACCAGGGACAATACGGTAACAATTTGACTTTGTCCGATGGTTATGAGGCAACAAAACTCACCGCACTGAACATCCTGGCTCAAATAGAACATTATGTGGGCTTCAACAAAATTGAAGGACTAAACCACATTGATGCCTATTATCTGGCAGCAAATGGATGGGATGAAGCACCTAAAGTGGTGAATGGCGCATCTGATTTGTTCACACAGGTTTTGGATGAAAGAGGCCGGCATACACGTGGTATTTATGGGGTGGAAAGCCTTCCAAGAAATTTCTCTGTAGGCATTACTTCGAGTTTTACCTTGAGATAGTTTAGCCCTTCCATATATCGCTCCGAATAACGTTGTAATAAGGTTTCTCAGTCGTGCTCCTTTTCAGCAGAACCCTCAATCGAATCACAGATTTAAGAATTGCCTTAAATCAATGTCTGATTTCCTAAAAACTCTTTTGGGTTTTAAATATTGATTAATGATTAATACACAATTTTATATAGATATATTTTTATATTAGTAGCACATAATTATTTAACGACACAAAACATTCAGTCTCAATCACAATAGGGTGATCAGCATTTAAACATTCACAAAATAATGGAACCGAACTTTCTAACAGGCATTTGGACCTATCGCAGTTGGTACAATGACACCGACCTGGCTGCTTCTACAGACTCACTCGTATTTGGTAACGGCTATATCAGAATAGACGAGTCGCCTCTCAACGAATTTACCGGGCTAATATATGGACCAAAAGACTCCAACAATCCTAACCCGATAGACCAGCCCTTTGGTTGGCAACTTAATCTAAAAGGGTCAACCAACTATGGAAACCCGGTTACGATGCGCTTTCAGGGAAAAGGGGTCATCGGTGGTAATGAATGGATATACAACTATGTCGGATACCTGGTTTTGCCCTGGCAAAACGGGATTGATCAGACACCTGCGATAGTTGGCTCTATCGTCAGGGTGATACCTCATCCGTCTGGTGAAACTGATAGCAATGGGCAACCAGTCATACATCCTGCCGGTGTTGTGGCCTCCTGGTATGCCGCACAAATTGAGGATCAGGCCTAATAATTACAATTAAAGAACAGGAATGAAAAAGAATAAAAAACAGCAATCTGCGTACGACAAGTTCAAAACCATCATGGACAAGGCGGCCGGAAATTCCACTGCTGACTATGAAGGGCATGGCAAGTTTTGGAACACCTTATCATTAGCCGAATTACAAACCGTATCCATTTATGGAGTAAGAATGATAGCACCTGCCGAAGGTGCTTCTGCAGCCGGAACCTCTTCTTCAGTGTCAGATGATTGTTGTCACCCAAGAGAGTCCTCTCCCTCTGTAGTAGACAAAGAAGACTCGTGTTGTCACGATTCCGGCCCATCAGACGAGACAACTGATGAAGGAGATACTCAGGAAGATTCAGCGGTTGTTTATCCGGGAAGAGGAGCTGCTTCTGGCCTTGTAAAAGGATTAAAAGGTGAATTCCCTTATGATGGCTCACAATTCCCGCGTATGCCTTTTGGAGGCAACGCAGTTCCTCCCTTAGACATCATGTACATTGAAAAGTGGATTGACGCTGGTTGCCCGGAAGAGGAAATATCCACTAAAACAATTGTTGATTCTAAACTCGCCTCTTTAACTAGCGGAGAAAGTGCACATCCACCTGTTGGCAATAGCAATGTCTATAAATATCATTCTGGAGAACTGGTTCAACGAAAAAATGCTGCCTACTTAACTAATGAAGAAAGAGCAAATCTTCGTGAAGCCATTCAACACACCATTAATCTTAACCAATTCCCTCTTGACGTCCGGAGTTTCAATGCCTATGCCAAAATTCATGGCGATTCTTGTCAACATGGGTGGGAGCAATTTTTACCCTGGCACCGCGCCTATCTCTATGAATTTGAGCAGCAGTTGCAAGATTGGGTTCCCGGAGTAGCACTACCTTATTGGGATTGGACAATGCCCGAGTATAAAAAGGGTCTGGTACCTAAAGATGGAAAGAGTGGCATAATACCCGAAATCTATCGCTGTTGGATAAGCGAGGAGGCATTGGCCAATTTAAATGCTGAAGGCTTTGATTCTAGAATCACCCAAAAGCTTAAAAATCTCATTGGTCAAAAATACAACTCAGGAGCAGAGCTTATTTGGCTAGCAGAAGATGCAGTAGGAAGTAAAAACTGGACTCCCGAATTAAATGAAGCCCTATATGTACAACTTAAACTGACCAATCCGCTATTTCATCGTTACCGTTTTCCGGGCATGTACTATCAAACCAATCCTGATAAAAGCTATAAAATTGGTCCTGATGGTAAGCCATTATTAATTGGTGGAGATAACCCTCTTGCCAACCCTTACCATCATCACTATCCCACAGCCGATGAGATTGAGGGTGTTTTGGAAATTAACAACTGGCCTCAATTTGGAGGGGGGCATTACGCCAATCAGTCTTTTGGCATGCTCAGTCAGAATCCTCATAATACTGGCCACATCTGGTCTGGTGGTCAAAACCCCGTGGCTGATCCTACAAAACTGAACGGGCAGGGTAACATATTGAATGGTGACATGTTCAATGATTTGGTGGCATTTTATGACCCAATTGCCTATGGCCATCATTCTAATGTGGATCGATTGTGGTACGAATGGCAGCAACGTCACCCAAACATAAATCCGGATGATTTGACGGATATAATGGTGCCTTGGCAATATTCGGTTCAGCAGTTACTCAATATTTCCAAATTAGGTTATGAGTATGTAAAAGGATCGAAGGTCTTCGCAACCAACAATAGAGCAGCTATTACAAAATTCAAATCTGAAGACACGAGTTTACATCAAGATGTTCTGACCAATCATAGCAAGGCGGAAATCAGGCTACACAAGGTTCAGCGATCGGTTGATTCTCATCATATCCGGGTCTTCCTTAATAGCCCAGATGCGGATGCCACCACTCCTACTCAGGACAATGATCATTTTGTGGGATATATTTCCCGATTCGGTCATGGAGACTGTATTGGCGGACCGGGACATTGCGATGTTCCATCCGAAGGCAGACGGAAGTTTGATATGAGGCCGAGACACCATAATACGCCCACTAATCATTCATTGGATGCTACCGAAAATGTAAAGAAGCTGTTAGCCACAGGCGCAAAGGACATTCATGTGAATGTTGTTGCATTGAGTTCGAATGGGCAATTGGCCGAAGGGTCAAGTCGCTTATTAATGGATGGTGTTTCTATCAATTTTATGGATTGACCAAAAGCATGTCAACAGATTAAAAACAACTTACTACACTGAAAAAAGACATTATGAGTACCAAATATTCAATACATCCAGCCATTGGCATTGCCCGCGTAGGAAACAGTGAAAATGACTTTTACCTGGCTCCCGAAACGGCCGGAGCCCTGCCCCTGCAATGCGATGAATGGGGAAACCAAAAAATGGCTGATGACGGCAAGAACCCATCATATGTGGAGTCCTTTAAGAATGGAAATAGTGAAGTCAAAAGACAGGCGGCTCGTTTTAAAATATTTGTATCTGATGACAAGAACCCTGACGGACGAGAGCTCAAGATTGGCGATACAATTCAGGGCATTGGCAGCTCAGGCAAATTACTGGACATTCAATGGACGGCCTATGTAGCCAATAAAAAGGCATCATGGTATCAATTCAAGCAGCTGGAGGGAGAGCATGGTTACAGCCCTACTCATCCACTCAGAAATCCGGATGTAACCGATCCCGATGAGAGACAAAAACTCATCATTGATCCGGGGCCACAAACCGTTGTGGGCAAAAGGGCAAAAGCTGAATTTGCACGTGGTAAGAATCCTGCATATGCTCAAATCTTCCCTCCTCCTCTAAAACCGTATTCCATTGACACGTTGGGTGAAATCAGAACCAATGATGATCACAACCTTATTGTTTTGGGCGGACACGGACGTTCAGGGTCTTATAAAACAGAGTTCAGCGAACCCAGAATTTCCGCCTATGCCAACAATCCAGGTTGGTTTGACGATATCTCCGATGGACCAGTTACCGCCCTTCTTGTTTATTGCGATGAACTAGATCAACAAGTACGTTATCAGGCAGTGGATGATCCTTCGTGGGTGGTAGTGGGATATCCCGGATATGCTCCAGAAATAGAGGACATGATTTCCATGGATGAGGTGATCAATAATGTCGCCATCAGAGAGTTTGCCTCAGACACCTATATGTATGGCACCGGAGATTTTGATAATCCTTCACCGGTACCGGCCACAGAACTCCAAGAATGGCGAAATGCTGCAAAAAGGTATAACCCCGATTACTATCCTTATTTCTATCGGGATATCTGGCCGATTTTGTCAAGGCCTTTCAAAATGCAGTATGTAACCACAGCTGTTGACGGATCCAATCAGCCACACAATACCGGCTTCCAAGGTAACTTCCAGGAAGATTTCCTGGCACAACCACCAGAGGGAGGCGAGGATCCCTATGGCGTTATGCGCAAAAAGATTTATGACGCCTTGCGTCAACCAGGTCAGGAGAATGTATTCGCTCCTACCAACGGCCCTGATGAATTTCAGAATTATAAACCGTTGATGCCTTTGCTCAACGGAGATAACCCGCTAACCAATACCGTCCCTTCCAAATTCTTAAGACTTACAGACACTATGCTGTTCATTATTAAGCAATGGATGGAAGGGAAATTTATTAATGAAAAAACTGCTGGAATTGACACTACTAAGTTAGATGAGGCCAAGAACCCCGGCCTGACACTTACCAAAGGTGTTCTCAGCAACGGTCTTGGTGGTGCCTTTAATCCTGGAGCAGAAGTGGCATGGATTATCAGAAACCGAAATATCTATAGCAAGGCTTATCGTATCAATGCGAAAGCCTCCCTTCTACCAAGCATGCAAACCAGTTCAACCGGGACCACACCGGGTATTACAATTTATGAACGACCGGGTCTTTCTTTGAGCAATGCTATAAGTGACGGGCTTGAACCGGGAGACTTGACTAAATATTCTGCCCTTCCCTGGCAGGCTGATTTTAACGAATGCAGCAATCAGATTGTTGATATTACTTACGAAGAGTGGAATGTTTTATATGATGAGCCTCAGAACGGTGCTGATCCAGGCTCAAACCAGAAGACTTATAATACCCTTTGGTGGCCTTCACATCGACCAATGCAGGTTCAGTTAAAAGACTTCGGTGCACCTGTAGATTGGACATCCGGGATTCCCCAAAACAACGGCACATTCTATGAAGGCGACTATAAGATGGTGGAAAACTGGAACGATTTAGGTTTTATCAAATCCGGAGTAAACAATGACCAAGTGCCAGGGTTCTATCAGCAGGAACGCAATGATTCAGCGCTAGGGCCTCAAACCCCGCCATATATCCCAGCACCAAAAAAGAAGAAAAAATGACTTTAATTAGGGTGAGTTTGGGATAATTAATTTATTGATCAACTGGTTTTCAGTATAGTAACAACTATCCGTCATCCCGTCTTGCTTTCGCGAAGCTTCAGCGAAGCAAAGAGGAATTTTTTTCAGCAGTAAAAGTCAGATTTACTCATTAAACGTGAAAAGATTTCTCCGTCCCTGAAACTCGGGACTGCGAAATGACGGTAGGATGATGATTCTTAAAGTAAGGGAGATTTCCTATCCCAAACTGATGTTACTTTAAGGTAATTTCCAACGAATCGCCCTTTTCTTTAGGGGCAATCAATTTCTTCTTACCATGGTCGAACGGGTAGATGTTACAATAATAGGTGGAGGTCCGGCAGGCGCTGCCGCTTCCATAATTCTTAAGAAACGTCACCCCGATAAGACTGTCTTATTGGTGGAAGCCAGTCATTACGAAAATTGGAGAGTTGGTGAAACACTCTCACCTGATGCCGGCAAGGCTTTTAGAGAGTTAGACATTTGGGATTCCTTTCAAAAAAATGAGCCCTTACCAACACTAGGGACTTGTGCTGCCTGGGAAAGTGAAGAAATACATGAAAATGAATTCCTTTTTCACCCGGAGGGCAAAGGTTGGCACCTCAACCGTGTTCAATTTGACCAGTGGATGGCCGATGAGGCAGTAAAAAAAGGAGCTACATTATTGACCGACACACGCTATGTCCGTCATCAAAGATCTTCAGATCAACAGTTCAAACTTACACTTCAAAATAAAGCAGGAGAATTCCAGGTGGAAACCAACCTGGTGATTGATGCTTCAGGCCGATCTTCCGGATTTCTAAAGCATAGTCAAGGCAAAAAACAGGCTTACGACAGACTCTCTGGGAGCATAGGCTTTTTCAAGGCCGACTCCTCTCCTTCCGAAATCAGCACTTACACGTTGGTTGAGGCAATGGAGGATGGATGGTGGTATTCTGCTGTTCTTCCAGATCAACAAGTGGTAGTGGCTTATATGACCGATGCAGATATCTTGAAGAAAAAGAATCTTAAGGAAATATCAAGCTTTTGCGGCATGCTCGAGCAAACGAAATACACAAAGCTCAGGGTTGAGAATGATGTTCCTCTAAAACCACTTGCCATACTGAGTGCTGCCTCCTTAATGAGTGATCCAGTCTGTGGAAATGGCTGGTTGGCTGTTGGAGATGCGGTTTCAACTTTCGATCCCTTGTCATCTCAGGGCATTTACAAAGCCATACGATCGGGGATGTTTGGTGCCTATGCCATTTCTGATTTCTTCAATGGAGATGATTCCGGTTTTGCCAAGTACGAACGCTTTATTAAAGAAGAATACAACGAATACCTTTCCACTCGCAGTCAGTTTTATAATATGGTAAAGCGATGGCCTGAATCGGAATTTTGGCTTAGGAGGCAAGGACATTAACAATTAAGCCTTTATAAGACGACCAGCAACCAAAGCATCCCGATCAGAGTCACTCGAAGAGGACTCTGATCCGCTAAAAACTAACAATTCCTCAGAGTCCTCTTCGAGTGACTCTGAGGGGATTTAAGCCGTCATTCAGAGGGAGGCACGACCGAAGAATCCGTCTGTAATAGACCGTGAATGTCTTAAACCACCAAACCTCCCTGCTGATAAGACCTACTTAATACGTCATCTCGTAGCCTGCGGAGAGACATTTTTACCAAATACAAATGAGCCACTTAAGCTTATGAAAAAGATTCCTTCACTGCGTTGCGGAATGACATCCTAAGATTATTCTACAACAAACGCCTTCGTTTGTGTCTCCACAAACGAACTGATGAACCGCTCAAAACTAGCCGCTCCTATAAATGCTGTTTGTGAAGAGAGGCTGACCGAGAATAGGGATAAAATGATTAACTTAAGGTAAGAGCAAATCGGATAGCTATGTCCAAGTTCAAACCCTATGATAAGGGGCAAATCATGCTCCTTCCCCCAAGCCTGGGAGACTTTATTCCTGAAGGCCATCTTGCCAGAGTAGTGGATCAGATAGTGGAAGATCTTGATACCGTTGAGATTGAGAAGAAATACAGTGATTTAGGCCAAAAGAGTTACTCTCCTAAGCTATTATTGAAGCTGTTGTTTTATGGTTATTGCACCGGAGTCATGTCAGGAAGAAAGATTGCGATGAGATGTGAAACCGATACAGCCTTTATGTACCTGTCCAATATGTACAGACCAGATTTCAGGACGATAAACGATTTTCGTAAGGATAACCTGAAAGCCTTTGAAGGTTTTTTCAAAGAAGTACTTCTGATGTGTAAGGCGTTGGGAATGGTTAAAGCAGGAATGATCTCCATAGACTCCACTAAACTTGCTGCCAACGCTTCGATGCAAGCTTTTAAGACCATTGAAGAATACCAGGCTTGGGAGGAAGCCATAGACAACCAAATCAAGGATGTTATTCAGGAAGCAGAAAGGAATGATACCAGGGAAGATGATGAGCATGGGGATCAAAGGGGTGATGAATTGCCAGCAGATTTAGGAAATTTAGAGGCTCTAAAGTCTAGGATTAAGCAGGTTCGGGAGCAAATGGAAGAGAAAGGGAGATTGAATTTCACCGACATTGATGCTAAGGTAATTAAGTCCAAGAATGGCCTGAAAGCCAATTACAACTGTCAAACTGCTGTTGATCAGAATGGTATCATCCTGACTGGTTACGCCTCAAATAACGCCAGTGATAGAGAACAATTAACCAAAGTACTTCAACAGTCAGAAAGTAATACAGGCCTTGATTTTGAAGAGGTGGTTGCAGATGCAGGTTATGCTTCCTATGATAATTATGAAACAATGGAACAAATGGGCAAGACAGCTTATATTCCAGATCAAGATTACAAACAAAAGAAACAGGCTAGCCCATATCACAAAGCTCATTTTAGTTATAATCCCCAAGTTGATACTTACACTTGTCCGGAAGGCAAACCCTTGGTATTTAGTCACTACAAGAACAACAAGAGGGACAAGCAGAAGACAAGACTTTACAAAGGGACGCAATGCTATACTTGTTCGGAAAGGACATTATGTACAAAAGGTGAGGTAAGACAGCTTCATCAGGAACTCAGGGAAGGTTTAAGACAAAAGGTCAGAGATAGACTAAAAACCCCAGAGGGAAAACTCAAAATGAGGCAGAGAATGCACCTAATCGAATCCCGGTTTGGGCACATGAAATTCAACCTTAAATATGACAGATTAATGTTAAGAGGACTAACCAAGGTAGACGCAGAATACAAACTAATCTGTACCGCTATGAATATCTTGAAGATATTCAAAACTAAGGAGCTAACACTCTCCAGCTAGAAAACTGTTTTCACTTACTATAGAAATGCAAAACCAAATTGATATTAACTTCTTGTATAAGATTCTCGGTCAGCCTCAAGACACAAACAACGGCTCGTGGGAGAAGTATCATTGAAACTAAAACTCAGCGGCTATTCGCTCCTAAGTGAATCCACAGGATTACTATGAGCCGCCTTTAAAGATCGATAGCTCACCGTAAGTAGCGCTACAAGAACCGCTGCCAATCCTGAAATTACAAATACACCTATGCCAAGGTTTGTCCTGAATTGAAACTGATCTAGCCAGTTTCTCATCATAACGAAAGCAATTGGGCTGGCAATGAGAAATGCTAAGATGATCTGCTTTACAAAGCTTGAGGAAAGCAGATAGAATATGTTCCATTGCGTGGCACCAAGAACCTTGCGTATTCCAAGTTCCTTGGCTCTCTTCTGAACTGTGAAAGAAGCCAATCCGAATAGCCCCAAACAAGCCACTAAAATGCTAAGACCTGATCCTAACTGGAAAATGTTATTTGCAGATTGTTCCTTTTCATACTTCATTTTCAATCGATCATCCACGAAATTGTATTCAATGGTGGTTGCCGGATCAAAACGATTGTGTACTGCTTCAACCTGTTCAATTACCGAGGACATGTTATTGGCATTAATCTTAAGTGCAAAGTAGTCTATAGCCCGAATACCGCTATTCCAGGCCCCTATGACCAATGGTGCCACTCCGGTGTGAAAAGATTGATAGTTAAAGTCCTTGACCACACCAATTACAGTTGCATCCAACCTTCTGGTGGCGGTTCTGTAGAGTTTAATATTTTGGCCCACCGGGTTTTCCAGCCCGAGAGCTCTCACCGCTGATTCGTTAAGAATCACCTTGGTCGAATCGTTTTGATCATTTCCCGAGAAGTACCTGCCTAGCGCCATTTTAAAACCAAAGGTTCCCAGCATATCGCCATCAAAGCCCATATAATAGGTCTGAAGTGAGTCCGGGGAATCTCCCCTCCTCACATAAATCTCATTGATCGTTTTCCATTCGCCTGGCACCCGACTTGCCGTTGCGACACTCTCGATTCCTGAAATATTTTGAAATTCCGTTTTCATCAGTTTAAAATCCCTTCGGGTATAAAAGCTATTGATATCAACCACCATTATTCCCTCTGTATAGAAACCTACATCCCTGTTACTGATATACCTCATTTGATTAGACACTACCAGCGTAGCTATAATCATTACAATAGAAAGCCCGAATTGCAATACCACCAACACTTTTCGTAAAGATGTCTTGCCTTGATTCATAATGCTTTCCCCTTTTAAAACCTTTACAGGTCTAAACCGAGTAATAAAAAGTGCCGGATAAAGACCTGCTAAAAGACCCGTGAAGATTGCCACAGACAGCAAAAGTGGAGCATATTGAGACAAAGCGGCCAAACCAAATTCAAAGTCCTTTCCTGTAATTTGATTATAGAACGGCATGACCAAATCGATAACACCAATGGAGATGATAGTTGCCAATAGAGTGATCAATACAGACTCCATCAAAAACTGTATAGCCAGTTGTGCTTTCTTGGCACCAACCACTTTCCTAACACCTATTTCCTTAGCTCTAAAAAGTGCTTTTGAGGTCGCCAAGTTTGTATAATTGACTGCAGCAATAATTAACAGGAATAAAGCGATAGAACTAAAGACGTAAACATATGATCTATCTCCCTTGTTGAATTGGTCCGTACCCAGTTCGATATTATTCGATCCAAAATGAATATCACGAAGTGCCTGAAGTTCGACCTCGTAACCATTGGCCACCTCTACACCAGCATGCTTACTAAGCAAGTCGTTGATCGGCCCTTCAAAGGTGTCTCCAGTGGAGTTTTTGTTCAATCGAACATAAGAATATGTATTTGCACTCTCCCAACTGGTTATGTAATCCGTCCAATTATCATCTGATTGAAAGTTAGCGCCAACTATCAAGTCGAACTGGAGGTGGGAATTGCCCGGAACATCTTTAAAAATTCCCGTCACTTTAAAATCACCCCAGTCAAATTCGCTAATTACCTTACCAATTGGGTTTTCATCCCCAAAGTATTTCCTACTCAGAGACTTAGAAAGAACAATTGAATATGGATCATCCAAAACACCTTCGGGACTACCATCCAATAGCTCAAAATCGAAAAACTCAAAGAAGTTTTCATCAGACATCCACCAATTCTCCTCCGTTATCCGCTTTCCGTCCAATCGAAAGTTGATTTGGCCTCGGGTTCTGTAAATAGTTATTTCATCTTCAACCTCTGGCAGCTCATCTTTAAGAAGGTCTCCAAGTTGCGGAAAAGTTCTGCCATAAAATCTTGAGCCATCTGTCCTCTTATCTTCTGTAGTTATTCTATAGATGTTTTCTGAATCTGAATGAAAGGAATCAAAAGTCAATTCATCATTTACATACATCAATAACAATGTCGCTCCAGATATGCCTATGGTCAACCCTAGCACATTGATAAGTGAGTAGGCCTTACTTCTTACCAGTGTTCTAAAAGCTACCTTGAAATAGTTCCTAAACATCTTATTCCTGTCTTAGTGAACTCACGGGGTTTGAATTGGCAGCGCTCAAAGAACGATAGCTGACCGTGATGAGGGCGATCATTATTGCCGCCAGACCTGCTATGACAAAGACGCCCACACCAATATCAACACTATAAACAAATCTTTGCAACCAGTCTCTCATAAAGAAAAAGGCAATGGGACTGGCAATCAAAAATGCAACGATGACCTGTTTGGTGAATGATGATGAAAGTAAATAGAACAGGTTCCATTGGCTTGCGCCAAGTACTTTACGGATACCCATTTCCTTAACTCTCTTTTGCACGGTAAACGAAGCCAAACCGAAGAGTCCTAAGCAAGCAACAAAAATACTCAGCCCTGCTCCTACTTTGTAGATAGCGTTTGCCTCTGCCTCTTTTTGGTAGAATATCTCAAGCTGGCTTTCCAGAAAATGATATTCTATCGCAGTGGATTGATCAAACTTCTCATGAACAGCAGCTGCCCCTTCAATAATCTGCGCAGTATTGCCAGCTATCTTGAGGGTGAAGTAGTCGATACTCGCGGCCCTGTTATTCCAGGCTCCAATAACCATTGGTTCAATTTGAGAGTGGAGCGATTTAAAATTGAAGTCATCAAGAACTCCGATTATTTGTACCGGCATCCGACCATTTCGTGTACTTAGTCTAATGGTCTCCCCAATTGGATTCTCTAATCCAAAGGCCTTTACCATAGCCTCGTTGATTAATATCTTCGTTGAATCTGATGTATCATTACCACTAAAATATTCTCCCTCCTTAACTCTAAAGTTGAAAGTTTCGAGCATCCCAAGGTCAAAACCCATAAAGTAGACACCGGCTGAATCTTTTGCTGCTCCACCTTCTCCAAGAACGGTGGCTTGCACCTCACTTATGTTCTTCCATTCTCCGGGTACTCTTGAAGATACACCCACACTCTGCACTCCGGGAATATTGGCAAATTCGGTCCTCATTGCTTTAAATTCCCTTCTTACATTGCCGTTATTGATGTCTATGACCATCAGGTTCTCATCGTTAAAACCCAGGTTTTTCTCTTTTATAAACTCCATCTGGTTTTGTACCACAAGTGTTGTGATAATCAAGAAAATGGACATAACGAACTGGAAAACAACCAGGACTTTTCTCAAGGAGAATGATCCTCCCGAGATTCGTTCTCCTTTTAAGACATCCACAGGTTTGAACCTTGTCATAAAGAATGAAGGATAAATTCCGGAAAGAGCGCCTACGGACAGCGCTATTATGAGGAATAAAGGCAAATATTCAAGCAAAGTGGACCAGCTAAATTCAAATTCTTTCCCAGTCAACTGGTTAAAGAAAGGCATGGTGATGTCAGTCAATCCAATAGAAATCAGGGTAGCTATTAGAGTTATAAGAATAGACTCTGTCAATAATTGA
>JAJCYM010000032.1 GCA_029262895.1 Roseivirga sp.
TCAATACTGCCTGTACTGCCCCCATTACAATCTACATTTACCTGGGTGGTAGAAAGACTGAGTGCCGTGGGCTCGGTGATCGTTACCAGGGTATTGTCGGTGCAGCCATTTGCATCTGTTACTGTAACTGTGTAGCTGCCTACTGTTAAGGAGGAAATATCTTCGGTACTTGATCCGTTGTCCCAACTATAGCTGTAAGGACCTGTACCCCCTGTTACCGTCAAATCAATACTGCCTGTACTGCTCCCATTACAATCTACATTTACCTGGGTGGTAGAAAGACTGAGTGGTGCTGGCTCGGTGATGGTAAAGGTGTGTATCTCACAATCTTTGTTATCAGAAATTTCAACTTCGTACGTGCCTGCAACCAAGTTTGTAATAGTGGCTCCCGACTCTCCGTTTGACCAATTATAACTGAAATTACCATTACCAGAGCCACTGGTGGTAACTGATAATGCTATTGAACCATCGCTTCCCGCATTGCATGAAACATGCTGAAGTGTAGAGTCAACCGTAAAAACTGCAGGAGGTTCGCTAACCGTAAAGGTTTTTGAAAGTGTACATCCATTTCCATCGGTCACTAAAACTGTATACATTCCTGCTGGTACATCTTTCAAAAGTGATTTGCCATCACCCACCGGATCGCCATTGTCATCTGTCCAGCTATAGATATAAGGACCAACGCCAGCGGAGACGGTGATTTTCACTGTGGCATCCTTTCCCTGATAGCAAGTTACGTCTTTGATGTTTTCGTTAGAACCAGCATTTAGATCAACCCCATCATTTACCGTAAAGGTTTCCATTTCCGTGTCTCCGTTATCATCTGTTACAGTAACAGTATATGATCCAGCCGACAGGTTGGTCAGGTCTTCGGTTGTCTGACCACTACTCCAGGAATAGCTATAGGGTGCTACACCACCACTGACAGTTATGTCTATCTTTCCGCTACTATTTCCTTGACAAGTGACATCAATTATTGAACCACTAATAGAAATAGCTTTATTTTCTATATTTGTATTATTCTTTATTTTAATTAGACTAATTTCATTTGAATGAAGAACTGTAGGGTCAATGACAAAGATCATCACAAGAGATAAGAATTGGAGTACTCCAGACTTTAGTCTATGTCCATACATTTGATCGAAGAGAATTGAAAAATAGTTTATTAATGTCTAATAATCAATAGGTTATCACAGACAAGATAGATAATAGCAAAATGATATATGGCGATCCGAGTGCAAGCGTCAAAACTGTATATCTAAACGACATTTTACCGTGTTAAACCGACTTCAGGAAGTGCAAAAACTTATTAAAATCTCAAGAATAAATTTTTCCAGTATTTCGAGGGTTAACATAGTAATTTTTTAAAATGTAGAACGGATTGTTGAATTGCAAAGCGAAGTAATCTAAGCCACAAGTGATCATATAGAGGTCAAATCTTGTTAAGCCAAAAGCTCCTCCCACTCAGCCCCCCCAAAACCCGTTGATTGGTTTCCCAAATACCAGGAGGTATAAACCTATTACCTTCGCTGTATGAATTCATTCGAACTGGTGATTGATGACTTGACTGCCAAGCTCAATCGGCCTGAAAATAGAAAATGTACCAAAATCCTTGAGGATTTAATTAAGATTTTCAAAGCACTGGACAATCGCGAAATCCCTCCTTCTGGATTTTCTGAAATACTCCAAAGGCTCAATATCGCACTCTCAACCTCCTTACAGCTTAGGACGCTAAAGAAGATTAAAAATGACCTGATCCACCTCCTTGAACAGGACTTTCAACTTGTGGGCAAAGGACACTATCAGAGCAAATGGATGGCATTTGGAATAATGTTCGGAATAACCCTCGGACCTATTTTCAGTGCTGCTCTAAATAATTATGCCTTTGTGGGTATAGGCTTACCCATTGGCATGGCAGTGGGCATTGCTCTGGGTGCTGAAAAAGACAAAAAGGCGAAAGAGGAGGGCAGAGTTTTGGACTTCTAACAATTAAAGAAGCCTCCTCTTGAAGATGTTCTATAAAATAAAAACCCAGCCTTGTTTCAAGACTGGGTTCTAAATTTTACTAACTAACTAATGACTGATTATAGGTATACAATAAGCGTACCAAAGTTGCATTAGTCTGATTAAAATTTTTAATTCTTTGAGCCTACCTTCATGGATTGTGCAAGTTTCACAGCTTCATAGGCATTAATAATACCTCCGGAGACGGAGAGTTTAGAGAAATCCACCGTCTTATCCAGCGTACCTGGCTCTATCACCTTAAGCCCGTCCAGCTTTCTGGTTGATTTGATAATAATATCTTTCAACTGGTCGGCATTTAAATCCGGAAAGTAAGACAGCAGCATTGCAGCCATACCCGCTACAACGGGAGAGGCCATACTAGTTCCGTCTGAGTTTTCATATTCATTTCCTGGCTTAGTGGAATATATGGCTACCCCCGGGGCAAAAACATCAACTGATTTTTTCCCATAGTTGGAAAAGCTTCCTACAAAATTACCTTCCGATCCACCCCATGATGAAGCGCCAACCTCCAGCCAATTGGACCAATTTTCTTTCTTGCCGAATTTGTCATTTGGAAAATTCTGCCCTTCATCAGTATTCGATCCATCATTTCCTGCAGCATGCACCAAAAGCACGCCTTTGGAATGTGCATATTTAATGGCCTCCTGAACGTATTTGATGTCCGGAGAAAAACCCTTACCAAAACTCATGTTTACAATCTGCGCTCCGTTGTCAACCGCATAGCGGATCGCGTTGGCTACGTCCTTGTCCCTCTCATCACCATCAGGTACAGCCCTCACCGCCATGATTCGCACATCGCTGGCAACTCCGTCAACACCTAAATCATTGTTACGCGTGGCGGCAATAATACCGGCCACATGAGTGCCATGAAAGTTATCTGTGTCTTTACCCTTTACATCGTTGTTGCCATAGCCCACCTCATCCAACTTTGAAGGATCATCACCTACAATCGCCCGGGCGTCAAAGGTCAGGTTGTATCTATAATTGGCATCCGTGCCTAATTCTTCTTCCGCCAAGATGAACTCCTCGACTAACTCATCCATATCGGCATTCTCGTCCACATTTTCCCAAATATTGACCATTAAGGCCTTGCTCATGTCCAAAATGGCATCATTGGTTTTAACTTCCTTGACCATCTTATAGTCAAGTTTCTCCACGTCAAGATAAGCCTTGAACAAGCGATTATATCGCTCCAGGTCCTTGGCAATGCGTGCAAAAAGCTGGTATTGACTTTGCGACTCATTAAATTTCTTTTCAAACTGAGTTTTTATAGACATCCACAATTCGTACTCCTTCTTTTCTTTCTTATTGATGTCCTTTTCGGTCTTGTCTCCAAACTTGGCCTGAAAGCGTTTGTATTCACGTGTTATCTCCAATGTCTCTTTGTCTACATTACCCTCTTTTCCTCCTATGAAATTCCACCCGTGAACATCATCTATATAGCCATTGTTGTCATCATCAATTCCATTTCCGGGAATCTCATCTTCATTCACCCAGATTACATCTTTCAAGTCTTCATGGTCAATATCGATGCCTGAATCAATCACAGCAACCAGTACGGTCTTTGAGGTCTTGCCGGTCAATAATTCTTTATAAGCCTTTTCCGTGCTGATGCCATTGACCTTATCCGTTACAGGATCAAGATTGAACCAGTTTTTTGGGGGTTCTGACACTTCCTGAGCAACCAGGCTTAGGGAGAATAAAACGAGAATAATTACACTGAAATATTTTGACATTACTTTGATTTTAGTCTTTAAAAATTGCTGAATTAGGCCTCCTCAAATCTACCGCTTTCCGGATTCTTTCTGATTCCTTCAGGAGACATTATCTTACCATTCATGGCAATAAACGTTCCATTCTTAAGAATGTTGAGTGCGCCAACGGCCACACCCACATTAAAATGCGCATCGGAATTGCTAAATCGCTCCGGTCGGTAAGCACCTACAAGAATGATCGATTTATCAGGAATATTGCCAATGGCCCTGGCTGTTTCCGGTAGGGTATCAGAACCATGAGTGATGATTATCTTATTGTAAGGAGAATTTTGACACTCTAATCTGATTAGCTCACGATCTGCATCTGTTAAATCCAGACTGTCCTTTTTCAAAAGGGATTTTACCTCAAATTCAAAGCCAGGTTCCACACCATTCAAAATTCTGCACACTGCAGGTTCGTCTATTTCAAAGGCATAGCCCTTGTTCTTTTTAGGGTAATCCTTGTCTATTGTTCCACCAGTTTGGATGAATAATATCTTCATAATCGCAATTCGATTACAAAATAGGGAAAACTCGGTTTGGAGCGAAACGAAGAATTTGTTTGAATTTGAAACAACATTGTAAACCTTTAGCATACAAAAAACCTACCCCCGCCAGCGGGTGACAACTGAATCATTAAGAATGGAATCGACAGTATCAACATTTTCTTTTTAAAAGGATGACAGCAGATTTAGTTATAATGCTACTGGGTGAATCAAATGCTCCAATACAAGTAAAGCTGCCAATCGCCAAGCAAATCAGGCATTCCTAGCAACACCTCGGACTTGTCCCCCGCTGGCGGGGGTAGGGGGTGGAGACGAGCACGACACTTACGCTAACTGAGGAAGTGAAGGCAAAGGGCGGAAGACAATTCACAGCTGCATAGAAAGTTGGTTCCTAGTACTTAAAACAAGGCAAAATTGTATCACGCTTGGTTCTTTTTTTGATCTGACCGAAGCTGTAGGTGAATGAAAATTCATGGGCCCCGCCTGTGGAGCCGGCCAGCTTTGACACCGTAAAGTCATGGCTATAGCCAAACGAAACATCCTTGCTCAACTCCAATCCAACCAAAAAAATAATTGATTCGTTTTTTATCACCGTGTTTACACTCTGAATTGGGATACCGCGATACCAGCCACCAATTACCAGTGGTTGAAAGTATAATTGAACCCCTGCATCTAATTGATTGAAACCTCCCTGGGACTTATAATTTATTGCAAACGTAGCACTACGTTCCTGAAATTGATACTCTATCGTTCTCAACCTTCTACCCTTGGTGAAAAAAAGCTTGTAGCCGGAATGTATGGAATACTTTCTGGATAGCTTGCTTTCAGCATCCACCAACGATTGATTGGGCTGATTTATATGATGAGTAGCCGCGCCAATCCAAAAGTTCTTAGTATATATCATTCCACCCGAAGAAGCACTGAGGAAATTTACTGTCAATCCTCGATCAAAGGCTTCCCCCGATGGACCTATTATCTGACCATTGTCAATGTCGATCTGATTGCCAAATACCAACTCATCAAAATTCACATTCTTTTGAAAGTAAGAAAGCTGTATGCCCATTCTAAAAACAACCCCATCCGCTATTGGCATTTTGTATGAATAAACCGCCCCAATTTCAGTTGATTTAAAGTCTAAAAAGCTTTCCCGATGCTGATTGACTATAACACCAACTCCGCTTTCATAGGCTTTGGAGAAATAGTCAATATAGGCTGAAACCGTTCGGAATGAATGTGTCAATGATGGCCACTGGTTTCGATAGTTGATGCCCATACGGGCCCTGTCCGTAGCCCCTGCCAATGCCGGATTCAGGTAAATAGGAGAGGCATAAAATTGTGAGAACTGAGGGTCCTGGGCTTTAACATTTTGAATGGAAACGGTAAACAGAACTATCGACAAGGCTAAGGTTGTGTATTTCATGGATCATCTGATTAATGCGAAAATGCCATCTCTTTCGACATGGAGACCGTTGAAACTCACCCCTATGATCTTATAGACATAGTTTCCATTTTCTGCAGGTTTTCCCTTGATATTGCCATTCCAACCTTTGGACTCAAGATCATCGGTACTAAATATGACCTCACCCCAGGTATTGAAGACCAGAAACTGGGCCTTCTCAAGTCCGAGCATTTTTGGCCTGAAAAAGTCATTATTGCCATCTGAATTAGGCGTAAATGCATTCGGAAAAATCACCCGGTACCCCTCGGTGATTTCGAAAGTCTGTATTCGGTCTGAGGTACATCCAGAAGCGTCCAAAACCCTCAAAACTACCTGGTAGGTGCCAGGCGCATCAAAGGTGTGAATAGGGTCGACTTCCTTAGAAGTAAAGCCGTCTCCAAAGTCCCAGGACCAATCTACGGCCTCACCGATAGTTTCATCAAAGAAGTTGACGGGTTCATTGGCGGCCAGGTCTCCCGTTCTGTCTAATGATTCTGATTGATATCTAAAATCGGCCTCTGCCAATTCAGGAATCCGTACATCTATGGACTGCATTTGTGTGCAACCCAATCCATCGCGAACAACCAAGGTAAGTCTTGCCGGTTCAGCAAGTATGGCCTCCTTTGTCTTGCTACTACCGACATTCCACTCATAAGTATATGAGCCGGTACCACCAACCACATCAGCCACCACCCTGGAAGAAACTTGTCGGGTTTCGCAATTGACCACCACTAAGGTGCTCAATCCAATTTGCAGGGGTTCGGGTTGTTGTACACTGTAAGTGCCAGTAGCCTGACAGCCATTAACATCTACTACCGTAACCACATACGTTCCTGGCAAAATGTCGTCAAGTCGAGAGGTGGTCTCACCATTTGACCATCGATAGCTATAGGGCTCGTTGCCTCCAGACACAATCATATTGATCAAACCACTCTTTGGATCTCCACAGCGAACGGCATCTTCTACATAAGCGTCAAGGGTTAAGGGCAGCGGTTCAATGATGGTGAAGTTCTGTTGAATAGTACAACCGTTGCCATCCGTGACAACCACATTGTAGGCTCCCGGAGCAAGGTTGGTAATCGTTTCGGTACTGGCTCCGGTATTCCAGCGAATGGATCTTGGTTCGATTCCTCCTTCTATATTTAGGCTGATCAAGCCATCATTCGCACCAACACAGGTGATGTGCAAAAGATCAGGGTCCATCTTGAATAGAGCAGGATCCTGTAGGGTATATGTGGCCTGAATTTCACAACCTCTGGCATCCGTTACTGTCAGACTGTATGTCCCTGAAGGGATGCCAATGATGTTTTTGGTGGTAGCTCCTGTACTCCATTGATAGTTGTAGGGTAGGGTGCCTCCTTCTATATCCAATTCGATTGCCCCATTACGGTCATCAAAACACTTGCTTTGATTAATATTGACATTGGCAATGCGAAGTTCTTCAGGTTGAACCACAGCAATTATCTTTTCTGTTACGCAACCATTCGCGTCTCTAACTCGCACCGTATAGTCTCCTGCAATTAGATCTTCTAAAGCGTTGCTGGTACTGCCCGTGCTCCAGAGGTAATCGTATGGTCCTGTTCCTCCTGATACCGAAAGCGCAATGGAACCGTCACTCTGACCCTTGCATCTTAAGTCTGTATTCCCCGTTACCGTTATCTCCATAGGCTGTGCCGGTTGAGTGATGGTAAAAGCTTCCTGAACCACGCAGCCGTTGGCATCGGTAACAGCAAGGCTATAATTACCTGCTTCTAAATCCGAAATACTGGACGTTCTTTCGCCTGTACTCCAGAGGTAGGTATAGGGTCCAACCCCCCCCCCCACATTTGCCGAGGCAACACCTGAATTGTCTCCAAAACAGGTCAACGCGAATGTTCTTGTGAGATTTACTGAAAGCCCAAGAGCCGGTTCAGAAATCACCACTGAGGTAGTAGTGGCACAACCACCAGAATCAGAGATGGTTACGCTATAAACACCTGCGAAAAGAGCATCTAAGCTCCTAGTGACCTCACCTGTATTCCACAAATACGTATAGCTACCACTACCCCCAGTGACATCCAGCAGTATGGCAGCGCTGGACTCTCCCTTACACAACACGTCTGTCTTGGTCACATCGACAGACAAGCTCCTTGAATCACCAACCGTGACAGATCTAGTGACAGAGCAGTTGTTTGAATCAGTTATCGTAACATTATAAGTACCTCCGGTAAGATTAAATTGATCTTGGCTTGTGCTTCCATTGCTCCATACAAAGGTGTATGGTCCTGTGCCGCCAGAGGCTACGGCAGTAATGCTCCCATCTGTATCTCCAAAACAGGTAGTACTGAGCACCCCAAAAGTAGCATCGATAGGATCTGTTTCCTGAACAGCATATGCAGCATTGAAAGTACAGCCATTATTATCAGTGATCTCCAGGGTATATGACCCCGCTGCTACATTGACCAGATTTTGTTGATTGGAGCCGTTGCTCCATTGGTAATTGTAAGGTGCTGTTCCACCAGTAACACTCAATTGAATTTGACCAGAGGATTGACCGCTGCAATCAACATCAGTAATCGTCTCGACCACAGTGATGGGTGCTGACGGGGCCAAGACATCAATATTCTCACTCACAGTACAGCCTTGAGCATCGGTAACAGTGATAGAATAGGTGCCTCCAGCCAGATTACTCAAATCCTGTGTTGTTTCTCCCGAAGACCAGGCATAGGAATATGGGGCCGTTCCACCAGTAATGGTAAGATTAACGGCCCCGTCACCTACACCAAAACAGGTTACGTCCGAGGTTAGATAAGTGATGGTTAATGGCAATGGCTGAGTGATGGTAAAATTTTGATTGGCGCTACAGCCATTGGCATCTGTGACCGTGACAGAGTAATTGCCTATGCTAAGCCCTGAAAGGTCTTCTGAATTATTCCCGTTACTCCAACTATAAGTAAATGGAGCGGTACCGCCCGTCACAGAAATGTCTATTGCACCATCATCTAATTGATAGCAAGTGAGGTTAGTACCGACTCCATTCAGAGTAATTGGTTGAGGCCCTTGGACATCGTAGGTTTCCAGAATACTGCAGCCATTGCTGTCAGTTATCGTCACCTGATAAGTCCCGGGAGTAAGTCCAAAAATGTCTTCTGTGGTATTGCCGTTGTTCCAACTAAAATCATAAGGTGCAATCCCACCAGTCACGGTCAGGTCAATGCTTCCATTTGACAAACCGGAACAGGTTTCGTCTGCTATAGTCGCGGTGGCCTGCAAGGCCGAAGCCGGTTGTGTAATACTGATGGTCTCATTAGTTGTACAACCATTTACATCCGTCACGGTTACTGTATAACTTCCTGTGGTAAGGCTGGAAATATCTTCTGAATTTTCCCCATTCGACCATGAAAAAGTATAAGGGAAACTGCCTCCACTCACTTCCAAGTCAATCGAGCCATCGGCACCAGCAAAGCAGGTAACATTGTTAGTTGTAAAGTTCGCTGATAAAACTGAAGGCTCTTGCACCGAAACCACCTTGCTGGTATTGCAACCATTCGCATCCACTACCAACACCTGGTAGGTTCCAGCTGCCAGACTGCTGATATCTTCCGTAGTGGCACCATTAGACCAACTGACGCTAAAGGGTGCAGTACCCCCGGTTATGGTTAAATCTATTGCGCCATCTCCGGCAGCATTGCATGATAAATTGGTCACCGATGTGCTGGCTTGCAAGACACTGGGCCCTAACACTGTGAAAGACGGATTTATTGAACAGCCGTTAGCATCGGTGACCGTTACCTGATATGACCCAGGGCTAATTCCGGAAATATCTTTAGTGATTGCCCCCTGATTCCAGGCGTAGGTATAGGGAGCTGTACCTCCTAAAACCGCAAGGCTAATCACTCCATTGTTGGAGCCAAAACAGGTGACATCGGTGACAATGGCTGAGGCGGTTAAAGCAGAAGTCGGTTCAACTACCGTGTAGTTGCTAACATCCACGCAGCCATTCGCATCGGTAACTGTTAGCGTGTAGTTTCCACCTGATATATTGAATAAATCTTCAGTAACAGCTCCGGTGGACCAGGAATAAATATATGGTGCCTGACCTCCGGTTACATCCACTTCAATTGAGGCATCACCTACACCAAAACAACTTACATCGATTACAGAGCCACTCACAGCCAATTGCAAGGGTTCAGAAACAGTAAGGTTTCTGGCAAGGGTACAGCCATTGACATCCGTAACCAAAACCTGATAGTTGCCGGCAGAAATATTTGTTAAGTCCTCAGTTGTGGCGCCATTTGACCAGGTATAGGTATATGGTGCAATTCCCCCGACCACTGTAATGTCGATAGCACCATCTCCCGCACTATTGCAGCTAAGGTTTTGAACAGAAGAGGAGATTTGAAGTGCCGCAGGAGAGTTAATGGTATAGGCACCAAAAGTGGCACAACCATTGGCATCAGTAACGGTTACATTGTAATTGCCTACAATCAACCCAAACACATCCTTAGTCGTTGCCCCATTGCTCCAGTTATAGGTATAAGGTGCGGTACCACCTGAAATTACCAGTTGAACTGAACCATTATTTACTCCAAAACAGCTAATATCTGTTACGGTTTCAGAAATCGCAAGAGGCCCAGTAGGTTGGTTCACATCAATATTCTGAATGAGCTGACACCCATTGGCATCTGTAATAGTCACTACATAGGTATTGGCCGTGAGTGAAGAAATATCTTCTACCGTTGCCCCATTGGACCAGGAATAACTGTAAGGGGCGGTACCCCCGGTTACGGTTAAATCAATACTTCCAGTATTATTTCCGAAGCAATCCACATCCACGCTAGTGAAAGAGGAATTCAAGGCAGTAGGCCCATTGATTGTAAAAGGTGCCACAACATTACAGCCTCTATTATCTACTACTTGAACGCTATAATTACCTGGAGGCAACCCACCGACATCTTCTGTATTGCCACCATGAGACCAAATAAAGGTATAAGGAGCCTCCCCTCCAGACACCGTTAGGTCAATAGCCCCATCTGATGCTCCAAAACAGGTTACATCGGAGGTTGAACCAGTGGCTACCAGAACCGGTGGATCAGTAATGGTATAGGCACCATTCACTGAACAACCGCTGGCATCTGTAATCGTCAGATTGTAGCCACCAGGTGGTAAACTGCTCAAATTTTGATTTGTGCTTCCGTTGGACCAATTGAAAGTATAAGGAGCTGTACCTCCACTGACCGTCAGCGCAATGGCACCATCCGCAGCACCATTGCAGGTGACCTGACTCACATTATCGGTGAAGCTCAGGGCTGCGGCTGGCTCTGTGATCGTTACGTTTTCTATTAACGCACAGCCATTGGCGTCCGTAATAGTTACGCTGTAATTGCCAGCCGGAATATTGGTCAGGTCTTCCGTGACTGCACCGTTAGACCAGGCATATGCATAGGGAGCTGTACCACCAGAGGGAGTAATGTTAACGATACCCGTGGACTGCCCGAAGCAAAGCACATCTTGCTTGCTGACATTATTTGTCAAGGTCAATGGTTCAGTAATGGTGAAGTTCTGAATGTTCTGACAACCATTGGCGTCAGTTGTGGTCACCGTGTAGTTGCCGGGCATAAGA
The DNA here is from genome assembly GCA_029262895.1 of Roseivirga sp. GTDB lineage: Bacteria > Bacteroidota > Bacteroidia > Cytophagales > Cyclobacteriaceae > Roseivirga. The sequence continues at coordinate 11,326 of JAJCYM010000032.1, forward strand.
CTGGCCCGATTTTGAGTTGTAATTCCGTCATTCCACAGATAACTATATGGTGCTGTGCCTCCACCTACAGTTAGTGTGATTGTGCCATCATCTGCTCCATTACAGGTCACATCAGATGAGCTCGTTCCTACGGTCAGCAATGGTGGCTCAGTGATTGTAAATGCAAAGGCCTTAACACAACCATTGTTGTCCGTAACCTGCAAGGAGTACATGCCAGCCGCTACGTTCGTTAAGTCCTCAGAAATGGCCCCTGTATTCCATGAGTAACTGTATGGTGCATCCCCTCCTGTTACCGTAACATCTATACTACCATTGTTGCCCCCATTGCAGCTCACATGAGACAATATGCCCGTGGCATCAAGTACGAGAGCAGGTTCCACAATGGTCGTGTTTACAACGACTGAACAGTTGGAAGCATCTTTCACAGTCACTGAATAATTACCTGCTGTCAACCCCGAAATGTCTTCAGTTGTACTTCCGTTTGACCAAAGAAAGGTGTAGGGCGCGGTTCCTCCACTCGGGGTTAAATCAATTGAACCTGTGCTGTTTCCTTTACAAAGCACATCCACCTGGGTGAAAGTGGCCTGAATTGCGGCTGGTTCAATGATATTGAATCCTTCAACCTTGACGCATCCACTATTATCTGTTATTGTTACGGAATATGCTCCCGCGGTCAGACCTGAAATATTGCTCGCTGTTGCGCCAGTGTTCCATAGGTAGGTGTATGGTCCTGAACCTCCTGTAACCGCCAGAAAAATACTTCCATCTGTAAGACCGTTACAGCTGATGTTATTCACTGTGGAATTACCCGCAATCACAGCCGGTTCTCCCAAAACTATATTTTCCACGATAGCACAGCCTCCGGCATCGGAGACTGTCACCTGATAGGTGCCTGCCACTAGGCCAACCGCAGTTGGACCAACGTCACCGGTATTCCAGTTGTAAGTATAGGGGGCGGTACCATTGCTGGCCACCACAGTAATAGCACCATCATTGCCCCCGTTACAAGTTGGTAGAGTGAGTGTAGGTGCAACCGCAATTCTTACCGGATCATTAAGTGTGTAATTTTCAACCACGGCACAACCGTTCGCATCAGTTATAGTAACTACATAATTGCCTGAGCTTATTGCTCCACTGGAAGCAGCCGTGCTACCATTCGACCAGACATAGGTATAGGGAGCTGTGCCACCTTGCATGGTCACAATAAGACTGCCGTCAGCAGACCCAAAGCAGGAGGGCATGTTGCTTGTCAGGCTTTGAACAGACAGGGCTGCGGCTGGCTCGTTAATGGTAAATGCCCCATTGGCCACACACCCATTTGCATCCGTCACGGTTAAGGTATAATTACCTGCACTTTGATTAACTATGTCTGCACTGGTGGCACCTGTTGACCAGGCGTAGGTGTATGGGGCAGTGCCTCCTGTAACGTTGCTCGCAATGTCTCCTGTATTATCACCAAAACAGGCCACATCGGTAATGGCGTCATTGATAGTCAACACTGCCGGCTCGGTAACTGTAAAATTCTCAACCAACACACAAGACAGGTTATCGGTAATTGTTACTGTATAGGTACCGGCTCCCACTCCTGTCAAATCCTGAGTGATGGCTCCGTTGCTCCAGGAATAAGTATATCCACCGTTACCACCTACCACAGTAATGTCAATGCCTCCATCGATATCGCCATTGCAGGTGGTATTGGCAATAACTCCCGTTGCTACAATTGGGGCAGGAGAAGTGATTGTATAAATTGGCGCCACCACACAACCATTGGCATCGGTGATGAAGACCTGGTAGCTTCCCGGAAGTAAATTCGTGAGTGTGGCATTCGTGCCGAGTAATGTAGCCGTTCCGGCTATATACCATTGGTAAGTATAGCCACCCCAGCCACCAGTACCCGTGACCTGAAGGCTACCATTGGCCAGGTTGCTACAAGTGGCGTTGGTTTGGTTAAGCAAATTTGCTGCAAGAAAGTTAGCAGGTTCGGTTACTATAAAGTTGATTGAACCCGTACACCCATCCTGATCTGTCACCTGGAGTGTATAGTTGTCCACACCAAGTCCTCCAATGGTAATGACGTTATTTGGGAAGGTTATACTTCCGGTGGCTATCTGGGCACCTCCACCATTTTCAAGTATCCAGTCATAGCCGGGATTTCCATTGCCCATCGTCACCACCACCTGAGCATCTGAGTCACCCCGACAGGTGACATCATTGACTACCACGGTTCCAACCAGATCAGGTGGGTTGCTGACTGTATAGGTGGCCTTTAGGAAATCTCCATTGCTATCGGTTACTGTAACTGAATAGTCATCGGCTGTCAGGTTATCTGCTACAAAGGAGGTTGAGGGGAGGATAGTCCCTCCGCTATCTTCCCATTGATAGGTGTAAGGGGCTACACCGGAGGTAACACTAATGGTAATTGATCCTACGCAGCTATTAATGCTTACAGAGGCTATGACCGGACCGGCTTCTGTTTCGGTTGCTGATGACAAGAATGCATTGGATATAAGTGTGACAAAAAGTATAATTATTTTAATATCAAACCTTTTAATGCGTGCGAACAGCATTTCCGTTATTGTTTCATACTAGTGGTTGGTTAAGCCTTGAGGGATCATATGTACATGGTTTTTGGATAATAAACAAGAGGGACATCGTCTGAGAAAAATACAATTTTTTGCACTTTTTAAAGGTAATGCTACAAGTATAAAAGTGATGAGATAAACATATCCCCCTATGAGCCGGAGGTAAGTTCCTGTGAGTTACAGATATTTTAATGTCAGAAATTTTGAATCCTACAAAGCTGATTTTTGACCTATCGAGGAAATAGTCGTAAAAAAAAATTAATTTTTTTTAGTGTTAACATTTGTTAAATCTTGGCTTGTCCTGTTCCGCGAACTGTCGAAAAGTGGGATATTACAGGTTGATATTACCGTTGAACCAAAACTTAATAGTGCCAGCAAAGTATTATACCTAGTATTTGAGCAAAATCTTTATTTTAGCGCGCTGAAAAAGAGTAACCTATGGAGGAAATGGAGCAAGTCGTTGAAAACGATTTAAGAAAAGAACACCAAGAGAAGATCAGTAAGGTAGCCGGAGAGGTAGGCAAGATTGTAGTTGGGCAGTCATATATGGTCAATCGATTAATGGTGGGCCTGTTTACCAATGGCCATATTTTGCTTGAAGGTGTACCAGGTATTGCCAAAACACTCACGGTAAATACTTTGGCCGAAGTGCTTCATTTGGATTTCCAACGCATTCAGTTTACCCCTGATCTGCTTCCAGCAGATTTGATCGGGACAATGATTTACAACCAGAAGAAGGGTGAGTTTGAAGTAAAGAAAGGCCCCATTTTCGCTAATGTGGTTTTGGCCGATGAAATCAACCGGGCTCCAGCCAAGGTTCAATCTGCCTTACTTGAGGCGATGCAGGAAAAAACTGTGACCATTGGAGAAACCAGTTTTAAGCTTGACCGACCCTTCCTGGTACTGGCTACCCAAAACCCGGTTGAACAAGAAGGAACTTACGGGCTTCCTGAAGCACAAATTGACCGTTTCATGCTTAAGGTGAAGGTCAATTACCCTGACAAGGAGGAGGAGCTGGAAGTAATGCGAAGAATGTCCAACATGAGTTTCAAACCTAAGGTGGACAAGCTATTAAGCAAAGAGGACATTTTTAACATCAGGAATGAAGTAAATCAGGTGTCCATCTCCGAATCATTAGAGAGATATATTATAGAATTGGTTTTCGCCACCAGAAGCCCTAAAAGTTATGGCTTGGATGATGAAGCTTATTACATTCAGTTTGGCGCTTCACCAAGAGCCAGTATCAACCTGAACCTTGCAGCTAAGTGCATCGCCTTCTTCAATCAAAGAGACTATGTCTTGCCGGAAGACATCAAGGAAATTGCTCCAGATGTACTCAATCATAGAATTATTTTGAACTATGAGGCGGAGGCAGATGGTATTACCACAGAGCAGATTATCCAAAAGTTATTGAGTAAAATCCCTATTAACCACTAGTAAAGGGCTCTTTATCTTTCATCGTTGTCTTACGATTAATGTACTGTTAATAAACCTTCAATTCTGATAACAGAATTGTAACAGTATGTTAAATATGGCTTACTTAACAGTGGCCAATTTATTCCAACATTTGCGTATTCACTCTAAAACTTGAAAGATGAAACGCGCAATATCGTTTGTTATTTTTACCCTCATTTACACTTCCACTTTTGCTCAGAATGGTACAATCAAGGGCATAGTTAAGGATAAGTCCACCTTCGAATCAATCTTCGGTGCCAATGTGTTGATCGTGGACAGTGCCATAGGTGCCCCTTCTGGAATTGACGGAGATTTCCAGTTTGAAGTAGCCCCTGGAATTTACAAACTCAGGGTATCTTATATTGGCTATGCGCCCTTTACCATTGAAGAATTGGAGATTGTAGCCGAGGAAGAGGTTAATCTTACTATTCAATTGGAAGCTAATGACATAGGGTTAGAAGAGATTGTTGTAGTCGCCAAGGCCAATAGAGAAATTGCAAGCATACTCACAATCCAAAGGAAGAAGAGCGATCTATTCCTTCAAAATATCGGTGCCCGGGAACTGTCCAGAGTGGGTGCCGGAGATGCTGCCGAAGGTCTGAAAAAAGTAGCTGGACTTGCAGTTCAGGGTTCCAGGTTTTTAGTAGTTAGAGGCCTTGGAGATCGATACAACTCAAGCACGTTAAATGGCATGCCTGTCGCTTCACCAAATCCAGATAGAAGGGTCTTGCCTTTCGACATTTTTCCTTCCAACGTAATACAAAATATCAGTGTTGTGAAGTCCTTTACACCCTCTAGTTATGGTAATTTTTCAGGAGCGGCAGTTGACATAGCCACCAAAGACTATCCTGGTGAAAGATTTCTTAACATCGGGTTTAGCGCAAGTGCCAATACACAATCGACTTTCAAAGACTTCTCTTTTGATAATTCCCAACAGCATGACAGTTTTGGTTTCAACAAGACCCGTAAGACTCCGAGACGCGTTTTAGAACAAGATATCAACCCAAACATTAACGTTTTCGATACGGATAAAGGAGGAGAGTATACCGATTCAAATTTCTTTAACACCAAATTTGATCCTGTTCAAAGAACAGCCCCGGTCAATTCAAGTTACAATGTCACCTATGGTGACTTTATGCCAATTGGAGATGGTGAGGACAAGGGTTTGGGAATAGTCTTAAACACCAACTTTGGGGAAGGCTTTAACTTTCAAAATGGACGGATTTCAGCTGTCCAGAATCCTCAGGGTGACTTCAGGAATGATTTCCAATTTGATGAGTATAACTACAGCACAAATGTTTCTGGCATTGCCAACCTCACCTTCAAATGGACCGAAAATCATGAGATTCGATTCAACAACTTATATACCCACCTGTCGGAGAATAGTGTTCTGGAAACCTGGGGTTCATTTTTTGATGCTCCAGGAGACAATGACGTTTACTCGAGAAGAATCGCTTACAAAGACTATGAGCTCCTGGCCAATCAGGCAATAGGTGAACATAAGTTAATGCGCCAAAGGCTAACCATTAACTGGGGTGCTAGCATTAGTAAGGCGAATGCCAACGAACCAGACAGACGTCAACTGGCATTTCTCTATGACCCTGAAGATCTTGAAACGTTTAACTACAGATTGAACGTTCAGGACAGAGCAGAGAACCATAGGTTATTTACAAACTTAAAAGATGAAGAGTCTGCCGCCTCTCTTGCAGCAAAATACAGCTTCAAACAAGATGATGAAGGGCTGGACTTGCTGACACTCAGGCTAGGTGTTGACTACCGTACCAAAACCAGGAATTACTTCTTGAGACAGTTCAACTACGGACTTGGTGGAGGTGCCTTCAATAACAGTTTCGACATCTACGCCATAGATGATTTTATTAATATTAATGCTCTTAATAATAGGGACTACAACATTAATGAGGGAACCCAGGTACAAGATACTTACTCTGCTGAATTGGAAATTATCGCTCCATTTATTGATGTCAAATTCGATGCTATTCCTAACAAGCTCTCTTTGAATCTTGGGCTGAGGATTGAAGATGCCACACAATTCATCAACTATACTGATCCAGTAACCACACAACCCATACGCTCCACAATCAAAGAAACTGAATTCTTCCCTAGCGTTATTGCCAAATATAACATCAGCGAAGACAAAATTGGACGCCTATCATTTTCCAGAACCATATCCAGACCTGATTTCAGGGAACTCGCCCTATTTGAATATCGAGAGAACTTCGGGGCTTTTAGAACTGTGGGAAATCCGAGCCTTGAAAACGGCATCAACTACAACATTGATTTGAGGTTTGAAAAAATCTCCCAAGGTGGTAACCTTATTGCTGTAGGGGCTTTTGCAAAAGTGCTCGACAACCCGATAGTGCAGACGGTAGTGGCAGGTTCGAATCCACTAAAATCATTTGCCAATGGTGATCAAGCCACAGTGGTGGGAATGGAATTGGAGGTTCGTCAAAACCTTGGTTTATGGGCAGAAAGTCTGAATAACTTTTCACTCAACTCAAACCTTTCAATCCTTGAGTCAAAGATAAAAATTGGGGATGCCGGAACGGCTTCCAACAGTACCCGAAGACTGGAGGGAGCTTCACCTTTCTTACTTAATACTGATGTTACTTATACCAATTTCACCACCAATATGGATTATGAATTCACGCTTGCCTACAACGTTTTTGGCAGACGGCTTTCTAATATTGGGGCACTTGGGCTTGGAGATATTTTTGAGCTGCCCGTGAATACGCTGAATTTCAACGCAAGTACAAGTTTTGGAAAAGACCAACAGTTCAAAGCACAGTTTTATGTAAAGAATATTCTCAACTCATCTTTCAGAATTGAGCAGGAATTATTGGAAAACGGAGACGTAGAAAGAAAAGAAAAACTGAACAGCTTTAAGAAGGGTGTTACCCTTGGTTTGGGCCTGTCCTACACTATTTTTTAAGCCCTTAACATTAGGTTCACGAAGGACCGATAATCTTAACAGAACCATAGCTATTCTTAACAAAGGGTTAAACGCATTTCAGCTTTAACCCTTTTTCTTTGAATCAAATTTAAACGCTAATCAAAAACATGAAAAATTCTGTTAATCAACTATTTAGACTGCTTTCTGCCGCAGTCATAGTGTTCTTCATCTCTTCTTGCGGGGAAGATGACACTCCGGCTATTGCACCAACATTTACGTTGGCAGCGACTGCTGAAGTACAAGCCGATAATGACGTGGTCATATCCGTTGCCAACATCTCGATACCTGGTGGGTTTTCCTCTTTAACAGCAACTGTCACCTCCGGTGGTGGTACTGTTACAACTACCGCAACACCTGCTACAGATGCGACTTCCGGAACGGCTACTCTGGTTTTCACGGCCCCTACAAATTCGGGAGTTTCCACAATTGATGTGGTAATTATTGATAATGCTCTACAGTTGGCTACAAAAACAATAGCCATCACAGTGACTGGTGCTCCTATACAAACCGCCTACGAGATTGCCGGCCTTACTGAAGAAAGTAGCGATGAATTTACACTTTCTAAATCCACCAAAAATGGTCAGGATGTCATTCGTTTGATTGGTAATATTAACAGGGACTTGGCCCTGAATACGATGAATGGTTTTGAATGGATGATCTCAGGATCCACTTTTGTAGTTGGCGACTCCGAATTGACTATTGCAGAGGGTGTAACAATTTACTTTGATGCTGAATCTTCAGCCACCTCATATATCGCTATACAACAAGGCTCCAGTATCAATGCAGCTGGAACATCAGGCAATCCGATAGTTTTAACCTCAACCAATACCTTGAGTGGCTCAACCACTGACCCGGATGGCGGAGATTGGGGCGGACTTGTAGTGAATGGCAAGGCTACAATCAACGTTGGTTCTACCGCAGAAGGTGAAGGTGGTTCAGGAACCTATGGAGGTACTGATGATGCGGATAATTCAGGAACAATCAGATACGTTCGATTAGAATATGCCGGTAGAGTAATCGGTGTAGACAATGAACTTAATGGCTTTTCATTCAATGGGGTGGGCTCTGCCACAACGGTTGAGTTTGTACAATCTTACTTCGGAGAAGATGATGGGTTGGAGTTCTTTGGAGGTACTGTAAATGTTAAATGGGCCGTCTCTACAGCTTCAAGAGACGACTCTTTTGATTGGACTCACGGTTGGAGAGGCAATGGACAGTTTTGGGTGGTTGAACAATTGGCTGGCAGAGGAGACAGAGGTTTCGAAGCTGACAATCTGGGAGATGATAATGCCGCTACGCCATTCTCCGAGCCTACCATTTCAAACATCACCTTAATTGGATCTGATGGAAACGGGGGTGGTAACAACACCACTGGCATGAGATTGAGAGAAGGTACCAAAGGAAAAATTCACAATGCGATAGTTACGGGCTTTCAGAGTCGTGGAGTAAGGGTTTCAGATACTCAAACTGATGCAAACGTGGCTGATGGGTCATTGACTCTTACCAACTCAATCGTATTTGACAATGACGATAATGTGAGAAACTTTGACGGAACTGCTACTAGTTGGGCAACCACCAATGGTAACTCTACTGACGGCTCGGGATTGACATTGACCGGACCTGTTGGAGTGGTTAACACAGGTGCACTTGACCCCACAACTTTAGGTTCATTTTTCAGTGCTGCTTCGTTTATCGGTGCAATTGATCCTGCCAACAACTGGATGGCTGGTTGGACATTAGCAGTTGATGGGACATCTAACTAGGAAATAACATGCTGAAACGCCTGTTCGCCATTTGGTGAACGGGCGTCTCTTATTAAACTCAGATCAAAACAATGAAAAAGTGGTTTGTTTTTATCGTATTAGTATTAGGCTTCATGGCAGCATGTCAGCCACCAAAGGATAAGAATCAGGAGGCACTGGAATTCAGGATTACCGCATTTATGAAAGCCCCTGAAAACATGCTTGATGTATCTAATTATGAACCGCTGTCTTATTCTGCACTAGACACGCTTAAAGGCAATTTTAATGACAATGAAAGGGCCTTTAAACTCCAGTTAAGCTATCAAGGCTTGAATTCAGCCAGCAGAAAAGTGCGCAGAGAAGCGGATGTCTTCTTCAATAAAAACTTTGAGGTTTTGCAAGTGATTACCACAAAATACCTTGATGCCATGTCCAAGGAAGAATACAAAAAACTGGGCAAGGATCAGGACTGATTCAACACACCACACAATTTTAGTTCAAGGCAAATTATTCAATCATGGGCATTAGTGCTAAATTCAAAGCATGTCCAAAAATATACTTATCACTGGAGGTACCGGCCTGGTTGGGAAAAGACTGATTGAATTGTTAGTTCAGGATGGACATCAGGTCTCTATTCTTAGCCGTTCGAAAAACTCAGCATCAAAATATCCGGTTTTCACCTGGGACTATGCCTCGGGTCATTTGGAAGATGGTGCCTTTGACGGGATTGATACCATAATCCACCTGGCAGGGGCTGGCGTGGCAGATGAAAAATGGTCTGCAGAAAGAAAAACGGTGCTTTTGGAAAGCCGTACACAAACCTCAAATTTACTCTACCAAAAACTGAAGGAGGCAAACCACTCCGTAAAAACCATAATTGCCGCCTCTGCAATAGGCATCTATGGTTCCGAAAACAGCCCAACCATGATGGTGGAAAACAGCCCTGTTGGCCATGATTTTTTGGCTCATGTTACCGATGCCTGGGAGGCTTCCACCAGAAGGTTCCGAGAACTTAACGTCCGTTTGGTTCAAATGAGAATTGGTATTGTATTGAGCGAGCAGGGAGGTGCCCTTATGGAATTGTTAAAACCACCTGTAGCCGCTCCCTTAGGTAAGGGAAATCAGTATATGAGTTGGATTCATATGGACGATGTTTGCGGAATGATACAACATGTGTTGGACAATGAAGACACGAACGGCCCATATAACGTGGTGGGACCAAGGCCGCTTACCAATAGAGAATTTACCAGGACGGCAGCCAAAATTTTTAAGAAAACATACTTGCCTATTCCTGTACCTAAGTTGATTTTGAAGCTTATGCTGGGAGAAATGGCCTCAATTGTATTGGGAGGTTGCAAAGTCAGTAGTAGAAGAATTGAAGAAGCTGGCTACACTTTTCAGTTTCCGAAATTTGAAAAGGCCCTGGAAGATTTGAAAAACAAGAACCTATTGGCAAGAGATTTACGTTATCTTAAAGCTTAATAATTTTTTGAATATGAATAGTGAAGAGAAGATAAGACTGGCTTTCAAGGATAAGGACTGGAAAGAGATTAAAACCAACGACTCCTGGGCAATTTTTAAAATCATGTCTGAGTTTGTGGAGGGTTTCGAGAAACTAGCCAAAATTGGTCCATGCGTTTCCATTTTTGGATCGGCCAGAACAAAAGAAGATCACCCGTATTACAAAATGGCGGAAGAGATTGCTGCCAAATTAGTGCGGCATGGCTATGGTGTCGTGACTGGCGGTGGCCCTGGTATAATGGAAGCCGGAAACAGAGGTGCCAAAAGTGAAAAAGGAAAATCAGTCGGTTTGAATATTGAACTGCCATTTGAACAAGGCAACAACCCTTATATTGATCCGGATAAATTGATCTCTTTTGATTACTTCTTTGTGCGCAAAGTCATGTTTGTCAAGTACTCCCAAGGCTTTATTGTAATGCCTGGAGGCTTCGGCACTTTAGATGAATTGTTCGAGGCCATCACCTTGATCCAAACTAAAAAAATTGGACGTTTTCCAATAGTTTTGGTGGGGTTTGACTATTGGGGAGGCCTTTTCGAATGGATCAAAGGAACCATGCTCAAAGAGGGGAATATCAGTGCCGGAGATCTGGATTTAATCAATATAGTTGATAACGCCACGGATGCAGTCAGCGTTATCGATGAATTCTACTCGAAATACCTGCTGTCTCCAAACTTCTAAGGGGAGCGGTATAGTGCACAAACATATAATTTTCGATTGTGATGGTGTCATTTTGGACACTGAAATTGTCGCTGCTGAGGTAATGAGCTTATGGCTGCAAAAACAGGGAGTAGCCATAGACCAATCCGAGTTTATCAGAGCACATACGGGCAAAACCTTTTCAGGGATTATCAGAGAGCTACAGACCTTAGACCAACTATCCACTCACCTGAATATCAAAGCGGCTGCCCACGAAATAGAACAGGGTGTTAAGCAAAACATTCGATTGGTGCAGGGAGTAGAAAAGATGCTGCTCCAAAATGACACACCCAAGTCAATTGTATCCAACAGCAGTTCGGAGTACGTTAGCAAGGCAATGACTCAGTTTTCGCTGGCAGGGCACTTTCAGGGAGGTATCTTCTCCTCTCAAATGGTGGCCAGTCCTAAGCCAAGTCCCTTGGTATATGAATTGGCGGTTGAAAAAATTGACTTACCAAAGGAAGACATTTTAGTAATAGAAGATAGCCGAACCGGTGTACAAGCAGCTGTGGGTGCTGGCCTAAGGGTAGTTGGATTCCTTGGAGGGAGTCATATTCTGCCAGGACATGCGGACAGATTACTTGAAGCGGGGGCTTTGACAACAGTGGCTGATTTTGAAGCGCTTACCGCATTACTCTAAAATATCCCGAATTTGACACTAAACGCTCCGGTAAGACCATTCAAACCCGATTTGGACAATATTTCTTGTTGATTGCTTTTGTAAGCCAACCTTGTGTTTGTTGTATAGCGGTAATTCATACCAAAAGACATGCGAACAAACCTGATCACATTAAATTCAAGTTCCACGCCCGGCTCAACCACAAACATGGCTTTTGAGTCTTCAACCACCTTTTCTCCCAACACGGGCTTTCTCGAATATACTGCCGCGCCACCACCCACCATGAGTGGAAATGATACATGAACCGCATTTTCGGGTGCAAGCGTGTATTCCACCAGAAATCCCCCATAACCTCCTGAATGCCTAAAATCGGTCAATGACAATAAATTGTCCAGCCCTTTAGACGTTTCGTAAGCATAACCTGCCAAACCAATACCCAAATTCCTATTTACCTTCCAGGCCCCCTTGCCTCCAATCAATATGCTAAGCTCATCTCCCACCGCAGCAATACCGGTAGTGGAGGCTCCATAAATTCTAAACTTGTTCTCATCATAGTCGGGCTTCTCTTTTTTGACCTTTTTTGGCTTGAAGCCGGCAAACTTCGGAGATTTGTAAATCACATCCGGTTTCAGCTTAGTTAAGTTAGGGCGCTCGAACACGGGTTTGAAGCCCATACTTGCTTCCAGATGAGCCAAGGACTTAACTGTAGTCAGTTGAATTTCCTTTTGCTGTGTTGCTCTGCTTCCACCTACATCGAAACTAAAATCCTCGTTCAATGACTGTCTTGCTTCTGCAGGTTTGTCTTCCTGTTTATTACCAATAATCTGCTGCTGCCTCTTTGCGGCAATTGAGTCTTCACCTTTCCTATCAGTTGCTAAAACAGCGCTCTGGGCAAAAACACTATCTCTGCTGATCGTTGTTTTGACATTATCAAGGGGTTTATGAATAGCCTGCCTCGGTGCTACCTTAAGGCTTCTACGTCTATTGGTTTTCCTTTTCCGTGTGATCACAATCTTGCGTTCCATCTCCTTGTATTCTATCCCTTGACCATCGAAAAGCTTTTCCAGAATGTCTTTGACCGGTTTTTGCTTGAAGTCAACCGTTACCTTTTTGCTATCGTCAAAAGTTTCGGGGGAATAGGCAAACCTGAACTGTCCAAGTTCCTCCAACCTATTGAGCACCTTTTTGATTGGCTCTTCAGACATAGTAATATTCACCTTCTTTTCCAGAAGGCTGGTCTGGTTTTGAGCCAATGCCAAACCAGACCAGGTTAATATTAATATGATGACTATAAGCCTCTTCACTTAGAATTTACCAAACTTGAAACTGATGCTTCCGCTAAAACCTCTAAGGGCATCAGTACCGACTATCCTATTGGCATCAGCGTATTTAAGGCTAACGTCAGATGTAAATCGATAGCTGGCCCCAAATGAAATGCGCATTAATTTAATTACGTTCAACTCCAACTCTATGCCGGGTTCAAACAGAAAAAAGCCATGGCTGTCTACCGCATTATTTATCTCGAAATCAACATTTGACCTGGAATACCCGACACCTCCGGCACCAACGACCATCGGGATGGACAAATGAATGGGGCTGTTTGGCATTAGAATATATTCCAGCCTTAAACCACCGTAACCTCCGGCAAGCAAATAGCGGTTGTCCAGTACGGCATCGTGCCTTCGCTCCGTCATAAATCCTGTACCAGATATGCCAATGCCAATTCTATGGTCAATAAGCCAGGCCCCATGCCCTCCAATCAGAATGGCATCGCGATTGGCAATTCTGGAATAGCCGGTGCTTACTGCACCGTATCCCCCGTGAGACTTAATACCATCTCCTCCAAAAAGAGTTCTGTACTCCCCGTTTCGATCCTGTGCAAATGCACTCGTGCTCAATAAAAGCAGTGTGTAAATAATAATTGTTCGTTTCATAACATTTTGGTTTAGACCTTAAACCTGGATAATGTAATAGACTTTCTATTACGGACGTAACTCACTTCGAATCAGTCGCTTCGCTTCGTTTGTCTTTTCAACATAGCGATGCTATGCTTTCAAAACCAAACATCCTGATTCATTGTGATTTACTCCCTCATTACGATATCTATTACATTATCCAGGTTGAACCCAACCCGATCAAGGACAGGCCGAATTCCGATTAGTTGTTTTACTTAAAAAATGAGCTTATAGCTCAGTACCGGGATTAATTCTCCGGCAAATCCCCTGGCTTCTATTTGTTGTGTATCAGGGTTAAAGCGTTCAAAAACGACATTCGTTCTGGAAGTCAAATTCTGAACATCAAGCTTCAACTCATGCGTGACCTTCTTCCTGTTTGTTTTGAGAGCAATTTGGAAGTCTACTCTTTGATAATCCTGCAATTGCCTACCGAAAGGGCTGTCTCGAAAGTAGACCGTTCCTCCCTGATCGATTGATGACTGCAAGTCAATTTCTCTTACTCTGGTTCCTCCGGCAAAAACAGTTTCAAGGCCTATATTCAAGGTTTTCTTTCTATCCCCGCGCCCCAGGTTGAATTCTCTTCCCGCAACAAAATTCAGGTTGTATTTACCATTGTATCGAGTGTTGTATTTAATTCCTCCCAGCGTCTCGTACTTAGATTCATAAAGCGAGCCAGTAAACAAAAAGAAGTAACCCTTTGACAGAAACTTTTCAAAGGTGAGTTCCAGTCCATAATTCTCTCCTTTTCCTGCGTTGATCAATGTTAATCTTTGATAGGCATCTTCTTGATTCAATGCAGAATATTGGCTGAATGGGTTTGAGGATACCGGTATGTTATACAGGTCTTGATAATAGGCCTCCAGTTTTAAATGAACATTGCTTCCAAAGTTTCGGTCGTAGCCAATTACATAATGCCTGGCTTTGGCAAGATCGAGTTTGGTATTAGGCTGAATGAAAGTGGTCTGGTCAATGGCCAGTTCTGTGAAATAAAGTGATGCCTCCTCACGCCTGCTATGAACGCCAAAACCAAAGCTGAAGGATTGATTTGGTGCAAACTGCCATTTTAAACCGAATCTGGGTTCGAAGCTGTCTTGCCCATCAAGACCTAGTCGCAAGTAATGAAAACCACCTGTCATGGCCAGTTGATCCGTCAGATTCACCTTATGACTGAAATAGCCCTGAATCATGCCGTAATCTCCATTTTCGCTGGATTGATAGCTCGTTACATTACGGTCTGATTGGCCAAATGAGTTCAGCTTGTGCTTCAATTGACTATAGATAAGCCCCATTTTGGAACTGTGCCTTGCGTTGTGTTTTTTGCTGTAGGCCGAAGAAAACCTTAGTGCGTCATTTTTATAGTCTTCAGTATCGTCCATGTATACATAGGCACTTTGACGGTCATCTGAAAGTCTGAATTGCTCTTCAAAGTAATCATATCGAGTATGGGTTAAAGAAAGGCTCGTTTCCAGAAATGACCGTTGCGAGAGATTGACAACATTTGAAATTCCCATTAGTCCAAGGGTGTATTTCTCGGTTTCTTCAGCATCGAATCGCTGCCCCTGAAAGAAGTTAGTGCCAACATCACTAGCCTCGCTAATTCCACCAAGACCATAGATTGAAAAAGTACCCAGTTTTCGAGTGGGCACATTGAGTTTGAAGGCCAAATCCTGAAAAGCCGGCACCTGCTCTCCTTCACCTGCAATATCAAGTCCCAATGATTCAAGCACCGTGATAGTAGAGTACCTGTAATTAATCAAATAAGAGGCATTTGCTATATCGGTACTGGTTCTTTTTATCGGGCCTTCAAAAGAAGCATCCACTCCCAACAGCCCGGCCTGAATAGCATATTCTCTTTTTTCGTTGTTCCCGTTCCTCAATTTCAGATCGAAAACACCTGAAAACGCATTGCCGTACTCAGCAGGAAATGCTCCGGTCATAAAATCTGAGTTGGCCAATACATTGCTGTTAAGCATACTAATGGCTCCACTAGAAGCGCCATCTGTGGCGAAGTGATTCGGATTTGGGATCTCCATTCCCTCAAGGCGCCAAAGCAAACCTCTTGGTGAGTTGCCTCGAATGATAATGCTGTTTTCCGTATCATCCGTGCTACCCGTAACCCCCGCATAAGTTGTGGCCATTCGGGCAGGGTCATTGAAACTACCTGCGTAGCGACTTGTTTCTTCTACGGTAAATGATTTGGCACTAATCAAGGCCATTTCATTAAGTGGAATGGATTTATCAATCTCTGCCACTACAACTACTTCCTCTAACTCGGTTACTGATTCTTCCAGCCCAACGTTAAGCACAACCTCTTTGCCAGAATCAACGGAAATATTTGAAAGCATCTTTGTTTTGTAACCCAGAAATGTGATTCGAAAATTCTGTCGTCCAACCGGAACATTTTCAATCTTAAAGTACCCATCAAGGTCTGTTGAAGCGCCTAACAGTGGTTCGCTGTTGGGAATTATGACGTTGGCTCCAATAACAGGTTGGTTGGATTCGGGATCAATCACCCTTCCCCTAACCGTCTGCATTAGTCCTGTAAACTCTTCTTCTCCCGGAACAAAAAGCAACACCTTATCTCCCAGCTCTTTGAATAGAACATTTGTACCCTGAAATATGGATTCAAGAATTGCGCTTAGTGGTTTGTTGCTAGCACTAATGGTAACCCTGCGATTGTCATTGACTACACCACTTGAGTAAGTCATGGTAAAGCCAGCTTGAAGTTCTAAAAGCTTGAATACAGCACTCAGCTTTTCAGATTGAGCATTAATCGATAGCGTCTTAGCCAGATGCACCGTTTGGTTTTGTGCGCTCAGATTGACCGAAATGAGCATCACAAGAGTGAGTAATGTTGTTTTGATTTTCATGATATTTTGACCCAGTGTATTTGTTCATTGCCTCTAGCAGCCAGCTCCTGAAATGGTGTATAAACTTCCATTCTGAGAGATGATTTCCACTCCGAACAGCAATTCGATGGTCTCAAATACATTTTGGAGAGACTCATTTTCAAATCGCGTTGTAAGCGGACAGGCTCCAAAGGACGATTGTTCTATATTGATTTCTATGTTATAGAGTTCGGCAACTTCTTGCAGTACCTGCTCCATTTTTGTGTTTTCAAAAATTAATGTGCGTGTTTTCCAGGCCATGAAATTCGGATCTTCATTGACCTCTTTTACCAGTGCTCCGAGCGCATTCACAATGACCCTGTCTCCAGGTGCAAGGAGCACCTGATCCTTTCCTATGGAAAACTGAACTTTCCCAGTCACCAAAACCAGCTCCGTAGGTTCGGTTCCGTTTGACTCCCGCAGGTTAAAGGAAGTGCCCAAAACCCTCGTCTCTGTTTGACCCGCTTGCACAACAAAAGGATGTTTTGGGTTGTGTTCTACTTCAAAATAAGCTTCTCCCATCAATTTCACCGACCTTTCATCATTTGCAAAAGCTGTCGGATAAACGAGTTGTGAGCCACTGTTCAACCAAACGTCTGTGCC
Source organism: Roseivirga sp. (assembly GCA_029262895.1). Taxonomy (GTDB): domain Bacteria; phylum Bacteroidota; class Bacteroidia; order Cytophagales; family Cyclobacteriaceae; genus Roseivirga. The sequence continues at coordinate 28,359 of JAJCYM010000032.1, forward strand.
ATCCGGTAACTCAAAAGACTGACCATCAAAAGAGGCCGTTAAGGTCATCAGGTCAGCGGAGGGTTGTGAAAAACGCGGAATCAGAAAGGCAATTGTGGCAAGTAAAAGAATTCCTGCAGCATAGCGTATTAGTGTGGGCAGCATAAACACCTGCTTTCCACCAGCCGATTGATCCAACTCAAGCTTGCCCTGAACATCTTGCCAGTTCTTATCTAAATCGATTTGATCAAACACACGAACTGAACCTGAGTTTTCCCAAACCTGCTGTAGTCGTTCAAAATGCCTTTGGTTGTCCTCATCGGATTCCAGCCATTCCTTTATGGCAGACTGCTCATCCATGGAGGTATCGCCCTGGATAAACCTGATGAGCAATTGATCTTCGATATTTGATTTGTCGCTATTCATGCGTTCTGTTATTGTGACGGGTAGCTGCGAAAACACACGTAGGTGTTTTCCGTTTTTTTTATGAAAAAAAATGTAAGGTTATGATAATCAACATCTTGAGATAGTGAAAAATATCCTTTCTCAGCTTCTTAAGAGCATTGCTAATCTGCGTTTCGACTGTTCTTTTTGAAATACTCAGCTCATCGGCAATCTCTTGATTACGCTTTCCTTCCAATCGACTCATCTTAAACACAAGCTGACATTGATCCGGCAAGTTCTTAATCGCCAGATGGATTTTTTCTTCCAGCTCCACCTGCAAAACGAGATCAGAATCATCTACCTCGTTTCCCTTGTTTATGGCCAAAATCTCCTCATGATGAGCGCTCCGAGAGCTTACCATTCTGATTTGATCCAGACATTTGTTTCTGACAGACTGATAAAGAAAAGCCTTTAGGGAAGTATGTATTTCAAGGCTGGCACGCTGCTCATAGAGCTTTACAAAAACCTCTTGCACCAGGTCTTGAGAATCGTCCAAGTCGCTGACAAACTTGTTGGCAAAAGCAGCAAGCGCTTTGAAGTACTTCCTGAAAAGTGCTTCAAATGCCCCGTTGTCACTTTGCTTCAATGCATTGAAAAGTTCTAAATCACTCAATCTGATAGCAATTTGTAAATGCGCTCAAAACTATGACAATTTTTTCTGAGTCAATCGTTGTTAAATCAGATTTGAATATTTACTTTGCAATTCAAAGTGCTTTGAAAATGGAAAAAGATTATATCAAGGACCTATCGGAAATCCGATCCATTATGGAGAAATCCTCAAGATTTATCTCCTTAAGTGGGCTTTCCGGTGTCATGGCAGGCATTTATGCTTTAATCGGAGCCTTTGTGGCTTCACATCTTATTTATAATAGCTACGATTTCCTGAACAATGGTTTTCTGGAAAGGGAAGTAGGAGTTAACTTAACATACCTAGTGATCGATGCCGTTGCAGTTATCATCTTGACAATAGCCACTGGAATCTACTTTACCACAAAAAAAGCCAAAAAGAACAATGTTAAAACCTGGGATGAAAGTGCCAAAAACGTAATTATCAATTTATTAATTCCCTTGGTGGTTGGCGGTTTATTTGTACTTGTGCTCTACAGTCGTGGCTTCATTTCTCTCATCGCCCCTGCAACTTTAATCTTTTATGGATTGGGCCTAATCAATGCAAGCAAATATACTTTTAGGGACATTCGTTATTTAGGATTTCTAGAGGTAGCTCTCGGGTTGGTAGCTTCGACTACAATAGGAAATGGCCTTTTATTTTGGGCCATAGGCTTTGGTGTGTTACACATCATTTATGGTGCATTGATGTACTTTAAATACGAGCGTTGAAGGTCGATATACATAAACTAAACAAGGCCTTTGAGAACAGGGTAAGGCTGGGTATTATGTCTGCATTGATTGCCGGAGATCAGATGGACTTTAATAGGCTAAAAGAACTATTGGATGTTACAGATGGCAACCTGGCAAGTCATCTAAAAGCGCTCGAAAAAGAAAATTATGTGATGGTCAAAAAGTCATTTATCGGGAGAAAACCGAACACAAAATATCATGTTACCAAGGAAGGTAAAAAAGCCTTCAGGGCACATTTGGATGCACTCGAATCACTGATAAGAGAGCAATCAGCGAGGGGATAATATTTTTTTATCCTCTTGCTTTGAAATACAAAGTACTTTTAAAACAACAAAATGAAAAAACAAGAAGAATCGATTTTTGACAAAATCAACAACGGAATTAAGACATCGGTCAGTATCAAACTCCTTTCTATAGGTCTGTTAATCGCCATTTTGCTCATTCCAAATTCAATGATCAAAACGCTTATCACTGAACGACAAGCAAGTCAATTTGAAGCTGTGCGCGAGGTATCAGAAAAATGGGCCGAACCACTAGAACTCGTTGGTCCGGTTTTGACTATTCCTTTTGAGCGTCAATATATGGCTAATGACACTCAGCTCACTTCAAAGCATTATGCTCATTTCCTTCCTGCTACCCTAAACATTGAGGGCGATCTGAACCCTCAAATCCGCAAAAGAGGGATATATGAAGTGGTAGTGTACAATACAGAGCTGGCGCTGAAAGGAAATTTCAGCCAGATCGACTTCAAAGATTTTAATGTTGATCCGAAACTCATTCTTTGGGATGAGGCCATGATCTCCATCGGTATACCTGATATGTCCGGCATCCAATCTGACATGCAATTCGAAATGAATGAAATCGTCTATCGCATGCAGCCCGGAATTCCAGCCAGTCTAAAACTCGATCTAGGACAGACAAAGCTGGATTCCTACGGAAGCGGAGGTCATAGATCGCTCGCACAGCAAACGGGTGTTAATACAAAGGTTGCGATTGACCCCGAAATTGAGTCATTGTCTTTTGGTATCGACCTGGACATTAATGGAACCAAGACGCTGTCCTTTAATCCGGTAGGTAAAGCGACTTCCATAAAGCTGAAGTCGACTTGGCAACATCCCAGCTTTGACGGGCAATTTCTTCCTGATTCGCATGAAATCACTGATAACGGTTTTACCGCTGAATGGTCCGTTTTCGATCTAAATCGAAACTATCCCCAGCAGTGGGTGGATGATACCCACGCTATTTCTAATTCCGACTTTGGGATTACACTTTTTCAACCTGTAGATAACTACCAACAAAACACACGGTCTGCGAAATATGCGGTACTCATACTGTTCCTAACCTTTATCACCTTCTTTTTTATAGAGGTTTTGAATAAAAAAAGGATTCATCCGATTCAGTATGTCCTCGTGGGATTGGCACTAACTGTTTTCTATACCTTACTGTTATCTCTTTCAGAGCATCTGGGGTTTACAAATGCCTACTGGATTGCAGCAACAATCATTATCGCCATGCTCTCACTCTATTCAAATTCCATATTGAAAAGTAAAAGATTAGCGGCCTTGATGCTCGTGTTCTTTTCGCTCATTTACAGCTTCATTTTCATCATCCTTAGAATGGAAGATTTCTCATTGCTGGTAGGCAGCTTTGGACTACTTCTGGTCCTTGGATTGGCCATGTATATGTCAAGAAAAGTCGATTGGTATCACATTAAAACAAAGGAGGAACTTACTCATGCATAGTCTCAAATTAAAAATCCTGCTGAAAGTCGGAATCGAACTGATCAGAATCTGGTGCTTTTTCCGACAGAAGAAGAATAAAGAAAGAGTGTTGGCGGCAATACTCCTGCTACCGGCTTTCTTTCTATTGATTCCCACATTTACCTACTCCTTGACCATTATTCAGTCCTTTATTTTTCAAATCGCCTTGGTATATGGTGTGTTGAGTATTTACTGGGTAATCAGAAAGCATTACAGACTTACGGCAGTCAATTTCACCATCTATCTGCTGCTTTTGATTAAGGTGAATGCACCCATGGAGGATACTTATTTTCTCCAGAATGGAGGGGAGTCTTTAAAAGTTCTACAGTTCAATGTATTGGCCCACAATAACCAGTATAGCGCTACGCTTAATAAGATTCAACAACTCTCGCCAGACTTTATTTCCTTTCAAGAAGTAAGTGCTGAATGGGCTGAAGTACTTGAAACAGACCTTACAAGGGATTATCCTTTTTATAAGATTGTGCGACATCCAAATGATCATCAAGGCATTGCAGTGTTTAGTAAATATCCCATCGAGGCCAAAGCAGAACTGTGGAATGGAACGGCCAACATTGCCGGTCACATTCAGATGGGTGATCAAGCTGTTAATTTTTTGAGTTTGCATACAAGGTCACCGACAACACGGATCCGTTGGAATGAGCGCAACGAGCATATTGAAAGGGCCGAAGAACATGTCAATGCTAACGAGGGTGAGTTTTTGGTGCTTGGCGATTTTAATACCGTGCCCTGGGATTCCCGCCTGAGAAATTTCAAAAACGCAACGTCCTTGAAAGACAGCAGGAAGAAATGGACCCCTACCTACCCGACCTGGAATCCTCTGCTCGCCCAAATCCCAATTGACTATATCTTTCATTCTAATGGGATTGGGTGTCGCTCTTTGGATTCGGTCAGAATAACATCGGATCATATGGCAGTAATGGGAACTTTTCAAATTGCTGCAATGTGAGCAATCCGAGAAGGGCCATAAAAATTGCAAACAGGGTGTTCTTAGGGTTCATAATCTTGGCTATAATATCAAGAATGACCTTTGATATTGTTCCGCTTGAGTTTCAAAAAAGAACTTTGAGAACCGACTATCAGTACTTCTTCATTCTTGGAACTCCAATATCATTTTTTGCCTTGATAATTCTCGATTATATAAAAAATCGCACAAATAGACTTTTGCTCCTCAACCTATTTTTCGGTGGTGTCCTAGCTGTAATTTCGGGTTTCATTATGCTCTTTATCGGCTCATGGGATATTGACCCAGATCAGGATCGCACCTTATTTCAACATCGATTTAAGGAAGGTTTAACTATTATATCAAGGAAAAGCTACTATCCAGATTCTGTTGACACCCTAAAATTAAAATCCATTACGCCCTGGTTTCATTGGGCTACAGATACGGACATCGAGACCCTCGACCCTAATAGATGGTCAAGACCAGCCGAAGATTCAGGAAGCCTTGGAATGACAAGCAGTACCTCCCATTAATATTTCAGCCGAGGTTGTAATTCATCCCTTAAATTGAGACCTTTGTGGATTCTGCATTTTGCAGTTCCATCAATGGAAAAATTCAAGGAAAACGCCACAATTGACAAAGCCCCTTTAGACCTTTCAGGTCATGAGAACATAGAGGTTTTTGGTGCACGAGAGCATAACCTGAAAGACATTGATGTAGTAATTCCCAGAAACCAATTGGTCGTTATTACCGGAATTTCCGGTTCGGGAAAGTCCTCCCTGGCATTCGATACCATTTATGCAGAGGGACAGCGCAGGTATATGGAAAGTTTTTCCGCCTATGCGCGCTCATTTATCGGTGATATGGAGCGTCCCGATGTGGATAAAATCAATGGCCTGAGTCCTGTTATTTCCATTGAGCAGAAAACTACCTCTAAAAATCCGAGATCTACAGTAGGCACGCTTACTGAAATCTACGATTTCCTGAGATTGCTATACGCTCGGGCAGGAGAGGCCTATTCTTACAACACCGGCAAAAAGATGATCCGCCAGTCTGAAGATCAGATTATTGATCACTTGATAAGCTATTTTGCCGGTCAAAAACTTGTGATTCTTGCCCCAGTAGTCAAGGGTCGAAAAGGGCATTACCGTGAGCTTTTTGTTCAGATCAGAAAGATGGGCTATACCCGAGTCCGGGTTAACGGAGAAATCATGGAGATGGAGCCTAAAATGCAACTGGATAGGTACAAGACCCATGATATTGAAATCGTAGTTGACCGGATTATTGCCAACAAAGACGACAGGTTCCGAATCTCACAAAGCGTGAAAACTGCCATGTCCAGGGGCAAGGGTGTTATCATGGTTCAGGATGATACAGAGACCGTTCACCACTTCTCCAAATTCTTGATGGATCCGGCTTCAGGGTTATCCTATGATGAGCCGGCTCCGAATAACTTCTCCTTTAACTCTCCCTATGGTGCTTGCCAAACCTGCAATGGCCTGGGGCAGATAGAAGAAATAAGTCATGATGCCGTGATCCCTGATGATTCGCTCAGCCTGAGCCGTGGTGGTATTGCCCCACTGGGCGAGTACCGCGATATCTGGATTTTCAAGAAAGTCGAAGCCATTCTTAAGCGGTATGGCGTCAACTTAACCACTCCGATTAAGGATATTCCAGAAGAAGTGCTCAACATCATCTTGTATGGTGATGACGTACCTGTATCAGTAGGTTCGAAAAAGTATCCGGGTACCCAATGGCAAACCAAGTTTGAAGGCATTATCAAGTTTCTGGAAAAGCAGAAAACTGAGGGAACGGAAAAGACTCGAAGGTGGATCGAAGATTTTATGTCTGTCAGGACTTGCCCGACCTGCGAAGGTGCGAGATTAAAAAAGGAATCCCTCCACTTTCTGATAGACAATAGAAATATCTCTGAGCTTGCCGAATTTGACATCACCACCCTCTCTGAGTGGTTTAACGGCATTGAGGCCAGACTCACAGAAAAGCAAAATCTTATTGGCGTAGAAATCCTTAAGGAAATTCGAAAACGCATCGGGTTTCTCTTGGATGTCGGGCTGGACTATCTGACACTAAACCGGCCGTTGCGAACACTTTCGGGAGGTGAAGCGCAGAGAATCCGTCTGGCTACACAAATCGGAACACAATTGGTTGGAGTGCTCTACATAATGGATGAACCCAGCATTGGCTTGCATCAGCGTGATAATATGAAGCTGATCAATGCACTCAAGGATTTAAGGGACCTTGGCAACACCATTATTGTAGTCGAACATGACAAGGACATGATGCTCGCTTCGGATCACATCCTGGACATTGGCCCTGGAGCAGGCAGACATGGCGGACAAATTGTGGCTTTTGGGAGTCCCGATAAATTTCTAGTCGAAGGCGGAATCACCGCTGATTATCTGAAAGGAGAAAAATCTATCGCTCTTCCAAAAAGAAGAAGAATTGGTAACGATACAAGTAT
>JAJCYM010000033.1 GCA_029262895.1 Roseivirga sp.
GATAATCTTGTGTCTGCTGGCACGAAGCGCACGTCCGAGTTGTTCGCCTTCTCCCACGAAACGCCCAAGTTTTAGGATGCGAAATACTCTTAGAAGCCTCAAAGCTCGAATAACCAATAGGTATTGCGTACCAACAAAGATTAGGCTTAGGTAGGTAGGCACAATGGCCAAAAAATCTATGATGCCATAAAAACTGAAGATGTACTTTCTGGGCTTTTCTACAGCCATTACTCGAATGATATATTCCAGCGTAAAACCGACAGTCAGAACCCATTCTGAGATACGGAAGATTTCCCCATACTTTGCTTCCAGTGAAGGCACACTTTCCAGCATTACGGCAGCAATACTCAGCAGTATAGCCCAGAGCAGCGCAATATCAAAAGTCTTACCCGCTGGAGTGTCCGCTTCGAAAATGATTATATATAACCTCTTTTTTAAAGATTCGGCCATATTCAAAAGTAGTGATTATTGTTAATTAGCCGATTTTTTTAAAGTCGGCTAATTTGAAAAAAGCACCGTTCCTAAAAGCACATTAATAAGAAAACCCAAGTCGCAGACCCGGGTTTTTAATAAATGTCTGATTTGACAAGCCTAGAGGCTCATCATTTCTTTAAATCTTGCCGCCTGTCTTCGGCTGACTTCTACTTTGTCACCACCTTTCAACACCACCATCAAACCGCCATTGAACCAGGATTCGATACTGTCTACCCAGTTAAGGTTAATGATGTGCTTTCTGCTGGCTCGGAAAAATGATCTATCATCCAATCGTTCGTCAAGTGCATTCAATGACTTGTGGATCATTGGTTTGAAGTTATCAAAGTAGATTTTGATATAATTGCCGTCTGACTCAAAAAGCCGGATGTTTTCCAACTTTACAAACCAGCATTTGTCACCATCTTTCACAAAAACCTGATCAGTAGGACCCAATTTCTTTTCGGGTTCACTTACACTTTCACCTGTGCTAACTGGCCTATTCAACAACTTGGTTATGCCCTCTTTCAGACGATCCGGCTCAATAGGTTTAAGCAAGTAGTCTAAGGCGTTAAAATCAAAAGCTTTTAGGGCGTATTCGTCATAGGCCGTGGTGAAAATCACATCTGGTACGGTTTCCAGAGATTGCAGCAATTCAAAGCCTGTTTTGCCTGGCATTTGGATATCAAGAAACAACAAATCCGGGTTGAGTAGGCTGATTTTTTCTTCCGCGTCTTCCGCGTTCACGGCCTCCCCCACAATTTCTATTTCCGGATATTCTTGCAGTAAATTGGTCAATTCCTTTCTGGCCAATCGCTCATCATCTATAATTAGTGCCTTCATAGTGTCAATTACATTAAATTCTCTGAGGAATTCTCACCTCAGTGATTACAAACTTATCATTTTCATTGAAAATCTTAAACGAAGCCTCTTCTCCATAGATCAGTTTAAGGCGTTGTTTGGTATTCGCAAGGCCATAACCACCTTGTTTTGGCCTTTTGACCACACCGTTAACAAGTTGACCGCTATTTCTGATCTGGATTTTAAGAACGGAGTTTTCCACCTGGGTATTGACTTCCACAATACCACCTTCCATAAGGTTGGAGACCCCATGTTTAATAGCATTTTCCACCAAGGTTTGCATCATCATGGGTGGAATTTGAAATTTTTCAGAATCCCTGTCAATGTCGAACTTGACCTGTAAGCGCTCCTCAAAACGGATGGTTTCCAGGGCCAGGTAGTCTCTTACGGTGTTTAATTCTTCATTGAAATCAACTACCCTCATTTTATCCATGATCAGAGAAGTTCTTAAGATATTGGAGAGTTGAGTAATGGCAATTTTGGCTTTGCCCGGATTTTCATCAACAAGCGCCCTCATGCTGTTCAAAGCGTTAAAGATAAAATGGGGGTTGAGTTGTGATTTAAGTTGATTAAGCTGCATTTCGTTTGCAGCAGCTTCATATTTGAGTGATTTATTGTTGCTTTCCAAATAGTGATATAGGATGTAAATGGTAAGCCAAAAAACATAAAGAATAAAAAAGGTAAAAGCCAAAAAGGACGGCTCCAGAAAGAATTCGTTGTTAATGGTGAATGTTTGAAATAGCGAATACATCAGGTACACAATAGCAGTTACAGCTATCGATACGAATATCGCAATGCCCAGCAGTGGCAGAATGATCTTTGCGATATCCTTCTGAACCCATTTTCTGGCCAGAATAATTTTGCGAATACCAAAGTGTGATACTAGAAATAATATTGGTGTATGTACAAGAACCTCAATTTGAGCTATGCGAACTGCCTCCGCACCTTCATTCAGAGGGTCGCTAGATTGGGCCACAATATTAATCAATGCATAAGCCGACCAGCCCAGCACCTGTAATGTCCAATATAGTCTCCGCTTGCGCATGAATTAGTCTGCTCCTAAGGCAAATTAAACATATATCTTGAATGCTGTCGAGGGCTCTTCTATAAGAGGCAATGCGCGCTTATTGGCGGATTGTTAGGTTTGTTTGGTCCTGGCTTTTTTGTCTTTGACAAATGTTCTGATAATTAGTCGCGTTCCACGATCGTAGGTTAGATAATTCCACACCCAATTGCTGAAAACCACCAACCTGTTGCGAAAGCCAATAATGGAGATGAGGTGAATGAACATCCATACGAACCAAGCGAACAATCCACCAAAGTGAAATTTTGGCAAATCGGCCACAGCCTTATTTCTACCAATGGTTGCCAGTGAACCTTTGTCATTATAACTAAATGCCACTAAAGCTTTAGATTTTAACTGGTTAACAAAGTTCTTTGCCAATAATTTGCCCTGCTGAAGTGCCACCTGAGCTACCATAGGATCACCATTTGGAAGCTGCTCCGTTTTCATGATGGCCACATCACCAATGGCATACAGGCCATCAACTTCGGGTACCCGATTGAATTCGTCTACGCGTACACGCCCTTTTTCGATCAAATTTTCAGGAATGCCTTCAACCAGATTTCCGGTAACTCCCGCTGCCCAGATTACAGTTCTGGCCGGGATGACTGTGCCATCGGATAGCGTAGCCTTTTGCCCATCGTAGTCCTGAACCAGGGTGTTTAATTTCACATCAACATCGAATTTCTCAAGATATTTGAGTGCCTTTTCACCAGACTTCTCAGACATAGCAGCCAACAAACGGGGTCCGGCATCCACCAAATGTAATTTCATGATTTCGAAATCAAGTTCGGGATAGTCATTTGGGAGGACATGTTTTTTAAGCTCTCCCAAGGCACCTGACACCTCGACACCCGTTGGTCCTCCTCCGACTACAACAAAGTTGGTCAAGGCGTCCTTTTCATATTCATCCTTAACCATAACCGACTGCTCAAAATTTTGAAGCATGTGGCTCCTTAGATCAAGCGCCTGAGGAATTTGCTTCAATGGGAAAGTTTTATCCATCAGGTTCTGGTTACCAAAGTAGTTGGTCTTTGAGCCATTGGCCAAGACCAAATAATCATAGTCAATTTCTCCCACCAGGGTTTTGACCGTCTTTTCCTTAACATCTATTCCAGTAACTCTTGCCATCCGGAAGTAAAAGTCGGACTGCTTTTTGAAAAGTGGCCTCAAGGCACCGGCTATGGAATCGGGTTCTAGGCCGGCTGTAGCCACTTGATAAAGAAGAGGTTGAAACGTATGATAGTTGTTTCTATCAAACATTACGACCTGATACTTCTTGTTTTTGAGGCCCTTAGCCAGTTGGATTCCGGCAAAGCCGCCACCAACAATAATGATTCGGGGAAGGGGGGAATCTGGGATGTCTAGTTGAAGATGCGAGAGGTGCTCCATAGGGATGCAAAAATGTCTATTTGAATAACAAATCTGAGCGATTCAGGTTCAAAAAAAGTGATTTTAACAAAAATTAGGATACTGCCACATAATACGCGAGGAGAGCCTTGCGTTTTAGAAGTGTAAAGTGTGAAATCAGACAGTTTCCACTTAAGAAAGTGAATATTAAAATCGAATCGATGGAGACCCAGTTGCCAAAAAGCAGCTAGGATTTAAGAGGAGAGAGAATAGTTATAGATTTTAATGTTTTGGTTGAAGATGGTGCTGTTCGCGAAAGCGGCAGCACTTTTTTTTGGTCCACGGTTTATGTAATAGACTTTCTATTGCATCATCCGGGTTTAATCAAATTTTTCGAGCGCATGGGTCATTTTTGGAACAACCAAAATGGCATCGTAGGCATGGATTACTTTAACAAGATCTTCTGGAACGTCTTTCAATTGCCTAAAAAAGAGTAGTCTTCGCAATGGCCTAAGGTCAAAAACGGTGGTTTCTCCTGGTGAGCTAATATCTTCAAGAACACTGAGTTCAGGATCGATCTCGGGCAACTTTCTCTCCTTCCCATCCCTCAGATGGACTTTACCTGTGATTAAAAGATGGAATGTCTCTGAGTTGATGGATTTAGCATATTCTGAAGCGAAATTTCCCAAGCTGTAAAAACCCAAGTCATTTCTTCCTTTGCCGGCTAAAAGAGAACTCACTTTAAGTAGAACTTTTCCAGAAGATTGAGGCCTGATGGCCTGAACCAGTTGATGGAAGTAGGTTTTAAAAAGGTTATTTCTTGTGGCATTTGATTGGTAGCCTTGTCGATTTTGAAACAGAGCATATATTTTCCAGCTGTCAACCAACCTTTCTATAATCTCAAGGCCCCTGTCATTATTTTTAAATGTCCTTTTGAGTTCGCTTAGCCTTTCCTCATTCAATCCGGTTATGATGAGCAAAGAATCGTTTTTATAACCTTTTTGAGCTTCGTCAAATAATTTTGTCGCAAGTTTCTTTTGGCCTTTGGTTTTGCTCAAAGCCTGAAGATTTTGGAACAACAGTCGTGCAGAACTGCCCGATTCTTGATCAAGGCCCCAGATTTTTGCTCCGCGCTCGACCGCGTCTGCTACCAGCTGTCCCTCTTCAATGTGATCATAGTACGGAATTGAACCCGGCATTTTTGAAAAGAAGCCATTGAGCGAATTGATACCAGTACGCTTAATCAAATATTCTAACTCTTTTGCAGCGGTGGGACCAATTTCAAGGGCAAGGTTATCATAACCCAAAGGGTAAAATGAGTTATGCAATTTTGAGATTAATGTTGGTATTTCTTCAGTAAACCGTCTCTCCCCAATGAGGAAGAATCGAGCGGATGTGGCTTGGTCAATTAAGAAATCAATGCCATTGCCCTCAAGTTTGTCTTGAGAAGACTGTGTGATCGTGTAACGATTCTGTTTGAGAACATCGGTCAGACCAGGCCGTTGGGCAAGTAGACTTTGAGTTAAAAGTGAGATAATGGTCATAGCCATCATCAGGCAGTTTCTATGTATCCGCATTGATCTGTTGTTATGCCAATTCAATTATAAAATGGCGTGAATAGAAATTAAATTATTATCGCTTGATTAAGGCGAAAAATGAGGCCATAGCATCGCTATGATCGATTTTTTCAACGAAGAGCAAGCGGTAAGAAATGATTTATATCTGTCATGTTGTAGTTGATTTGGTATTAAATATTGTCTACCTAGTCAATTCCCTGGAAATGAACAACCAGAATGTTGTTGTTGACTATGAAATCTGTCTCAGCAAAGACATTCTTAACTTTTTTTGGCATTCTATGCCATAAATACCAGTTGTTCTTGGGGGAAGAAACGGGATTAAGCTAAGTCGAGTCAAACCCCGGATTCTGTTATTGTCTTTAGCAGGGCCTCTCTAAATGATCTTCCCACCGGAATTTCTTTGCCTGCAACAAATAACCTGTTACCCGAAAGCTTATCCACTTTTGATAGGTTTATCAGGTAAGATTTATGCACCCGAATGAAATGTGCCGGTAGCGTCTTCACCCAGCTTTGAAGTGAGCCGGTTTGCATATGCATTTCTTTTTCGGTAAAGATCTTTACATAGTTGTCATCCGACTTGATATAGAGAATTGACGCGAGATTCAACTTGTGAAATTCCTTATCGGACTTTATAAATATAAACTCAGAATTGTTTTGAGCAGCACTGTTCGAATGGTTCAATACTTTGACCACGGCCTTATGAAACCTTTCAAAGGAAAATGGCTTAAGCAGGTAGTCCGCCACATCTAACTCAAAACCTTCCAACGCATAATCGGGGTATGCCGTAGTGATAATTATCTTGGGCGGTTCAGGCAGGTTTTTGAGGAAACTGATGCCTGAGATTTTGGGCAGATTAATGTCCAGAAAAATGAGATCAACCTGATTTTGCTGTAGAAACTCAGTGGCCTCAATGGCATTGACGCAAGTACCCGCGAGATTTAGGACAGGCAAATCGCTGATATAGGTTTTCAGCACGCGTTGAGCTGGCAGTTGGTCTTCAATGATCAGGCAGTTCAGGCTCATGTGAGATCAATGGATAGGTTAACAATATACAATTGCTTCAACTCTTTTATGATGAGTTGGTGTTTGTCAGGGTAAATGAGATCGAGTCTGCGCTGCACGTTTTTGAGTCCAATGCCACCTACTTCTAATGACTTTTCCGTTCCCGGATCTGCCTCATCGAAACTGTTTTCCGTATACAATTCAATGCTATCCCCCTGAGTTTCGATTTTGATGATGATTCTGAGGCCATCGGTTTTAGTTTCTGCAGAATGCTTGAAACAATTTTCAATAAAGGAGATCAACATCATAGGAGCGATTTTCAACCCCTTTACATCCCCATCTATTTCAACCAAAATCTCACCTCGGCCTTCTAACTGTATTTTCTGTAGCTCAATGTAATTTTCCACGTAAGCCAATTCCTGTTCGAGGTCTACCAAGTCCTGGTGTGATTCATAAAGCATGTATCTCATGATATCGGCTAACTTCAAAATCATTTCCGGGGTGTGCTTTGATTCATGGAGCGCGAAAGAATAGATGTTGTTGAGGTTGTTGAACAGGACATGTGGATTGAGCTGAGATTTCAGAAACCTGAGCTCACTTTCGGTGTGCTCTGCTTCAAGTTGAATCAATCGATTTTGCCGCTTCCCATAGTCAAAAGCCATTTTCAAGGCAAATATGATTCCGCTGTTAATCAACAGGTCGGCTCCCTCATGTTCAATGGCAAACCAGGTAAAGGCGTCACCAAGGGCTCCACCTTCGATGAGCACTTCCATGAGAAAGATGCCAATATAGAGGGACAGGGCATAAAAGAGAATAAAACGTAGGTACTTCCCCTGATAAAGAAGATTTGGAATAAGGATGTAAATCATCACGGCCACAATCCATAAGGAGTTGAGGATTTCAGGAATGTGGTTTTGAAAATATCGCCAACCTCCCTGGCGAAACAGAGCCAAGAGAAGAAAGGCCAATAAGTAAGAATGGTTCTTGAGTAAATACCGTTCCGCAAATGACTTCATTGACTAATGTTAATCATTAAAAGATAATGATTCCTGTTTAATCCGTAAGCAGCGATCTCAGTAGGGTGATTGACTGTTTTCTGGCAATTAAGAGGGAGTTGGCCCAATTGATTATGTCGTTGACCCAAATTTTTTCTTTCGGGGCAGTTTAAAGACCAATTTTCATAAAAAAGGTCATGCGTCAACTAATCATTTTACTCTTATTGCTGGGTTCCTTTGCAGCCCAGGCTCAAATCTCATTGAAAGGCAAAGTTATCGATGAGAGAAGTAAAAAGGCACTCCCGTTTTCATCAGTGATGTTATTAAGTCCAAAGGACAGTATGCTGATTGATGGTACCATAACGGCACAAGACGGTTCTTTTTTGATTGCCGAAGTCGATCCCGGATTATACCTGGTCTTGGTCAAAAGAATTGGTTATCAGGACTTGTTGATGGCCGCGGCTCGCCTTAATCAAAGCCTCGATTTAGGTGAGATTTCTTTAAAAGAAGCTGTGAATACCTTGGAAGAGGTGGTAGTGACAGGAAACCGCAGTACTGTCGAAACCCAGCTTGGGAAACGTGTTCTGAATATTGGTGAGGATCTGTCGAATTCGGGGGCTAGTGTTATCGAAGCCCTGGAACGGCTACCCTCAGTCAGTACCGATATCCAGGGAAATATTAATGTCAGAGGCAGTAGTAATGTGATTATCTACGTGAATGGCAAAGAAACACGCAGAGATGGACGGTCTTTGCAATTGCTTTCGGCAGGGTCTCTTCAGAAAATTGAGGTGATCACTAACCCTTCGGCCAAGTACGATGCTGAAGGTGTAGGAGGCATCATCAATCTGGTATTCAGGAAAGATCATACCAAAGATTTTAAGCTGGAAACATTGGTGTCTATAACACAACCACATCGCATTGGTCTCGGAATAAACAATCAAGTTTCCGCACAAAAATTCACCGCATACCTAAATGCAAGCGTTAACAGGTCCAATTATCGAAATAGCGAAGACCAAATAAGGGATAACACAAACAATGAGATCAACCGGTACGAGAACCTTGTTTCTTCCAAAGGAAAGGGCAGGTATACGCACATTACCACCGGATTGACTTATGATCATGACAGTACCTTTTCCATAAATATGGAGTTCAACTACTGGCGCTGGTTGGATCCGGAAACCCAACTGCAGGCTAATAATTTCGATTTTGCTGATGGCAGAAACGAGCGTATCCAAATCTCTAATTACTCCAGAGAACTTGAGGACGAGATCACGTTTTCTTTGGCCTTGGATAAGAAATGGTCTGATGAAAGGGACTTAAAGCTATTAATAAATGCAGGAGGAGAAGATGAGGTCAACACCGCTATATACAACACAGATGATCTTGATCTCACAGGCACCGGACTGGCACAATCCATTAATACCTCGGATGAAACCGAAAAACAGCGGTTGTACCAGCTGACAGTTGATTATACCTCGCCATTTTTCGGCTTTGGAAACATAGAGACGGGAGGAAAATTTGATTATGTGAAATACGACATCTCACAGACCCTGGATTTTGTGAGTGATGCCCTGTTTCTACCACGAAATGACTTTGGGATTACGTTGAAGAAGTATGCCTACTACGCCATTCAAAAAATGGAATGGGCAAAATTTCAATATGGAATTGGCGCCAGATTGGAACATTTTAGTACCACCGCTAATTCGCAGAATTCGAGCGCATTTAATGAGCAATCTGTCACAAAACTGTTTCCTAGTGTGCAAATGCTCTATAAACTTTCCGGTGCTCATCAATTAGCTTTTAATTATAGCAGGCGCATTAACCGGCCTGGTTTTTTTGACCTGAATCCCTTTGTATCATTTACCGACCCGCTTGTTTTGAGCACTGGAAATCCTGACTTGGAACCCGAGTTTGCCAATAGCTATGAGCTTACCTATCAAATGAGCTTTGATAATTTCAGCCTGGATGCCACCACTTTCAGCCGAACTACCACAAATCTGATACAGCAAACCATAGCACCCTTTGATCAGGATCGCTTGCTGTCGAGCTACAGTAATTTTGGAAAACGAATCAACAGTGGCCTTGAATTGAGTAGTACCGTTCAGGCTTTTAAAAAGCTGGAATTTTCCGGAGACTTCTCTCTTTACAATACAAGGTTTCAATCTAGTGAAGGCGATGTGGCTGTCCGATTTAATAACCGGACCACCTGGCAAGTCAATTTACGTCAGAAACTCAGTTTGAGTAATGATTGGACCTTTGAATTGTCTCAAAATTATAGGGCACCACGGATTAACATTCAAAGCCGGGATTTGGAGTATTACTATGTCAATGTTGCGATCAGAAAGTCGTTCAATAATAATCGGGCTGTTATCACATTGAATTTTCAGGATATTTTTGACACCCGCCAATTTGCATCGGAAGTCCAGGGAGAGGATTTTCTAGTCAACAGTGTTTATAAGTTTCAAACAAGGCGAGTCACCTTTGAATTGCGCTATAAGATTTTTGATTGATAAGTTGGGCTTGTCTATCATCGGTCGGACCGATAAATAAATCTACCCTGTTTATCCTCTGATTTGGCGTAGCTCTTCTTTCAGAAACTTGGCTGTATAACTTTTCTTGTTTTTGGCGAGCTCTTCAGGTCTGCCTTGAGCCACTATATAACCACCATTGTTGCCCCCTTCAGGGCCAAGGTCAATCACATGGTCAGCCACCTTGATGATGTCCATGTTGTGCTCAATAATCAGCACCGTATTTCCTTTGTCGACCAAACTGTTTAAGACACCCAGCAGGTGTTGAATATCTTCGAAATGTAAACCAGTTGTAGGTTCATCTAAAATGTAAAAGGTTTGGCCAGTGTCTTTTTTTGAAAGCTCGGTAGCGAGTTTCACGCGTTGTGCTTCTCCACCAGATAGCGTAGTGGCGTGTTGACCAAGAGAAATATAGCCTAAGCCAACATCATTGATGGTTTTGATCTTTCGCAGGATCTTAGGCATGTTTTCGAAGAAATCTACTGCTTGTTCTACCGTCATGTCCAACACATCGGAAATGGATTTGCCCTTGAACCGTACCTCCAGTGTTTCACGATTATAGCGCTTGCCTTTGCAGGTCTCGCAAGGTACATGCACGTTTGGAAGGAAATCCATTTCTACGAGTTTCATGCCCGCTCCTTCGCAAGTTTCGCATCGGCCACCTTTCACATTAAAAGAGAAACGCCCAGGTTTATAACCCCGGATTTTGGCTTCTGGCAGCTCTGCAAAAAGCGCCCTTATGTCTGCGAAAGTGCCTGTATAAGTGGCTGGATTAGATCGTGGAGTTCTGCCGATGGGAGATTGATCTACTTCAATAACCTTGTCCACCTCATTGATGCCCTCTATGCTTTTATAGGGTAGTGGTGACTTTCTGGAACGGTAAAAGTGCTGGTTCAGGATCGGAAATAGGGTGTCGTGAATTAATGTAGACTTTCCACTACCGGAGACGCCTGTGACACAAATCATCATTTTGAGTGGAATTTTCAGATCCACGTTTTTTAGATTGTTACCAGAAGC
>JAJCYM010000034.1 GCA_029262895.1 Roseivirga sp.
CGTCTCAAATCTGATGGACCGGATGCTGATTCTGGCTATTCGGGACAAATTACTGCGAGCACCACGATTGCCGCACCCACTGCACTGGCCGCAAGCAGCAATACAACTACCAGCTTTGTGGCCAACTGGACTGCAGTGAGCGGAGTCAGTAATTTCCTGCTTTATGTATCAGAGAACAGTAGCTTTTCTTCTCATGTTTCAGGCTACAATGGACTCTCCGTTACAGGGACCAGTCATACTGTGACCGGCTTGCTGACTGGCAAAAATTATTACTACCGTCTCAAATCTGATGGACCAGACGATGATTCTAACTATTCGGGATATATTACAGCCAGCACAACGATTGCCGCACCCACCGCACTGGCGGCAAGCAGCAATGCGGCTACTACCTTTGTGGCCAATTGGACTGCAGTGAGCGGAGTAAGTAATTTTCTACTTTATGTTTCCGATGATGATCAATTTTCTAACAACCTTCCAGGCTACAATGGGCTGTCGGTGACCGGGACTAGTCATACCGTAACAGGCTTGTTTACCGGCAAGAATTACTATTATCGCCTCAAATCCGTTGGACCGGATGCCAATTCAGGCTACTCAGGAGACATTACAGCTACCACCACGATTGCTGCTCCCACGGCACTTTTCGAAACCAGTAAAACAACTACTTCTTTTGTGGCCAACTGGACTGTGGTGAGTGGAGTAAGCAATTTTCTACTCTATGTTTCCGAAAATGATGATTTTTCTACCCATCTACCAGGCTACAACGGACTGTCTGTGACCGGTATAAATCACACTGTGACTGGACTGTCAGAAGGCACAAACTATTATTATCGACTCAAATCAGTCGGTCCAGATGCTAATTCAGACTACTCCGGAGCTATTACAGCCAACACCGCCCTATTGCCAATCATCAATGTGGTTGGTAATACCAATTTAGCTGCACTTGGAGATAAGGTTACTTTATCGGCTTCTGGTTATGACTCTTATACCTGGAAAAAAGATGGTATACTCGTGGAAACCGGAAGTGAATATATCGCCAACCTCTCCGGAGCCTATACCGTCACGGTGACTCGCACAGGAATCTCAGAAAGTGGTACCAGTGCAGCCGTAGTGGTAACAGGCTGTGGAGATGTAGATCCTGGAGATCACAATTACATTATGGCCACCACCATTCTTACTGCTGGAGTTACTTCTGATTTAACCACAGACGCTCAGATAGGTGTGCTTACCTCAGAAGATCGTTCGGTCAGCATTCAATATGCCGATGACCTGGGCAGAGGCATTCAGACCATAGGCATTGAGGCTTCTCCCAATAAAGACCATCTTGTACAAGCTGTGGTATACGATGCTTTTGGCAGACAGCAAACGAGCTACCTGCCCTATGTGGTGACAGATACCTGCGGTATTTTCCAAATCAACCCCGTGGGAACCACTGCGACCAATTACACCAGCAGTCCACAATATTTGTTCTACCAGGGTACGGGCAGTATAGCCAGTGATACTATGCCCTATGCCCAAACGATTTTTGAAAGTTCTCCTCTTAACCGCACCTCAAAACAAGGCGCACCCGGGGCAGCCTGGCAACCGGTAAATGCATCGACTACCGACCATGTCGTACGAGCGAGTTATAAAACAAATGCAGCCAACGAAGTGCGTTCCTTTACGGATGGTGGAGGCTTACCTGTTCCGGTTTCCCTAAGTGGGTACTATGGAGCCGGGCAGCTGTCTAAAAACATTACCGAAGACGAAGAAGGTAATGAAGTAGTCACCTTTACCGATAAATCAGGGCAAACCATACTTAAACGAGTGGCTACAGGGGATGTGAGCACGCCCTGGGCCGATACCTACTATGTATATGATGATTACGGAAACCTTTCCGTAGTACTACCTCCTGAAGCCGTGGAAGCCATCAATACAGGCAATTTAGCCACTGTACCGGCTGGTTATACCCTGGCCACCGCAGACCTAACCCTTACCAGTGCCAACTACAGCGGAGGCTCTTATATGTATGTGGAAACGGCCACCATAACGCTTGACCCCGGAGTAACACTTGACCCCGGAGCTGAAATTGTGCCTTATAGTATCAGTCTTGCATTTCTGGACCAATGGGCCTTTCAATATCGCTACAATAAAAGAAACCTCATGAGCCAAAAGCGAGTGCCCGGAGCAGGTTGGGTCTATATGGTCTATGACAGATTAGACCGCCTGGTGGCCACACAAGATGCCAATCAGCGCATTACCAGTCAGTGGACCTTTACCAAGTATGATGTGTTAAGCCGTCCCATACTCACCGGTTTTTATACCCACTCTGCAGGAACACCTGAAGCATTACAGACCGTAGTTGATGGCTATACTGACTTGTTTGAAATTGACGGAACCGCTGTATTGGACTATACCAATACGGCTTTCCCCAATGTGAGTAATGCTGATGACTACCTGACAGCCACCTATTATGATGATTACGCCAATCTACCTTCAGACTTTACATTTAGCTATGTTCAGGAATTAGGCAATGGTGTTAAGAATGAGAATATCAAAGGCCAGGTAGTGGGCAGCAAAACCAAGGTATTGGATGGTACAAATAGCTGGTTAAAAAGCGTGGTCTACTACGATGACCGTTATAGGGTACTGCAAAGCCAATCTGACAATCACTTGGGAGGTACGGACCGGACTACCAGCAAATATGACTTTGTAGGCAGAGTTTTAGAAACCAAAAGCACTCACGATGATGGTAATACTGGCACAACAGACATTGTTATTGCCGAAACCTTCGATTATGACCACGCCAGCCGTTTGCTGGAAGTGGAACATCAGATAAATAGCGACTCCGCTGTACTATTGGTAAAAAATGAATACAATGAGTTGGGTGAGCTGATCGATAAAAAAATGCACTCTGAAGACAATGGCAGCACCTTCGAACAATCAGTAGATTTCCGATATAATATTCGTGGCTGGCTGGAACGTATCAACGATGCTGCCCTATCAGACAGTGAGGGCGATTATTTTGGGATGGAGCTTGCCTATAACAATACCTTCTCAGGAGTGACCAGTACCGGACTCTTTAATGGCAATATTTCTGCCGCCAAATGGAGCAATTTCAGTAATGGCGGAGATATGCAAAGTGCCTATGCTTACGGCTATGATGGGTTGAATCGCTTAAAAACCGCAGACTATCAGCAGAAGGATGGTGCCGCAAGCTGGGCCGATCTAACCAAGTTTGGGGTGGAAAACCTGGACTACGACCTGAACGGCAATATTCAAAACCTGACCAGGTACCATACTGATGCGGTCACACCCATGGATAGCATGACCTATAGTTATACAGGCAATCAGCTATTCTCAGTGACAGACAATGGGGATGATCTGGAAGGATTTAAAGATGGCAATACCAGTGGTGATGATTATAGCTATGATGCCAATGGCAATATGACAAGCGATGCTAATAAGGACATTACAAGTATTAGTTATAACCACTTGAATCTGCCCAAGATGGTCACCTTTACAGGAGGCAGAAGCATCACCTATACTTATGATGCAGCAGGTATTAAGCTGGCCAAAAGCGTCAATGATAACGGTATCACTAACCTTACCGACTATAGCGGGGCCTTTATCTATGAAGATAGTGTTTTGCAACAATTGGCTCATGCAGAAGGCAGGGTTAGAAAGAAAGCCAATGATGACTTTGTTTATGACTATTACCTAAAAGATCATCTTGGCAATACGCGTATCACCTTTACCACTGAAAATGAGGAAGTGATTTATCTGGCTACTATGGAAACGGAACACGAAACCTTTGAAGAGGGGCTCTTCCTTAATATGGATAATAGTAGAGTAGTTTCTACGGCAGGTAACTATACCATAGATGCTACCATTACTGCCAATGAAGCAGCCAGATTAAACGGAAGTGACTCAACAAGAAGAGTCGGACCGGGTAAGCTTATGACCGTATCCCGCGGTGATTCTGTGGATATAGAGGTTTACGCTCACTATACCGGGGGTTATACCGACAATGGCAGTATCAGTCAAAACACAGATTTTTTAACTGCCTTAGCGACCGCCTTTGGAGGGGTAAATGGTGGAACAGCAGAACAGCAAGCCACCTATGATTTGTTTTCAAATAATGTAAGCTCTGCTTTTGTAGGTACAGGAGGTAGTGCATCTGCCCCAAGGGCCTATCTTAATTATATTCTCTTCGATCAGGACTTTAACTATGTAGATGCCGGCTTTGATCAGGTGACAACTTCAGCCTTAAACTCGCATGAAAAATTAACGTTAAGTAAATCTATCACAGAAGGTGGTTATATTTATATGTATGTCTCTAACGAGAGCAATACGAATTTTGACGTGTTTTTTGATGACTTAAGGATTACTCATACTAAAGGCAGAGTTTTGCAAGAGGATCATTACTATCCCTTTGGATTGAACATATCAGCACTATCAAGTACAGCACCACTGTCCAAACCAAACAACTTTAAATACAACGGCTTTGAATTAGAAGAGAGTTTTGATCTGGGTTGGTATGATTATCAAGCCAGACAATATGATCCTCAACTAGGAAGGTTCTTGAGCGTTGATCCTGCGGCTGATTTAATGAGAAGGCATGGCACCTATAATTATGCATTTAATAATCCGATTAGATTTATTGATCCGGATGGCATGATGCCTGAAGATCAAACTGATCCAGAATGTGAAACTTGTGATGAGGGGATTGCTGTTCTATTCTTTAGCCCAATGCAAGCTAGGAGTATAAAAAAAGCTTTGGCAAATGGAGATTGGGCTCGAATCTTGGAAATTTTTGATTTCGCAGCCAATAATGGTTTTGTTGATGACGAGGGTAAATCATCAGATTTCATTAACAGAAAACTAGATTCAAGTGGTGAGGAAGAACAATCTCCAGAAAATAGGACTGTTATTAAAAGTGACGACAAAGGTGGAAGGGAAATTTACAATTTCTTTGGAGTTCAAATAAGTGAGGATGGAAATGCAGAAATAATTTACCTAGGGTCGGTTAACAAAGAGAGAGAAAAGTTAGACAAGTGGATGAACTTGGTATTGGAAAAAGGTCTCGAAAACACAAATATTCTTGAGGGAGGTAGGAAAGCAAGCATTAATTTCAAGCTGGGTAAAAGAATTGACAGATATCAGGAACCAACTAGTTTTGTGAATTTTTCTTTAGGTACGGGAGGAGGGTCTTCAGGAACGGACATGGCTCATGACGGGATCATAATGTTTAGAGAGTTTCTTGAGGATTACCAAAAGAATCCGGCCAAATATGAAAGGTTAAAGAATATATTCATGAAACAATTCACAAGACCAACCAAGAAGAAGAATTAATGCTTAACGAGCCTTCGATAGATAGTTATCCGGCAGAAACCTACTTCATGATTAATGAAGATCCTGAGCTAATTGATTTGGTTTGGTTTGGTTTCTGCGGGTTAATTTATAAAGGTAACATTATTGCCTCCAAAGAAAGTGATAGTGAAAAAAGTACAAGTTGGTTCATTAGAATTAAGAGAACTAAGAATTTAAATACGTATGAACTGTCTTTATTGGACAAATATTTTTCCGAAGAATACATTTCAATCAAGGAGTATTCATTCTTTCTTTCCAACTTCATAACCGACCCAACTATGTTTATGGGTAAGTATAGGTACCTAAGATTTCTAGAGGAAAGTTTAATTGAAAAGGGAATTCTTGAAAAAAAGAAGTCTCTATTTAGAGTCAAAGTGAAACTGTCGGACAAGGGTCAAAAACTAAGTCAAAGTCATAGAAGTTCTATCCTAGGAAAGGAGTATGGTGATTTTGATTCCTTTGTAAGAAAGGAACTATTAGTAGAAAAGGGCCTTGAAGAGACCTATGATGATCTCAAAAACCAAACTTTGAATTTCATGAATGAATACAAATTATCTAAAGGAACCCCGTTAGGCAGATTGAATAAAGCCCATTTCCCACGTAAAATCTAGCCGAGATTGAATTAATTATGTTTTTGTCCCCCTTGATTCATTTTGCTCAGGACAAGAGACGGTTTGCGACCTTTTTTTCATATCGCTAATTACTTTTTCCAGCCAATTATTTAAAGTATCTCTTTCATCCATTTTCGGAATTGGCTCTATACTTTCTGGAAATTTTAAAAAATCAGATTTAATACCATTACTCGGGCTAGAATATTTCCACTCCAGAGAGTTTGCCTCAATTTTTATTAGCACGGTTTCTACTTTTTTTTCTCTTCTAAGGATTAGAGTGTCTTGTTCCAATTGATAAGAATAGAGAATACTCACTAGGTCAATCCCTTCAACAAACACTTCAATTGAGTTATTATCGATGTGCATCTCATAGTATACTCCGTTCTTTGTACAAGAATACCAAACACCGACTAGTGGGTTCTTCTTTTCGCTACATCCCAAAAAAAGGAGTAAAAAAATTAGACCTAAAAATCTCTTCATAAGAGACAAATATTATTTATGATGGTTTGAATTAATTTTCAGATTTGGGTTAAACCCGGTTTATGCAATAGGGATCGTAATGAGGGTGTAAATCGCAATGAATCAGGATGTTTGACTTTGAAAGCATAGCACCGTTATGGTGAAAAGACAAACGAAGCGCAGCGGCTGATTAGAAGCGAGTTATGCCCGTAATAGAAAGTCTATCGCAATATCCAGGTTAAAAATAATAAATATGAGTAATGTATCAAAGTATCCCCGCTGGCGCAAACTTGTAGTTTGTGACCAACACTAACACGAGCACTTGTTTGAGTTGTAAGAAACATTAAACCAGCTTCTTTTTGGAGTTGGGTTTTTGATTAATGAGACTCTCATATATGGGTTAAAAGTAGCAAATGTGAGAGGGGTGATTTTTCTGAAATTTAGATCGATTCTAAATGATTCAATAATGCGACATATAAGTCTTATTCGAGACTTATATGTCGCATTATTTTTTTTCGGAAAATTCAAAATTAAAGAGTTCGCAAATTGGAACCTCCAGTGCTTTTGCGAACACAAACACTGTGCTGATTGAGGCATTTTGAATTCCTTTTTCAGTTCTAAGAACCTGACTTCTCTTTACACCTGCTTTTTCAGCTAGCTCATTTTGAGTCAGTCCTTTGGCTTTTCTAAGCTCTTTCAGCTTTTGGCCAAATGCATCAACGAATTCTTTATTGTAAACCTTAATCACTTTGGAAAGATAAACCTTTGAGTATAATGCGTGAAATAAATGAAGCGTATACGCTTCATTTATTAAATTTTTTTTATCTTGACACATAAGTCCAAATCAAATCCATCAACTGGTTTAATAACTCCAAAGATTTATGGTTTCCAAACTCAACGCTTCAAACCCCCAGCACCTCACCTATCAACATCCACCTTTAGAAATATCAGTATTAGGCGGTATCCGCTTAGAAGGCTTGGACAGAATGAGAGCCACGCTAAAAGTGCAAGCCGCCCTTTTGGCCTTAACATAACTGCGCTGTCATCCACCGCTCCGCTGTCTAAGCCAAACGACTTTAAATACAACAGCTTTGAATTTGAGGAGAGCTTCGATCTGGGATGGTATGATTATCAGGCCAGACAATATGACCCACAATTAGGTAGGTTCTTAAGTGTTGATCCTGCTGCTGATCTAATGAGAAGACACGGAGTCTATAACTATGCTTTTGATAACCCAATCAGGTTTATTGATCCCGATGGTATGATGCCAGAGGAATCTACGAGTGGAGAACAGGCTACTGGTGGTGAATGTGGTGGACCTGGTGAACCGCCATGTGAAGAGACACAAGTGTCAGGTGAAGATGCTGCTAACGCAGTTGCAACAGATCTGCTTCAGATTAAACATTCCTTGTACAATGTCTTTCTAAACATCTTTAACTCAGACTATCGGGCTACTTTTGTACGAAACGAAGATGGTGAATGGGAGACCGGCTTTGTATTTTCTGGTCTTGGATATCTCCCGAGTACACAAAAGAACGTAGAAGCCTTTTCGGATGTGCTAAATGTTTATACCGCAGGGGTCTCATCAAAAACAGGTCTCTTGGCTAAAACACCTGCTGCTGGGGCCACTGATGAAGTTCTTGATGCAACACTACAACTAGCCCAGAACAAAGAAGCAGGTACTGCTGCTGAAAATGCACTAAACGAATTATTTGGAGGAACTCAACAAGCTTTTTTCAATACCTCAAAAGGACGCAGATTTGTTGATAATTTAACTGACAATGGTATTGCTCAAGAATCCAAAGTGGGTAGAGTGTCATTTTCTAGGAGAATTAGAAAACAACTCAGCAAGGATTTAGAAATATTAAGTGATCCAACAAACAATGTTCGTAGAATTGAATGGCATTTTGCTCCGGGAAAAACAGGAAGTGGTGCCTCACAAAGGCTAAAAAATGCCCTTAAAGAAGGAGGAGCTTTTTATATTGAGAAAAAATAGAGCATGAAAGATTATCCATTGTTCCTACTCCCTGAAGGGGTTCCTATTTCTCACTCCCGTGATTGGACTGCTGGGCAAGCTAAAATTTATTTTGATTGGTTTTTATCTGTTAAGGATGACCGACTTAATTATATGCTAACGGCAATTGATGAGGAATTGACTAAGAATGATGAAAATGATCTCAAAAGAATTGGACAGAAAGTCTCTGATCTGTTGTTTGAGTTACCATTTTCGACCCTTGATAATGATATCCATACAATAACTAACAAAGGCCTTGCCTTGGCTGCAGATATGGGTATTTTAACATCAAGCCTGATCTCGTTAGCTCTTCCAGAAGTAAGGTGGGAGATTCTTAAAAAACCCAAGAGTGATATGTCCTTTAGGCTTCCAGTCATGGTTGGTTTGTCAAATTCACGTTATGTTGAACCTATAAGGTATTCCACCAGCTATGCGAGAGCAATTTTGGAAAGAGAATCAGATGGAGATATTTGGTGGAAACTATTCGAAGGATGCGTCTAGTAAGGTAGTGCGATCGATTATCTGGTTTTGTTAAAAACATAAGAATGGATCTAATAGAGGCTGGTTTATAACTGGCCTTTATTATTTATTGAAGGTATCAGTCATTCAAAAGGCTACAGATCGTTCTTTGAGCAGTCTAAAAAGGACAGGTTTGGTCCTAAGTGCTATCAATTATCTGGTCCAAGAATTAATAGCATTTCAGAATCTAGGTGTAATTTGTAACTACACCTTAATATTTACAACAAAGCTCGTGGTCCCCCTGAGCACACCCAACAAGTATAAGTTAGTAATGTTACAGATTATCTGGTCGCTTGATTTTCAACGTTAAGTCGTTGAAAATCAGGCCACTTTTTTTGGGTATAAATGGTAAGAGAGAAAGGCCAAATACTATTTGGTCAAGATTTGATGTCTTAGAAAGCCTTATTTGCCGTTTTTGTAAACCTCATGTTTCATTTTATCTGATAGGCACAAATCGTAAGACGGAACTAGGTGTAGATTGGCCCTAAAAATGAAAATGATTAATATGGCTCATTTTAAAACAAGAAAATCGAATAACTGGTTGTTTTTGATTTTGCTATCCGGCATAATGTGTTCATGTAATGCTCGATTCAAGGTTAATGAGGAGTTCATTTCTACGACCGGAAAGCCCTTCCCAGGTCTAACAATAGACAAGATCACGGTTATAGAGAGGGATGAGTCAGGATTGCCAATTCAATACACGCGGGATATGTCAGTTTGGTTAATTACCGAAACAACTAAAGAGCATAGCAGGAAAATTTATTTCAGAAAACCCAATGAGTAATGTTACAGATTATCTGGTCGCTTGATTTTCAGCGTTAAGTCGTTGAACATCAGGCCACCTTTTTTGGATATAAATGGTAAGAGCGACAGGCCAAATACTATTTGGTCAAGATTTGATGTCTTAGAAAGCCTTATTTACCGTTTTTGGAAACCTCATGTTTCATTTTATCCGATAGGCACAAATCGTAAGACGGAACTTGGTGTAGATTGGCCCGAAGGGATGGCCATGGCGCATCTACGGCTTTATATAAACTGCTCTAATAAGCATTAAAGGCTATTATTCGTAGTTTGAAACTACGACCAGTTCAAACGTAGTTTATGAAATGTAGGTATTGCAAAAGCAACTGCCACAAATGTGGCAGGCAGCCATCGGGTATTCAAAAGTACAGATGTCAAAAGTGCTTGAAGTATCAGCAAGCAAGTTATAAAAGCAAAGCACTCCATTTGGCAACAAACAAACGCATACGCAACCTGGTCAAAGAAGGTGTAGGCATTAGAGGCATAGCAAGACTGTTGAAGATATCAACCACCACAGTGATCAAGAGAATCCGAGCTATAGCATCAAATTTAAAAAGACCCGAAATACACAGCTACCATGCCATTTATGAGATTGATGAAATGTGGACATTCAGCAAATCAAAGAAGAATCAACAATGGATTACCTATATCTTTGAAAGAGGAACAAAGAGGGTCATGGATTTTGTTGTTGGAAGAAGAAGTGTAGATTGCCTTAGGCCCATGATTTCAAGGGCTTTGACATTTCAGCCTAAATTTATCGCCACAGATGGTCTGATGGTTTATAGAAGCATCATTCCCTCAAATCTCCATGTGAGAGACCCCTATCAAACCCTGAGAATTGAAAGGAACAATTTGAACCTAAGAACTCATTTAAAGAGACTTTCAAGAAAGACTATCAATTATTCCAAAAGTGTAAGCATGTTGAGCTCAGTACTTACACTCTATTTCTGGGCTTGAATTGTACCTCTGATTTTAATACGCCATCAGCACTTCTAAGGCAATTTACAGAACGACATGGAAGGCTTAAAAGAAGGAGTTAATCAGTTCCATCTCTTTTGAAAAAAGTTGGTCTATTAAGGCTCGAACCAAATGGCCTCTGCCGGATGTAATAAAAAATACTTATTTAGAAGGACAAAAAGTAATCAAAAACACAGAGAGAACCGTTAAATTTAAAAGACAGAAAGAATAATGGCAAAGATGGACTTACAAGCTGCAAAATTAGATGTACTACAAAAGATCATGAGTATATCAAAGACATCTCTTTTAGAAAAAATAGACAAGCTTTTAGAAGACGAGCTAATAGTAGGCTATACAGTAGAAGGCAAGCCTTTAACCAAAGCACTATATAACTTGCGATTGGCTGAAGCAGAAGAACAGCTTCGTTCAGGTAATTATACTACTCAAGAAGATCTGGAAAAAGAATCTGAGAACTGGTAATGGCCAAACCCAAGGTTATCTGGACAGATCAGGCCAAGGCAGCCCTGAAGCATATTTATGATTATTACAAAGACAAGTCTGTTCAAGGGGCCAAGAATGTGAAATCAGATTTGCTTAAAAGTCCAAAGACAATATTGTATTCCAAACAATACCAGTTGGATGAGATCAATCCCAAATATCATAGAATAGTAATCAGGGATTATAAAGTCCTGTACAAAGAAGAGAACGGAGTGATACAAATAGTTGATATCATAAGTACCAGACAATCCCCAGAAGTTCTAAAAGACAAATAAGCCGGAACAGCGATTGCTCCCCTTGGTCGTAAAGCGGCTGAAGTGCATCCAATACTCCGATAGGTTATTCGAATTCTTCGTGTGCTGCTCACCTTGTTGCGTCACCCGGCCCTGACAAAACTGATACAAAGCCCCTCGCTGGCTCCAAGTAGAACTCACCTTTGGAAATTACCCACTACGTTCTTCAATACCCGCGGCTGACGTGAACTTGTTTTCATGACCATCATGTAATAAGGCTATAAAACGTTATCTTCAATAGGTAAGTTGCAGGTATAAATTTCCCAATCTAGAAGGTGTTTATTTTATCAGCTTTGCTAAGGTTTATTGGATATGGGTTTGACACCATAAAGAGCACGAAGACAAGTTCGCACCAGCTGGGAACTCTATGAGTTGATACTAAAAAGTATGAATAATTCAAATGATAATGAAAACTAAACATCTGATAAAAGGCATAATATTTTTTGCCGTATTCATAAGTTTTTCTTGTATGAGCCTGTGTCAAGAATCGAAGGTAAATAGAACATTGCTCGGACATTGGAGAGAATACAAGATTATGAAAGTCAATGGTGATACAACCAACTGGAATGGCAAGCCTTTTGCCTTTGACTTCGACTTTGAACTCTATCTTGATGGAATTGGGCAGAATACACAATTCGGTCAAGAAAAATTTGAATACTCTCTAAAAAAGGACACCTTAAAAATAGGTGAGATTGTATATATAGTAGATAAATTGACAAAGGAAGAATTAGTTATAAGAGAATCGAATGCTAGTTACCCTGATGATCCCGAGGCTTTTATTCACTTTTTGAAGAAGGTTTTTGATAAAAATGATTGAGGTAGTAATGTATCAAAGTATCTGGTTTGTAATTTTAGAGAGCTAACTGCTTGATAACCAATAAATATTTAGGGAGTCCGATATGCTGTCAAAGTGTATGGGACTTTTCTTTTTGGTATAAGGATGTCTTAGATAGGCTTAAATCTCGTTTTAAGAAAGCTCATATATCAAAGAGATGTTCAACTGCCTGATTCCTGATCAACGCTGTCTGCCAGATGATTAATGAGGCCATGTAAAAATCTTCCTAAATTTAGTCTAAACTATGGGTGATTATACTCCACCAATTTACGAGAACCTTCTTAACATTAGCGATCGTAATAAGCTAAATGAAGAAGAAGCCAAAGGCATCATCAAAGCCGAAGAGTTTATCTATGAGTTGGAGGAGGACACTATTTTAACTATCGAATTAATCCTTGACCTCCATAAAATTGCTTTCAGCCATCTTTATGAATGGGCTGGAAAATGGAGGCGGAGCGACTTTCAAGTGGGCTCCCATACACCACCCGACTATACTGAAGTTCCAACCAGAATGTATCAATTCATCGATGAAATTAGTTTTCGATTCAACAATGCCCAAAACGAAGATAAACTGGTTAGTTTATTGGCCTATGCACATCATCAACTTGTATTTATCCACCCCTTTAACAATGGCAATGGACGAACAGCCAGACTAATCACGAACCTTTTAGCTCTGCTTAAAGGCTACAGCGACATTGTGCTTTATTACCGAGAGGGAGATAAAAGAGAGCAATATCTAAAAGCAATTAGAGCCGCAGACAGTTACGATTATACCCCATTGGAAGAATTGATTAGGCCGCAGCTCCAGAAGCTCCGTTAGTCTTTAGATCATCATAGATTTTTTGTAAACGCTCATAAGAAACTGTTTGCCCTTCCAGCATCATAGAAGAATGGACAGAACGCACAATACGTTCCTTTAATGCTTTAGGGTCACGAAGGGCCTTATATTTCTCTTTGAGTTTCACAATTCAAATATACGCAAAAGTTGTACAACGGTTGATTTAAGTTATATCCGAAGCATCACCAATTGCACCAGTATTGACCATTGCAGAAAGCTACGGACGCAAGTGTTCAGCAAAAGAAAGGCTTGAGTACAAAGACTGTCTTCCATTCTGAGCGAAGCGAAGAATCTGATAAAATCAAGGACAAATCAAGAATACAAGCAAGAGACTCGTATGGCCATTATACGTATTACTTTCCACCATCAAAGAAGTTATCAAAGAAGAGAAGCTGGTACTTGATTGAATTGGTCCAATACGCCCAGTTATGGGCACCTGGCCTTTCGGTATAGTCATGAGGAATGTTCATTTGAAGCATTTTCTCATGAAGGCGTTGGTTAGGGTCAAAAAAGAAATCACTGGTTCCGCAATCAAAGATCAACCGCATTTTGGTTTGTCTGCCATCGAGGAGATGAAGCATATTGATAACCGTGTTCTTCTCCCAGTTTTCAGGATATTCAGAGTACTCCCCCAACCGCTTTGCCATATCCCAATTATTTGGAAAGGGCCGGATGTCTACACCACCACTCATGCTGCCAGCAGCACCCCAGACGTCTTGATGTCTGAAACCCAAATAGAATCCGCCATGACCGCCCATGCTTAAGCCTGTGATGGCTCTGCCACTGGGATTCGATACCGTTTTGTATGACCGATCTACGGCCGCTACCAATTCCTTCGAAACATAGGTTTCGTATTTCATTGTTGGGTCTATCGGGCTATCCCAATACCAGCTGGTTGTTCCTCCATCGGGGCAAACGATGATCATATTATGAAGGTCAGCATAGGCTTGAATTTCCGAGACCCTACTGATCCAGTTCTTGTAGTTGCCACCAGCACCGTGTAGCAAATAAACCACCGGCAAGGCTTCGTTTGAACTATTGTATCCCTTAGGCGTGATCACAACATTCTTAATGTCCTTGTTCATGGCATTGCTGTATACCACAAGTGTGTCGACTTGGGCAGCCCGGGAGAGGAGAGAGGTGGAGAGTAAAAGCAAGAAGATTAGTCTGCCTATCATAAATTTATCATTTAAGAATTCTAGGGGCTGCTGATTTTTTAAAATCCTCAACGGAGCCTTTTTGGTCTATTTTCAATGTACATATTTATCTTTATTTGAACAGGAAGCAAGCTGTGGAATGGCAGAATAGCCGGTGTCATTTGGATAAAGCCCTAGAGGCTGAGTCTCGATGGACTAGCCATTTGGTCAAAGAAAAAGCCCATCCGATTTGAACAGATGGGCCTTTAAGGATTAGTAATTTTAATTAATACTTATAGCCTATGAAATATCAGAGTTGTTTGAAAACCCTGTAATAGAAATACAACCTGCTATTAGTCTACAAAATATACGCAGGTCCAAGTATCCACAGCCATAACCGCTGGAACACTTTCCGCCACTTTCACAGACCAAAATGTTTTCACATCACTCAAAAAGTTTAAGGCTTGGCCTTTATCTTGGGCTAGGACTCTTTTTGCGTTGAACAGACCTCTTCTTTCGGTATATGCAGTGTTTTGCCAATGGGCAATTCCATTAAGGTTATTGTGGCGATCCATTTCTCTCACATGATCGGGAGCATTGCCACAGGACTGGTTTTCTCTGAAAGTCAAAAATGCCAGGCACTTATCATAGATTCTATGAATTTTGTTTTGAAATAGGCCTTTTGCATAATAATGTGCAATCAACCAAGACCCAGCCAGGTGTCTCATCACATCCTGTCTGTCATTGCTGCCAGAACCTGGCCATCTTGCCTCTGATTCGGATCGAGCCTCATTTTTTGCACGTCTGGCAGCATTTGCCATTGCCCATCTGGTTGCTAAATAGTTAAACTCGCATTGGGTAAGACCAAAAAGAAAGGTTTGTTCGTCCACCGGGTCTAATGAGAAGGCGTCCAGCTCAGCGTTATCTGTTGAGGTTTCAAATGGGAGAGATTCAATAGTCGTTCCCACTTCGCCCAATCGATTGGTTACATTGTACTGAACAATATTGTTGTAATAGCTCCCAATAATGTCCCAATTAGCTTCAATTTCATCAATCGATATTATCGAAGGGAAGTCCTGATAGATTCTGGACATTATTTGGCTGTCAGTCCAATTGTCATTAGGAACAAGGCTCTCTTCCTGTTCAGCAATATCTGCCAAATCTTCAAGAGAATAGACGATTATTCCCAATATCTTATTTCCCAAATCGCGTTCAGAGAGAATTTTATTCGTTTTCTCTTCTATAATGGCCTCGAAATTTGGGTTTGTAATGATACTGGCGGGCACATCATAAGTGTGGTTAACCCTGAGCCCTTTAAAGTTAATCACTTGTGGTCCTTCTATGGCTTCATCCTTACAGGATTGAGCCAAGACCATAACTGACAGGATCATAATAATTGTGAAAAATGATTTTTTTGTTTTCATAAGATGTTTTTATAGGTTACTTTTTGTTTGATTATAAGTTCTCGGGCTTTATTGAAGGTGAGCAGCTGGAGAGAAATTTTTTTCTTTTTTTTAAGACAAATCGGCTTATTACTCATTTCGTGCTGAATGAACTTGTGGGGATAGTCGTCAGGTTGAAAAGAATGATTGACATGAACCATTCGTTGCACTTGGTCTGGCTTGGAGAAAGGGTAGGGGCCAAAGAAAAAGCCCACTATTTCTAGTGGGCCTTCGGTATTAGTAGTTTTAGTTATTGGTTTAAATATCTGAAAATCCTCTATTCTTTGAAAATTTTTCAAACAATACCTTTTCAGGAGTGTTCCTCTAGCATGTGAGATTTCACCTCAATGTAGACCACCAACATGGATAGAGTTCCGAAGGTGATAAATTTAAAATGTTGTTTTTGTCGTTGCCTGTATCTTCATTACAGGCACTTATAATTTAGGGATAGCAGGCTATGATATGCCCTCAGTGTGTTGATTCTGGATTAAATAGAAGAAAAATCAAAGTCATCTAAAAAAGCTGTTGTGAAATTGCCTGACTTGAACCCTTCATCATCCATCAATTTGATATGGAAAGGGATGGTGGTTTTTACCCCTTCAATCACAAATTCCTGCAAAGCTCTTTTCATTCTTACCAATACCTCTTCTCTGGATTGCCCACTTACAATAAGCTTGGCAATCATCGAATCGTAATTAGGTGGGATGGTATATCCGGCATAAACATGACTGTCTACGCGAATGCCCCTTCCACCTGGTAGATGGAGATTGGTGATTTTTCCTGGGCTAGGCCTAAAACCATGCGAAGGATCTTCCGCATTGATTCGGCATTCCATGGCATAAAGCTTCGGATAGTAATTAACTCCGGAAACCGGATCACCTGCAGCCACTTTGATTTGTTCTTTGATCAAGTCAAAGTCAGTGACTTCCTCGGTGATCGGATGCTCTACCTGGATTCTGGTATTCATTTCCATAAAGTAGAAATCGCCATGTTTATCAACCAGGAATTCAACGGTACCTGCACCCTCGTATTTAATGCATTCTGCTGCCAAAACAGCTGCGTTACCCATTCTCTCACGAAGTTCATCTGTCATTGCCGGAGATGGGGTTTCCTCAACAAGCTTTTGGTGCCTTCTCTGAATAGAGCAATCTCTTTCCGATAAGTGACAAGCCTTTCCTTTGCTGTCTCCAATAATTTGGATTTCGATATGGCGTGGTTCTTCGATGAATTTCTCAAGGTAAAGGCCGTCATTACCAAATGCAGCAGCAGATTCTTGTCTGGCGTCATCCCAGGCCTTTTGAAAACCACTGTCTTCATGAATAATTCTCATTCCGCGACCTCCACCACCTGCTGTGGCTTTCACGATCACCGGATACTTCATTTCGTTGGCCAGTTTGATACCTTCCTCAACAGATTCCAAAAGACCATCCGAACCAGGTATGGTGGGCACACCTGCTTTTTTCATGGTATCCTTGGCCGTGGCCTTATCACCCATTCTATCAATCATATCAGCGCTGGCGCCAATAAATTTGATACCGTATTCATCGCAAACACGGGAGAACTCGGCATTCTCGGATAAAAACCCATAACCGGGATGGATTGCATCGGCATTGGTGATTTCAGCCGCAGAAATGATATGCGGAATCTTAAGATAGGACTCGCTACTCGGTGCAGGCCCAATGTTCACTGCTTCATCAGCAAACCTTACATGCAGGCTTTCTGCGTCTGCAGTTGAATAAACAGCCACCGTTTTGATGCCCATTTCCTTGCATGTGCGAATGATTCGAAGGGCAATTTCTCCTCTATTCGCTATCAGTATCTTTTTGAACACGATAATTCAGTTTAATTAATTTGAACTGCTTATTGATGCTTAAGACGGGTCAACCAAGAACAGAGGTTGGTCATATTCAATTGGTGAAGCATTGTCAACCAAAACTTTTACAATTGTTCCTGAAACTTCAGACTCAATCTCATTAAAAAGCTTCATGGCTTCTACAATACAAACTTTCTGGCCAATTGAAACTGAATCACCAACCCCAACAAACTCAGGATCTTCTGGAGTCGGAGACCGGTAAAAAGTACCGATCATTGGTGATTTGATTTCAACGTATTTGCTGTTTTCATCTGCTGCCGGAGCCTCAGCTGCTGCTGGAGCCGCGGCAGGAGCAGGGGCTGCAACTGGTGCAGGTGCTGCCGCTACCAAAGGAGCTGCAACTACAGCACCATCAGCGTTTCTCTTTACACTAATCTTGAACTCTTCTGTTTCAATATTGACTTCAGCCAAACCAGATTTGGATATGAAGTCGATCATGTTTTTGATTTCTTTCGGATTCATGGGATAAGGTTATTTTACTCTTTCTCCGTAAGAGTTGGTTCGTGTGTCGACCTTAATTCGATCGTTTTGATTAATAAAAAGTGGTACCTGAATTTCGGCACCGGTTTCCAGAGTAGCAGACTTTGTGGCATTAGTTGCCGTATCTCCTTTTATCCCCGGTTCAGTATAAGTGATTTCCAACTCAACATAAGCTGGTAATTCACAAGTTAAAGGCATTTCAGTTTCGGCATGGAAAAGAATATCAACTTCTTGTCCATCTTTCATCAAATGCGGAGCATTAATCATTGTTTCTTGAATAGATATTTGCTCATAAGTGCTGTTATCCATAAAATGATAACCAATATCATCCTTAAAAAGAAATTGATGCGGCCGTTTTTCGACCCTTGCAGTAACGATTTTATGGCCGGCTGTGAAAGTGTTGTCAAGCACTTTTCCTGTCCTAATATTCTTGAGTTTCGTACGTACAAAAGCCGGTCCCTTACCGGGTTTCACATGCTGAAACTCGGTGATCATATAAAGGCCATTGTTGTATTCTAAACAAAGACCGTTTTTAAAATCCGCAGTTGAAGCCATAGATTAAATTTGAACCAATTTACAAATTATGGTTAGAATTAAAACTTTGCCAATTAAGCTGGGTCATACGCCCATTTTACCCAAAGGGCTCCCCAAGTAAAACCGCCCCCAAATGCAGCCAGAATAATGTTATCGCCTTTTTTGAGTTGATCCTCATAATTCCACAAGCAAAGTGGGATGGTGCCGCTGGTTGTGTTACCGTACTTATGGATATTCAGCATTACTTTTTCGGCCCCTATTTCCATTCGCCTTGCCGTTGCATCAATGATCCTTTTATTGGCTTGGTGAGGAACCAAAAATGCGATGTCATCACCAGTAAGATTGTTTCTTTCCATTACTTGGGCCGAAACGTCCGCCATATTAGTGACGGCAAACTTGAACACCGCTGACCCTTCCTGGAATACAAAATGTTCCCTGCGATCGATTGTCTCATGTGATGCTGGTCTTCTACTACCACCAGCCTTCATATGCAAGTGCTGAGCTCCAGACCCATCCGAATGCAGCTTGGCATCCATTATTCCAATTTCTTCCTCCGTAGGTTCCAACATCACAGCACCCGCGCCATCACCAAAAATGATGCAAGTGGTTCTATCAGTATAGTCCACAATTGACGACATCTTATCCGCGCCAACCACAACGACCTTTTTATACTTCCCGGTTTCAATAAACTGTGATCCGGTGGTAAGCGCATAAATAAAACCTGAGCAAGCTGCCTGAAGGTCATAGTTGAATGCGTTCACTGCGCCAATTTCATTAGCTATAATGTTGGCAGTAGCTGGAAACGTCATGTCCGGAGTGGTGGTGGCACAAATCAGAAGGTCTATTTCATCTGCCTTTGTATTCGTTTTTTCGAGTAACCCTTTGACTGCCGCTATGCCAAGAACAGAGGTGCCCTGGTCTTCTCCCTTTAAAATTCTTCTTTCTTTGATCCCGGTGCGAGAAGTGATCCATTCATCGTTGGTTTCGACCATGGTTTCAAGTTCCTTATTAGTCAGTACATAATCTGGAACATACCCATTGACACCGGTAATTGCTGCTCTGATTTTATTCATCAAGTCTACTTTGGAGGATATTGAAGAGGATAGGCTTTAAAATGAAGATGCCAATATAAGGCATACCGTGCCAGTTTCATAATTTTCAACTTGTTGGTTGAATTTTGGCAATACTAAACATCAAAGGCCTTAAATGAATTTTGCTCCTGAACTGAACGTCCAGGAGCAAAACCTTTCGATGGTTAAGACTTTACGTCTTATGCCAAAACTTCTTTTTCCATCACCACTTTACCTTTATAGTAAAGTTTCCCCTCATGCCAATGCGCTCTGTGAGGCAAGTGCATTTCGCCAGTAGTAGAACAAACCACCAATTGCTTGGCTGTGCCTTTTACATGGGTTCTTCGTTTGTCCCTTCTGGTCCTTGATATTTTTCTTTTAGGATGCGCCATCTTCTTTTACTTTATGAATGAGCAAGCTCACTATTTTTTATTTTTCAACTTTTCAAGAGCTGCCCATCTAGGGTCATGCTCCTGTTCTTCATCTTGTTCTGTTTCAGATTCTGAAGAAAAAACCAAACTACCTTCATCATCATCTTCTTCCGTTTGAAATCGAGGGTGTAGTTTTTTCATTGGTATTTCTAATCCGATAAACTCGAAAATCAACGAACCAATGTTGATTGTTTGAGTGTCACGGGAGATTACCAAAACATCTTCCGAAAGCTCTTCCTCTACATCTCCCAGTTTGAAAATCATGTGTTTTTCAAAGTCCAGAGGATGGTCAAACAGGTCAAGGCTTCTATCACATTCCAACTCCACATCACCCTTGATTTGGAAAGTCATCTCAATCATTGTCTCTGACTTCTTCAGACTGACAGCGGCAGTTAAATTGCCCCTTTTAATGATCTCATTTTCAAAAGCTTCAAATAACTTTTCATCAATTTCAAACCGATAGTCGTGTTCTCCTATCGACAGTTTGAATATGTGAATATCAAATGATCTGAGCCCTTTCACTTTCCCTTCCAAAAATCAGGAGTGCAAAGGTAGAAAATTCTCTTGAAATTGAGAAACTAACATTCGAAAGAAATATTCTTTAAACCTGCCGCTGTGAACGGCAGGTTTGTTTAGGGTTTTCCGGGTGTCTGATTAATCCACTAATTTAACCTCACCCTTGGCGACATCATACATGGCCCCAACAATATTAATCGTACCAGCATCATACAGCCCTTTAATTATTTGGCTTCTCCTCAACATTTTCTGAATGGTCAGACTCACATTGGATGCTGCAACTTTGTTGGTGAAAACCGGGTTTTCGGCATCCGTTTCCATTTCTTTTTCCACTTCGTTTACGGCAGGAATAATGTTAGAGAGCATTCCTGTGATGTTTCCTAACTCGGTTCTTAAACAGGCATGTTTCACTGCGCCACAACCGGTATGCCCTAAAACCATAATCAGCTTTGATCCGGCAACTCCTACGGCATATTCTAAACTTCCAAGAATATCATCATTGACAAAATTACCAGCCACTCTTGCCGAAAAGACATCTCCGATGCTTTGATCAAAAACTGTTTCCACTGGGACTCTGGAATCCACACAGCTTAAAACCGCTGCAAAGGGCCATTGTCCGCCACCGGTAGCAGCGATAAATTCTTTGGAATCTCGGTCATGTGTGTTCTGGTTTGTAAAACGTGCATTCCCATCCATCAGCATTTGTAGTGCGACTTTAGGAGTGATTTGGTCCTGAGATGCTTTGTTCTGGGGTATTGAGTTATCCATTGTGCTCATAGTATAAGTTTATTTTAATTCGTTTTGGTTTAAAATATTATTCAATTCGGAATCTGAGATGATCACTTCCTCAAGCGAATGTTTATATCCGTTAAGTTCCAGGTCATCAAGACAGTACATGTTTAGTTTTATATTCTTGTGCTTTGCATTCTGTTTAAAGTCATGAATAATTTCAAGGACATCATGTTCAATATACTTGGTTTGACCTGCGTCAATCAAAAGTTCTGTATTTGCAGGAACCTCAGAAAGTTGTTTC
Source organism: Roseivirga sp. (assembly GCA_029262895.1). Classification (GTDB taxonomy): domain Bacteria; phylum Bacteroidota; class Bacteroidia; order Cytophagales; family Cyclobacteriaceae; genus Roseivirga. Next base: position 21,690 of record JAJCYM010000034.1, read on the forward strand.
AAGATAGGCCCCTTGTTTAAGAAAGTCACATTTTCAGCCAGTACTAATCTAATATGTTGATTTGTTATATCCCTGCTCTTTTTAACAATATAGGGATTGCGAAGATTATTTAGCAAAATATAAACAACGGCAACAGCTAAACCTATACCAATTCCTTGCAAGAGATCCGTAAATATAATAGCCAAAACGGTTACTGTAAATGGAATGAACTGTCTTAAACCAAGACTGTACATTTGTTTGAACAGGGATGGCTTGGCCAGTTTATATCCCACTACAAAAAGAATGGCAGCCAAACTTGAAAAAGGAATAAGGTTCAAAATGTTTGGAATGAGCATAGCTGATAACAAAATCATGAACCCATGGATCAGGGCCGATGCTTTAGATTTACCTCCTGATTGAATATTGGCTGAGCTTCGCACAATCACCTGAGTAACCGGTAGCCCGCCAATCAGGCCGGAAACAACATTCCCTATGCCTTGTGCTCGGAGTTCCTTGTTGGTAGGCGTAACCCTCTTTTGTGGGTCCAGTTTGTCAGTTGCCTCTACACATAAAAGGGTTTCCAAACTCGCCACCACCGCGATGGTGATACCAACAATCCACACTTGACCGTTTAGCAATTGACTAAAGTCAGGCAAAGTAAATAAGCCAATAAAGCCATTGAAATCCTGGGCAATTGGAATGCTTACCATTTGCTTGGCACTAAGGGCAAGTTCAGGGTTATTCTTGAATCCCAGACCCAACAGAATTCCAAGAGTGACCACCACTAGTGGACCCTGAATAATCTGGAATAACTTTATTCTTTTCATAAAGGGTTGCTCCCAAATGAGAAGAACCAGAATTGAAACTACCGCTATAATAAGTGCTCCTGGCGTAATAAAATTGAGCATGTTAATCAATTCCGAAAACGTGTTTTCACCATCGGCTTGAACAAAACCAAGGTTACCTTCATAATCTGCGTCATATCCGAACGCATGCGGTATCTGTTTCAGAATAATTATTATTCCAATTGCTGAGAGCATTCCTTTAATCACTGATGAAGGAAAGTAATATCCTATGACCCCGGCTCTGGCAATTCCCAGCCCTATTTGAACAAAACCCCCTATAACGGTAGCGACTAAGAAGGTTTCAAATGCTCCCAATTCTTGAATAGCTGTCAGAACGATTACTGCGAGCCCGGCTGCCGGACCACTAACCCCTAATTGTGAGCCACTGAATATTGTGACCACGATGCCTCCTACGATACCTGCTATAATTCCAGAGAAGAGAGGGGCACCTGATGCCAAGGCGATACCCAAACACAAAGGTACTGCCACCAGAAAGACGACTAGTCCAGCTGGAGCATCATGCTTTAAATTTTTGAAAAGATTTGTTTTCATTAAGATTAATGTTTTGGCCAAAATTGACAATGCATGACACAGTCATCTTGGACCAAGATTTTGGTAAAAAATAGATTTGTAATTGAAGGGAAGCTGTCTAGACTTCTGGTGGGGGGGATACTATTTTACGAATGCCGTCAGGGCGCTTCTTGTCTAAAAGTGCTTGGTATTCAGATTTCTCTTTTATCTCGTAGTGAAGAAGGCCAGCTTTGGAATTAAGCTTATCTTCAGTTTCCTTATCGCCTTTTTTAGAATCTTTTTCGGTGTCACTTTTCTCAGATTCAGTCACCTCAGTTTTGATTTCTTCAATAAGCACACCCTGAAGACTCTCGAATACAAAGAGACTCAAAAACAAACCAAGACAGGCTATTGCAAACCATTTTTTGGTGGATTTTGAGCGATCTGTATATGTTTTTTTCATTACTCCAATGGCGATTCAATCCTCATAACGCCCATACCGATCAAAGGTTCAAAAATTTGATAGAAATAGATTTTTTCCTGATTAAAGGCTTGTACCGCTATGGATTGGATTCCCTTCGGTTCTTAATAATATCAATTGCCATAAATAGCGCTGCGCGGAAACTCGACTCACTGGCGACTCCTTTTCCAGCAATGTCATAGGCCGTGCCATGGTCTGGCGATGTCCTGACTATGGGAAGGCCCGCAGTAAAATTGACTCCTTCCTCAAAAGCAATGGTCTTGAATGGTGTCAACCCCTGATCGTGGTACATGGCCAGAATGCCATCAAATTTCATGAAACTACTATTACCAAAAAAACCATCGGCCGGATAGGGGCCAAAGACCAGATTCCCATTTTCCTTTAATTCGTTGATCACCGGTTTGATGGTCTCAATTTCTTCCATGCCAAGCAGTCCATCTTCCCCTGCATGTGGGTTTAGTCCGAGCACGGCTATTTTGGGCTTTGAAATACTAAAGTCCTGACGAATTGACTTTAACATCATCTTCAATTTGCCTTTTAGCAGGTCGACCGTAATAGCGGTTGAAACCTGGGAAAGTGGTATATGGCCGGTAGCCACACCAATCCGAAGGTTCTCACTGCATAAAAACATCAGGCTATCTTCCGAACCAAAACTTTCAGTAAGAAATTCAGTGTGGCCAGGAAACTTGAAGTCATCACTTTGGATATTGTTTTTGCTAATGGGTGCTGTAACCAAACCATGAATAAAACCGCTTTTTAGATCTTCCACGGCTTTTTGCAAAGAGGCTAATGCACATTTGCCACCGTCAGCGTTTTCTTCTCCAGGTTTGACATCAATATGCTCTTCCCAGCAATTGATCACGTTTGGCCTTTTTGATGTCAGGCGATCACCTGCTTTGAATTGGTAGAAAGCAAAGTTTTCTGTATCCAATAACTTCATGTAGTGCGAGAGCACTTTGCCATGTCCATACACCACAATGTTAGTGTTTCGAAGGACATTGAGGTTTGTCAAAGTCTTGATAATCACCTCAGGCCCTATACCATTAAGGTCTCCAATCGTGATTCCGATATTAATGTCTTGCTTTCCCTCCGTTGATTTTCCCTCCATAACTAAGCGTCAGGCTTTTTTGTCAGAATTTCTTTTGGCAATAGCGCAAATTAATCTTTTTTCCATAAGTTATCGGCATGAGTATAGTCAGGCCGAAGAAACATCTGGGGCAACATTTTTTGAAAGACCTTAACATTGCCAAAAACATTGCCGAAGCCCTAACCGGGCATGGTGATTACCAGAGAGTTTTAGAAGTAGGGCCGGGTACGGGGGTGCTCACGCAGTTCTTATTGAGCAATGACTTTGAGCTTCATTTGATAGAGATAGATCGTGATTCAGTGGGTTTTTTGAATAAAAACTTTCCTGAATTGACGAATCGAATAGTTGAGGGAGATTTTTTGAAGGTTAATGTTGCAGCCCTTGAAGCACACAAGTTTGCCATCATTGGTAATTTCCCATATAATATCTCATCACAAATATTCTTTAAGGTATTGGACCAAAAACAGCACATTCCAGAAGTGGTTTGCATGATTCAGAAAGAAGTGGCGGATCGTTTGGTTTCTCCTCCTGGCTCTAAGGCTTACGGAATTTTAAGTGTCTTACTCCAGGCTTATTATGACATCGAATATCTGTTTACGGTTGAGCCAGGAGTCTTTAACCCACCACCTAAAGTGAAATCTGCTGTAATTCGACTCAAGCGCAATCTGACGGAATCAATTGACTGTGATGAAAGACTTTTCAGACGCATTGTGAAACAGGCTTTCCAAATGAGGAGGAAAACGTTGCGTAATGCATTAAAACCAATAAATTTGCCCGAACAGACAAGAACCCTGCCTATCATGGATTCCAGGGCCGAGCAATTGTCTGTAAATGAGTTTGTTAACCTGACCAACGAAATCTCCAGATGGCAGAAGAAAGAATGACGTTTGAGCTTTCCAAAGAATACCTTGAGTCTCTCCAAGAGGCTTTCGAGGCTGGAAATGCTGCGTTCATTCGCGAAACCATGGATGGAGTAAACCCGGCAGATATCTCTGCCCTTCTTGATGAGGTTGACTCCGATACGGCCAAGTTTGTCATCGACACGCTCAATGATACCATCGGAGCGGAGATTATAGAAGACCTGGAGGAGGATACCCGTTCTAAATTCCTGGAGAAATTTGAGGCACCTGAATTGGCAGACTATATCACCGAGATGGAATCCGATGATGCTGTTGATGTAATTAATGAACTTCCGGTCAGAAAACGGGAAGAGGTCATCTCACATATAAAGGATCCTGAAGCTGCATCGCATATTATGGAGCTTATGCGATATGATGAGGATTGCGCAGGAGGCTTGATGGCAAAAGAAATGATCGTGGCCAATATCAATTGGACGGTCGTACAAACGATTGAGGAGATTAGGAGGCAGCGTGAAAATGTGGACAAAATCTACTCTGTATATGTGGTGGATGATCAGAACAAACTTCGTGGCAAGGTTTCAGTGAAGAAGATTATTCTTGCCAGTGACAGAACGTTTGTCAAGGATATTTTTGACGAAGAAGTCATATCCGTGGAAACGTACATGGATGAAGAGGAGGTGGCCGACATCATGCAGAAGTATGATTTGGATGCCGTTCCTGTGGTGAACCTTCAGGGAAAGTTGGTTGGTCGAATTACTATCGATGATGTGGTGGATGTAATCACCGAACAGGCCGAGGAGGACATGCAGCTAATGGCAGGTATTTCCTCGGATGTAGAAGAAGATGACAGTGTTTGGGCCATTTCTAAGGCACGACTTCCATGGCTGCTGATTGGTTTACTGGGAGGGATGTTAGGTGCCTGGGCCATAGGTTTTTTTGAAAATGACCTGAAGGAAAATGCTGCTTTGGCATTGTTTATCCCATTGGTAATGGCAACCGGGGGCAACGTGGGCATTCAGTCTTCCACATTGGTAGTACAAAGTCTTGCCAATAAATCTGCCTTTTCCGAGACCTTCGGCAAGCGCTTGTCAAAGATGTTTTTGGTGGCCATACTCTCTAGTTTGGTGCTAGGCCTTTTTAGTTTTTTGTTGGTATATGTGATTAACGGGGATCAACAAATGGGATTGGTGGTGGCAGTAGCCCTACAGGGAGTTGTGCTGCTTGCCTCTTTTATGGGAACCACAACACCTATTGTTCTGGATAAATTTGGTATTAATCCAGCACTTGCTTCAGGCCCTTTTATTACCACCACAAATGATATTTTAGGAATTATTGTTTACCTCGCGGTCGCGAATTTATTGCTCTAAATCATGAGAAAAGGTTTTTTGATTGCTGATGAAATGCATAAGAGCATCCTTAGGTTGCTGGATGACCTCGGCTTTGTGGTAAGCTATCAGCCTGAGATTACCAGAGAAGAGCTCATCGAAACCATAGGGCCATATCATGGGCTTATTATTCGTAGCAAAACCATGGTGGATAAAGAGGTAGTAGACGCAGCGGCTAACCTTGAATTTATAGCGCGTGCAGGAGCCGGGCTCGATCAAATTGATGTACAATATGCAGAGTCCAAGGGCATTGAAATGTTGAATGCTCCGGAAGGGAACAGGGACGCCTTAGCCGAACATGCGATGGGATTGCTCTTGTCATTGCTCAATAATATTCTAACCGCGGATAAGGAAGTGAGGAATTGGCAGTGGCAGCGGGAGGCCAATAGGGGAGTGGAATTGAGCGATAAGACGGTTGGCATTATTGGGTTTGGTTATATGGGGCAGGCCTTTGTGCAAAGACTACGAGCTTTTGATTGCCGTGTGCTAGTATATGATAAGTATAAAAAGGGTTTTGGCACCAAGAATGTGGAGGAGGTTTCATTGGAAAAGCTTTTTGATAAGACGGACATATTGAGCCTACATGTGCCCTTAACGGATGAGACAAAGAGCTGGATCAACAAGGATTTTATCAATAATTTTTCCAAGAACATTTATCTGCTTAATACGGCCAGGGGTGAGGTAGTTCCTACAAGAGATTTGCTTCAATTGCTTGATACCGGAAAGGTCAAAGGGGCGGCATTGGATGTATTGGATAAAGAGAAGTTTGATCAGCTCAGTGTAGAGGAAAAATCAGATTTCGAAAACCTTTTTCAGCGTAAAAATGTGATTTTGTCTCCGCATGTGGGTGGATGGACTTTTGCCTCCTATAAAAGAATCAATGAAGTATTGGTGGGGAAAATATCCAACCTCTATCGCATGGGCTGAGCATCATTGTTTTTGATCCCTCGTTAAAATTCGTAATTTTGCATTACTGGATCGCCTCAAGGCGATTTTCTGTTTAATAACGAGCTGTGGTTTCCCATGAAGCCGGGCTTTTGTTTTTTATATCGATTAAGAAATAAAAATTTGAGATATGGCAGGTGTAGTATTTTATACGGAAGAAGGATTGCAAAAACTCAAAGATGAATTGCAAGAATTGAAAAGTAAGGGCAGGGCTGATATGTCCAAGCAAATAGCCGAGGCCCGTGATAAAGGAGATTTGAGCGAAAATGCAGAATACGATGCTGCTAAAGATGCTCAAGGCATGATGGAAATGAGGATAGCCGAATTGGGAGCTCTGGTTGGCAATGCCAGAATCATGAAAGAGGAAAACGTTGACCTGTCTAAAGTATCTATTCTTTCTACTGTCAAAATCAAAAATGTCAAAAATGGCATGGAGGTAAAATATACGCTGGTTGCAGAAAATGAAGCGGACTTAAAAGCCGGTAAAATCTCCTACGAATCACCAATAGGCAAAGGTCTGTTGAACAAGAAAATTGGTGAAATTGCTGAAGTAAAGGCTCCAGCTGGTGTGTTGGAATTTGAAGTTTTAGACATCACTTTAGACTAAGTATGCCAAGCATCTTCACCAGAATAATCAATCGAGAAATTCCCGGTTATATTGTGGCTGAAGATGAGCATAATCTCGCTTTTCTTGATATCAATCCTCTGAATGAAGGCCATACATTGGTGGTTCCAAAGCAAGAGGTAGACAAGCTTTTTGATCTGGATGAGGATGCCTATCTAAGACTACAATTGTTTACTCACAAAGTAGCCAAAGCCATTGAAGAAGCCATTCCCTGCCTAAGAGTAGGAGTGGCCGTAATTGGTCTTGAAGTGCCTCATGCCCATATTCATCTGATTCCCCTACACGGTATGCATGATATTGATTTCAGCAGGCCTAAGCTAAAATTCTCTGAGGATGAGTTTAAGAAGATAGCTGAAAAAATAAAGATCAGGATTAAGTAGATTAATTGATTTTTGGATTTTTCGGTCTTCTTAATTGTGGACTAAATAATTGAATCTATGGGAACAGAGGATATCAAGGATGATTTAACGTACAACATTATAGGCTGCGCGATGAAGGTGCACAGCAATTTGGGTAACGGCTTTCAGGAAGTGATTTATCAAAGAGCCCTAGCCATAGAATTGCAAAAGGCATCAATTGGATATCAGAGAGAATTAGAAATGCCGATATACTATGATGAACAGCATATAGGTACAAGACGCGCTGATTTTATCATTGAAGATGACGTGATGGTGGAACTCAAGGCAGTGATTCGCATGGAGGATGCTCACTTGGCTCAAGGTCTTAACTATTTGGTGGCCTATAAATTGGATAGAGGTCTTTTGATCAATTTCGGTGCGAAGAGTCTGGAAGTCAAGAGACTGTTAAACCCTAGAACAAGAAATCAAGATAAATCCAATCCTGAAAATCAATAAATCCCCTAATCCTGATAATTACTTCACCCTCCGAGGATTAATGGATTGGATGATTTTTGGTTGTCTTAATTGTGGCAATAAATTGTACAGAGGTCTTTTGATCAATTTTGGTGCAAAGAGTCTGGAAGTCAAGAGACTGTTAAACCCCAGAACAAGAAGTCAAGACAAACCCAATCCTGAAAATCAATAAATCCCTTAATCCTGATCTTACTTCACCCTCCCCGGATTATCAGCAATAAATGATTTCCAGCTCTTGTTGCCGCTTTGTTGTGAACCTTTCTGGAAATGATGGCAAACCGCCACAGCCAAGGCATCAGTAGCATCAAGCAATTTTGGAATCTCATTGAATTTCAAAAGTGTCTGAAGCATAGCCGCCACTTGTTCTTTGGAGGCATTTCCATTTCCAGTTACAGATTGCTTGACTTTTTTCGGAGCATATTCCGTGATGGGTATTTCCCGGGCTAGAGCCGCGGACATGGCTACACCTTGTGCCCTTCCAAGCTTCAGCATGGATTGTACGTTTTTGCCATAAAAGGGTGCCTCCAGAGCTACTTCGTCAGGATGGTAATCTTCAAGGAGAGAGGTAACTCTTTCAAAAATCTTCTTCAGTTTGAGCTCGTGAGAAGTGTATTTCTTGAGGTGAATTACGCCATATTGAAGAAGAATCAATTCCTTGCCTTTTACATGGATCAGGCCATAACCCATTACGCTTGTTCCGGGGTCAATCCCCAAAATGATCTGATCTTTTGACTGTTTGGCGGCCATTGGTGCAATATACTATTTAGTCCATAGTGGCAGGGGCTTTGTTGGCTGGTTTATTCATTTGGTTAATGGCTTATTTATTGGCAATTGGTAATCTCGGCACTTTCAGGTTTATTCGTAGATGCAGATTGCACTCTTGATCATTTGGGGGATGTACTTTTTATTTTTAGTTATTGTAATCTTCGGTTGGGTTAAGAAAACGCCTAAAAATCAAGGAGGATTGGATCAGGAGCTTTTGGTGGTTGTCCCTTTCAGAAATGAGGCGGGCAACCTTGAACGAATCGCTCAAAGTCTAGAAAAACAACGCTATAAAGAGTTTTCGGTAGTTTTTGTAAATGACCATTCCTCAGATGATTCTGTAGCGGTGTTGAAATCCTATCTCCAAAATAGCAGTTTGGCATGGAGACTCATTGAACTGGAAAAACCTGAAGGGAAAAAAGCAGCAATTACAGCTGGTATAGGCCAAGCAGGAGCAGAGCTAATCGTAACTACGGATGCAGATTGTTGGATGGGCCCTGAGTGGTTGACTTCAATAAGCGCAGCATTTAATGACGGTAGTGTGGCAATGGTTGCCGGTGCGGTTGCATTTCAGAATGAGCCGTCCCTTTTTAAAGCATGGCAGTCATTGGAATTCTCAACTTTGATAGGAACCGGAGGCGCTTTGATGAAGCTGGGCAAACCCATCATGTGCAATGGGGCTAACCTTGCCTATAGAAGAGAGGCTTTTGAACAAGTAAATGGCTTTGAAGGAATTTCTCAAACGCCTTCTGGTGATGATGAATTGCTAATGCACAAAGTGGCCATCAAATTTCCGAGAAGTGTGACTTTTCTGCAAGAAAAGGAGGCGGTTGTGAGCACTTGCTCAGCAAAAACATGGAACGAATTTATACAGCAACGAAAACGGTGGGCGAGCAAATGGAAAATTGGTAAAAGACCGATTACTGCTGCTTTGGCCTTATTAGTTCTTCTTTTTCATGTTGGATTTGGGATGTCTTTGGTTTCCGCCTTGGTAGGTAGTTTTCCGTGGAGCCTTTTAGGCGCTTTGCTTGCGACCAGATTTCTTTTGGAACTAATGCTAACCTCAAATATTGCCACAAGATTAAACACAGGATTCAAAATATTACCACTTCTGCTAAGTCAGTTTTTTTACCCTTTTTATGCCATCTTCTTTGGATTGCTGGCTAATTTTGGGAGCTATGAGTGGAAGGGCAGAAGTTATAAAGTATAACAGGTCTTGACCAACAGAATAAAACCATCGATTACAATAATATGACTGACCAGGAGTTTGATGTTTTGGATGAGTTATACTTTGTCTATTCCTATGATCATGTAAAAAGTGAACTGGGATGGGAAGATGGGTTATTAAAGAAAGTGTTGTCCGATTTGTTGGAGAAGGGATGGGTGAAATGCTTTAAAAGCGTTCACGAAGAGCTGTTGCCTGAGGAGCTGGAGTTTGATCACGATTATAATAAGTACCTTTATCTGGCAACAAAAGCCGGACTGTTTGCTCATAACGGGCGATAATTTATGCCACTAAAAAAAGCTCAACAAAATTTTTATCAGAAGGAATTGGAAATCAGTGCCTTGCTGGAAATTACTCAGGCCATTAACAACAACCTACCTGAGTCTGATCTCTATAGAATTTATGAGTTTACGTTAAGAGCCAATTTGCAAATTGGAAAGATGGCACTCTACGTGAAAGAGGTCGACTGGGAGTGCATGGTACAGTTTGGAGCTGATCAAGATTTTACTCAAATAGCGCTGGAACTGGAGAGCTTGGAATTGACAGAGATCAGTCAAATTTCAGAAACCAGTAATCCGGATTCTCCATTTCAAGAATTTGATATCATAATTCCTGTCATGCACAAAGAGCGCTTGCTTGCCTTTGTGTTTGTTAAAGGGATGAAAGGTACCACTCAGGTAGCAGACACAACATTTATTCAGGCGATCAGCAATATTATGCTGGTGGCCATTGAAAATAAGCGGCTGGCGCGAAAGCAATTGGAACAGCAAGCCTATCAGCGCGACATGGAAATTGCCAGTAACGTGCAGACTTATCTGTTTCCAAAAGACTTGCCTGATTCCGGAAGGGTGGAGGTCAAGGCATTTTATAAACCCTGCCAGGCTGTAGGGGGGGATTATTACGATTATATCCCGTTGGAAGACGGTAATCAATTTCTGGTTTGCATTGCCGATGTCTCTGGCAAAGGGGTTCCAGCGGCAATTTTGATGTCGAATTTCCAGGCTGCGGTGCGAACACTTTCAAGAAATACGCCAACTCCTGTAGAGGGGATTCATGAACTAAACTATCAATTGGTAAGGAATGCGAATGGTGAGAACTTCATCACTTTCTTTATGGCTGTTTATGATTTCAGGACCAAACAACTGCGTTACGTTAATGCGGGTCATAATCCACCAATAATGCTTAATGGAACGGATGAAATCAAATTACTTTCTGAGGGCACCACTGTATTAGGTGCTTTCGATCCATTACCATTTTTGAATTTGGGTGTAATTGATGATATCGAAGACTTTACCTTATTTCTCTTTACTGATGGTGTAACGGAAACATTCAACGAGGATGAAGAAGAATTTGGGTCTGACAGGTTGGAATTATTCCTGGCAAGCCATGCTGATGAGAGCCTAACGAACACGCATAAGAACTTATTAAAAGTGCTGGATCAATTCAGGGCAAATAATGAATTCACTGATGACCTGACTTTCTTATCTTGCAGGGTCAATAATGTTTCTTCATAAAACACCCATAATCTTACGCTGGCTTTACCCTTCATTGATTTGGAAGCGAAAAACAGATTTGAAGGAGATTTATCTCACTTTTGATGATGGGCCAATCCCTATGGTAACACCCTGGGTTTTGGATATACTTAGAAAATGGAATGCCAAGGCTACATTTTTTTGTGTAGGAGAGAACATCTCTAAACATCCCGAAATATTTTCAAGAGTTATCAGCGAAGGACATGCCGTAGGAAATCACACCCACAATCATTTAAATGGATGGAAAACCCCCTTGGTTGACTACTTCAAAAATTGTTTACAGGCGGATGAAGCAATTGGGTCTGAGTACTCAGAAAACCGTCTCTTTCGTCCACCCTATGGTCGAATTACAAGCAAGCAGATCAAAGCATTGAAAAACTGGCAAATAGTCATGTGGGATGTGCTTCCGGGAGATTTTTCGAGCAAGCATTCTGCAGAAGAAGTTTTGCAAAAGGCCATTATCAATAGTAGTGAAGGATCTATTGTGGTCTTTCATGATAATCTAAAGTCCTTTGATAAATTGAAGGAAGTGTTGCCGGCCTACTTGGAACACTTTACCGAGCAAGGGTACAAATTCAAAGCACTATGATTTGGGTTTTAGTCGCTTCCCTCACTATTGTGGGGCTTCTGGAAATGTCAACATTGCTGATGTTCCAGTTTAATTTCAAAAGCTTTAAGCCAGTCCAGGGCGAAAGTAATCTTCCCTTTGTCTCAATATTGGTGGCCGCCAGAAATGAGGAATTGAATCTTGAAAAATGCCTGAGAGCTTTAATGAAATTGAACTATCCCCATGACCGTATGGAGATACTTTTGGGTGATGATGATTCGACCGATAAGACGAGCGAAATTATTCAAGAGTTTTGCGAGAAAAGCCCCCTATTTAAACCTGTCCGAATAGAAAGGAGCTATTTTTCACTTGTTGCAAAATCCAAAGTACTTGCTCAATTGATCAATGAGGCCAAAGGAGACTACGTGGCCTTTATTGATGCAGATATGGCTGTTACTCAAGATTGGCTTTTGCAAATGACTGCACCCTTGGGCGAAGGTTTTTCGGTGGTTAGTGGTTATTCAGAAGTGATTGCCAAGACGCCATTTCAACAATTTCAGTATTATGATTGGCTCAATGCATTGCATTTTTTGAAATCCCTTTCCGACACCATGAAACCTGCAACAACACTGGGCAATAACATGATCGTTAGTTTGGCAGATTATCGGATGGTAGGAGGTTTTGAAGATATTGGCCCTAATCTCGTAGAGGACCTGGCTTTGCTGAAAACTATGCAGAACAGAGGTTTTAAGGCCATTCAAATTGTGGTAAATAAGGGGAGAGCCCAAACCTTGGCTGTTGCCTCCCTTAGCTTTTGGATCAGTCAGCGCAAACGGTGGATTAAAGGGGCGCTTAATGGGCCGCTGTATGAAAAGGTGTTTTTGATTGTCCAAAGGTTGTTCATACCCCTTGGGCTTATGATGACTTTCTTAAATCCGGTGATTGCGTTGTCTTTTGTAACCTTCAAGGTCATAGTTGAAGCCATTAAATCCAGTCAAATGCACATGAGAACAACTCGTAAAAGAGCTAACCTTTTTTTGTTTTTGAGCCCAATTGTCAACAGTGTATTGGATACATTTGCGTTGATAGGGCTTATGTTGAAAAGCTCGGTTAAGTGGAAGGATAGAAATTATTAGAGAATGATTGAGACTCACGCTCATATTTATTTGGAAGAGTTCAAAGGCGACATTGGGGAGGTGCTTGAAAGAAGCCAGGATGTCGGGGTGAGTTCTATTTACATGCCCAATATTGATCATACCTCTATTGACGGTATGTTGGAACTGGAACTTCAATATCCGGACTTGTGCATTCCAGCCATGGGGCTTCATCCCTGTTATGTGAATAAGGATTTTGAAAAGGAGTTGTACTTGGTAGAGGAGTGGTTGACCAAAAGAAACTTTGTGGCGATTGGTGAGATAGGCACAGATTTGTATTGGGATAAAACATTTCAAGATCAACAGATAGAGGCCTTTAAAATTCAATCTGAATGGGCAGTGAGGTATCAAATACCTATTATCATCCATTGCCGCGAATCACTTGATTTGACGATAGATTTGGTTGAAGGGATGAATAGTCCTGAATATACAGGCGTATTTCATTGTTTTAACGGAACGGTTGAACAGGCCAAGCGAATCCGTGATTTAGGTTTTTTTATTGGCCTCGGTGGGGTAACCACTTTCAAAAATGCGGGTATGGATCAGGTTATTCCTCATATTGAAATGGACAATGTAGTTTTGGAAACGGATAGCCCATATCTGGCCCCCGTCCCAAACCGGGGTAAACGCAATGAGCCCAGCTACCTAAAATTAGTAGCGCAGAGAATTGCTGACTTAAGGCAAAGCGATCTCGAAAATATTCAGGATATTACCACTCACAATGCACAAAGACTATTCAAGATAAATGAGTAATTACGAAGCTCAAAAAATACGACTGGCCTTTGATGGTGCACCAAAAGCTGCTCTATTAATTATTTATACCGGTGGAACACTGGGAATGGACTACAATGATGAAGGAGAACTGTCTCCTCTGGATTTTGATCATGTTCTCTCCAAACTGCCAATCCTTAAAGATCTAAAACTCTCCCTGTCGGTAATCTCCTTCGACCCACCGATTGATTCTTCTAATATTAAGATTGATCAATGGGGAGATTTGGCGCGTATCATTGAGCATCATTATCAGGATTTCCATGGCTTTGTGATTTTGCATGGTACCGATACCATGGCATATTCAGCATCAGCCCTGAGTTTTATGTTGCACAATCTGAATAAGCCGGTGATCTTCACTGGTGCTCAACTGCCAATAGCTTCACCGCGTTCTGATGCTCGTGAGAATTTTATTGGTGCACTCGAAATAGCTTCTGACTATAAGAATGGAGCGCCAATAGTCTCTGAAGTTTGTGTTTTTTTTAACCATTTGTTGATCAGAGGAAATCGCTCGAAGAAAGTGGAATCTAATCACTTTGACGCCTTTGAAAGTGAGAATTATCCAACCTTGGCTGAAGCGGGGATTTCAATTGACTACAACTTCAACGTGCTGGCTTTGCATGATCCCAATGCTCGAATGACCATTAATACTCAGATGGACGATTCGATCGTGGTGCTGAAGTTGTTCCCCGGCATCAATAAGTCTACAGTAGGGGCCTTGCTTAATTCAAGTGTTAAAGGAGTGATTCTCGAAAGCTACGGATCAGGAAATGTTCCCGATGAGCCATGGTTTTTAAATCAGCTATCGGAGGCAATTGAGAATGGCGTCTGCATCTTAAATGTCTCACAATGCAGCGGGGGCAAAGTAGTGCAGGGAAAGTATCAAACCAGTGGTCGGCTAGATCAAATTGGTGTACTAAGCGGTCGTGATATAACTACCGAAGCGGCAGTGGCAAAATTGATGTATGCCCTTGCCAATTATCAAAATAAGCAAGAGATAAAAACCTTTCTGAGTGAGTCATTTTCGGGCGAAATGGCCTAGTTGTTAAGCTTATATAAAAAACAGAAATGCGCTTGCATATGGCTTTTTTTATTGATTTATTTGCCACGCTGCGAGAAGCGTAGATTTGAAAGGAGAGGTGTCCGAGTGGCTTAAGGAGCACGCTTGGAAAGCGTGTATACTCGAAAGGGTATCGAGGGTTCGAATCCCTCTCTCTCCGCATTGATCTGGAGAAGGAAAGAAAGAGAAGTTGAGAACAATGAAGCTCCCTTTGGCTGCTAGTAAATTTTATAGCAGTCTGATCGATCAACTAAAAACTTAAGTATAATTTCTTTTACCAAGATTTATTAATAATTTAGAAACTGTTTTAACCTTAATTAATCAAAACTAGACTATGAAAAAGTTATTCTCTTTAATGATGATCCTGAGTGTTCTAGCACTTGGATTCAACGCTGTGGCGCAAACCGATGGTGATTCAACCGGCACCGAGGACCCACAAGTTGAGCAGGCCATCCCAACTGATTCCAATTTCGATGACGAATTGGATGCAGAGACGTCTCAATCATTTGATCAAATCATTAAGCAAAAATTTATTGAAGGTGACCCAACTTTTATGTCACCAGTATTGATTTGTCTGATCCTTGGATTGGCCATTGCAATCGAAAGAATCATTAGCCTAAACCTTGCCACAACCAATACGCAGAAACTACTTACTCAGGTAGAAGACGCGTTGCAGTCTGGCGGAGTTGAAGCGGCCAAAGAAGTAACTAAAGGTACGAGGGGGCCTGTAGCTTCCATTTTTACGCAAGGAATGATGAGGATGTCCGAGGGTATTGAAATGGTAGAAAAATCAGTGATTGCCTATGGCTCCGTAGAAATGGGCCGACTTGAAAGAGGCCTGGTTTGGATATCATTATTTATATCTCTGGCACCAATGCTTGGTTTCATGGGTACGGTAATCGGTATGATTGGCGCTTTTGATGCGATCCAGGCAGCGGGAGATATCTCTCCATCGTTGGTTGCGGGTGGTATTAAAGTAGCTCTTTTAACAACAGTTGCAGGTTTGATTGTTGCAATCATACTTCAATTGTTCTACAATTACTGTGTTTCGAAAATTGATTCCATCGTGAATTCTATGGAAGATGCTTCTATCTCACTAGTAGATATTTTGGTGAAGCATAACCTTTCTTCCAAGTAATTTAAACTGATAGAACTATGAACGAGCAGTTAATTGACATAGGTCTTTATATCGCTTATGCCTTGGTGATCATTGCAGCGGGAACCGCAATTATCATGAATGTGATCAATTCGATTTCCAACCCGAAATCTTTAGTGAAGTCGGGAATTGGAATAGGGGTATTGGGAGTAGTCTTCTTGATAAGTTATTCTATGGCCCCAACGGTGTTTGACAATGTATCCAGAGAAGCCTTTATACTTGCAGAATTTGATCCTGATTCAGAATCATTTGCAGGTACCTACAAATGGGTAGGAGGTGCAATGACAACTACATTAATACTATTTGCATTGGCTGTAGTTGGTTTGGTGTATTCAACAGTAGCGAAACTAATAGGGTAAAACTATGGCTAGAAGTAAAGATAAAGGAGGATCAGAAGTGAATGCAGGCTCAATGGCCGACATTGCATTTCTACTATTGATCTTCTTTCTTGTAACTACGCAAATAGCCACCAACAAAGGTCTCACGCTTCTATTACCTCCAAAACAGGAGGAGGACGAGCCGATTGAGATTAAGCAGCAGCAGAGAAACATCTTTAAAATTCAGGTGAATTCTGCAGACAAGTTGTTGGTGGAAGACGAACCTCTGGATGATGTGAGTCAAATCAGAGATATGGTATATGACTTCATTTTGAACTTTGGCTCTCCCGGAGATGTCAAAAAGGGTGCGGCTAAGGTCAGTGACCGTGAGACCTACGAGACTCTACCCGCAACGATGAAGTGTTATATCAATAGAAACCTGGGTGCAGAC
>JAJCYM010000035.1 GCA_029262895.1 Roseivirga sp.
CAAAGTCCATCCCTCAAAAAGTAGATGGTCCCGAATAATATGAGTGCCAGAAGACTATGCGCGAAAGAGAGCAGCAATGTCAATGTAAGTGTACTGAGTGATGACTTTAGGCTCTTAAATGAAACAGCTCGACTCAACCAATAGACAATTGGGCTTATTGAAGCCCATAACAAATAAGAAAGGCCAATCTTTGAGGACCGCGCAAACCAACTGAATTCAAAGGCATAGGCCTTCAATTTATGGTCAGCAAATTCTTGAAGAATAAAGAATATACTAATCAGGGTAGCAACAAGAAAAATCTTGCCAGTCGATATGGGTAATTGTCTGTAGAATTTCAAATCGTATGCCTCTATACCAACTTCACCAATTCATTCTATTAATCCGGTAAAGATAAATTTAGGTATTTTATACATAGGTGTCCTTGTGACGAACGGGAAGAAAAGGGGCCGAATTATTCACCTAAACAAATAGTTTCTTCAAAATCGCTAATTTGGTCCAAACCATGAAGACCACCACTTATGAAATTTTTTAAGTCACTATTGATTGTATTAATTATAGGGTTGTTTGCCTGTAGCAGCGGAGATAAGAAAAGTGCTGAGCAAGTAGAACCACTTAACTACAACCAGACCATAGCCCTTATTTTTCCCGATTCGTCAAAGGTTGGGGAATGGCATGGAAATCCAATGAACCTGGAGGCGCAAACCTCACTTGCCTTTTCCAATGGGGATGCCAACGGCAATTGCGGAGTGAAAATAATGCTTACCAATTCGTCTGACCAAAGTGTTCTTACGACCGTCACTACCATTTTCCCATTTACTGATGACCCCTGGGAAGTAAGTTATGACTATACACTCTCGGCTGGCGAAACCAAGCATGTTGGCAACTCTCAAATTTGCCATGGAGGAAAGAATACTCCTTTTGAATGGAAGATTAGAGGAGCTGCTTTTGAGGATTAAACACCTTATAAATACCGATCAATCAACTCTCTGGTCTCCGGCAATGAAGGTTTTGGTGCAAAGACTGAGATAATTTGAAAGTCTTTATCTATTAATAAATACCGCGGAATGGTGATTACTTTGTAGTCAGATAAATCAAGGCGGTTGATGATCAGCTCATTTTCAGTGAGTTCGTGCTTTTTCAAGTACTTCTGCCAGGCTTCCAAGTCCGTATCAATAGATACAGGAAGAAAAGTGATTTCTTTACCTGCATAGTCTTTTCGTAATTGCTCAAAAGCCGGTAATTCCTCTATACATGGCCCACACCATGTGGCCCAGAGGTCTACATAGATCAACTTACCTCTGAATTTAGAAAGCTCCGTTGGCACATCATCCACTGTTTTGAAGATTACATCAAAGGCAGGTTTTCCGGTCTCGAGGGCCTGATACTCGTCCAGTTTCAACCTTATCATATCCTGATAGGCCTTGGAATGTTCTGTCTGCAGGAACAGGTCTGTCTTAGATTTCATTTCTTCAGTAAGTCCATTCAGCTCCAATTGACTTACCAGAGCCCCCATCGCATCATACTCTTGCATAAAAGGAGTCATTTTCAAATGATCAAAAATGCCAACAGCCTGAAGCTGTCCATCTACCAGAGAATGAATCATATCTCTGAAGTTGGGATGCTTCATATACTCATCCTGCATAAGGTCTTTCGAAACATTGTTGAGGAAGCCACTCGCTTCTAGCAACACCTCCCCTTTTTTGTCTTCACTGTATTCCCAATACTCTTTGAAGGAACCGTAGATGGGAAAAGAGAGCAGGGTATTCAGGTAATCCAATTTTAATCTCATGGATTCTAAGCGGATGAACTCAGGTGAAACATCTTCTAATTCATCCAGTAATCCTCCACGATATGCAGTTTGCCTGGAAGCCAGGTCTTCGATGGCTGAGATTTCGGGGCTTTCCACGAATCTACCTCCCCCTAAATAGGAACCCGCTTTTGGAAAGGCCACTCCCGAAAGATAAGATTGGATGGCGGCTCCACCTCCCTCAAACTTCCCGCCTTCAGGGTCTTTGTAGTCCACCTCCATATATAGTTGATCCCCAGGTTGTAAAAAGAGTTTATTCCTACCCAGAGAATAGTAGGTAGCCTCAGTCAATTCAAAAGAGACTTCAAACTCACCATTTTCATTGGTTTCGAGTATATGGTCTTGCCCCAATCCAAAATCGGCCTGAATGCTGTTTGAACTTAATATTTTTGAAGCATTACCCCAATTGATCAGCTTCCCCGAAATTTGCACCAACGACTCTGACTCATTGTTCTGAGAGCATGAGGTCAAAAGAGCTAGAGAAAATATCAGAAGCAGGTTTAAACGTGAACTTTTAAGCATGTTGGTAGCCAAATTTGATCCAATGTAACCAAAGCCTTAATCAACATCAATGCTCCTTTTATCAGATACTATTTCCGCACAAAAAAATTTGAGCATTTCGAAACCATTCGTTAGCAAGATTAGTTGTACATTTGTATTTAAAATGATTCTAAATAAAGAGAATGAGTGCTGACGATCATATACTGGAAGAATTTACCTCAAAAGAGTATGAGTTCGGATGGAATGTTGACCTAGAAGCTGATGAAGCTCCCAAAGGGCTAAACGAGGATATTGTTCGTTTTATTTCAGCCAAAAAGGAAGAGCCTGAATGGATGCTAGAATGGAGATTAAAAGCATTTGAGCAGTGGAAAAAAATGGCTGAGCCGGAGTGGGCTAATGTGGTCTATCCGAAGGTGAATTATCAGGATATGATCTATTACTCTGCGCCTAAGCAGAGTGCCAAACCCAAATCCCTCGATGAGGTAGACCCTGAGTTGATCGCTACTTTTGAGAAACTGGGTATTTCTCTAACAGAACAAAAGCGCCTGACAGGAGTTGCCGTTGATGCGGTAATAGATTCTGTTTCAGTAGCTACCACTTTCAAAGACACCCTTGGCAAGCTTGGTATCATATTTTGCTCTTTCTCTGAAGCCGTTAAAGATCATCCTGAGCTAGTAAGAAAACATATGGGCACTGTTGTGCCAGTTAACGACAATTACTTCGCGGCACTTAATTCCGCTGTATTTTCCGATGGTTCCTTTGCCTACATTCCTAAGGGCGTTCGATGCCCAATGGAGCTTTCCACTTATTTCAGAATCAATGCGGCCAACACAGGTCAGTTTGAAAGAACACTGATTGTGGCCGAAGAAGGTTCTTATGTCAGCTACCTCGAAGGGTGCACTGCTCCTCAACGAGATGAAAATCAATTGCACGCTGCCATAGTGGAGATTAAGGTGGCCAAAGATGCTGAAGTAAAATATTCTACTGTTCAGAACTGGTATCCTGGCGATAAGAATGGCAAAGGTGGTATCTACAACTTCGTAACCAAGAGAGGCATATGCGAAGGTGACAACTCTAAAATATCCTGGACCCAGGTTGAGACTGGTTCGGCAGTGACTTGGAAGTATCCATCTTGCATATTAAAAGGTGATAATTCACAAGGAGAGTTCTACTCTGTTGCTGTTACCAATAACTATCAACAAGCTGATACCGGAACCAAGATGATCCATATCGGTAAAAACACTAAGTCCAGAATTGTTTCGAAAGGTATATCTGCCGGAAAATCTCAGAATAGCTATCGTGGACAGGTTCACGTAATGAAAAGAGCGGATGGTGCCAGAAACTTTTCTCAGTGTGACTCATTGTTAATGGGCGATCGCTGCGGAGCACATACCTTCCCTTATATAGATATTGAAAACAAATCGGCACAGGTTGAACATGAGGCAACCACCTCTAAAATTGGTGAAGATCAAATTTTTTACTGCAAGCAAAGAGGCATAGATGAAGAGTCTGCTGTGGCACTGATTGTCAACGGTTATGCCAAAGAAGTACTCAAACAACTGCCTATGGAGTTTGCTGTGGAGGCGCAGAAACTACTGGCACTGACGCTGGAAGGTTCGGTTGGGTAATCCCTAAAGTTTTATGTTTAAAGTTTAAAGTTCATGGCAACAATAGACAGGTTTGAGGACATAAATGCTTGGAAGCTTTCAAGACAACTTGCTCGTGAAGTATACAAATTGATCATCAATAATCAGGACATTAAAGATTACCCTTTAAAGGACCAAATCAATCGATCTTCTGCTTCTACAATGGACAATATTGCAGAAGGCTTTGATAGAAAAGGAAACAAAGAATTCAGACAGTTTTTGACAATTGCTCACGGTTCAAATGGCGAAGTAAAAAGCCAGTTGTATCGAGCTCTGGATAGGAAGTACATTGATGAAAATCAATTCAAAGAATTAATAGATTCGTGCGAAGACATTTCCAAAATGATAAATGGACTCGTCAAATACTTAAACAAAAACGATTACTCAGGAACTAAGTTTAGAGTGGAAGAACCAAAATCAGATTACGTTCTTCAACATTAAACTTTAAACATTGAACATTAAACGATGCTATCAATAAAGAATTTACAGGCTAGAATCGAAGAGAAGGAAATCCTACGAGGAATAGACCTTGAGGTAAAACCAGGTGAAGTGCATGCCATCATGGGACCAAACGGCTCTGGTAAAAGTACTCTGGCTTCTGTACTTGCCGGAAGAGAAGACTATGAGGTCACAGGTGGTGAAGTAGCATTCCAAGGTAATGACCTATTGGAAATGGATGCTGATGTACGCGCCAGGGAGGGTGTCTTTCTTGCATTTCAATATCCAGTTGAAATTCCAGGAGTGAGCACTACTAACTTTATGAAAACTGCTCTCAACCAGATTCGTGAGCATCAGGGTGAAAAAGCATTGGATGCGGTTTCATTCCTAAAGCGAATGAAAGAGAAAATGAAGTTGGTTGAAATTGATCAGTCTCTCTTAAGTCGATCATTAAATGAAGGTTTCTCCGGAGGTGAAAAGAAGAGAAATGAGATATTCCAAATGGCGATGTTAGAGCCTAAACTGGCTATTTTGGATGAAACCGATTCTGGTTTAGACATCGATGCTTTAAGAATTGTGGCCAATGGGGTAAATACCCTCAAATCTGCGGATAATGCCACTATTCTAGTTACTCATTATCAAAGATTACTGGAGTACATAGTCCCTGATTTTGTGCATGTACTCTACAATGGCAAGATTGTCAAGTCTGGCACTAAGGAGTTGGCATTGGAGCTTGAAGAAAAAGGATACGATTGGATTAAAGAAGAGGCAGACGCTACGGCCTAACAGGAAAGATCATGGAGAAGATTGCAGGGCAAACCATCGTTGATTCGCTGACCAGCCAGTTCGAGAGTTTTGAAAAGAGCCTTAATGGACAAGGCAAGTCGGCAGTTCATGCCATTCGAAAGAGTGCTTTCGAAACCTTATCAAATCACGGCTTTCCTGGCCCCAAGAGTGAGGCCTATAAGTTCACCAATTTCACCAAGGCAATTGAGAAGAACTTAGACCTAGACTCCTCCTCTCCTACTTTTGGCCTTGACGCTCAATTAATCAGTGCATCAGAAATAGCTGGGTTAAATGCTCATAAAATCGTTTTCCTAAATGGAATCTACTCCGAGGAACATTCAGACGAAGTAGAGGTTCAGGGAATAAAAGTCACCTCATTGGCCAAGGCATTAAAGGCCGATTCAAAGAGCCTTGAAGGTATTTTTAATACCCAGGCAAATTTCGAGAAGGACGCCTTTGTAGCAATGAATACTGCTTTTGCTCAACACGGTGTTGTTATCGAAGTTGAGGCCAATGCTGTTATAGAAAAACCTGTGGTGCTCTACTTTATTGGAGATTGCACTAAAAGCCAATTGACCTATAACATTCGTAACCTGGTTGTCGCTGGCAAGTTTTCCCAATTCACAGTCATAGAGAAATTCGACACGATTGGTGAGCACGCAAGTCTTACCAATGCGGTAAACGAATTTTCTGTGGCAGAAAACGCGCATGTACAGTATTACAAAATCGAAAATGATTCCGGTAAGGCATATCATATTTCGAATACTCATGCTTCGCAGGCCGCTAATAGCAACTTCACGGCCAACACCTATGCCCTTAATGGCGCAATGGTTAGAAACAACCTGAATATTAAGCTAGAAAGTGAAGGCTGTGAGGCCTATATGAACGGACTTTATCTTCTGGATGGCAAGACCCATGTGGATAACCATACGATAGTGGATCACATGAAGCCTAACTGTTATTCTAATGAGCTCTATAAGGGCATTATGGATGGTAGCTCCAAAGGTGTTTTTAATGGTAAAATATTTGTACGTCAGGATGCGCAACAGACTAATGCTTTTCAATCCAATAAGAACATTCTTCTTTCAGACAAGGCCACAGTAAATACCAAACCACAGCTGGAAATCTGGGCGGATGATGTGAAATGTTCCCATGGCTGCACAACAGGTCAACTGGATCAGGAAGCACTCTTCTACTTGCAATCCAGAGGCATTCAAAAAGACAAGGCCAGGGCAATTTTGTTGACTGCATTCGCCAGTGATTTGTTGGAAAATGTGTCAAACGAAGCCATCAAGATATATTTAGGAGAAATTATTGCTCAGCGACTTGAGAAATAAGATGGCTACTCTGGAGAAGCATAAAATAGATATCGACAAAGTCAGGGCTGAATTTCCAATTCTTGACCAGAAGGTGAATGGAAAGCAATTAGTCTATTTTGACAATGCGGCCACCAATCAAAAGCCGCAAAGGGTCATCGATGCGCTCGTGCACCATTACCAAACAGACAATGCCAACATTCACCGAGGCATTCACACCCTGGCAGAACGCTCTACTACCGCTTTCGAGGAGACCAGAAAAGTTATTCAGGTATTTATCAATGCCAATGAAGCCGAAGAGATCATCTTCACCAAAGGCACTTCTGAGAGCATCAACCTGGTCGCCTCCTCCTGGGGTAGAAAATTCCTGAACACTGGTGATGAGGTTATCATTTCCGCTTTGGAGCACCACTCGAATATCGTTCCCTGGCAGATGATCTGTGAAGAGCGAGGTGCCGTATTAAAGGTGATGCCCATCAACGAAAAAGGAGAAATCATTCTCGAAAAGGTCGATGAACTGCTTTCCGAGAAAACCAAGATGGTTGCCCTCAATCATGCCTCAAATTCGCTTGGCACCATTAACCCGGTTAAGGAAATTATAAAAAAGGCGCATGCGGCTGGAGCTAAGGTGCTAATAGATGGTGCTCAGGCTACCTCCCACCTACCCGTGGATGTTCAGGATTTGGATGCTGATTTTTATGCCTTTTCAGCACATAAGATGTACGGTCCTACTGGTTTAGGCGTGCTTTATGGAAAGAGAATTCTGCTTGAAAAAATGCCCCCATATCAGGGAGGTGGCGAAATGATCAAGGAGGTGAGTTTTGAGAAAACCACCTATAATGACATCCCCTATAAATTTGAGGCAGGCACTCCTGACATTGCAAATGTGATTGCGTTCAAAGAAGCCATTCACTTCATTAATGAGTTGGGCAAGGCCAATATTGCTGCCTATGAAGATGGGCTACTGACCTACGCAACAGCTCGGCTCAAGGAAATTGATAGTGTAAGACTGATTGGCGAAGCGGCTAACAAAGTAGGCGTAATCTCATTTGAGGTTGAAGGTATTCACCATTTTGATTTAGGCATGTGGATGGATGCCAAAGGTGTAGCTGTGCGCACTGGACACCATTGCACCCAACCCTTAATGGACTTCTACTGTATTGAGGGAACTGTAAGAGCTTCTTTTTCGGTGTACAATACCCTGGAAGAAGTTGATATATTTATTTCTGCATTGAAGAGCATAATCGAGAGGTTCAACAAATGAGCAGCACGGTCAAAGATATTCAAGACGAAATCATCGAGGAGTTTTCTATGCTCGATAGCGATATGGAAATGACCATTAGCTATATCATGGAATTGGGCGAGCAACTTCCCGAGATGGATGAATCGCTTAAGACTGAGCAGAATATAGTGAAGGGTTGTCAATCGAAAGTATGGCTGAATGCGACACTTAATGATGGTATAATCGATTTTCAGGCTGATAGTAATACGGCAATTACTAAGGGTTTGGTGAGTTTGTTGATCAGAATTGTGAGTGGACGATCTCCGCAAGAAATTGTCGATATCGATTTTTACTTTATTGACAAGATTGGTTTGAACAGATTCATTGGAACACAACGCTCGAATGGGCTGGGTGCAATGATGAAACAAATTAAATTGTACGGGTTGGCTTTTTCCACATTGGTTTAATGTTAACCTGGAAAGGTTGAAGTTTAAAGTTTAATGTTCGTAGAGCCGAAGAACATTAAACACTAAACACATGACTTTCAGACTGAGGCCTGAGGCTTAAAAATTAGTAACACAAAAATGGCAGAAGGAATAAAGGAAGATTTACGAGACCAGGTAAAAGCAGCCATCAAGACTGTTTATGATCCGGAAATTCCGGTTGATGTCTATGAATTGGGTTTGATCTACGAAATTAATGTGTTTCCGGTCAACAATGTATTTGTACTGATGACGCTTACGTCCCCTTCATGTCCTGCAGCAGAGATAATTCCTGATGAGGTCAAGATGAAGATCAAGGAAGTAAAAGATGTCAATGATGTAGAGGTTGAGGTGACTTTTGATCCTCCTTACGAGCAAGATATGATGTCTGAAGAGGCAAAATTGGAACTCGGATTTATGTAAATCAGTTTCATGTTTGATGTTCAAAGTTTAGAACGTCATCCTGAAACATTAAACTAGAAACTTAAAACTTAATAAATATGTATCCAGAACACTTACTTGTCCCTTTCAGACAAGAACTAACAGAAGCAGGTTTTACGGAGTTAAAGACCGTGGAAGCCGTAGATGAGCATTTGACTGATCACAAAGGTACATCCCTAGTCGTTATCAATTCCGTTTGTGGATGTGCCGCTGGTACTGCCCGACCGGGAGTAAAGCTGAGCCTTAAACTGGCAGAAAAGCAACCAGATAACCTTACCACTGTATTTGCGGGCGGTGATATTGAGGCCACAGCAAAAATCAGAGAATATACATTGCCTTATCCTCCATCGTCTCCGGCAGTCGCGCTATTCAAAGATGGTGAATTGGTGCACATGGTAGAAAGACATCATATTGAAGGAAGATCAGCCGAGATAATTGGCAATCACCTTGCGGATGTCTTTGAAGAGCATTGTTAAAATATAAAAAGGCGCCAATTGGCGCCTTTTCTCCTCTTTCGAGGCCTACCTCAGCCCACGTCTTGGACATCATTTTATTATCAGTCTCTTTTTGGCGATTCGGTCTGAATTGCTAACCAGAATCAGATAGATACCCTTTCTATAAAACCTGGTATCAAATGAGAACTTATTCCCTTTCGCATTTGGTTTATGAAGCATCGTTCGTCCAGACATGCTCATGATATTTATAGTGTAGGGTTCTGATCCAAAAGCCTCCATTTCCAGATTTATCATGCCACCCTCACTAGGATTAGGGAATAGTTTCATCTTATGGCTTAAGTCTGGCAAATCATCAATACCTGTGACCAAATTTCCTTCACCTGTCAATTGTATTTCTATTTGTCCGGCATTGGAGGTTACCATCATTACGTCTTCTACTCGGCCAGGGGTCAATGGAGCAAAACGTAATACAAATTCGAGGCTTTCACCAGGATTTATTGAAGCTGATGACTTATCGATTGAAAATCCAGGGGGCAGTTCGAAATTGGTAATCTCAAGCACCCCATCCGGCCCGGTGTTATTCACTACTAAGGTTTGCTCTTTTGGTTGACCTAAGGCGGTTGATCCGAAATCAACAAGATTTTCAGAAACGTTAATTCCGGCCTCCGCCACATTGAGCACAGTTATACCAAACTCACGCTCGAACCGGTTGCCTTCAGAATCAATAGCCTGAATTTTAACTATGAAGGCGTTCTGCTCTTCGAAATTCAGTTCTCCCGCCACGACAAGCTGGTTGCCTGCTGTAATCCCGAAAAAATTGTTGTCTGAATGTTTAGCAGATAGTATATAAGCATAAGTCTCATTAACATCCTCATCCGTGGCTTCGAAATCTCCAATGTGCGTACCTCCCGGACTGTTTTCAGTAACCGAACTCGATGTTAAAACTAAATTTGACGGATCGTCATTAACATCTTCTATCAACACTGTGAACGATTCCTCAATTTCATCGCCATTGGTTTCGGTAGCTTTTACCCTAACCGATCGTGAAGCACTTGCCTCGTGATTGAATGATCCTTTAGCAATTAGCTCTGTTCCATTTATTTCGAAAAGTGCATTGTCCGTATCCCCATCACCGCTTGCTAACTCAAAAGTATATACTTGCCCTTGATCTTCGTCAGTCACCGAAAACAGGCCAATTTTAGCATCCGCTCCAAGGTTTTCATCCAATGCATTATTAGAAAGAGCAATAGCAGTTGGTTCATCATTATCATCGCTGATCACAACATTCAAAACTGTTTCAATAGCAGCTCCACCCCCATCTGTCACTTTAACCCTGAGGCTGTATTCATTTTGCTGCTCAAAATCAAACTTCCATTTGCTTAATAGGCTTCCATCAGATATTTCAAAAAGGTCGTTGCCCGAATCACCACTTCCTGCTACAAGCTCCAATAAGTGACTGTCAGAGGTGTCTTCATCTTCGATTTGTAGTTGACCAATCAATGAACCTGCAGCAAGATTCTCCAGAACATTGTTATTGCTCAAAGTGACTGACTGAGGTGCATCATTGAGGTCATTGATTGAAATGGTAAAAACCTTCTTGAAAGATGCGCCATCTGAGTCCTGAACAATTACTCGAATACCGTGACTAGCTGAAGATTCAAAATTGAAAGATGACTTTGTTATCAAATCACCATTGTCATTAATGGCGAATAGGTTGTTGGAATCACCCCCATCCCCTTCGATCAGAGAGAATGTATGGACATCATTTTCGTCCTGATCCTGGGTTGAAAATGAGCCAATTAGAACATCTTGTCCACTGTTTTCATCAACCTTGGTTCCCAATAACGCAATAGTAGTTGGAGCATCATTGATGTCATTCACGGTGATTATAAAAACTCCTTCAAATGTTAACCCTCCAACATCAGTTGCCTTGAGTCTTACTCTGTATTCATTTTGTGTCTCAAAGTCAAAGGCAGCTTTGGCATGCAGTTCGCTATCGTTTTTTATCAGGAATGCCCCATTGTCATCGTCTCCATCTCCAGACACCAACTCAAAACTATGTGTGTCTGCCAAATCAACATCAGTAGCCGACAGGCTAGTGACTTTGCTAACATCAAATGAGTTTTCATCAATTTGAGTCTCCGCAAGTAAAATTTCTGATGGTGCCTCGTTTTGATTGGTAATTGAGATTTCCATCATCTCTTCGTATGACCCACCACTGCCATCATTTGCCCTTACTCGTATGCTGTAGGTACTTTTTGCCTCAAAATCAAAATCCTCACTGCTTAGAAGGTTGCCCTGTGAATCAATTGAAAAAGCTGCATTTTCATCATCTCCCTGGCCCTCAACCAGACTGAAGGAATGAGTATCACCAACGTCTTCATCTGAAGCAGAAAAGGAACCAATTTGAGCCAAAAGCCCTGAATTTTCCACTAAGGAAGAACTACTCAATGCAATATCAGTTGGGATATCGTTGGCATCGGTAATAAGTATTGAGAATACTTTTTCAACCTCTGCTCCATTAGAATCTGTGGCTTTTATTCTTATTGGATGAGAACCTAAATTCTCATAGTCAAAGCTCGAAGAAGCCAGAAGCCGTCCTTGTCCATCAATGGAAAAAAGTGCATTGCTACCATCCCCGTCTCCCGCTATCAAAGTGAAACTGTGATTATCGGAAACGTCCTGATCGGTAGCAGACAACTGCCCGATGAGATCACCTGAATTTCCATTTTCGGCAATAATATTTGCAGACAATGACAGGTCTGTAGGACTATCGTTAACATCGTTCACGCTTAGTTGAAATGATTTGTCAAATGTTCCACCAGATTGATCTTGGGTTCTCAATCTGATCGAAAAATCAGCTTCATTTTCAAAGTCAAAAGATGCTGCGGCAAACAGCTCATTGCCATTCCTTATTAGGAAGGAGCCATTGTCAGTACTTCCTGAACCGGAAACTAAACTATAAGTATGACTGTCCCCACTATCCTCATCAGTACTACTGAGGGTGGCAAATAGCACATTGCTTCCCGCATTCTCATCGATTGATGAGGTATTCAGGCTAAGATTACTTGGCGCATCGTTAATATCCGCAACGTTTATGCTAAACGACTTTTCAAAGCTTAGTCCTCCGGAATCGGTGGTTTTTACCCGGATCGATAAAGAAGGTGTGGTTTCGAAATCCAAAGCTCCATTAACCAACAGGTCTCCGGAACCATCGATTGAAAACATGGCATTATCGTCATCTCCTGTGCCTGAGATCAGGTTATAGGTAAATGTCTCTCCCGAATCCTGATCAGAAGAGGAAAAAGCACCAATAACATGCCCTGTTTGACTGTTTTCATCTATGGCCGAATTCGACAAATTGAGATCAGTGGGTTGATCATTCTGATCATTTATCGGCAAGGTGAGGGCCTCTTCGTAAGGACCATTCTTGCTATCGACCACCTTTATCCTTAGTGAGACAGTAGTAAGATTTTCATAGTCATAGGTAGCATTCAGTGTTAGTTGCTCTCCACTTATTGAAAAATCAGAATTGTGAATATCACCATCCCCGCCCACAAGGGAGTAAGTATGCGTTTGTCCTATATCCAGGTCATTGTTAGACAAGGTCGCTGTAAGGCTTCCACTGGAAACATTCTCGTTAATGGAAGTAATATCAAGTGAAATATCGGTAACAAGGGTGTTGTCCGTCACTTCAAAGGGTTTTAGATTTTCCCCAAGTTTTTTACCATCCTCAAAAATCTCAGTAGTTACTGCATTGATCAGCTGATCACCGTTGGCATCATAGATTTTGAAAGTTAGACTCTCACCAGATGCTTGATTGCTATAAACCTGAATAAAGGCTACCTCGGTGTCAGTTGAGCCGACATGAATATTGAGAAAAGCAGTTCCTCTCAATTCATCATTGACAAAAACTCCTATGCGATCATTAGGATCATCAGAACTGACATTGTTTAGTTTTATACTGGCAACAATGGTCATTGAAAACTGATAATCAGAAGCATTAACAGACCAATCCGGGCTTTGCCCCATGATATTATTAAACAACCCAACCAAAGTCATTAATAGCAGCCAGGTTCTTCTTTGTATCGCGCGCTTCTTCATGATCATCTTGATTTAATGACTTTTACAGTCTTAATCTGATTATCAAACTGCAGTCGAACGATGTACAAACCTCCTGGTAAGTGACCAGCATCAATGTATATCTGATCTCCCCTAACCTCACTTTCAACAAGCAAAATGCTTCCATCACTGCGCACCATTCTTACCTCATCAGGAGGTGCACCCGAACTCCAGCTCAGAGAAAATCCATCCACGAAAGGATTCGGAGAAGTTCTGACTGATATTTCTTTGGCAAGCGCCAACTCTTCACCAAGCACAAATTCTTCAGGACTTTGAAGTGAGCCCGCATTAACATCTTTTTGAAATTTGAGGTGCTTTCCAGAAGCTGGCTCTAACTGAGTCAACTGTCCGTCAATCATTAGATCAAAGGACAATTCATCCGGATTATTTCCGTAAATAGTGGTAAAGAATAGTCCTTTCTCATCAACTTCAAGGAATCGGCCCAGCCCTACATTTTGTCCCTTACTTTTCACAACTATATAGGTCTCGGCAGATAGAGAAGGAGATTCAAGTACTTCTATGATAAAATTCATATTGTGCTCATAACCTCTGGGGTGTATTCCAAAATCCGATAGATTGAAGTTTCCTTCACCAGAATTTATTATAGCTTGGTCCTCTCCGCCAACCCTTCTTGAAAATTCAGGGTAGGTAAGTGTTCCTGCAGTTTGGGTAAAAAACAAGTAACCCTGGCCTGGAATAAGGTTTTCAAGACTACCTACCCAGCCAACTCCCTGACCACCATACACGGCAAACTCGCGCTGCCCTTTGATTCTGTCCCCTACGGTAAGGTTAGTAATATTGGTCAAGGCCTCGTTAATGTCATGGTTTTGCTGGCCGTAAAAACCAATCCAATTCCACCCCTGGGACAATGCAATTGGAGTAGCCTGGGCATCAATCAGACTTCCTGAATAAGCAACGCTTCCTGTGCCGGATGCATTGACTTTGTACATCCGGTCATTTTTAAGCCCTCCATTGGCTGATAAGGTACCGATCCAACCATTAACCGGATCATACTGATCGAAGAAATCCACACCTTTGATCTGATCATTCTCCTTGGCAGTATAATTTGAAAAGACCGAATTCACATCACTCAAATCATCCGAACTCAGATTAAAGGAAATCCATTGCCATCCTTCGCTAATCTGAAGATTTTGCTCAATAAAGGCCGAAGCACTAAAGATTACCGGTGCAGCCGGCTTGCCAAAATGAGCGTCCGGGGTAAGTTGCCCAACATTGGCAACCGATGCCTGTACCCCAGTGTATATTTTGCCCTCACTGGCATCCCATATCTTGTAGACGATATCTTGTGATTCATTGACATCGGTATAGATGGACATAAAGGCCTGGTAATTATCAAATGCTTCAACACGCTCCAACCTTCCAATGCCCCTTACTTCTCCATCTACAAAGGCGGCAATCAAATCATCCCCATC
>JAJCYM010000036.1 GCA_029262895.1 Roseivirga sp.
ACACAGAGGGCAACTTCATAAATTCATTTGCTGTAGTTACAGATATCACAGAAAGAGTTAGAACCGAAAAGGAATTGAAAGGTAGTCATGCCAAATTTGAGAATTTAATCAAGAACGTTCCTGGGATGGTATATACAGCGCATCACCCATCCTTGAAAATGAAATTTGTAAGCGATTACTGCGAGGAGATTACTGGTTATTCTGAAGATCAACTATGCAATCCTAAAAGACGTTTGTACTCATCCTTAATTCATAAGGATGACATCGCTGGCCGGAACCAAACTATTCAGGAATGCTTAGATGTTAGAAAACCTTTTAGGGTTCAATACAGACTCAAGGTCAAGACCAAGAAGGTGAAATGGGTGTCAGAGTTCGGGAGTGGAATCTTTGATCGTAATGATGAATTAGTAGAAATAGTGGGTTCTGTTTTTGATATAACAGACAGAGTAAAGATGGAGGAAAGAATCCTTTCAGCCGTTATGCAGGCATCTGACAGAGAAAGGAGCAGAATATCAACAGAAATTCACAGCAGTCTCCAGCAAACATTGACAGTCGCAGCCCTGAATTTTGAATACATTTCAAAAAACAGAAATGCGTTAAGTAAAAAAGCGCGCGAAAAGCACCTGACGGGTTTGACTTATCTCAAAAGAGCTTTGGAGCAAACAAGAAGCATCGCACACAGACTCATGCCAAAGAATATTGAGGACTTTGGATTCGTGGAGGTAATTCATGATTTGGTCTTAGAATTAAACCAAACGACCAATATAAAATTTGTCTTCTTGACCAATGTGAGCGGGTTCTGCCTAACGGTCATGACTGAAGCGGCTCTCTATAAAATTGTACAGGAAGCGTTGAACAATGCAATCAAGCATTCTAATGCCAAGCATGTAACGATTCAATTTATTTTACACTCGGATCATGCCCACTTAAGTATAGAAGATGACGGGGACGGCTTTAACTTGACCGACACTCACAATTATATTTCGAGTTTTGGGATTGCCAGTATGAAGAACAGAGTCACTGCACTTCACGGATCATTTCATATTGATGCCAACCCTGGAAAAGGCACGAGTATTTTCATGGAAATTCCAATTGATAACTGATTTAAAATGAGTGTTGTGAAATTGTTTTTAGTAGATGATCATAAAATGATCAGAGATGGACTTAAGTCGTATTTTGAAGATGATGATGACTTTATTATTGTAGGAGAGGCAGTTAATGGGCATCAGGCACTGGGTACGCTGAAAGAAACGGAAATAGATATCTTATTGACCGATTTAGTCATGCCTGGTATGGATGGAATGGAATTGATTAAAACACTCAAGGATCAGCAGTACCCTTGTAAAATTATCGCCTTGACTATGCAAAGCGAACCCAAACATATAAAGAAGATTCTTGGTTATGGTGTTGATGGATACCTACTCAAAACTTGTGGAGAAACGGAAGTGAGAAAAGCGATACGGGAAGTAAGTAATGGGGATCACTACTATAGCCCCGAGGTTACAGGGATAATTATGGAGGCCCTTTCAGGTAATTCAAAAAAGTGGGACAGGGTGAGCCATGAGGTACCATTAACCAGTCGGGAAAAAGAGGTGTTAAACCTAATAATAAAGGAATATACAAATGGTGAAATTGCTGACGAGCTTTTCATCAGCGTGCGAACTGTTGATGCTCATAAAAGAAATTTAATGGAGAAAACCGGTTCAAAAAATGTTGCTGGGCTAGTACTTTATGCCATTGAAAAAGAGCTGTTCGATGATGTCCGATCCTAAGTTTCGGTAACCCCTTTACCAAGAGGCTCAGTCTTTTCACTCCTAAAGTATCGTATCAAATTGGATGTTAGGGCACTAACAATTTTACCTAGCGAAAGCTCTTATAGAAATAAGTAAAATAACCATCGAGAAGAATCGGCAATACTCTGATAGATAGATAATTAGACGGTCATAGATTTAGTGGAATCATTAAACCCAACCCAAGATGAGAACACTACTAATCGTTTGTCTTATGGCATCATTGATCCACCCTGTTTGGTCGCAGAACTTCGAACCTCTTAAGCCTGTTACTGTCCAAGTGTCTCCTACAATGATTGATTATGAAGGGTTAAAATATGGAGTGGCGCTTGGAATCAATTTCAAACAATTCTTATCAGTAAATTATTTTCATTTAAGAGATTATGAGTATGGAGACAACTTCTTCGATAACAGATATGCAGGGCTTTATTTCAACATCGTCATCCCTGTTTTTCAAAACTTGGAAATAGGACCGACTGCTAGATTCGCAACGATGAATGCTAATTGGCAAAATCTGGCATTGGCTGGCGAAATGAGATATAAATTTTCCAAAAGTTTTAGAATGAGTCTTGAAAAAAGTGTCAGAAGTGATCATAATTTTTGGGCGACCAAACTCATTTTTAATCTGTATTGAAATGCGAGCATTCTCTAACACTTCAGGACAGGGGGTAAAGCATTTGAGTATTAACTGTGGCACCAAGTTTCTGATGATGGTATTTCTTGCTGTTTGTATACTTGGCTGTAGCGACCTTTATGAAGTGCCGGAAGTAACCTACACAATCAAGAAAGGCGAGCACAAAAGCCGGGTTCATGGTTCAATTCCGGGAAGTCGGTTTAGATCACTCAAATCTGAATTTTTAAGATTCACAGTTCGCTTTGATTCAAGTGCTGTCTATAATATTGGTGATGCTGATCAGGCGGACGTAAATAAGCTTTTTGGTTTCTCAGATTGCAATAGCTTACACCAATCTAACAGTGCCAGATTTGGATGGACATACAACAGAGTCGACAAAGTACTGGATGTGTCTGCTTATGTATATAAGGATTCGCAAAGGATAATTAAGCACATCAGTACGGTCGAGATAGGGAAGACCTACATTTTTGAACTTCGTTTGGATGGGAACCACTATGAGTTCAGTATTAATGGAGCTACCATAACCCGTGTTCAACGTGGAAATACCTGTGAAACAGGTCTTTACTATCTCCTATATCCGTATTTCGGAGGTAATCAAACCGCTCCTCACGACATCAGAATATATATTGAAGAGTTATTAAATCAATAATATAAAGTTGCTGCTTTCTTTCATTGCCTGATTTCCGATAATCCATATACAGTAGTATACTCATAGGTAAAACACCATGCGTTTTAAGAGATTCACCGATTTTAACTATTAAGAGATTCAACTAGAATTCCAGAGGGGCAATTGGCAACCTTGGACATGGTTAAATAACAGTTAAGTGTTATTATTTATGTTGAAGTACAATCTAATTGTTGCTGTCATGGTTGTGCCGAATTATATAGAAGGCCAACCTCAGCGGCAATTCGATTTGGATAGTCAAAGGCAACCAATTCTGGAAATTGGTCCGTCCGCTACCAGATCGATAAGGGGATGGAAAACAGGAGTGCAGATTGCTTTAAAGTTTGGAAACAGATACGCTGTGGGTGTTTTCGGGTATTATAAATTACCAGACGCCCAGAATTCGCCAGATGCGTTCCATGGAATATATGGGCTCTATTTATTCAATAGATATTCCAGACTTCAATTCGGGCCTTCATTAAGAGTAGGTTATTTCAGAAAACGATTTTTAACCATCATACCTACAATGGAGGCAGTTGCGCATATAACCAGACGAATTAGCATATCAGGTGGTATGGGGTATTCTGATAGGTTTCCATATTTCGACATGAAAATGTCAATAGGGTTATAAATGAAAACGAAATGAAAAAGGTAACCACATACTTGCTAAGCCTTATGGTGCTGTTGATTAACTCCAGTGGCCCTAATGGTGATAAATCCGAATCGTTTGATGATTCAGCATATGAATGGAATAAAGCGGATGGAGTTAGGCCATGGATAGATGAGAGGGATGGGCAGGCATACGGAACTCTGGAGATTAATGGGATCACCTGGATGGTGGACAATTTCAATTATGATTCAAGTATGAAAGGAGTTTGGCAGTACGGACCTGGCGATTTGTATAAAGATGGAGACCTGACTCAATCAGACTTTGAAATGTCTGATAATCCTGAGCAAAAGAAATACGGGAGGCTGTATTCTTACGGAGCAGCTCAGAAACTCGCTCCCAAAGGCTGGAGATTACCAACAGAGAAAGAATGGCTAGGCCTTATCGAGTACTTAGGATGGAATGGTGACCTAAGTCAGCTTTCTGATAAAGGCTTTTATGACCGAAGTACAATGGTGAATATTCAAAGCTCTGGACAAAGGAATCCGATACTAGGTTTCTTAGCCCTTGGAAGTAAGGGTTTGTATTGGGCAAGTAGCGGAGACGACATCTTAAATCCGACTTACTACAAAAAACCGGATAGAATATTTTCTCTTGAGAAAGGTAAGGCCAATATAAACTGTGGATTCAGTATAAGATATGTCATGGAATAGGTGTTTAGGTAAAGTAGTCATATTCCATACTCTAGGCCATCGTAAGGATGGCCTTTTTTTATGCCGAAATGTGGACTATGCGTCATGACAATAGAAACTTTGACGAACAGCTAATTGAGGGCTATTAGGGTGTTATAAAAATATGCCGCATCATGTTCACCGTCTAGCTAAAAGGTCAAAATAAAAGTCCACTCAAAGAGTGGACTTTTATGTGATTCGCCCAGGGCTCGAACCTGGAACCCCCTGCTTAGAAGGCAGGCGCTCTATCCAGTTGAGCTAGCGAACCTACAGCTTCCTGAAAAGCGAGTGCAAATATAGTGAATTGGTATTTTTTTAAACAACTGCATTGCCGAAATTTATTTAATAGATTTTCTGTTAGACCAACATGCGTTATAGAAGTTTCCCCAAAGCCAAAGATTTATCCGTGTCCGAAATTTCCTACGGTTGTATGTCTCTGGATTTGGATCAAAAGTTAGCTTCCAAACTACTGCACAAAGCCGTGGATTTGGGTGTCAATTATTTCGACACTGCAGACCTATATCAACAAGGGGAAAACGAGAAAATGGTAGGCACTGCCTTGAAGGATAGGAGGGATCAAATCGTCCTCGCCACCAAGGTGGGAAACCAATTAAATTCAGATGGAAAAAGCTGGACCTGGAACCCAACCAAGACCTACATTCTAGAGGCGGTCGAGAGCAGTTTAAAAAGACTCCAAACAGACTATATTGATCTCTACCAATTGCATGGTGGAACTGTCGCTGATCCCATTGATGAGACCGTAGAAGCTTTCGAAATTCTAAAGACTCAGGGTAAGATTCGTCACTATGGAATCTCCTCCATAAGACCGAACCTAATTCGGGAATATATCAAGCGCTCTGACATCATGTCAGTCATGTTGCAATACAGCTTGCTGGACAGGCGACCCGAGGAGAAAGTGCTTTCTCAATTGAATAATGAAGGAATTGGCGTTATGGTCAGGGGAGCCATGGCTAAAGGGTTATTGTTAAAAAATAGTTTGAGTAATTATTTAGATTATAACTCACAAAGCATTGATTTACTTAAAGATAAAGTATTCATTGCCTCAAATGAGGAAAGATCGATAATTCAGACCATGTTGAAATGGGTTTTGCACCATCCTGCCGTTACCACAGTGGTTGCGGGGATACGAAATGAAGCACAGTTGGACGAAGTAATCGCCACAATAGACGCTCCTGATCTGGATGATGAAATGTATCAAATGTTGAGCGAAGTATTGGCTCCAAACCTATACCAACAGCATCGATGAAATTTGACCACCAGGGTTTTTCAAAGTCCATGAAAATTGAATTGGGCAATTATCTTTTTGAGCCTGGAAGCGAGGTGTTGCAAAGAGCCAAAGAATACCTGAAAGATCTTCAGAAATTAAGGCTTGATACATTACAAAGTGACAAGCAAAAGACGGCCTTTTGGGTGAATGTATATAACGCTTTTACCAACTATCAAATCGTCCATAATGGACTGAAGAAATCAGTATGGGAGAAGCCTGATTTCTTCACAGATCGAAGCCTTAAAATTGGCAATATTTTATTCTCTCTTGACGACATTGAAAATGGCATTTTAAGGCGAAATGGCGAGCGCAGAAATAGCAAGCCTTTGCAGTTTGATTTAGACAATCCACGACTCACCTTGATGGTGGATACCTTCGATTTTAGAATTCACTTCGCACTGAATTGCGGTAGCATTTCTTGTCCGGCAATTGCTTTTTATTCAGAAGACAATTTAAATGAGGAGTTGGATCGGACAACAAAGAGCTTTGCCGAGGAAGAATTTGTCGTGAATCATAAGGTCAGAACAATCACCTGTTCGCAGCTTTTTGTGTGGTATAAAAAAGACTTTGGTAACTTGTTTTTAAATGATCCGAATTTGTCCCATTATCGTGTGATCGAACGTCCTTATCAGTGGAAGATCAAGTGACCTAAAACAAAATGATAGCATGGCCATACCTAAATCAAATTTTGAGTTCTTAAGCAAACTTTCTGCTAACAACAATCGCGACTGGTTTAACGACAATAAAAAGTGGTACCAACAAGAGCACGCAAATATGATTGACTTTGCTGATGAGCTTTTGGGCAAGCTGTCGCAAAATGATCAAATCAATACGCCATCAGGGAAGAAGAGTTTGATGAGGGTTTATAGGGATGTTAGGTTTTCCAAAGACAAATCACCCTATAACCCGCGATGGGCAGGAGGCTTTGGCCGTGTAAAGCCTCAATTGCGAGGGGGCTATTACTATCATTTACAACCTGGAAGAACGGTTGTAGGAGGAGGCTTCTACAATCCGAATCCTGAGGACTTGAAATTAATCAGAGAGCATATTGCTCAAGATGATCAGCCCTTGCGATCGGTTTTGAATGATCCAAAGTTTAAAAGGGTATTCGGAGAACTTCAGGGAGAACAGGTCAAGACCGCTCCAAAGGGCTTTGATAAAGAGCATCCATCAATAGATTTACTTAGATTCAAGTCGATGTATGTTTTTCATGAATTCAAAGATTCCGAAGTATTAAAGGCTGATTTTGCAGATAAGGCTGTTGAAGTCTGGACGGCAATAAGGCCATTTTTTGACGTGATGACGGACGTGTTGACCACGGACTTGAATGGCATCTCACTTATTAAAGAATAGTCCTTGTAGACATAATTCGGTCACGTATCTTCATGACCATGTCTAAAAAATCGATTTTCGAATTTCTTGAAGCCTTGACGGCCAACAACTCCAAAGAATGGATGGATGCCAATCGTAGCTGGTACCATGAGGCTAAACAGGAGGTGATAGATCTATTCGAACCTATTTTAGAATCCATAAAAGAGTTCGACCCGCGAATTGTACAACCTTCAGCAAGAAGATCGATTAGCAGAATCAATAATAACCTTATGTTCCATCCTGAAAGACCAACCTATAAGAACCATTTTGGGGTGGTGTTTGGATATGGTAAGGGACTGGCAGACTTCTATATAGGCATTGGAGTGGAAGAGGTTGAGATTGCCGGTGGACTTTGGCATCCTGATAGTGAGAAGCTTAGAAAGGTTAGAACCGAAATCGACTATGAGGGCGCGCAGCTTGAGAAAATCCTAAATTCGAAGGCCTTTAAAAGTCGATTTGAAATTTTTAAAAGAGACACATTGAAAACCGCGCCTAAGGGCTATCCGAGAGATCATGAACATATTGAGCTCTTAAGACTAAAGAGTATAGCTGCTTTACAGCCATTGACCAGAGAAGATATTTATTCCGATCATTTCCATGATATAGTGGTTGAGTCCTACAAGGCCATAGTACCGATGTTGGACTTTATAAATGTGGCGATTCAGGACGATTAACTTTCGGTTTGATAAATGAGAGTCTGGAATTATAATTAAAAAAGCCCATCAGCAATGATGGGCTTTTTTAATTAGACCTGATAAGCTGTTAACTCGATCTTGCTACATAAATAGCTTGGCGATCTCATATACCTCCTGAACACCAAAATCCGCTTCCGTGTTGGTGCAGATCGCCACCGCAATTTGTTCTGCCGGTAGTACCAATAGAAAGGCACGAGCTCCGGCTGATCTCCCACCATGGTGTACAATCATTTGCCCGGCCTCAGTTTGTGAGATTCTAAACCCCATGCCATAGCCGGTTTTTTTGCCATTCTTTAGGTTTTGAGGTGCAATTAGTTCGTAAAGTGTACCAATTGCCAAAACTTGGGAGGCACCATTGATCATCTGGACGATATCAGTAGGAGTAGAGAGAAATCCGCCTCCAGCCCATCTCGAACTTTGGTTAACTTCCATTGCTGGTCTTTTGCCTCCCTTGCTGTATAAAAGTGAACTGTTGGATTCGTCTTTACCAGCGTCTTCAGGAATGGTGTTTGTCATGCCTAGAGGCTGAAATACCTTCTCCTTCATGAACTCCAAATAATTTTGTTCCGAGACCAATTCGATAACCCTTCCAAGTGCCACATAACCATAGGTGCTATATTGGTATTGTGTGCCTGGAGCAAATAGTAACTTATCATTCTCAAAAACAGTCATGCTTTCGGCAATGGACTTGAATTGTCGCTTAGAGACGAATTCGGTACCCTTATAGTGTCTTATACCTCCTTGGTGCCCGGCCACTTGTCTTAAGGTAGGTTGATGTTGCTGTTTCTTAAACTGAGATAAGTAGGTGCTTAGTGAATCGTCCCAGTTGAGCTTGCCATTGTCATAAAGTAGACCTAGTCCAAAGGTCGTCATCGTTTTGGAAATACTACCAATCCGGAATTTAGTGTCGACTTCGACTGGTTTTTTGTTTTTAATGTCTGCGAACCCCATGCCTTCCTGCCAAACAAATTGACCTGCTGAACTGACAGCAACGGACAATCCGGGGATGTTTTGGTCTTCCATCAATTGAACAAGTTTGACCTTGGCTTGTTCAATTTTTTCTTCAATTGTTTGGGCCTGAGCCTGAAAGCAGACTAAAAGGGCCACGAGAATTAATGATTTTTTGAGCATTGTCTTTTTTTCAGCAAGAACGGCAGATCAGCGATCCACGACTGAAAATAAACAGGCATTTCGGGCTCATTGCAGGTAGTGGTACCTATTGCTTTATGGATTGTACATATTCTGATGGACGCAATCCGGTCATTTCTTTGAAAACACGTTGAAATGTTGTTTTGGAATTAAAACCACAATCCAAGGCAAGTCCGGCCAATGTCAACTGAGGATTATCAGCTACCTTTTCTTTGAATTCAGCAACGCGATATTCGTTGATGAAAGAGTAGAAGTTCTTTCCTGATTCCTGATTCAAAGCCTCAGAGATTTGCTTGGCCGTTATACCAAGCCTGTCTTCAAGAAACCTGACCGAGAGATCGGGTAGAAGATAGAGCTTGTCTTTTTCCATACATGCGGTCAAGGCGTCAAGATGTTTTTTTGCGACCGGATTGGTGGCTGGAAGTGTAATATTACCAGACCCCTTACTCACAATTTCCGGCTGTCTTATACCGCCTATCCCCAACCAAAAAATCATTCCAACATAGAAGACATGGCCGGTAATGCGATCATCAAAATCAAGCCCAATTGTTAGGTTTAACGACCATAAAACAAGTGATATAGGTAGCAGTATTAAAAACAAAACCGATATCTGGTTTAACCAGTTCAGTGTCTGACGCTCCACATTTGAGAGCTTAGACCTTAGTTCTTTCTGATGTTCCAATATTAGCTTTCTGGACTTCCATAGATAAAATGCTACCAGAAAAATGGAGAGGAATCCCATTTTGTCTAAGAATTCATGGATGGGTTGATCGAAGTTGGATCGACCATAGATCCAATGATAAATACTGTGTGGGTAGTCGGCTAAAAACCACCATAAATGTCGATAATCAATACGTTGTTCTGTGGTTAATGACCTGACATATAGGTAGAGTGTCGGCCCAAGTCCAAACCCTATTCCATAAGGTAAAATATGAAGGATGGGGTATTGATTAAAGTATGCATTTATTATAATCCATGACACCAGCAAATTGAGCCCTATAGAAAGCGTAAGGAGAGCCAGAAATCGATTGGCCTTTTGATTGACTTGGGAAAAGAAAAGTGTGCTGGAAAAAATTAGGGCCGCCAGGCAACCTGAAAAAATCAAAAGAGGATCCCAATCCATTAAAAATCGATTCAAATAACAACGATGAAAGAATAAAGATAAACAATGATTGATACCGTTCGATGAGGTGCCATTGCCTGCATTGATACTTTAAATTGATGAGGTTACAATTCGGAAACCTCAGTCTTCATGGAGATATGGGATGGTGAATAGAAGTAACGCTGGATGGAGAATGACGAATTATCGAGCTATGAGAGGGTTTGATAGTAGCCTCATCTTTTAATCCTCGTATTTTTGAAAGTATTCTATGGAGGACTTAGTTCGGATCAATTTTGATGTATGGTCAGTGCTGCTGGCTTTTGGTGTTTTTCAGGGAATTTTCCTGATGATCATTCTGCTGAGCTACAGGCGGAACGCCACCGTTTACCTTCTTTCGGCCCTGCTCTTTGTTATTGTCCTCAACTTGCTGAATTACCTGTGGTTAAGTAGTTTTCTGTTTCTCGAGTTCCCCCACCTGGTTCATATAGCAATACCGCTACTTTTTCTACAAGGGCCGATCTATTATTGGTATATAAAATCTCTCTCTGGCCAATTTAGTGGCAAGAGAATAATCTGGCACTTTGTGCCGTTTGCGCTGGCCATTATAGCCACGGTGCCCTTTTATGGATTGAGTAGTTCCGATAAAATCAGTGCGCTCGAAGTCTTTCTGAATAAGGAGGCCATGCCATTACCGCTAGACCTATTCATATTTATGGCTGTCCAGATTGTGCATTCCTTTATCTACATTTTCAAGGCCAATTCATTGCTCAAAAAACGCTACCAGCAAGTAGAGTCGAATAGTATCAAAAACAAGGGGGTATGGTTAAATCGCTTCGGACAGCTGTTTCTAGGCTATTGGGCCATTGATTTCATGGCACTCGTCTGGTTTGGATTTCGGGGTACAGTCTATCAGGAAGTATACTATATCATTATGCTTGCGAATACAGTACTGGTAAATATGCTGGTGTTCTTTGCCATTAGAAACAACAAAGTCTTTAATCAGATTTTATTGAATAACTGGAGCGATCGATACAAGAATTCCCAATTGTCAGAAGCCGATTCAAAACTCCATTTGCAGCGAATCATTGAATTTATGGAAAAGGAGAGGGCGTATTTAGATGCTGAGCTTTCTTTACCCAAGTTGGCGAAGCACTTAAACATGCCTTCTCACCAGATTTCCCAGGTATTGAACCTGGAGTTGGAAAAAAGTTTTTACGAATTTTTGAACGAGTACCGATTCAAAGAAGCCAAACACCGTTTGTTACAGCCTGAAAACAAGCACCTCACTATTCTCGCTATTGCCTTTGACTCAGGCTTTAATAACAAAAACACTTTCAATAAGGTGTTCAAGAAACACGAAGGTTTGACACCCTCCCAGTTTATTCGTCAGCATAATTGAAAATTCTTTCTGAATAGGTCACTTCCAATCAATGGTGACGATTGACACCTGTGCCTCATCTATACTTGACCAAAAAAAGATGAGACGTTCCCGAAAGAGATTACTGATTATTGGAGGAGGACTACTACTATTGGTGATAGTGGCGTTTACACCTCCTGGTGTTGAGACCCATACCGATAGTAGAACCATCACTGCACCAAAGGAGGTGGTTTGGCAGGTCATATCCGATGTGAGCAATTACCATAGATATGCTACCGGACTCGACAATGTGACGGTCATGTCTGGCAGTGGTGTAGGCATGGTAAGAGCCTGTAGCGATGAACAAGGGGCATGGCAAGAAACATGCACCTTCTGGGATGAAGGAAATGCCTATTCCTTTGATGTAGATCCGGGTACTGGTTTTCCCTATCCATTTACCAAGATGAACGGTACCTGGTCGGCCGAGGCGATGAGTGAAAATGTGACAGAGTTGGTAGTGACTTTTGAGTACCGATTTCCCTATCGATGGATGCACTGGCTCTTCAATGGGGCTACCCACGACTCATTTGATGAAGGAGATAAAACGCTGTTAGACAATTGGGAAGAGAAAATTTTAGCAACTGAAGTAAGCGCTCAGTCAATATCGGATAACGATTCCAAAGCGAAATGATCAAACTTCGAAGATTGTCCACAAGAATGAAACGTGCATTCGTTTTTGCTCCATTCCTATTGGCCCTACACTCAACGCTTTTTGCCCAGGTTGAGGCAGGAGATTTCAAGGTAGGTACGAGCTATTTTCAATTCACGGATCATTCAAGGAAAGAAGCATTCGATTCGTTAAATGTAAAATCCAGGGATGTTTTTGCCCAGGCATGGTATCCGGCCGATCGGGTGGAGGGAAGTGTTAAAGCACCCTATGTAAAGGACGTAGCCAAGTCACTCGGAATAATAAAGAACCTTTTCCAGCTGGATGATGCGGCTCTGCAGAAGTTTGAAGCACTGGAAACGAATGCTTATATCGATGTCCCCATTTCACAGGGAAAGCGAAAATATCCGCTCCTGATTTTCCAACATGGCTACTCGTTCTGGTTGAATCAGAACAATGGACTAATGGAATTTCTGGCAAGTCATGGATACATCGTGGTTAGTCTGGCGCACCCTTATGAGACCTGTTATGCTGTTGGTGATAATGGAATTCAAACCTACTCCTTGACGAATCCCGGATTAAGGGCACGTTGGGCCGAGATACTGGATGAGGAAGTTTCTAACGAATACGCATCCATTATGGATAGTCCTTTTTCAGATGAGACTATCAAAACAGAGGAAAAACTTCTGACCATGCAGCCAATGTTGCAGGAGAGCGTTATGACCTGGGCTCAGGATGCAAGCTTCGTATTGGACGAACTTAAGCGGCTCAACACTGAGGGCAAATCTCCGCTTTCTACACGCATCGACATGAAAAAGATAGGAGCATTTGGGATGTCCTTTGGGGGTGCGGCTACCGGGCAATTCCTTAACATAGACAAACGTGTGAAAGCGGGGCTTTGTATGGACGGAGCGATGTTCGGTGATCTGATAGGAAAGCCCCTGGATCGGCCCTTTATGTTTATGATTGGTGGAAACCATGGCAATCTCAACGAACTGCATTATCGACAGGCAAAGGCTGAGGCGATTAGAATGACTATTGCGGGCTCAAAGCACCTTGATTTTTGTGACCTGAACCTGGTCTCTCCCGAAACCTTTCAAGATGCCGGTCTGATGGGTGAAATCGATAAAGCGAGAATGAATACCATTCTCAAGGTGCAAACCCTGGGTTTTTTCGATAAGTATCTGCGGGCAAGCAAAAATCAGTTTCCGGATATCGGGGATTACCCTGAAATCTCAATTCAAAAACGAAATATCAAATAGTTGAATTTTAATCGAACAATCATGTATAGAATACTAAGAAACATCACACTCT
Organism: Roseivirga sp.; assembly: GCA_029262895.1. Lineage (GTDB taxonomy): Bacteria > Bacteroidota > Bacteroidia > Cytophagales > Cyclobacteriaceae > Roseivirga. The sequence continues at coordinate 13,370 of JAJCYM010000036.1, forward strand.
TGAGCCTTTTTATTGGCTCATATAGCTTATATGCACAAAAGTCATCATTGAACAACCCTCCGGGAAAACTGGTGGATGTAGGGGGTTATCAGCTTCATTTTAATGTAAAGGGCAACGGGCCAGAAACCATCGTTATTGAACCAGGGACAGGTTCCTGGTCGCTGCAATGGATGGAGTTGCAGAATGAACTTTCAAAACAGTTTAGGGTGGTCACCTATGACAGGGCGGGTTATGGCTGGAGTGATACCTCTCCATATTCGCGCTCTGCCAATAACATTGTGGAAGAGCTGCACATTGGCTTGACGAAGCTTGGCATTAATGAGCCATTTATTCTCTTAGGACATTCCTATGGAGGCCTGATTGTTAAAGCCTATGTCAATAAATATAAGGAGGACGTGAAGGCCATTATTTTTGCAGATGCCGCCACGGAGTTCCAATTCCAAAAACTACCTCCTGCGGTTGCGATGGTATTGGAGTCCGGGAAGGCACAGTTTAAACGGACAGGTGCGATGGCCAGGGCAGGTATGCTGAGTGCAGCCCAAATGCCTATTGATTCCGCTTTGAATTCTCAATTCTGGGAGGTGTATCAGGAGACTATCGCCCAACCCTCATTTTATGATGTCATGTTCAACGAGATGGATCTTTTGCCGCGAACCTACGCCTATTCAGCGATAGAGAAACCGATAAGGCAACCTATCCTCGTGATCACAGCCGACAATAGCTTTGGTGCCTTTTCCAGCGTACCTGGGTTACCGGTAGAAGACAGCAATACCACCTGGTTTGAACTACAAAAGAATCTTTTGTCGGTATCGACTAAAAGCAAGCAAGAGGTTATTCCCAACGCTACGCATCACCTGCTACTTACCGCCAAGGATGAGTTTAGAAAAGCCGTTATCAACTTTGTGAAAAAGCTTTGAGGCAAAAAAAATGCATTAAAACTAAAGAAGCCAACTCATTGAGTTGGCTTCTTTAGTTTTGTTGGGGTGGTAGGATTCGAACCTATATTGTGGAATTCAAATTATTTGAAGGTCAATCACTTATGGGATTCTATGTACTGAAGAAGTTACAAAAAACTGCACATCCGTACATGAATACAACTACTTTTTGTCAAATGACGGTGGATCAGGTTGTCCCCAACCTAGATCCCTAGAATCTCTTTTGAAAAAATTGGCTAATCCATCTAAATCAGGAAATAGGGTCCGATAATTAAACCCTAGATAAGATAATCTCTTTTCAAAGTCGAGCTTTAAACTGACAGGTATTATGTACCGTGTTATGTACTTTTCATCCTTCAGAATATTCTCGATAGCGAACTCATCATCCATTCCCGTGTGGATTGTGAACACACTTTGTTGAGAACTCATTCTAGGAAATATATAAGGAGCGACAAAAGCCATTGGCAATTTCGGTTCTTCTTTTATCTCCAACTCTTCCAAGAGCTTTTCAGGATTATTATGATATGGTTTGCCTGATAAATATTTTATGAATGAATGCTCACTTGTTGGTATTCCTCCAAATTTGGAAGTATTATTTAATTGCTGTGGAAATATTGTCCAAATTTCTGCGTCTTCTTTAGGGTTCCCTGTGACAGCAAAGAATGCTGCAGTCAAAATGTTTTCAGTCCAATCCAAAAGCCTAGTCGGAATCCCATAGTGCTGCATCCAAAAAAGCCAAGTGATATGATCAGAGTGGTCTGGTAGATCTAAAAGGAGAGAGTGGGAATACCTCTTGAACAGCACCATCAGTTCAATCTCATATTGTGGCCTGGTGGCCTGAAAAAAGTCATATGTATAGTCCTCTCTAAATAAACCAGGGGTCAGAGTCTCGTATTTTTTCGAATGTCCTCTGAACCAATTTTTACCCATAGTGGTGCCTATCTCTATTAAATCAGCAAAAGATCGAATGGAATAAGTGGTAACCATACTGGGCATCGGTTAAAGGTCAAAATCAAATATAATCGAATTAGGATTGAATATTAATATGCTATTCATACTGACTACCTGCGACCCCAAGGACAAGTGTTTTCACAACTAATTGATAATCAATTGTTTATAAAATTGAGGTCGTAAAAAATTGAAGTTTCCGTACATGGATTCCGTACATGTTTCAATAAAAAAGCCACTAACAAACTGATTGTCAGTGGCTTGCAATAAAAATTAGTGTCGGGGTGGCAGGATTCGAACCTGCGACCTCCTCGTCCCAAACGAGGCGCGATAACCGGGCTACGCTACACCCCGATCCTAAATCGGAGTGCAAATATAGAGGGAAATTCTTATTCGCAATAGGCTAGAGCAAAGAAAAATCGTTGACGCGAGAAAAAAGTCAATTTAACCCTCATCCGATAAAATGCACGAGGCGTAAAAACCAGAATTGACCTGGTGAATTGAAGACCTTAGCGGTTATGTGAGAGGGTATTGTTAAATAGTTGAAGGTCATTGAAAAAAACTCTGTACTGGACTAATCTGTAAAGCTACCTCACCACTTTGGAGGAAATGCGCTTCAATTATCACAAATTGGCATCTCTGAGGGTATAAATAATGCAATGGTTATTAAAATAAGTACAAAAAACAGAGGGAAACTTACAGAGTGGCTAGACCAAAAAATAATTTGTTCTTAAAAGGTCCAAATTCACTTAAAAATAGCCTTGTAAAACATTTTTTTTTTAGACCAAGTGATTTGTTGAAGAGTTCTGTTTAAGAATTTAATCAACAAGTTGGAGGCAGCTAAGATGATAGCTAAAACTGTTCCTGCCAAGACGTCACCCAGTATGTTGATCCAATCGAAGAGCATCTACCAACTAAACGTTATTGCACCTGTTTAGTTTGAAATTGTATTACTTTGACCAAAGATTTCAAATCAACATTTTGCCCTCATATTTGAAAGCCCCGAATATCCGCAGCCTCTTAGCGAAGACCAATTTGATTTATGGCTTGAAAAAGGCAGGGAAAGCAAAATCAAATATGAATTTGTGTTGATCATTTGGAATGATATGGAAGAGCAGTATCATCCACTTTATGTAGAAAATCTGGAAGCCGTATATGAACACGGCAAAGATTTCAGTTCAGGTAGGAGTGGTCAGGATTCTTTGGTTGCTGCGTATAACTTGTATTCTGAGTCTAAGGTTAACCCTTATTCCAATTGACGTAGAGGATTCATCTTTCATAGGATAAACCTGTTCACTTGCCTTTTTTCTCTGAGGGTAACGAAGAGTCTAATCATTGGGATTAACTGACGTTGACCCCTGCGGATGGACCTTTTTTCGGAGAGAAGGAGACTCCTTTTTGCCCCAGCTATTTTCTTGGTTTCCTGCTCCTAATGGCTATTTTTGAGATTTTTTATTTGTGTAACAAACCATGACAACTCCTTTTTACTGTATTTTTGGTCTGTTTTTGTTACAAAACAGTCAAAACTCAATCATCCCATTGTGGGCAGCGGTTTTCCTCTTTAAATGGTAAGACTTTGGTTCTGAGGTCATGCTTCTTGTGTGGTGAAAAGTGTCTTGATAAGTTCATATATGTCGATCTGTACCCTTCATATTCTTTGTGGTGGTGAATTTTAATTCTATCACAATTCGAGTGTTCGAAAATGTAATTCAACAAGACCCTGTCCGTCATCCCGCATCCATGTCCAATGATGTCTACTTGAAATGGTTCATTTTCAACGAATTTTTCAACCCTGTGATAATTAGCTGTTCTTGAGTACTGGTTGGATTTGAAATGCTCAAGCAGATGGTTGTACTCTAACGATTCTATGAGAGAATAATTAGGATCCTTTTCATCACCATATCCGAAAACAATGGGGTTTTTGGCATCACTAACCTCACCATGTATATGCACTACCTGGTATGTTCTGTTACCTGGATTAGTCTGATCAGTAATTTTATAGATATTCTCTATTATCGGAGTATAGTTGAAGTTGAGAATCATCACCTCTCCGACATAAGGCGTGTTTAATTTTTCTCCTTCTTTTAGGTCAATTTGAGGTTTGTGGAGCAACTCGAAATATCCATTAACATCCGCTATTTCATGATCAAATAAAACACGAATTAAATACTTCTCAAATTCCTGTCTAATAGTCTTAAAATGGTTGTTTAGTCTCCAAATCTCACCAGTGGGTACGTCATTTTGATTAGGCATAATTAATCTGCACAGCTCTTTGAAATATGCTTTTTCAAAATCAATCCAATTGTCAGGATTAGTGGATCTCAAAACACCCTTCAAGAACTCATGATCTTCAACTATCAATTCATGTTTACCTGTAATGACATAGCGGTGATTGTCCCAAGTTATATCTCCTGGCAGCTTGTATCCCATGTCTAAAATTGAATTCCAGGTGAACTTATAAATATCTTCAAACACTATTGAAATTGGATTGTTGAAATCAATATTTGGAGGTTGTGGCCAATTACCTTTGTGCTTGGCACTAGTTGGGTGTAATATATTTATCAAAGGATGACGTGTATTGGCTTGAGAAAAGAGACTTCTCTTTAATAAATATTTAGCAAAATCACTGAAATTTGTGGGAAGGTTATGAGAAAGGTCGAAGCCATTACCAAGTATGAAGAGCTTTTTTTTTGGCAATTCATACTCGTAGTAATCTAGTGGTATTTGGTCATTTTCGATCACCTCTTATGTCTTTCTCCATCCGGCTTTCTCCAAAGCCCTAATTCCTCTGGCGTCAGATCTTCAAGTGAAGTGATAGAATTTTGAGTTGTGGGTTCATCCATTTTCATAACCAATATAAGAAATAAAGAGATTTAACGAGTGCTTTCTGCCTTTGCTGGTGTTGTTCCTATATAATCACCCAATAGATGGAATTACCTCCGGTGATCCCAATTGGGCGGCCCTGCAAAAAAGCCCTGAACCTCCGCTTCGCGTAGGAAGTTTTTTTTCATTTAGACGCTTGTGAGCAAGCTCAACGCTCCTAAACGAAAAAAGTCCCGACCAACTATGTTGGCTCAGGACCTTTTTGCGGAGAGAGGGGGATTCGAACCCCCGGTACGGTTTCCCGCACGCATGTTTAGCAAACATGTGGTTTCAGCCACTCACCCACCTCTCCAGGGTTATTTACTGAATCTTCCTTCGTTTAAAAGGAGTGCAAATATAATTCAATACCTCAGACATACCCAAGCACAATTATTAAAAAAATGCCACTTGAATAAATGAGCTTCCACTCCTCACAAAAGATGGGTTACTTATTAAACACTATGGCTTTTGGTAAGTCATAATTCGAATCAACTCAACAAAATGAAACAGCCGAAACAAACAAGAAAGGCAATTACTCAAGCTTGGGTACTTGCTTTAAGCATGTTACTGATTTCGTCCGTCTCCTTCGGACAATCAATCGACTTCAGCAAATTGGAATCCATCAAAGCCAGAAGTATCGGCCCAGCCGGTATGAGTGGCAGGGTGACCTCCATTGATGTAGTCAGAAGTCAGCCAGAAATTATTTATGCAGGCTCCGCCTCTGGAGGACTATGGAAGTCTGAAAGTGGAGGGATTGACTGGAAACCTATCTTTGATGATCAGCTGGCACTATCTATTGGTGCTGTGGCCGTTTCCCAGAAGAACCCCGATGTGGTTTGGGTAGGTACCGGAGAGGGCAACCCAAGAAACTCATTAACCGGTGGTTACGGAGTCTATAGAAGTCAGGATGCCGGAAGAACCTGGCAGCTGATGGGCCTTGAAAATACCAGAAACGTTCATAGAATTATTATTCATCCTGATGACCCCAATACGGTGTATATCGGAGCCATAGGTTCTCCCTGGGGAGAGCACAAGGAAAGAGGTGTATATAAAACCACCGATGGTGGCGAAACCTGGAATCACATTTTATATGTAGATGAAAAAACGGGAGTGGGCGATATGATTATTGACCCTTCCAACCCTGACAAGCTTTTTGTGAATATGTGGCAACACAGGCGCGAGCCATGGTTTTTCAAATCCGGAGGATCTAGCTCCGGTCTTTATGTCACCCTTGACGGTGGCAAAAACTGGACAAAGCAGACTGCCGAAGAGAATGGATTGCCTGAAGGTGACCTTGGGCGTATGGGCTTAGCCATTGGTACCAATAACCCCAATAGAGTTTACGCTTTGATTGAAGCCAAAGACAATGCGCTCTATCGTTCTGATGATGGCGGCTTCAACTGGACTAAGATCAATGATAAGTCACAGGAGATAGGCAACAGACCCTTTTACTATTATGATATCTATGTTGATCCCAAAAACGAGAACAGAGTTTATAGTATCCACACCAATGTGACTAGAAGTGAAGATGGAGGGAAGTCATTCTCTCAACTAATTAGTCGCGGTACGATACATGTGGACAACCATGCTTTGTACATCAACCCGGATAACCCGAAGTATGTTATTCTGGGTAATGATGGTGGAATGGCAATAACACGAGATATGGGCAAGACCTGGCGTTTTATTCAGAACCTTGCTCTGGGTCAGTTCTATCATATTGCCGTGGACAATGAAACACCTTATAATGTATATGGTGGTCTTCAAGACAATGGTAGCTGGACAGGCCCCGCCTATTCCTGGACCCGAGGGGGTATCAGAAATGACTACTTCCATTCAGTATCCGGTGGTGATGGTTTTGATGTTGTGCCTGACCCGGATGATTCGCGATATGGCTATTCCATGTCACAACAAGGCAATGTCTCCAGGTATGATAAGGTGACCGGGCGTTCTCAATCCGTCAAGCCAAATCACCCTGACCCTAATGTGAGATTGCGTTTCAACTGGAATGCGGCCATTGCCCAAAACCCCTTTGACAACAACTCCATCTATTTTGGAAGTCAGTTCGTGCATAAGAGCAATGACAAAGGAAATAGCTGGGATGTTATCTCTCCGGATTTGACTACTAACAACCCTGAAAAACAAAAACAAAATGAGAGTGGGGGATTAACCAGAGATGCCACTGGCGCTGAAAATCATACCACACTTTTGGTCATTGAGCCGAGCCCGCGTGAAGAACAAGTGATTTGGGCAGGTACGGATGATGGCAATGTGCAGATCACAAGAGATGGCGGAAAAAGCTGGACCAACGTAGCCAAGAATATGAAAGGGGTTCCGGAAGGTAGTTGGATCGCTCAAATCAAATCCTCCAGACATAATGATGGGGAGGCGGTTGCTGTGATTAACAACTACAGAAGATTTGACTTCAAACCCTATCTCTACAGAACGAAGAATTACGGAAGAAGCTGGGAGGTTTTAGCTGATGAAAACGATGTGTTTGGCTATTCTCTTTCCTTTGTTCAGGACCCGGTAGAACCAAGGTTGATGTTTTATGGCACTGAGAACGGACTATTTGTAAGCATTGATGAAGGTGCAAACTGGAGCCAATTTAAAAATAACTACCCAAGCGTTTCCACCATGGACATGGTGATTCAGGAAAGAGAAAGCGATTTGGTAATCGGTACTTTCGGAAGGGCCATTTATGTAGTTGATGACATCAAGCCGTTAAGGGCAATGGCGAAAAAAGGTGCAGATGTTATGAATGCCGCCTTGGCCATAGTGGAACCGTCCACTGCCTATATTCACAGTTCCCGAGCCGCAAGTGGTATGGGAAGCCCAGGTAATGCAGCCTTTGATGGGGACAATCGTCAAAGCTTTGGTGCCACAATCAAGTTTTTCGCTAAAAAACCTGAGACTCAGAATCGCGGTGATATTGTAGCCCAAAATGGGGGAGGTCCCCAACCCGGCAATGCAAATAGAGGTAGCCGACCGGGATTTGATGGTGCTGCTAATGGTGGCGGCAATCGTGCAGGCCGCGGTGGTCAGGGAGGTCGTAGAGGAGGCAGAGCTGCCGGGCCACAGGCCAAAGTGGAAATCTATGATATGAGTGGAACATTGGTTAGAAACCTGACCGCACCGTTAAACGGAGGCTTGCACCAGGTCTCTTGGAGAATGGATGAAAACCCTCCGGAAGGAACGGTACAGCCTACCTTACCTCCTGGTATTCCTGCAGAGTTTGCAAGACGCTTCCAAAGAGGGGGAGCTCCTGCCCTACCAGGAATGTACAAAGTGAAGATCATGGTTGGTCAAGAGACCGCAGAGACCCAGATTGAGATTAAGATGGACCCCAGGGAAAATGTCTCTATGGATGTTCTGGTTGCTCGCAGAGATATGCTTCGAGAAATTAACGAACTCTCAACTGAAGCTTCAAAAATGGGTGCAAAAGTAACCGCTGATGTTCAGAAGGTCAATAAGGTGATTGCTGCTCTTCAAGGTAAGCGGGGTAGGGATGTCCAGGCTTTGCGAACGTCAAGTAATGATATCAAAAAAGAATTGGAAGAACTCTCCAAAGCCGTTGGCCAGGGCAGACGTTTTGGGAGAGGTGGAAATCCGGGTGATGCTGTGCCAGCTCAAACCAGAATTTCGACCGCTTCACGTTCCGTCAGTGGCTCCTATAATATGCCAGGGCGAACACAAAAGATGTTGTTGGATCAGGCCAAGGTTAGGTTCGCTGAAGCAAAGAAGATGGTAGATGCTTTTTACGAGGCATCCTGGGACCAATATCTTGAATCTGTAAAAGGCGTGGACTTTTCACCAATCGGAACAAGCGGCAATTAGTAATCCTAAATGAATTTAAAAGAGGAAGGCTGTCTTGTTTGATGGCCTTTCTCTTTTTATAGACCAGTCAGGCTGATTCGTTGGAGACAGAGCGCCTCGAATTACACAGCGTAAATTACAAATCCCAAGCACCAAATTCCAAAACCCAAACTCCAAGCTCTCGTTTTCAAAACATCAAACATCAAACATCAAACATCAAACATCAAACATCAAACATCAAACATCAAACATCAAACATCAAACATCAAACATCTAAAACCTGGAACCACCAGTCTAACCTTCAGTATTGAGACTATATCTGTTTCACTGGCAAACTGTTATTCATGCCTTAAAGTCTTCACAGGGTTTAACCTTGACACCCTCCTTGTATGAAAACTTACGGTTGCAAAAGCAATGGCAATGGTTATCAAAACCACCCATACAGCTCTGAACGCATCAATATCAGTTCTGTAGGAAAAGTTGTTTAACCAATTCTCCATTAAGAACCACCCTAACGGAATGGCAACGATAAGTGCCAGTAGTACAGGAATCAGATAACTCTTGATCAGCAGGTTAAAGATTCCCTGATTAGATGAGCCCATTACCTTTCGAATGGTAACCTCGCGAACGCGACTTTTCGAGGCATAAGACACAAGTCCGAGAAGACCTAGGCAAGAGATGATAATGATCAGCACACAGAAGTAAAGAAGGAGTTGCTGAAGATTAGCCTCGGTCTTATGCAGGTTTTTAAAGCCATCATCAAGGAAGCTATACTCTAATGGGAAAGAAGAGTTGAAGCTATCCCATTCCTTTTTCACAAAGTCAACCCCGGTTTGGAGATTGTCGCTTTGAAGTTTTACCAAAAGCTTTTTCGGGGATTCTGTGACCACAAAAATAATGGGTTGGATAAGGGAGTGAAGAGAAATGGTATGGAAGTCCGTTACCACACCGATAATCTCCAGGTCAATGGGGTTCCCGTCATCGTCTGTACTTACGGCCAGTTTGCGCCCAATTGCAGCTGCAGTGCCCCCGAAGAGTTTGGCAGCAGTTTCGTTGACTAGAATTTTGGTATCGGCATCATTGCCAAATTGCTCGTCAAAGAATCGCCCTGAAGCCAGTTTGACACCAAGAGTCTGAAGAAAATCATAATCCACAGACATATATTCTGCCCCCGTTGTGTTGTAGGAGCCATCAAGCTCCTTGATGTCGGCCAGCACCTGAACCAGAGGCTCTGTCGGAACCTCCTCCGAGCTGGAAATGGCAGTAATTGCCGGATTTTTGAGCCATTCGGATTTTATAAACTCTATTCTTTTTTGAACAGACGTATCATTGATTGAAACGACCATCGCACTTTCTTTGTCAAAGCCAAGGTCTCTGTTCGCAATGAAGTTGGATTGTTTTAGTACCACCGAGGTTGAAAACAGCAATCCTGCAGCAATAATAAATTGAAGTCCTACAAACACTCTTCTGATAACAGACCTTCGGGCGGAACCTGAGGAACGGTTGTTAAGCACTTCAGTGGGTCTCAAGGCCAGTGCCGATAGGGCAGGGTAGACTGCTGAGACCAGACTGATAATCAAAAACAGCGATATAAAGAAGACTACATTCCAAAACTCCAGAACGGTGGTGGTATCTATTTGGATTCCGCTCATTTGATTGAAAAAAGGAAGAAGCAAATAAATGAACGCCACACTGAAAAGAGCTGAGACTACGGCAACCAGTAGAGAATTGACAGCTGTGTGCATAATGATTGATTGACGATTGGAACCGAGAACCTTTCTAATGCCTACTTCTCTGATGCGCTGGATAGACTTTGCTGTGGCCAGGTTGGTATAATTGATACTGACTAGGAAGATGATTAAGATGCCTACAGTGGCAAATATGTACACATTAGACAAACTGCCATTGGGATAGGCCTCCCACTGAAGGTCAGAATTCAAATGAATATCTGTGACCGGCTGCATTAAAATCCTGGCTGTTCCACCAAACTGTTCAAAGGGTGCCTTCATGTATTTGTCGTAATAGGCAGGGATTTTACTTTCAAAATTTTCAGCATTCGCATCGCTTCTAAGCTTGATATAGGTGTAAGTATGCCAACCCAGCCAGCGACCATTCTCACCAGGCCTTGCGCCATTATGCCAGGACACCCAAGCCTCGATAGGCAGGTGAGTAAGTGCCTTGGAAGATTTGATAACACCAGTAACCTGAACATCAACCTGATCATCCAGACGAATGATTTGCCCCATAGCAGAAGTTTGGTTGAAGAGTCTTAGAGCGAGACTACTTGAGATAACAATTGAATTGGGTTGTGTAAGTGCGGTAGCCGCAGTTCCTTCAAGAAACTCCTGGTCAAAAACGTCAAAATAGGTGGAGTCAGTATAGAATATCTGATCGCTCTTTATTAGATTTTCTCCAACTGCCAGGAGGCCAGAATGGGTAAAGAGTCCATTCACACCAAGGACACGGGTCTGCGCTTCAATTTCTGCAAACTCATCCTGCATGGTTTTACCTACAGGTCTGGCTATGTTGGCAAAAAGGTCCACTTTATCGTCAAAGGTGTACTCAACACCAATTCGGAAGATGTCCTCTGATTCGGCAAAGTGCTTGTCGTAAGAGGTTTCTGACCTTACGAAGATAAAAATCAGGAAGACTGCAGTAATGCCGAGTGTAAGGCCCAGAATATTAGTTAAAGAATGAGTCAGGTTCTTTCTCAGAGCGATAAGCTCTGCCTTGATGATGTGCTTTAGCATGGTCGTTTCTGTAGGTTGAAGACAATTGTGATTTAAATTATATTTTTTGAATAGATATAATTTAAGCACACAAAAATATAACAACTGAAGTAAGATAATGACCTTATCTCAACTTGGAGGTCATAAAAAAGACCTCCCGAAGGAGGTCCTTATTGTTTGAGGTATAATTAATTTTTTTATTATTCGTAGCGCAGTGCTTTTACAGGATTTTGTTGAGCGGCTTTTAATGAATGGAAGCTTACGGTAAAGAAGGCAATGGCCAATGCCAGAATTCCTGCGATGGCCGCAGCCGCAATAATCACCGTTTGCAATGGCATTCTATAAGCGAAGGCGTTTAGCCAGTTTTCTACAAAGAAATAAGCTATCGGTGTAGCTACCAAAAACCCAAAGATCACTAGAATCATAATTTCTTTAAAGATCAAATAGACCAATTGAGGAATGGAAGCACCTAATACTTTTCTTACTCCAATTTCTTTAATACGAACGGAGGTAGTGTATGAAGAAAGGCCTAGTAGTCCAAGACATGAAATCAGAATACAAATGAATGATAGAGAGCCTAACAATTTGCTTTGGTTTTGGTCTGCCTTATACAACATTTCTGCCTTCCGGTCCAACAATTGATATTCAAAAGGATGGTTGGGGTCTAAGGTTGAAAATTTCTCTTCCAGAAATTCCAATGTCTCTTTGAGCTTGCCGTTCCTACCGTGTATCACAAAAGCCGGAAGAGCAAAGCGTGCGGTTCGAGGTATTCGGTAACGATAAATGGCGGTAGGTTCTATTTTTTCATGAAGTGAATGAACATTAAAATCTTTTACTACACCGATTACCCTTGTAGGAGTTTTGACACCCATTAGAGAAACCACTTTTCCAATAGGGTTGGTCCAACCCAACTTATCAACTACGGCTTGATTAACAATCACTCCACCACTAATATCTGTTGGCATGTTCTCATTGAAATCTCGACCAGCCACAATTTCCATTCCCATGGTTTCAATAAAGCCCTTACCCACATTGAGCAGATTGTAAGTGTCTTGAGTTAAGGTAGAATCTTCTTGTTCAACGTTCAGCAACCTTCTGCCAGCCCCTAATAAGTTATTGCCAATATTTCCTTGATTACTTATCCCAAAAGCAGCAGTGACACCAATTATATTCGAATTCCGCAATAATTCCGATTTGGTCAATTCCATACGGTTTCGGTTAGTGGTGTCTTTGGTCTGAATGATCACCATATTGTCCTTAGTAAACCCAAGATCCTTGTCCCTCATAAAGTTCATCTGATCTCCCATGAGTAGAGTAGAGATAACGACTCCAATGGAAATAAAAAATTGAAAACCAACTAGAAACTTTCTTAAGAACAAGCTTTTCGGACCGGTTTTCATACTGCCTTTCATTGCAATTAAAACTGAAATTGAGGACAGGTAGAAAGCAGGGTAAATCCCGGATAGTAGACCAATGATTAAGGTTACACCCAGCGAGCCAAATAAGAGCCATTGGTTGTGGATAAAATCAAGTTCTAAATTTTTGCCTACTAGGTCATTCAATGATGTGCCTTTGAGCGTAATACTCACAATCAAAATTGCCAGCATTAAAGACAAAAAGGTGATGATAAGAGATTCTGTTAAAAACTGACCTCTTAATTTAGATTTGCTTGATCCCAATACCTTTCTGACTCCCACTTCTTTTGATCTATTTGTACCTCTTGCGGTCGCAAGATTCATATAGTTGATACTGGCCAGGATTAAAATGAATATTCCAATGGCAGCAAAAGATTTGGTATAAGCCTTATTTCCAGTTGGTAAGTCGTATAAGACCTGGGAGTTAAAATGGACATCCGCAAGTGGAACAAATTTTGGTTTAAAATCGGAGTCCTCCAACTTGAGCTGAATTGCCATAGGAGCCATATGCTTATCAAAGAACTGCTGGAACTTGTCTTCTAGGATTTTGGCATCGAAATTTTGAGGTAAAAGTACATAGGAATACAACAGTACATTCCAGAGTCTTCTTGCTTTTTGTTGGGCGTTTAGTGAAGGTTGACCGGTGAGTGAAATGAGTCCCTCGTAAGTCAAGTGAAGATTCTTAGGCAAATCTTTAATAATACCAGTAACACCAAAGCTGTTATTGTCAGTTTTTAGTATTTGCCCTAAGGGGTCTTCATTTCCAAATATCTTCTTTGCTGCGGAGGCTGTTAAAACAATGCTCTGAGGTTCTTTCAGAGCTGTTTTCGGATTTCCCTTTAGGAATTCATGCGTAAAAACATTGAATACACTCGAATCTGCGAAATATAGATTTTCTTGATAAATCTGTCGATCGCCAACTCTAAATAATTGTCTTCCAGCAACTCTGAATCTGGTATAGGCTTGAATTTCAGGAAACTCATCCTTCATCATTTCAGCCAAAGTCTGAGGGGTCAATGCGTAATGATCGTCCTTGCCTCTCAGCTTAAATTGGGATTCCATACGATAAATTTGCGCATGCTTTTCATGGTGCTTGTCATAGGAAAGGTCGTTCTGTACATAAAGCAGAATGATAATAGCCACTGAGAGTCCAATTGATAATCCAAAAACATTGAGAAGTGTATAGAATTTATGCTTTAGCAGCATGTGAAACGTGTATAAGACGTTGATCATAAGTTAATTACCTATACTTCTAATTAATTCTGGTAGCCGGGATATTGATATTCAATTAAGGCATCAAAAGGAATATAGATAATTATCCTTTCGCATGAAATGTGTTTTTTTTCAACAAGTAATAAGGGCTTCAAATAATGGTTAAATAAAAAAAGACCTCCCGAAGGAGGTCCTTAATGTTTGAGGTATAATTAATTTTTTACTATTCGTAGCGCAGCGCTTTTACAGGGTTTTGCTGAGCAGCTTTCAAGGAATGGAAGCTTACGGTAAAGAAAGCAATGGCCATTGCCAGAATTCCCGATAAGGCTGTTGCTGCCAAAATCACAGTTTGCAAAGGCATTTGATATGCAAACACGGTGAGCCAGTCTTCTATCAATAGGTATGCAATGGGGGTAGCCATAACAAGGCCAACGAAAACCAGGATCATAATGTCTTTGAAAATCAAAAAGACGAGTTGAGGTACAGTCGCGCCTAAAACTTTTCGGACGCCAATCTCTTTGATTCTGGTGGCAGTACTAAAGGAAGATAAGCCAAGAAGACCAAGGCAAGAAATAAGAATACAGATATAGGAGAGTATGCCTGTCAACTGGCTTTGTTTCAGATCCCCTCGATATAGTTCTTCCGCCCTTTGATCCAAAAAGCTAAATTCAAATGGATGGCTTTGATCCCACTCGGTAAATTTGCTTTCAAGTCGTTTTACCGTTTGGTTCATCTCGCCATCTTTTACGTGAATCATAAAGGCAGGCAGAACCCGGGCAGGAGCTCCTTGTAGTTGATAGCGGTACATTACTGTGGGCTCAACTTTCACGTGAAGTGAAAAAGCGTGAAAGTCCTTAACTACCCCTATCACCCGTATCGGTGTGGGAAGTCCAAGGGGTGAGACAATCTTGCCTATTGGGTTTGTCCAACCCATTTTGTCGACAACAGCCTGATTAACAATAGCACCACCGGTAATGTCAGTAGGCATATCTTCATTAAAGTCTCGACCTTCGACAATTTCCATCTCCATGGTTTTGATGTAATCCCTGCCGACTCTGAGTAAATTGTAAGTGTCCTGTGTGACAATAGAATCTTCCTGTTGAATACTCAGCAATTGTCTGGAGGCTCCAAGCAGGCTATTGCCTATGCCTCCCTGGCGGCCAAGTCCCAAGGCGCCTGTAACGCCAAGGATATTAGGGTTTTGAAGTAATTCTGCCCTTATAGATTCCGTACGATTGCGTACTGAGACATCTTGTGTCGGTATAATCACCACATTGTCTTTGTTGAATCCAAGATCCTTTGCTCGCATAAAGCTAATTTGATCCCCCATAAGCAGTGTGGAAATCACCACACCAATGGAAACGCAGAACTGGAAAGCCACAAGTACTCTTCTAAGGAAGAGGCTCTTAGGGCCAGTTCTTACAGTGCCTTTCATAGCAAGTAGTATGGAAAAAGCAGATAGATAAAAGGCCGGATAAATGCCTGAAAACACGCCAATAAGAAGAGCCACTCCAATGGATCCGAATAACAAGAGCGGATTTTTTGCGAAATCCAGCGAAAGCTGCTTATCGATTAAGTCATTCATGCCTGTACCATGAATGAGAATATTGACAATGAGTACAGCAAGCAAAAGGGATAGGAAAGTAATCACGACCGATTCGTTAAGGAATTGACTCCTTAGACGGCCCTTACTTGACCCCAAAACTTTTCTTACTCCTACTTCTTTCGATCTATTATTTGCTCTGGCAGTGGCCAGATTCATATAGTTGATACTGGCCAGTATCAAAATGAATATGCCTATCGCAGTGAAGGACCGGGTATAAGTTTTATTTCCAGTTGGTAAATCAAACTGGACTTTAGAATTAAAGTGGATATCTGTCAGTGGCACTAACCTTGCATTGAAATCAGTGTTGCCCAGATTGGCTTGCCGTGCAAGAGGAGCCATGTATTTCTCGAAAAAATCTGGAAACCTCTCGTGAATCCTATTTACATCATAGTTTTTTGGCAGTAGGAGGTATGAATACAACTGCACGTTCCATAAGGCTTGTGCTTTTTGCTGATTGTTTAGCGCTGGCTGGCCGGAGGTTAACGTAGTGGACGAAATAAGTCCGTCAAAAGTCAGGTGGAGGTTGTCGGGCAGATCCTCTATTATTCCGGTCACACTGTATGAACTGTTGTCAGTTTTAAGAAGCTGGCCCATGGGGTCTTCAGTTCCAAATAGCTTAGTAGCGGTAGATTGCGTCAGTACTATACTTCTCGGTTCTACCAGGGCGGTCTTGGGGTTTCCAATTATGAATTCATGGGTAAAAACATTGAAAACAGAGGAATCCGCGAAATAGAGATTGTCTTGGAAGATATTTCCATCTCCAATTCTGAAGAGCTGTCGTCCGGCATTTTGAAATCTTGTGAACGCTTGAATTTCAGGATATTCTTCCTTCATTAACTCAGCAAGAACCTGAGAAGTCAATGCAAATTCATCATCCTTATCTCTGATCTTGAATTTTGACTCAACTCTATAAATCTGATCGTGCTTGGTATGATGCTTATCGTAGGAAAGATCACTCTGGACATAGAGCAAAATGATAATGGCTACTGCCAAGCCAATAGCCAATCCAAAAATGTTAAGAAAAGAATAAAACTTATTCTTCAGCAATACCCTGATTGCATACGCAATGCTCTTCATATGTTAACAGAAGTTTACTATCCGTCCAATTGTCATCATTAAATGTGCCAATACTTTTGATTTTTCGTAGTCTTCTGAATGTCAAAACGTTAGAGATATAATTTTTTGCAACCTAATTTTGAATTGTGCGTAATCGCACTGAATTATGAACGAATCTGAACAGGATTGAGCATAAAAAAGGGAGCCGAAGCTCCCTAATTATCCAAATCATGACCTATTTGTTTATTCGTAACGTAATGCTTTTATGGGGTTCTGATTTGCAGCCTTCAACGAGTGGTAACTGACTGTGGCAAAGGCAATGATAACAGCCAGTGCTCCCGAGATGCCTCCCGCGAATATTAATGTTTGTACCAGTGGCATTTGATAGGCAAACTCTTGAAGCCATTGGTCAATAACATAGTAGGCCACAGGTATTGAGATGATAAACCCAATAATGATCAACCAGAGTACATCTCTGAAAATCATATAGACCAATTGAGCCACCGTGGCACCGAGTACTTTTCTGACCCCAATCTCTTTGATTCTTCGAGAGGTGCTAAAACTTGCCAACCCAAGTAGTCCAAGACAAGAAATGAATATACAGATGTAGGATAGGATACCAGTCAATTCGCTTTGGCGGGTATCGGCTCGATAGAGTTCTTCTGCTCTTGTGTCTAGAAACCGATATTCAAATGGATTTCCCGGGTCTAAGTCTTGAAAGGTTTGCTCAATGAAATCCATTGTTCCCTTGGTGTTACGACCATTGATATTGATATGAAAGGAGGGTAATGCTCCTTGAGTAAGAAATGGATTGTATTTCCAGTGAAATATCACCATTGGCTCAATGGCGGTGTGTAACGAAAAGGCATTGAAATCCTTGATCACTCCAATTACTTTTGGGATAGCTAAGCCTGGAAATGGCAATCCGATATCACGACCAAGCGGTTCTGCCCAGCCCATTTGTCTTACCATTGCTTCATTAACCAAAACACCTGAAGTCGGATCAGAAGGCTGATTTTTATCGAATGTTCTTCCTTCAACTAATTCCAGCTTCATCGTTTCCACATAATCATCTCCAACAAACATAACCGGGTAGGTCTGGTCCGCTGAGATTGAATCCGATGTTTCTGCTCTAATTAGAGTTTTACTGGCACCCAGGAGATTATTTCCCAATGTAGAATTGCCCCCAACCACAATGGCATCAGTAACCCCCGTGACATTAGGGTTCTTCATGAGTTCAGCCTTGAAAAAATCGCTTCTGTTACTCACCGTAGTGTCCTGCATATTTATGATCACCACGTTGTCTTTGTTGAATCCAAGATCCTGCTCGCTCAAATACTCAATCTGATTCTTCATGAGTAAGGTCGAGATGATTACAGCAATTGAGACGAAGAATTGAAAGGCGACAAGTATTCTGCGCATGTTCATGCTGCCTTTGCCACTTTTGGCGGTTCCCTTCAGGGCGTTTGTAGCTGAAATTGAAGAGAGGAAGAAGGCCGGATATAGGCCCGAAATGATTCCGATAAACAGCGTAATGCCCAAGAAGATGATACTGAAATCAAGGTTTTGTAAAGGATTAAAAATCAATTCTTTGTCTAACGAGCTGGAAAGCCCGACACCATTAATGAGCCCCGCCACAAGTCCTACAGCCAAAAGGAGAGAGATGATGGAAATGATCACAGATTCACTCAAAAACTGCATGACTAATGCTCGTTTGGTAGACCCAAGCGCTTTTCTGACCCCAACTTCCTTGGACCTGTTGGCCGCGCGTGCCGAGGCAAGGTTCATATAGTTAATGGAGGCCAAAAGAAGAATGAATATGCCAATGGCTGTGAAAATGTAAGTGTAGTTCTGATTGCCAGTAGGTAAATCAAATTGAGGAGGGCTCTTTGTGAAATGCATATCAGCGATGGGCGTAAATGCAGGTTCAAATGAGATATCCAAATTGGCCTGTGCTACAAAAGGTGCCATAAATCGATCATAGAATCTATCGAATTCATTCAGTACTCTCTGAGCATCGCTTGGCTGCCTGAAAAGGACAAATACAAAATCTGTGGGTGTCCAGAGACCGCCTTGTTGTCGTTGAGTCTCCAGAGCCTCCTTGTCCTTCTCCAGGGTTTCATATGACATTAGGCCATCCATTGGGATATGTACATTTTCTGGCAGGTCCTTCATGATTCCATTTACCTGGAAACGGCCGGTGGGAGTCTCAAGAATTTCCCCGATCGGATCGTTGTCTCCAAAGTGTTTCTTTGCAAGGCTTTCGGTTAGAATAATCGTATTGGGATTATCCAGAACGGTGGCCGGATCACCGATGAGCAATTCATAATCAAATACCGAGAAAGTGGACGAGTCCGCGTAGAAGATGCCGCTTTCATAGAAGTTTTTATCTCCATACTTGAAGAGCACCCTGCCTGCCGAACGTAAACGCACAAAGTTTTCTATCTCTGTATACTCCGCCATAAGAGCCTTTGGCAGAAATTGAGACGAGACAGAAAAGTTATCAGCTTTTCCACTGAATATATAAGTTGAAGTGACCCTGAAAATACGCTCATGCTTACTGTGCATTTTGTCGTAGCTCAGGTCGCTCTGTACATATAGGAAGATGATCATAGCCACGGCTAGGCCGACCGCCAGACCGAGAATGTTGAGCAGTGAGTAGAACTTATTTTTAAGCAGTACTCTGATTGCGAAGGAGATGTTTTTCATTTCAGTTGATTTCTTGACCGATTACTTTGAGTTTTTTACCAATGTAAAAATGGGGCTTGATAAGCCAGATTGTCCCTTTTAATTGTTAAGCGATTCAATTTTATGGATGTGTGGAATTCGTTGTGGCTAAACGGAGCAAGAGATTTATGCATTTTATTCTTTTGTATGTAACGTATTGATGGTTGGCGAGTCTTTTGATTAGGGTCGGCTCAACAGCGGAAAGGTTCGAAGCAACAAAATTCTTTTTTTAAGAATGGGCAACTCAGGTTTAATAGGATCGTTATGAAACTATATTATTTACATAATAGTAAAATATTAACATGAAAGGTACCTACCTGGGAGAGTTCGAAGAAGTAGTCTTACTGACTGTTGCCATGCTGGAAGATTCCGGTTATGGAATTTCGGTAAAGCAGGAAGTGGAGAAGCGCACGCAACGTAGCATTAATCTTAGTGCAATTCACTCCACACTCTATCGATTAGAGAAAAAAGGTTTTCTCAATTCAAAATTGGGAGAGACGACTAAAGTAAGAGGAGGAAAGCGCAAGCGCATTTTTTTCATTACTCCCTTTGGAGTGAAGAGTTTAAAAGAAGCAAAGTCGCTAAGAGAAGATATCTGGAACTCAATACCAACCTATGTCCTACAAAAATGAAACGCCAACACCTCCGAAGCTAGCCCTTTGGTTTTTGCGTAGGTTTTGCACACCACGTTGGATCGAGGAGATAGAAGGGGATTTGGAAGAAGAGTTTCTTTTGAACCTTCCGAAGTATGGAATTAAAAAGGCCAGGCGAATCTACTTCTGGACGGTGATAAAATCATTTAGGCCCTATCTATTAACAGAAAAACTCAAATCAAATAACAACTATAAACAAAGCGTCATGTTCTCAAATTATCTTAAAATCACACTTAGGGCCCTTATGAAAAATAAGGTCTATTCATTTATCAATATCTCAGGCCTGGCTATAGGAATAGCAGGGGCATTGTTGATCCTCCACTATGTTTCTTTCGAATCCAACTACGATAAGTTCCAAGAGGATTACGAAGACATCTATCGAGTTAGTTTGGACTTGTTTCAAAATGGAGAGTTTGTATACCATAGTGCGGAAAACTACCCGCCTCTGGGACAAAGCATGGTAAATGACTTTCCTGAAGTAGTTGAGTGGGCCCACCTCTATAATATGGGTTCTAAAAATAACGTGGTGATCACCTATGAAGAATCTCCTGGGGAACCGGTTAAGCTTAAGCATCGAAGGTTTCTCTATGCGAGTGATGGCTTTCTTTCCATGTTTTCGGCTGACATGATTGCAGGGGACGCGAAAACGGCATTGTCTGAACCGCTGACTATGGTGATCTCGGAAAGTACAGCCAAGAAGTACTTTGGAGATGAAGACCCTATTGGGAAAAAGCTAAGGCTTCAGGATGACGACTATAACAACGAGAATTGTGTGGTAACGGGAGTGTTTAAAGATGTACCGGCCAATACCCACCTGAAATATGATGTATTGATTTCAACATCTACGCTGTACAATAGATTTGAGCAAGCGCTCACCCGTTATCGAGATGGTTGGATAAGGAAGGATTTTTATACTTATGTGAAGTTACAGCCAAACGCCAGTCCTGTAACATTGGAAACCAAGTTTCCAGGTATGGTTGAGAAATACATGCCTCAACTGGCGGATCGTAATTCGGTTCATAACTTTCACTTACAGCCTTTGGCAGATATCCACCTGAATTCTCATTTGGCTGATGAGGCGGAACTAAACGGTGAAGCCGAACCAATTACCTTTTTGTCCATTATTGCCATTTTCATCGTAGTAATCGCATGGGTTAACTATGTGAATCTGGCTACTTCAAGATCGCTCGACAGAGCGAGAGAGGTTGGTATTAGAAAAGTGCTTGGGTCGTTAAGAAGTCAACTGATTCGGCAATTTTTGTTTGAATCCGTCACCATCAATTTCCTGGCAATAGTGCTGGCTCTTGGAATTATGCTCGTAGCCCTTCCTTCCTTCTATCAGGTCAGCGGAATCCCGCAAGAAGTGGTTCTATGGCAAAATCAAACTATTTGGTTAACGCTAGGTGTAATTTTCCTGGTAGGCTCATTTGTGTCGGGCTTTTATCCTGCAATGGTGCTGTCCTCCTTCAAACCGGTGAGTACATTGAAAGGCAAGTTTCGAAATTCCAGTTCCGGTGTACTGCTCCGAAAGGGGTTGGTGATTTTTCAGTTTGCGACCTCTGCAGCGCTAATCATTGGTACACTAACCGTGAACAAACAGATGAGCTATATGCGCTCGGCAGATTTGGGTTTTGATATTGAGCAGACAATTGTGGTGGAACGTGCTGCAATTGCTGACACCTCTTCTGAATTAGGTAGAAACCGACAGATTCAATTATTCACTGATGGATTGAGAGCAGAATCCGGTATAGTTGCCGTATCTACCAGTGGTATTGTTCCGGGAAAAAAAATCAGATTTAAGGCGGACATAAGAGGATATCATCAGCCACAGGGTGAGGTCTACCCGCTAAGTTTCATCGGTGGGGACTATGAGTTGATAGAAACCCTTGGTATGGAGATTATTGCCGGAAGAGATTTCTCCAGAGATTTTCCGAGTGATGCCGATACGGCAACTTTGGTTACTCGCGGAGCCGCCAAACTATTGGGTTACGAAAACCCTGAAGATATCCTTGGTCAAACTGTTATGATGGAGAGTTTCAGGGATGCCGCCATTGTGATTGGCGTTGTTGAAGATTATAACCATGAATCGCTGAGAGTTAGAGCAGAACCATCGCTCTTTACTTTGAGTCCTTTTTGGGCAGAATATTTTTTAATCAGGGTAAACGAAAGTTCAATTCCGCAGGCCTTGGATATCATAGAGCAAAAGTGGAATACCGTTTTTGCAGGCAATCCGTTTGACTATTTCTTCCTTGACGAGTTTTTCAACAATCAATATAAATCGGAAATGCAGTTTCAATCGATGTTTTCGGTTTTCTCAATTCTGGCAATTGTAATTGGCTGTTTAGGACTGTTTGGCTTGTCGGCCTTTACAGCAATGAAGAAAACCAAGGAGATTGGAATACGGAAAGTACTAGGCGCTTCTGTTCAGGGAGTTTTCTATATGCTCTCCAAAGAATTTATAGTGCTGATAGTCATTTCTAACATTATCGCCTGGCCGATTATCTATTATGCGATGAACAGTTGGCTTCAAGGCTTTGAGTATCGGACCAATATTGATTTTTTGGTCTTCGCAATTGCCTTGGTGATTGTGATGCTTGTCGCCTTACTAACGATCAGTTTTCAGACTATTAAATCTGCGAAACTAAATCCTGTGGATTCTTTGCGTTATGAATGACATAAAAAAAAGGTGAGCACTAGGCTCACCTTCTTTTTTTATAATTTCCTTTACCTCCAAACTTTCTACCACCGCCACCTCTGTATTTTTTGGGATCGTATTCAGGACCTTCTCCTATACTGGCAGGCAGTGGTACTTTCCTGATTTCTTTTTCAATCAGCTGTTCAATCCGCTGGAACCTACCTTGATCATCGGTATTGATAAACGTGATGGCTTCACCTTCAGAAGAGGCGCGTGCGGTTCTACCAATACGGTGTATGTAATCTTCTGCATCATTTGGTACATCATAATTCACCACCATATCGATGTTATCGATGTCGATTCCTCTTGAAATCACATCAGTAGCCACCAAAATAGTAAGTTTTCTACTTTTGAATTCATTCAAAATGGACTCTCGGTCACTCTGTTCAAGGTCAGATGAGATCTGTTTTGCATTTAGCTTCTCGGCCTGCAAAGCCCTCGTCAGTTCTTTCACCTTTAACTTGGTGGAGGCGAAAATCACCAGGCTTGGGATATCATTATAGCGAAGTAGATATTTCACGAGCTCCACTTTCTGAGCATCGTAGACTAAAAAGGCGGCTTGCACCACTTTCTCAGCAGGCTTGGAAATAGCAATGTTAATTTCACTAGGGTCGACTAGAATGTCTTTGGCCAGCTTCCTGATTTTAGGAGGCATAGTTGCTGAAAACAGCAGTGTTTGCCTTTCTTTTGGTAGCTGACTTATGATCTTCATGATGTCGTCATAGAAACCCATGTCCAGCATTCTATCGGCTTCATCCAGTATAAGGTGTTGTAGCTTGTCGATCTTGGCGTAACCAAGATTTAGGTGCGACATCAGCTTGCCAGGCGTCCCAACAATGATGTCAGCGCCTTCGGTGAGGGCTTTCTTTTGCTGCGAAAAATCATCCCCATCTCCTCCTCCGTAAACTGGAATTGAGGTAGCTCCGGTAAAATAGGCCAAGCCCTGCAATTGTTGATCAATTTGAACAGCAAGCTCTCTGGTTGGAGAAATAATTAGGGTATTGATGAAACCCGGCTCAGTTTTTTGGCTTGCAATTTTATGCAAAATTGGCAAAAGGAAGGCTGCTGTTTTTCCAGTACCTGTTTGAGCGACCCCAATCAAATCATGATCGTCAATCACTATTGGGATAGACTGTTCTTGAATGGGAGTGGGTTTTTCAAAACCCATAGCGTCTAAGCCCTGAAGCACATCTTCGTGCAGATTAAGTTCTTTAAAGGTCAATGAATCAAATATTTGTGTCAGTAAAGGGCGCTAAAATACGTTGGAATTTCAATAATCCCTATTTGAATTTATATACTGGGTTTAGTTCTTTTTCCAGAAATGCGGGCTTAAAAGCATAAGCACAGTAAACAACTCCAATCTGCCCAGAAGCATGAGGAACGACAAAAGCCACTTACCGGCCACTGGCATGGCAGCAAAATTATCCATAGGCCCTACTTTTCCAATACCAGGGCCCACATTTCCTAATGTCGTGGCTACTGCTCCAAAAGCAGTGTCAAAATCAACATTCATTGCCGAGAGCAATACAGTCCCAAGCAAGAAGATTGATATATAGATCATGATAAATGCCAATACCTGAAAAACAATGTTTCGCTCAATGGCCTTGCCATTTATTCTGACGGGCATGACTGCCGATGGATGAAGTTGACGTTTCAACTCCAGGAAGGAGTTTTTGAACAAAACCACATGACGTACGATTTTCACACCACCAGCAGTGGAGCCGGCAGATCCCCCGACAAACAGTAATATAAAAAACAGCACCGTTAGAAAGGGCGCCCATGCCGTGTAATCGGCCGAAACAAAACCCGTGGTTGTGATTAGTGAAACTACCTGGAACAATGCATCTCTGAATGACTTCTCCATTCCGTTATCAGTCACTACAAGGATTGTGATGGTGGCTACAACGGTGATTATGGCAATGAAGGAGACATAAACTTTGAATTCTTCGTTGCGCAGTACTTTTTTGAAATTCCTTTTCAGGGCAAAATAGGTCAACGTAAAACTTGTGCCCGCCAGGAACATAAAGACTATAAAGACATATTGTATGTAAGGTGAATCGTAATGAGCTGCACTTGCATTTTTAGTTGAAAAACCTCCGGTCGCCATAGTGGTTAATGAATGGTTAATGGAGTCGTAGAAATTCACTCCGCCAGCCATCAAAAGGCCCATTTCGGCTATGGTCAATCCCACATAGAGATACCAAAGTCTCTTGGCAGTCTCACTGATTCTGGGCTGAAGTTTGTCTGGTGCAATGCCCGGTGCCTCCGCCACAAACAACTGCATGCCGCCTATTCCTAAGAGGGGTAGAATTGCCACGGCTAGCACGATAATTCCCATACCTCCGATCCATTGCGTGAGGCTTCTCCAAAAAAGAATGCCCTTAGGTACTACTTCAATATCAGCTAAAATGGACGCTCCGGTGGTTGTGAACCCGGACATGGTCTCAAAAAAGGCATCAGTGAAATTGGGTATTGCTCCACTCAAAAGATAGGGCAGAGTGCCGAAAAGTGATAAAACTATCCACCCTCCTGAAACAATGATATAACCATCCCTCTTTTTGAGCTCCTTGTGTTCTCTGTTTTTAGTGAGTAACCTCAAGGTCAAACCAACCGCCAGAGTAATGGCAGACGAAAGCGCGATGGCAAACCAGTCTCCCCCTTTATATTGAATGGCAAACGGTAGGCACAAAGCCATAAATGCCCCATTGAGCAAAAGCAAAATGCCCATGATATTGAGGATGGCTTTGAAATTGAATTTCATTCAGATGGTTAAATGAAAAGATCTTCCACTTTTTTAATGGCATCAGGTTTGGCAAGAACAACCACTCTGTCTTTGGGCTGAAACATGAAATCACCAGGTGTGGTATAACCTTGTCCATCCCGAATTACGCCACCTATGATGGCAGACTTAGGAAAGTCAAGGTCTCTTAATTCGTGGGCCGTAATCTTTGAGCTCTCTTTTACTTCAAATTCCAGGATTTCGGCATCAACTCCATGTATACTGGTAAGAGACACAATTTCTCCTTGGCGAATATGCCGAAAGATGAAGTTGGCCGCTATCAGTTTTTTGTTGATCAGGGTATCCACACCAATATTCTGTGATAGATGGATGTAATCCATGTTTTCCACCATGGCGATAGTCTTTTTGACTCCATGATTTTTGGCCGCTAAACTGGAGATAATGTTAGTCTCTGAGTCACCGGTTACAGCAATAAATGCATCCATGTCTTCAAGGCCCTCTTCCATCAAGAGTTCTACATTACTCGCATCGCCATTAATTATCATGGCATCAGGAATTTGATCGGCCAGTTCAAAACATTTGTCTGCATCCCTTTCTACGAGTTTTACATTGTATCGAGCGCTAAGAATCTTGGCCGCATGAAAGCCCACCCTTGACCCTCCAAGGATCATGATGTTCTTCACCATTTCACGCTTCTTGCCGGTTAAGAACAATAACTTATCAATGCCATCTGGTTGGGAAACAAAATAGGCATGATCATTTAGCTCAAAGGTGGTGTCGCCATAGGGAATAATGGTTTCATTATTCCTTAGAATGGCCACAGTCATAAAAATGGACTCCGGATTCATACGTGCCACTTCCACCATGCTTTTACCCTTCAGCGGACTCTTGTCGTCAATATTCACCCCGATTAAGGAGAGTAATCCCTTTTCAAATTCAAAACTATCTGTAAGAGCAACCTCTTTCAAAAGCCGCTTTATCTCTTTGGCGGCTAAGGATTCTGGAGAAATAATATCATCAATACCCAAGTGTTTAAGGTTGAGCTTATCCTTTTGGTAGATGAATTCTGTATTGCTTATTCTCGCGATAGTCCGCTTTGCCCCAAGGTGCTTTGCGATGATGGCCGTAGCGATATTGGCTTCCTCTGAATTTGTTGCGGCTATTAATAAATCCGCTTCAGCAACCCCAGCTTCTTCCAGAACTGAGTAGGAAGTGGCGTTACCGCGTATCGTACCAGCGTCTACCTGACTGGCTGCTAGTTTGAGCTTGTCTTGCGACTGATCTATCAGGACAATATCTTGCCCTTCAGCGCATAACAACTTGGCCAAATGATACCCCACATTACCAACTCCTGCTATAATAACCCTCATTCCTGTCTTTTTCGAAAGCGCGATAAAGTTACTGAAATCTGTTTCAAATGCTATTCAACCTTATTAATTGCCTGAGGATGGCTGAGATGCGTCACTTATGCGCTCAAAACCCGATTTCAAGTGTAAATCTCTCTGTGGATATGGAATTTCGATATTTTGTTCCTTGAATTTCTCAAAAATCCTATAATAAAGCTCGCTGCGTAAGATTTTTGGCTTGTCAATAAACTTATTGGTCCATACCACCAACTCAAAGTTTAAAGAGCTATCCCCATATTCTACAAACAAAAGATCTGGTTCAGGTTTGGCCAGAACACCACTGTGTTCGCTGGCCACATTCAACAATATCTCCTTAATAATTGCCGGGTCCTCCTTATAAGAAACACCTACTGGAATCCTAAATCTAACGTTGCGGTCATTATGACTCCAGTTTACAACCTGCTTGTTGATTACATCGCTGTTGGGGATGATGTAAGAAATATTGTCGTTTGTGTTAACTGTGGTGGCCCTTGATGAGATTTTAACTACATCCCCACTAAGTGCTCCTACATCAATTCTATCACCAACTTTAATTGGGCGTTCGAAAAGAATGATCAAACCTGAGATAAAGTTGTTGGCAATATTCTGAAGACCAAAACCAATTCCAACACCCAGGGCACCGGCAAGGACATTTAACGAACCCAGGTTAATGTTAGAGTTTTGAACGATGATCAAACTTCCAAGAAGAATAACTACATATTGTATTATGGTGCCAATGGACTGACTGACACCTCTGTCTTCCGAATATTTTGAGAGAATTTGCTTGACAAAAACCGTTTTGAATTTTCCGGAAAAGAATACCAGCAGTACTAAAAAAAAGACAAGTCTAAGGAGATCAAAAACCTTGAATGGATCTTCTGCATCGTTGATCAAAACTCTGTTTAATTGATCGGATTCATCTAATCCCGTTGCAGCCAAGAGTACTGCTATACCAATGATGAGGATGGTGTATTTGGTGGTGTTTCCGATAGATAGAATTGTTTTTCTATCATGAATATGCCTTCCAAGTATCCGATTGATTAGTGTGGCGCGAACAAGGTTTCCGAAAAGATTGAGCAGGATTAGGAAGACAACCGGAATAATAATTTCGGTAGCTGTAAATGAAATTCCCAGGATCGTGATTTTTTCACCAAGGAATTGGACATTTGAATTAATGTATTGAATCAGTCTGCCATATAAAGACAACGTCTCCTCCATGCCCGAATATACTGATCTTTTCAGGAGGATGGTAGTAGGAGAGAGGAATCTCCATAACTCAAAAAACGATAGTCATTATCCAGGGCTGAGGAATAAATTTTTTTCCAATCTTCTCCCACTAATGCGGCAACGAGCAACATAAGGGTGCTTCCGGGCTGGTGGAAATTGGTGATAAGCCCATCACAAACCCTGAATTGATAGCCAGGAAAAATAAAGATCTCGGTGGTGCCTACTATTTGATTCAATTGGTTTTTGTCCATCCAATTAAGAACTGCACGAAGACTTTCCTTTCTTGAGGGATGCGTAACATCGCTATAGGGTTCAAGTTTGTCAATTGCGAAGTCCTCATTTCCTCGAATAAGTCTGGCGCCAAACCAAAATAGGCTTTCCATGGTTCGCATTGAAGTTGTGCCTACTGCGATGATTTGCGCTTTAGCATTAAGGAGATTAGCAACATTTTGTCGTGTTACAACAATCTGCTCCGAGTGCATCGGATGATCTACGACATTATCGACTTTGATCGGCTGAAAAGTGCCGGCACTTACGTGAAGCGTCAAAAAGTCTTTTTGGATATCCCTCTCTTTTAGAGCATTTAAGATGTGGTCCGTAAAATGTAAACCAGCGGTTGGAGCAGCTACGGCACCTTCATTTTCTGAATAAACAGTTTGATATCGAGGCTTGTCATTCTGATCTGGTGCTCGATTGAGGTAGGGAGGCAATGGTACTTGCCCTGCATATTCAACTATTTCAGCAAAACTAATTTCGGGATTGTCCCATTCGAATTTTATTTCCCGGTTGTCTCGATCTACTATGGAAGCTTCCAATCGAATTTCATTGTCACCTATAGACAGTGATCTCTGAAGTGGAATATCATTCTTCCACTTTTTGAAATTTCCAATCATACAGCGCCATACCACAGATTGCCTTTCTTCCATTACAAGGCTCATTATGCGACTGGGCTCGATTGGACTCAGAAGGAAAATTTCAATTTGTGCACCCGTTTCCTTATGCATAAAGATTCGTGCAGGGATCACTTTTGTGTCATTGAAGAACAGGCTTGATTCTACCGGAATGAGATGGGTTATATCACCAAAGGATTGGTGATTGATTTCTCCGTTTTGATAAAAGAGCAATTTAGATTGGTCTCTTTTATCAAGCGGAAACTTAGCAATCCGCACATCGGGTAATTCGTAATTGTACTGCTTAAGATCAATCTCTTGCATTCGTTTTCCTTGTGGCCGTGCAAAGATAAAAGCCCATGATTGACATTGCTATTGAAGACACGCTAAATTCTTTTCAGGCATGTGAAGGCCGATAATAGACATGTTTCAATTTGCCTTTTAGCGTAATTTTCATTTATTTTTATATTCATCAACCGTGAAATGAAGTGGGAAAAGGAGATATAAAAACCAGAAAAGGTAAAATCGCCAAAGGTACTTTTGGAGCGAGAAGGCTAAGAAAAAAGACCCCGACTTATATAGTACCCGAAACTCCCGTTCAAAAAAAGAAACCAACCAGAGCCAAAAAATCGAGCAAACCTGCCGGGTAAAAAAATTACCACTACGCAATATTTTGATTTAGGTTTCTTGTACACCTATGTGCACTGATATGAACGATTCCGTACATATCCGTACACTTCTACACTGTTAATTAGTGTTAATCATGCTGATAATCAATGAGTTATAATTTTTGGCACACTCATTGGAATAAGAGGGGCAAGGTTAAAAACAATTAAGGTCAAATTATCCGCCTTTGGTCGGGCGGAAACTCAGAATATAAAAACAACAAAATGAAAGGTCTAGAAAAAAGAAACATCGCAGCGCTGTTTGCGCTGCTCCTGGTGGGGGCGATACTGACCTCAACAAGGGCAAATTCCACAGATTTTAACGAACCATTTTTCGATGAGGACAACTCTTATTTGGAGCAGGTTGAAGACTATGTAGATGATTACATGGAATCAATCGTGTCTGATGACATTGATGATGAAGCTGAAGTTGTAAAAATTTTCGGTGAAGATGGAGAGTTAATTCTTCAAGAAGAATTAGGAGACGATATGAGTGAGGAAATGATCAAGCTGATAAGACAGTCTGACTTCCTTACTGAATATGAAAATACCACCTATTATAGGTTAAATAGTTAGTTAGTAGTTTTAGTTTAAGGTTGATTAAGGCAATTTCAGACGGGAATTGCCTTTTCTATTTTTACTGCTTCCCGATTTGAGGACGCACGAAATACACTTCTACGATTTTATCTCCTGAAACCTTATACATCGCAAAGACCTCAACCGGTGGATTTGCCTTGTTGAAAATAACTGACTCCTGATCCACAACCATATT
>JAJCYM010000037.1 GCA_029262895.1 Roseivirga sp.
ACTCTATGGAGATGCCGTGACGTTTAATGTAGATTCTACTGACCCACGTAATTGGTATGCCGTTACCGAGCTTCAATACTACCACCTGGAACAATGGGCCAAGGGAAGATTTGTGGAAGACCAACTACCTGTGATTCTTCCATGGGAGGAGATGTCTCCAGAACAGCAGGCCAACGGGCTCACTGAAGCCGCTTTGGAAGAAACTCTTGGAGGTCCTTTCCACCCGGGTTGTGAATTCACCTGGCCAATGCGTCATGCAATTATGTACAGCAAGAAAGATCCTTGGAGAATAAAACGTAGAAAAACGGTTAAAGACGATTTTGGAGTGGCATTGGATTATGAAATTGCCTTAGGTAAAGGCGGTCCTCTCGATGGTAGCTCACCGGGTGACATTACCAGATGGATGGCCGTGCCATGGCAATCGGACACTTCCAGCTGTCTATCGGCATACCGTGCATATGCTGGGGAATACCTCCCGACCTTCTGGCCTGCTCGTGTCCCCAATGATGTACTTACTGAAGAAGATTATAAAAAAATCCAAAATCCAAAATTGCCTAAAGAGAAGAAGATCGAGGCTTTTAGTCCTTCAGGTCGCAAGAAGTGGCTACGGGGTTATATCTTCAATGACGATGGCACCTTTAAAGGGGGCACCTCAATTTCCGCGCGTCTGGCAGGCGTGACGAAGTTTACCGAAGAGTGGTATAAAATCGGGATTATCCTGAAAAAACCATCCAATGCCAGTCCTGACCTCTTCCCTGAAGATGTTTGGGTAGAAAGTGGTCGCAGTATCGACAAAGGAGCCAATCTTAAAAAGGCGTCCACACCTGAAGAGTCGAGCAAGCGCCCGAAATGGGTGGATATGAATCCAAGGACCTTGCGTTAAGCTCTTTTTATGAACCGCAAAATTCTGGTTCTTGGTGCTGGCACCGCAGGCTGTGCTGCCGCTATTTTTTTACGGCAGCATAGTTTTGAGGTAGTCCTGATAGATCGTGCCATACCTCATAAAAAGTCCACAACACCCAAGATTGGCGAAAGCCTCTCCCCTGATGCAGCTCCTTTGCTACAGCAACTAGGGATATGGGAGGATTTCTCTAATGGACCACATCTGAAATGCTATGGCAATGTGAGTTATTGGAACAGTCCAGAACCTCAGCATCATGATTTTATGCAGCATCCTGTTGGACATGGCTGGCACCTCGATCGTTCGATGTTTGATGATCAACTTCTCCAACATGCTCAGGATTCTGGTGCTATTTTTCACGATCAAACCAGCATAGACACCATGACATTCAAGGATGGTCAGTGGAGCATTGTGCTAACCTCCCAGGACACCGACTCAACTGAACTAAATATGGATTTTGTAGTAGACGCGACTGGCCGCAATAGCTGGCTGGCGCGTCAACAAGGAGTTAGCCGACTTTATGAATCGGAACAGTTAGCACTGGTGACCTTTCTCGACATCCATGATGATTTTGATGATTCGCGTACCATGGTGGAAACTGTTGAGCATGGCTGGTGGTATTCCGCCTCTATTCCCGGAAACCGCATGGCTACCGCTTTCTTTTGCCAGCCTTCCCGAGAGCAACGCAGGCAATGGCTGTTTCGCGATAACTGGCAAGAGCTATTAAAACAAGCACCACAAACTGCTGCTAGAATCAAAACGGCCCAAGGCAAGCTTATGGATGAACCAAGATTCACGGACGCTCACAGCAGTATACTCGAGAGCCTTCAACGGCCCGGTTGGGTAGCCGTGGGCGATGCCGCTCTCACCTATGATCCGATGGCTGCACATGGTATTACAATGGCATTGACTTCTGCCAGGGATGCAGCAGATGCGATTGCCCACTCCTATCAAGGGGATGCAGAAGCTATGGAACGCTATGAGTCTGTGCTATGGGCAGCTTTCCAACGATATGCAGAAGAGCGACATCGAATCTCACTATTTTAGGAGCCCATTATAGACGAACCGACCTCTCGGGTCAAGGCAAAACAAGTCCGGCTGTCTTCATAATATCCTCATAGGATCACTTCTCCTCTTCCTTGGTCGACTTCGGTTTGGGGTCATCATATATAGAAGGTTGATTTTGATGTACCCATTTAAAAGGCTCCCTCGCCAAGAGGTAATCATTTTTATTCACATAATTAAGATAAACGTATATGGAGTCTCCTTCCAGATTGCCATGTATGATCAGGTCTTTGGAGTCTAACTGTTGGTAGTCAAGTTCATACTTCACACTGTCGTTTTCGGCAGAAATACTCACCTTTTGCTTTAGAGAATCGGGTTTAAATGCATAGCGCTTAATTTGACCATAAGTCGTACGCAAACTCATTTTCTCAGGTTTTTCAATATACATTTTATGCCATCGATAGGTATCGGTAAGCAGTGGTGGTAAAGTATCACTGTTCTTCACGAAGGTCTTCACCTCATATATCCCCTGTAGATATGGAGTGACCTTATAGGCATAGTCGATGTATACTGGGCTATTTAAGGAGCTGTACCTTCTATGCACGTAGGATATAAGGAACAGTAGTAGAAAACCAATCAAAATTTGGTTCTTTATTTTGCTCGTAAAAAAAGATGAATAGGCTTCGGGGGTAGTTACTCTGTTCAAAACAAAAAAGGACCATAATCTCTTTGAATGAGAGATTAACAGGTAAACGGCAACTAACAGTAGCACGGCAGAAAAGCTCTTAACTCCTATGTTATAGCCTATGTTAATTATAAAAACGTGACCCGCAACTGCCACAGCAATCAATGAGCCCATCATTCGTGTGCGACTGAAAAGTAACAACAGGGCCGGAATAATTTCCATAAAACCGGCAAATCGCTGGTAAAAATCTGAAGCACCCACAGACATCCAATAGAGCGACATACGGGAGTACCTTCCTATTATATTATCTAGCTCCTCCAGACTCCTTCCCTCTGGCATTTGAGATAGGGCTAGTTTAATAACCCCGTAGCTGAGCATTGTAGTGGCCCAGTAGTAACTTAAAAATAGGATTAGCCATTTTTGAAGTATATAGTAGCTTTTCCTCCTGCGATCAAAAATCGACCAGATCAAACAACCAGTTACAGCAAGTAAAATAGATCCAAAATAGCGTAACCAAATAATATTGGCATCTATGCTTCCAAAAGCAGTATTAATCTCTTCAATGCCTAAGAGATTATGACCAACCCATAAGGCTATCGAGTCAATGAATGCTGTGTGACCAGCACTTATGGAACGGACAATCGTGAATATAAAATCACTATTTATAATCAAATTGAGTCCCAACAACACATCTAACAAAGGGAAAGGAATAATTTGAAGTAAAAAGAACAATAGAAAGAACCGGAAAGCAATTTTTCTTGACGAGTTCCAAGACTCTCTTATTGCCTGGTTAGGTGTAAGTTCCATATTTAAAGAATGGTCAGTGAGTAACTAGGGTTATTTAAAATAGGAATTCAATCAAGCCCATCCCCATGGGTCTGCCCGGATTAACAAACATGAACGAACGCCCATCGTAACCATAAAGCTAATCAAGCAACTAAATTAATCTTTTAAATACTCCAGGAACATCGCACCTATATGTGATCTGTATTTGCCTAAGGTTTTAATGGTTATATCAGAAGCAACTTTGTGATTAGGGAATTCGACAACACCTCCATTGCACGGGAGGTTACTACCCTAGGGTTGTAATCCAGTATCTACCGAAGCACCGGATTGCTTCACAGTCACCGATAATATCAAGGGCTTGGACACAGAGTTTACGTCTCGCAGTTATCGAGACGCTAAGGCAAGAGGATAAGTGACTCCAGCAAGTCGCTATATTTTAATCACCCCCTATTGCCTTGATCTTTTGCCTTAAATCCTTGTATGCCGGATTCCTTAGTGCGTCCTCCTTAGACATTCCTTCTTTCATCGCGGTTTTTATCCACTCTAGAGCCTTGTCCTGATTTTCAAGATCGTTTAAATAAATATCTGCAATAGTACCTGCACTATAAGGTCTCCATTTGCCCAGATCAAAAGACCGTTCCAAGGCACGCACCGCTTCTTTTGATTGTTTGTTCCCGCGATAAGAATAACCCAGATAATAGTAGGCTACCGCATCATTTGGGCGCAATTTGACTATACCTTCATATGATTCAATCGCCTTTGGCAAGTCATTCATTCCTCGATAAGTCATTGCCTGAATTGGTGCTACTGTATCGGAAGGGTATTTAAAGCCCAACACTTCATCGATCAGCGGTTGTCCGAGTTTTTCGTAAACATAATTCGTTGAGTTTAGCAGTAGATACCGAACCTCACCTCTATCGTTTTTCTTGAATACTATTTTCGTCTTCCCAGAAGTACTGACAAAGTTGGTTGGTGATTCGGCATAAAACGTACTTCCCCAGAAACTAATTTTTCCTGGTCCTTCAGAGCGGATGGGGAAAATACTTCGCCCATATCCTTCACCTTCATAACAAGTGTGACAATAGAGGTTACTAGCATAAACTCCTTCGAGAGATTTCGTTTCTACCTGAAAGGCATCACTCGTCTCGGGGGGATTAATTTCATAATTGGGAAACCAACGCTCCATCATCTTGTTTACAACTACCTCTCTCAAATTCGCCCGTTCATTCTCCAAATTATATACCATATAAATCCCGATGTTATGCGATGGGATTAGTACCATATTACTCTGGTAGCCTTGCATTACTCCTCCATGCCCTACTGTCCTTATTCCTCTGAAATATTGCTCCCAAAAGGTGTTGGCATAACCCGGAAAGCCCGGATGATTGGTAAAAGTGGTCTTTAACAACTTCTTCTCATTCTTTTCGGATAATACCTCCCCTGCAGCGCCTTTGTTCATCTTGAGAACAGCGATCATAAACTTCTCCATATCAGAGGTAGTAGCATCGATGGAAGATGCAGGTAAAGAACTGTACCATTCGTAGTTTTGTGCTTCCATTCCATCATCTGATTTTCTATATCCCAGGGCAAGATTATTTCTGGCCGCATCATCAACCTCTACATAAGAATCACTCATTCCCAAGGGCTTGAAAATATTATCCTGTACATAGGAAGCATAGCTTGTTCCCGATACCCTCTCAATAATTAATCCTGCCACCATCATACCATAAGTATCGTAACATGTCACCAATCCCGATGGGCGTACCCTTATCAATTTATCAACCAATGCTTCTTCAAGGTTTTGACGCTCTTCACGCGTTTCAAATACTCTGCCAGCTAGAATCTGATCGAAACCCGCAGTATGTGACAAGAGGTGCCATATTCGGACTGGGTCTTTAAAATGATCATTGATGCGGAGGCTTTCCGGAAGGTATTTATTTATATCATCATCCATCGAGACAAGACCTTTATCGATCAATTGCATCAGACCAATCCCTGTAAATACTTTTGTGATTGATCCGATTCTGAAGATGGTTTGATCGAATGAAACAGTAGATTCGGAATCCAGATTGGCCACTCCATAGGCCTTTGATATAATTGGTTTTCCATCTTTGACAATGGATATGGCTAATCCAGGTATACCTGATTCAATCATATCGCTGGGAATTACCTTGTCTAACAAGGCAGCCAGTGCCTCTGGGTTTTCAAAATCTTCGTTATTGAGCTGCTCCCCTTGTGCAGAGAGGCTCTGAAGGCCGAAACAGAACACTAGACATATACCAATGACCAGTCTTCTAAAGTGTAAATCTCTCATATTAATCATTTTTAATCAAGTAGATGTTTCCAGCATAGCTGGTCAGTGTGAATTGTATACCGCCACCATTTAGCTTCCCTCTCATCACTCTGGGAACACAATCCACACAATCGTCTTTTTCCTCTTTTTCGAATGATTTATCTTCAATTTCAAATGCCGAGAATAATTCTCCTTTACCCGACCTCATTTTAAGATCAATCGCTGCTGTTGACGGCAGTTTAAGCTTAATGTCGCTGTGAAAGGTACTGATAGATACAGGCCCTTTATGCCCAGAATCTGTAAATGCCACTTCAAGTACAGCATCCATGGTATAAAGAGATAAAGGACCTGTGACATCTGTGAGGGTCACTTCTCCATTAACCCGTTTTATCTCAAGGTCAGATCGATGATTTTCGATTCGGACCTTT
The DNA here is from genome assembly GCA_029262895.1 of Roseivirga sp. GTDB lineage: Bacteria > Bacteroidota > Bacteroidia > Cytophagales > Cyclobacteriaceae > Roseivirga. Next base: position 6,099 of record JAJCYM010000037.1, read on the forward strand.
CCAAAGAAATGCTCCCCATTCCAAATCATTTTAAGTGGTACTGACTCAGGAACAATGATGGTATACTGTTGATTTCCCTTGCCGGTAATACCGGAAATAGTGATCTCATCATTGTTCTCTTCTACAGCCAGACCCAGTCCAGTATTCTTGCCAGATGCGTACAACGGCTGAAGGCCAGAAGTTTCCTTATCTGGCTTAAAGCCTTGAACTGTAATCTCTATTTTATTGGCCGTTCCTCCTTTCACCAGGACGTGCCCTGGTACATCCTTAATATTGATTAGTTTCGGTAGTCCCCCCTCAAGGTCAACGGTGTGCATATTTTGTGCCTTGAGCGGACCTGAAGTAATTATCCAGCAACAAATCAAGGACACCATGTATAGTGTTGTATTCTTCATAACCATTCTGTCAGTTTAGTTTCAATTTTCACCTGCTCTTCTTCAGGAATAGCCTCGTTCAACAATGCTCTACGTATGTTGGAAATCGCTGATTTTTCTCTTAGGGAGAGCATCATATTAATAAGTGAGAGCTGTACTAGGGCTTCCTGAGACTTATGATCAATTGCCAAAATCAGTTTTTGTCGAGCCACTGAATTGTCGGCAAAACCAAACAGCGCATATGCCGCTGCAAGCCTCACATTTATATCGTCATCTGAGATCAATACTTCGCCTAACACATTGATCATTTGATCGTCTTCTGAAGCCAGGGACTCGGCATATTGAACCGCCTGGATTCGATCACTTGCCATTGGCATGTCTATTCGCATCATGACCAGTTCCTTTCTTAAATCATCAAGATCATCACTGAGTAATTCGATTTCAGTATTACTGGTTTTGGAAGTTCCAGTGGAAAAATACCAACCAGCCGCAAACCCGATTATTATAAGAAGCAATGCAGCTGCCGACCGATACCAGGCAAAAGTTGAAATCTTTAAAAATCGTTGTATCGAATGTGAATCAACTCTTAACGGTTTTTCCTTTTGCTCTTCGTAGTGGCGGAGATAGTCGAAATACTCTTCGAAAAAAGGATCATCCGACTTTCCCTTTTGAGCAAAATGAGCCTTCAACCTCTGCTCCTCATCTTCTTGCAGGTTAACTTCGAGAAAGTCCTCGAGAAGCGACTTAATTTCTTCTTGTTTCTTCATTTGCAATAAGTTGATTATACATGCTTCTTAGTCGTTTTCTGGCTCTTGAGAGATTCACCCTGATATAATTCTTATCGTATCCGGTGATCATCGATATCTCATCTTGCCCAAACCCTTCGAGGTCTTTCAAATGAATCAGTTCTCTTTGAACTTCAGGCAACAGGTTGATTAAATACGCAATTCGTTCTCTCGTATCTTCAAAAACCAGGTGATCAAATGGAGTCAATTCTTTACCCCCTTCAATTGGAGTGAACTCCCTTTGCTTCTGAGTTTTCCTTATTGCATTTAAGCTCAAATGCTTGGTAACCTTCATCATCAAGGCCTCCAAGTTCTTTTGACTATCAAGGTTATCTCTAATAGACCATAGTTTCAGATAAACCTCCTGAACAATATCCTGAGCCTGATCATTGTCTTTCAGCAGGCTTTGAGCATATCGAATCAAGCGAGGTTTAAATGGAAAAAGGCGTGCCTCAAACTGTTTTGACTCCATTGTTAACCTATATACACATGAACAGAGGAAACATTACAGCTGCTTAGAGATTTCTTACAATTTCAATGGTGAAATGATGCCAGAAGGTCCATAGCTATAATCTGATGACTTGGTATTTACTTCCGCTTTAATTGACAATTGCTCTTCCAATGGCGTGTTTGCGGAAATTTTAGCTTCTTTGTACAATTAGCCAATCTCATTATGAAGCCTTCAATACTAAAACTCAGTATCCCATTTGTTCTTTTAGCACTCTGCTACAGTTGTAATCCAGTATCGACTGAGGCACCGGATAGCTTTACAGTTACCGGTAACATTAAAGGCCTGGACACAGAATTTATGTCCCGCAGCTATCGAGATGCCGCGGGCAAGAGGGTTAGTGACTCCATCTTTGTGAAGGATGGTAAGTTCAGCTATACTGCCAAAATTGATGAACCTACTTTTGTTATTTTTTGGCCAAATGTGGAAAGTACCATCAAAAGAACTGAGCGTGGATACTACCCTGCCAAGTCTTCTCAATTTGCATTTTTAGCAAGCCCAGGCGATAACATTGAATTCAAAGGAGAGGTCACTGACTTCATCAATGCCTACCCCACCGGCACAAAGGCCAATGACGACCTTGCCAGCCTTAATAGCCAAATATTCCCTCTACTAAATAAGTCGGTAAATACTCAGCTGCAAATTAACAAGTTAGATGAGTCTGACCCTTCCATTCCATCATTGAAGGAATCGATGGCTAAGCTTGATGAGCGGGTAATCGAGATGAAACATGAGTTTGTGTCATCCAACCCCAACTCCGAAGCTGCTGCCTGGTATTTGTCAGACATGATGGTCAGGAGTCAAATTGATCAGGAAAAAGCGATAGAGGTCTTTAAGTCTTTAGATAAAAACCTGGCCAATTATCCTTTCTACCAAGCCGTGGCACTCCGCGTAGATGGCATTGAATCAACAAAAGTCGGTAAGGTGATGCCAAATTTCGTGACTGAGGCCACTATGGATGGCGAGACTTTCGAATTAAATGACCTGAGAGGTAAATACGTCTTGATTGACTTTTGGGGAACATGGTGTGCCCCATGCATTGCTGAAATGCCAAAGGTTAAGGCATATAAAGAAAAGTACGCTGATAAACTGGTGATACTAGGTGTTAACAATGGTGACACCATGGAGAAAATTATAAAGTTTGTCGAACCTAAGGGTTATGATTGGGCACAGATACTCTCTGATAATGGCACAGATGACCTTGTGCTTAAACTAAACGTAGCAGGGTTCCCAACTAAATTCATTCTTAGTCCTGAAGGAGAAATCCTCAATAGATTTGTTGGAGATACTGAAGAAGCCTTTGATGTTCTCGATGAGATATTGGATTAAATAATAGCCTCTCTATTACTATCATAATTCAATTATAATCAAATAGTTATAATAAATTTATTAAGTAGTTTATCACCTGAAAAGCCTCACTGTACCGCGTACCACCTCAGTAAACGGGCGCCCATTTGGACTGGCAGTGTAACTTACAACATAGGCATAGGTACCTTCAGGCACTTCCTTACCTCTGTGTGTGCCATCCCAGCCCTTAGTCAGATCATTGGAATAAAATATGACCTCCCCCCATTTGGAAAATATCTTCATTTGAATATCCGCAGAGCAGTCATAAACTGCGACAAAGGTGTCGTTCTTTCCATCTCCATTAGGGCTGATCGCATTGGGTAAATATACAGTGGGGAACTTCTCCCGAATCTCTTCCTCTGGAAAAGTGAAGGTACAGCCGTTCACATCTGTC